>JBGVGD010000029.1:0-78872 GCA_045121515.1 Phocaeicola sp. | reverse complement strand
CGACAATCGTCATCATGGGAGTTTTTTGAATCCATGCTATACAGTGCCAAAGTAATTTGTACTCCGGGTGTTGTTTTTGGTCCGGGTGGTGAAGGCTATGTAAGATTAAGCGCATTTGCCAAACGTCAGGATTGCGAGAATGCAGCTAACAGGTTAAAAGATTGGTTAGAATAACATATAATTAGTTAGGTTATGTCTGAGTTAAGATTTAATGTAGTGGAGAGTGCTTTCTATAAGAAAGCCGCTACGGTAGATATTCCGGAAGGACGTCCGTGTGATTATTTCGGCAAGTATGTTTTTGGCCGTGAACAGATGTTTCATTATCTGAGTGCTGAAACTTACGCTTCATTGATTGATGTCATTGACAATGGAGCTGAACTTGACCGGAAAGTGGCAGATGAAGTGGCAGAGGGTATGCGTCGCTGGGCTGCGGAGTTGGGTGTTACACACTATACCCATTGGTTCCAGCCTCTCACAGAAGGGACAGCCGAAAAGCACGATTCTTTTTTTGACCCCAACGGCAAAGGAGGACTGATTGAAGAGTTTTCAGGCAAGTTGCTTGTTCAGCAGGAACCGGATGCTTCCTCTTTTCCCAACGGAGGTATCCGTAATACATTCGAAGCAAGAGGCTATTCGGCCTGGGACCCTTCATCACCTGTTTTTGTGGTTGATGACACCTTGTGCATCCCGACCATATTCATTGCCTATACCGGTGAAGCACTTGACTATAAAGCCCCTTTGTTGCGTGCATTAAGTGCCGTAAATAAAGCTGCTACGGATGTCTGCCATTATTTCAATCCTGAAGTTAAAAAAGTTCTGGCTTATTTAGGATGGGAACAGGAGTATTTCTTGGTTGACGAAGGATTGTATGCTGCACGCCCCGACTTGTTGATGACCGGACGTACCTTGATGGGGCACGAAGCATCAAAGAACCAACAGTTGGAAGACCATTACTTCGGAGCAATTCCACAAAGGGTGGCAGCCTTTATGAAAGATTTGGAAATACAGGCATTACAACTAGGCATTCCGGTCAAGACCCGTCACAATGAAGTCGCTCCCAATCAGTTTGAATTGGCTCCTGTATTTGAAGAATGCAACCTTGCGGTAGATCACAATATGCTCATTATGTCACTGATGCGTAATGTGGCACGCAATCACGGATTCAGAGTCCTGTTGCATGAGAAACCTTTCAAAGGAGTCAATGGCTCTGGAAAGCACAACAACTGGTCGCTTGGCACCGATACGGGCATACTTCTTATGTCGCCTGGTAAGACGGCCGAAGAAAATCTCCGCTTCATCACCTTTGTCGTGAATACATTGATGGCGGTATATCATCATAATGGCTTGATTAAAGCCTCCATTATGAGTGCCGACAATGCCCATCGGTTGGGTGCAAACGAAGCACCTCCGGCTATTATCTCTTCCTTCCTTGGTTCACAATTGTCGGAGGTTTTGAAGCATCTTGCAGAAAACGACAGTGACGATGTCATCTCTTTAAGCGGCAAACAGGAAATGAAACTTGACATACCTCAGATTCCTGAACTTATGATTGACAATACGGACCGTAACCGTACTTCACCGTTTGCATTTACAGGTAACCGTTTTGAATTCCGTGCTGTAGGTTCTTCTGCAAACTGCGCCAGTGCAATGATTGCCCTGAACACAGCAGTGGCAGACCATTTGCTCACATTCAAGAAGGATGTGGATACCCTTATCAGTAGCGGAGAGCAGAAGATGAAAGCTATTGTCAAGGTAATTCGCCGTTACATAAAAGAGTGTGCTCCGATTTGCTTTGACGGCAATGGATACTCGGATGAATGGAAAGAGGAGGCAGCTCGAAGAGGATTGGATTGTGAAACAAGTTGCCCTGTCATTTTCGATAACTATTTGAAACCGGAAAGCATTTCGATGTTTGAGAATACGGGAGTAATGAACCTAAAAGAACTGAAGGCCCGCAATGAGGTTAAATGGGAAATCTATACAAAGAAAATTCAGATAGAGGCAAGAGTGCTGGGTGATTTGGCAATGAATCACATCATTCCTGTCGCAACCGAATATCAGAGCAAGTTGATTGACAATGTACACAAGATGATGGACATCTATACTTTGGAGGTTGCCGACAAACTGTCTGTAGAAAACAAACGGTTGATAGAGGAGATAGCAGAGCATACCATCTATATTACTGGCCATGTTAATGCAATGATCGAAGCACGCAAAAGTGCAAATAAAATTTCAGATGAGAGAGAAAAGGCTATTGCTTACCATGATACTATCGCTCCAATGTTGGAACAGATTCGCTATCACATTGACAAGCTTGAACTCATAGTCGATAATCGGATGTGGCCCTTGCCGAAATATAGAGAATTACTATTTATTCGATAAATTCATTAGGTGTTAGTTTCAGGTAAAAAGATTGATTAAGAGAGAATGTAGAGTGAAAGGAAAGAGGGAATCTCTTTCCTTTCCTGTAATAAGACAAGCAGCAAACCATAAAAGAGAATCAAACAAATGTCAAAAATAATTCGATTCACAAAAATGCACGGACTTGGCAATGATTATATTTATGTCAATTCTTCCTTATATCCGATAAAGAATCCTTCTGCTGCCTCCGTCAAATGGAGTAACCGTCACAAAGGAATAGGTGCAGACGGTTTGGTATTGATAGGAAAAAGCACAGTAGCAGACTTTTCGATGCGGATATTCAATGCTGACGGTTCAGAAGCGATGATGTGCGGTAATGCCAGCCGTTGCATCGGTAAGTTCGTTTATGAAAACGCACTGACAAGAAAGAATGAAATATCCCTTGAAACGTTATCCGGCATCAAACGCCTCATGTTAGACGTGTCAAATAACAAGGTTAAGTCTGTTACTGTAGATATGGGAACTCCTTCCTTTTCTAATCCCCAACAAGTGGCAACAACGGATGGAAGTTTTCACGAAAAGGAATTTGAAGTGAATGGGACGACCTATTATGGCACATATATCTGTATGGGCAATCCCCATCTTGTCATTTGGGTAGAAGATGTAGAATCTGTTCCATTGCAGGATGTAGGTCCTCTATTGGAGAGCCATCCTCTATTTCCGGAAAAGACCAATGTCGAGTTCGCAGAAATAAAACCTGACGGCAACATCCGTATGAGAGTTTGGGAACGAGGCACCGGTATTACCCAAGCCTGTGGCACCGGTGCCTGCGCTACTGCTGTTGCCGCATTCTCTTCCAATAAAGCCAACAATGAAGTGCGTATTGTTATGGATGGAGGGTATTTGTCTGTATTTTGGGATGATACAGATAAGCATATTTATATGAAAGGAAGTGCCGAGAAAGTATTTGATGGAACAATTGAATTAGAAGAATAAAACTGGAACATTATGGCAACAATCAATGAAAATTTTCTCAAACTCTCCAATAATTACCTTTTCTCGGAAATAGCAAGGAAAGTCAAGGCGTTCAAAGAAAACCATCCAGATAGAAATGTTATTAGTTTGGGAATAGGAGATGTAACCCAGCCTTTGCCCAAAGCATCGGTTGATGCTATGGCGAGGGCAGTCAAGGATATGGGAAACATTACGACCTTCAGAGGCTATGGTCCTGAACACGGATATGATTTTCTCATCAATGCCATTATAAAAAATGATTATTTGCCGCATGGCATCGAACTCTCACCTTCGGAAATATTCATCAGTGATGGTGCAAAAAGTGATTGTGGTAACATCGGCGATATTTTAAGCATAAATAATAGTGTCGGCGTGACAGATCCCGTATATCCTGTTTATGTGGACAGCAATGTCATTAGCGGACGTGCCGGAAACCGTACAAATGCAGGATGGAGCAATGTGATATATATGCCGTGCAATGCGGAGAATCATTTCAAGCCCCGGATTCCTCAAAGGCATATCGACATCATCTATTTATGCTATCCGAATAACCCGATGGGAGTTGTCCTGAACAAAGAAGAATTGAGAGAATGGGTGGATTATGCGTTGGAAAATGACTCCATCATTCTGTATGATGCAGCATACGAAGCTTATATTCAGGAAGAGGACATCCCGCACTCCATCTATGAAATAGCCGGAGCAAAGGAATGTGCCATCGAGTTCCGCAGTTTCTCCAAAACGGCAGGATTTACCGGTGTCCGATGTGGTTATACCATCGTACCCGAAAGCCTTACCGCATCTGCACCGGACGGCAGACGGGTTTCATTGAACCAACTGTGGAATCGCCGTCAGTGTACAAAGTTCAATGGAACAAGCTATATCACACAGAGAGGTGCTGAGGCTATTTATACAGAACAAGGCAAAGAGCAGGTCAGAAATACCATAAACTATTATATGACCAATGCGATGTTGATGAGAAACGGATTCGAGGAACTTGGCGTACATGTTTATGGAGGAGAAAACGCACCTTATCTATGGATAAAGACTCCGGATGGGATTTCCTCCTGGAATTTTTTCGACCAAATGCTCCACGAAGCGAATGTCGTGGTGACACCCGGCATCGGTTTTGGTCCAAGCGGTGAGGGATATGTTCGTTTGACAGCTTTCGGACATAGAGAGGATTGTGAAGAAGCCATGAAACGTATCAAACAATGGATGAATTGAAAAGCATACGCTTATGAAAGGTTTTATAAAGGTTGCGTCTGCAATTCCAAAAGTGAAGGTAGCCGATTGCAGACATAATGTTGTCGAGATAATTCATTTGATTGGCAAGGCGGCTACTTCCGGTGTACAGATTGTCGTTTTCCCAGAACTCTCCATCACCGGTTATACTTGTGGAGACTTGTTTCTTCAACAGACACTTCAGGAAGAGGCGTTATCTGGAATGTTGGAGATTGCAGAACGTACTGCACATCTGGACATCCTTTCCATTGTCGGGCTTCCGGTTGTGATAGGACAACAGCTGTTGAATGTGGCCGCAGTTATACAGCAAGGTCATATCTTGGGCTTGGTACCCAAAAGTTACTTGCCTAATTATAAGGAATTTTATGAACAGCGATGGTTTACTTCCGCCTTCGATAATCCTCTGCAAACGTGTGACATTCAAGGGATACAAATTCCTGTCGGAAATAATTTGCTGTTCTCCACATCCGAAGTGACGTTCGGTATAGAGATATGCGAAGACTTGTGGGCTCCCGTGCCTCCCAGCTCGTATCTTGCGATGCAAGGCGCCGAAATTATTTTCAACCTCTCGGCATCCGACGAATGTGTCGGCAAACATAAGTATCTCCGCAACTTGATTTCCCAACAATCGGGTCGGCTGATTGCCGGATATGTATATAGTTCGTGCGGCTTCGGCGAATCTTCCACGGATGTCGTCTTCAGCGGAAATGCGTTCATCTGTGAGAACGGAAGTTTCCTATGCGAAGCCAAAAGATTCCATTATGAACCTCAGTTACTGATGGGTGATATAGATGTGGATTGTTTGAGAAACGAACGGCTGACAAATACCACCTTCAAAGCCTGCCGGAATCATATAGCCCAGTCTTCCCTCCGGATGATTATGGCCAAGCCTTTGGCTATAGAAGGGAAACCACTTCATAGAGCCATCCCGTCACACCCGTTCATCCCCAACGACAGAGATTATGACGAGACCTGCCACGAAATCATATCGATACAATGTGCAGGACTGGCCAAACGGCTTACGCATACCCACGCAAGAAGTGCGGTAATAGGCATATCGGGAGGACTGGATTCTACTTTGGCCTTATTGATATGCGTCCGTACCTTCGACCAACTTGGCAAGGACAGAAAAGACATTCTTGCGATAACAATGCCTGGATTCGGGACGACAGGCCGCACTTATCGCAATGCTGTAAACTTGATTATGGAATTGGGATGCAGTTTCAAGGAGATTGACATCAAGGAGGCTTGCCGGGTTCATTTCAAGGATATAGGGCATCAAGAAGAAGTTCATAACGCTGTCTATGAAAACGCCCAAGCACGTGAGCGGACTCAAATCCTGATGGATATTGCCAACCAATACAATGGAATTGTCATAGGTACCGGTGACTTGTCCGAAATCGCCCTTGGCTGGTCCACATACAATGGCGACCATATATCGATGTATGGAGTGAATTGCGGTGTGCCGAAGACATTGGTCAAATACTTGGTTCAGTGGATGGCTGACAACAATCCGGACTCTACGCTTCGAACTATTCTATTGGATATAATTTCCACTCCCGTAAGTCCGGAATTGCTACCGGCAGGCGAAAATGAGGAAATCAGACAATGTACCGAAGAAGTCGTAGGTCCGTACGAACTGCACGATTTCTTCCTATACCACTTCATACGCAATGGAGCAACTCCCCAAAGAATTATGGACTTGGCCATCATTGCTTTTGCAGATTCCTACGATGAAACCATCATCAAGCATTGGCTTTCCGTCTTCATCCACCGATTCTTTGCCCAACAGTTCAAGCGTTCCTGTATGCCCGATGGACCTAAAGTTGGCAGTGTCTCGCTCAGTCCCCGTGGCGACTGGCGAATGCCGAGCGATGCAGAACCCATCGTTTCAGCATAAATTTCCCCCAATAATTAGGAAATATAACCGTTTTTCTCTACACCCTTCACTACACCTTTCTCTACACCACATAACTATCTGATTCTATGATTGATAACTGAAAGGGTATAGAGAGTGTAGAGAAATAACATCTTTAAAATGCAATAATCAAGAGACCAACAGCAAAATCAAGAGTTGAGCGGCAAGCACCCTGAGAAACATAGAGAGAGGATATACGGTGGCGCAAGCAACTGCCGCAGCATCCGACTCTATATTTTGTTCGGATACGTATGCAAGTGCCGGAGGATTTGTTCCTGAACCGGAAAGTACCCCCGTCAGAGTATCCCAGTCAAGTTTCAGAGCATATTTACCCATAATGCCTCCTACAAACATTGGTATGACCGTTATCATTGCACCGCACAATATCCATTTTACGCCGCTTCCGTGAATCAGAGCGTCAATGAATCCATTTCCGGTTTCAAGGCCAACGCAGGCCAAGAAGAGCGAAATTCCAATTTCCCTAATCATAAGATTTGCACTTGTGGTCGTGTACGTTATGACCTTAAATTTAGGACCGATATGAGTAATCAGTATAGATACGATAAGCGGACCTCCTGCAAGTCCAAGTTTGACGGGTTGCGGAATGCCGGGAAACATAAATGGAATACTTCCTATGATACACCCGAGTGCAATTCCTACAAAAATAGGAATAAGATTGGGCTGATCCAGTCTCTTCAAGGAATTGCCAAGCACCTTTTCTACATTTTTCACAGATTGTTTGTCGCCAACAACACTTACCATATCTCCGTATTGAAGCCTTGTCGATGGAGTCGCTGACAGCTCAATCCCCGAACGGTTTATCCTGACGATGGTTGCACCCAGATTGTCGGGAAGATTCAAATCCTTTAACGAAATTCCATTCAATCGGGGTCTGGAAAGCAATATCTTTCTGGAGATAAATCCACCGGCCGGCTTTTTGTATTCCACGGTTTCGTTCTTTTTCGTCACAGGACGAGTGGCAGATAACTCTTCTGAATCCGGAATACGATAAAGCCACATTCTAATCAAGATGAAAGTCAAGATACAGCCTATGACCCCAAAAGGATAAGTGACAGCGCAACCTTGGGCAATGTCGGGAGCAAAATTGCCGGTCGTGTCAAAGTATGTCTGCTGTGCTGCACCGAGTCCGGGAATATTTGTCACAGCACCCGACATTATGCCCGTAACAGTCGTAGCCGGAATATCCAGAAGAAAATGAATGCCTATAGCCAGAAGTACACTAAGCAGTATTACAAATGCGGCAAGCCCGTTAAGAGCCAAGCCTCCTGAACGCAAACTTTGGAAGAATCCGGGGCCTACTTGAAGACCAATGGAATACACAAAGAGAACCAAACCAAAGTCATTCAGAAAATGAAGAAGATCAGCATCTATCGTAAGGCCATTATGACTGAACATTATGCCTACGAACAACACCCAAGTGGCTCCGAATGATATTCCAAGTATTTTTGTCTTGCCAAGTATCCTCCCCAAGGCTATGACGAATGAAATGGTTATCAGTGTATGTGCAACACCGCCACTCCAGAGATCATCCGAACCTTTAAATAGATCATCTATAAAATTCATTACTTCAGCCATTGTGTACTCCTTTCCCTTACAGCATCCGACTCCTGTAACATCTTGATAAATTCTTCTGTCGCCTTCTTCCGATAGGCACTTCTTTCCGTATGAACACAACCGACCATCACATTCTCCGGAACATCAAACGGAATGGCGACAAGTCCTTTTGTTTGGTGAATGACTGCCTCTGACAATATCGTAATCAAACCACTTTCCCGAACAATATCCAAAAGTACATTCACTTCATTAAGTTCCATCCGGATTTTCAGTTCAGTATATGCGTACGGAAACAACTTATCGAACTCATTCCGGGCCTGAAGAGCTTTGGACGGTATCGCAACGCCATAAAGCATTATATCCTGCAGAGTGACCTTCTCCTTTTTGGCCAACGGATGATTCTTGTTTACAATAACGGACAAGTTGTTGTCAAAAAGAATATGAGACTCGATGTTTGGATGAACGGATGACGGCTTGAAAGACAGTACAAAGTCCAGTTCACGTTTCTCAAGCATTACCATCAGCTCTTCCATCGTCTTATAGAATATGTTGAGCTTTATGGCCGGATGCGCTTTGGTAAATGCAATTACGGTCTGCGTGAGGATAGGAGCAAATGTATATGTAATACCGATATTAAGGGAACCGGATAACATATTTTTCAGGTCTCTTACCATATCAAGACAGGATGTAGCATCCTTCAATGTCCTTTCCGCAAGAGGAAGAAGCCGCTCCCCACTCTCTGTAAGTTGGACACTATGACTATCCCTAACAAACAGTACTGTGTCTATTTCTTGTTCCAGTTGCCTAATCTGCTGAGACAGGGTGCTTTGCGTGACGGACAGGGCTTTCGCCGCTTCTGAAAAATTCAGAGTCTCTGCAGTTTTAACGAAATACTTAAGTTGTCTTAGTTCCATATTCTAGCCTAAAATTTCTATGACTTAATCATCTACCGTCAATCCATCAGGTCGGGATATTTCTTCAGAAAATCCTTCAATTGTCCGGAATCATCAAACGGGATATTTCCCTTCATTTTTTTCATCACACGTAATTTCTCAATTGCTGACAATACGAATGCCAATGCCAAACAACCCCCAATAATAATTAAAGCTTCCATTTTTTATGTATTTAAAATTGATGCAGCAAAGGTATCGCCTTTCGCCAAACATAAAAAGGAACGGTTCGTGTTTGTTTCTATCGCCGCTATCGAAATTTCAAATCGTCACAAAAACACGTTAATATAATTAAAACGAGATGCTTTTTTTTAAAAAAAACTGTACTTTTGCAAAGTAATAAAGAGAATCATTATATGGAAAATAACCAATTTGATGAAATAGATGAAAAGATTCTGCAAATGTTGGCGAAAGATGGAAGCATACCTTTCCAAGAAGTAGCCCGTGCGTGTGGAGTATCGGGTACAACCATTCATACCCGTGTAAAACGACTCACTTCATTGGGGGTTATCCAAGGTTCAAAATATATCATCAATCCAGCAAAAATCGGTTATGATACCTGTGCTTATGTCGGGCTTATACTGAAAGACAATTCTCAATTTGAACATATAGTCGCAGCTATCAAGTCCATCCCGGAAATCGTAGAGGTTCATTGCACGAATGAAGCTTATGATTTGTTTGTGAAAATTTATGCCCGAAACAATGAACATCTGTTCACGTTGATTCAAACGAAGTTAAAACCTCTCGGATTGTCTCAGTCGAAAATTATAATATCATTCAAGGTCGTATATAATAAACAACTGACAATACTTCCTAAATAATTCAATCATTTCAAAATGCGTCTTAATCTATGAGCCATCAATTTGAAATAGCCAAACAGATTGTTGAGGAAACTTGTCCTCATCGGAAATTGCAATTGGAAAACATACGTTTGTTTGCCAATATCATTCAATGCAAGAAATATCACAAAGGGGATATTATTTTGGGTGAAGGTGAAGTATGCAACAACTTGTTATATATCGAACAAGGACTGCTACGACAGTATTACGTCAAGCACGGAAAAGATATGACGGAGCATCTTTCATACGAAGGAAACGGCGTTGTCTGGTGCATTGAAAGCTATTTTCATCAGACACCCACACACTTGCTGATGGAAGCGCTGGAACCGAGTGTGGTGTGGGAAATTCCACGTGACTTGATGGAAGACATATCGGATAAGAATTGCGACATAGCCTATCTGTACAGACGTTTTTTCGAGGATTCCCTGATACTTTCACAGGTGAAAGCGGATATGCTCCGCTTCGAATCGGCAAAGGAAAGATATTCAAGACTGATGCAACTCTTCCCGGAAATCGTCAAGAGAGCACCTCTCACGTACATCGCTTCTTATCTTCAAATGTCCCTAGAAACATTGAGCAGAGTCCGTTCATCGATGACATAAACCAAACAAGGAGGGTATGTTTATACCCTCCTTGTTTAAAATTCAGAACCAAAGTTCAGTAAGCTATAGTTTTGTTCTGTGCCAAGAAATCAGAGGTACTCTTTATATAAGGATTCAATCCTTTGTCTCGCACTTGACTATTCAATATACGCAAATACTTTTTGTATTGAGCTTCACTTAATGTACTTTTCATCAGTTTCAAACTGCCATATACGGCTTCATTCAAGTATTTGACCTGTCGTTCACCCTTAGAATACTTGGCGCTATTCATTTTGTCAGCAAAGAAGTCAATAGCATTGACTACATTATCGTATTGATTGGAATTCAACTCTAAGTATCGGGCCAATTCAGGAAGATGCATTTTCAGATTCCAATCAGTGATTTCCAATTTCTTCTGTGAGAAACATACGGTTGACAAACTTAAAACCGCAAATACGGATACAAAAAATCTTTTCATACCTAAATATATTTGCTCTCTTTTTGACAAAAGAGAAAGTTAATACCTATTGATGATTGCCTATGTTTGTTGTTAAATCGTTATCCTTCTGAATTAATCGTTTTGTTTTTTTATAGGATTCATACCCGTTGGGCACCAAAAGTTTATTTTACTACAATTATTAGTAGTATTCAAGTCCGCAGAATGACCTGCAAATACAGCCTTCATAAAATCTACAATCTTTTTCATACTTCTAATTTTTTGTTCTTCCTATTGAAAATTTTGGTTAATAATCTCCACTGCTTAAAGATGTTATTTTGCTTTTACATAGGCAATCATCCTTTTCTAATTATAGCAAAACACGCCTTTACACATCTTTTTAATATCATTATACCTTTTTACCTTACTCTTTTATTATCTCTTGTTTTACGATGCAAAGATATGGTAAAAGGAAATGAAGAGAATCAAAACAATGGCAAAAAATGAAGATTATGCCCATTTATTTGATAAATGTCAAAAACTATACTAAAATCTGGATTTGTTCTTGAACGTAGAAAAATAAAATACGGAAGGAAACTTGAGTCGTATGCACAGCAAGTTTCCTTCTATAGATGTATATTTGATAATACATATCAATCGTTGATATGGCGTACTCTACTATCTGTCCTGAGCGCCCAAGCCGCCTTTCTCGCTGAGTATATACTGGCGGTCAGTGGCGGAACAGCGGTACTTTAACCGGAAAGTGTAAAATAGGTTGGTCAATGACCCAGGACGAAACAGCAAGCCGGCTTCTTCACTTTCATATTGGTATGGCTTAGCAAGTTATGAAAATATTTTACTATATTCTAATACAACAATAGTAAAGGCAGCTATGTCGTCACTCAAGAAAATCTATTTAGACAAAATAAGATAAAAAGTGCACCTATTTCATAATTAAGCGGCTATTTGGATTGCTTTAAGTCCAACTGACAAGATAACATCTAATTATAGATTTATATTTAAAATAATTCCATACATCCATACACAAAATATATAAATATCTGATAACCAACAAAGAAATGAGTGCAAGCAAACGAGAATAAGAAAGTGCATGGAAATATATCTTACACTAAATTTACACCAGAATACACATAATTCTATAAGTAAACAAATAAAATATTGAATATCAATAGATTTCATTTATTCATAATATTATGAACAAATAATTAAAACATTTTAAATTTTCATTTATAATATTATAAATATATATTCGAAATATTATGAATATATAAAACAAATAGAGATTGTATATTTATTCTCTGCACTTGAGATGCATTTATATGACGTCTTATAGCAAATAAATTCCTCAAAAATTGACTCTATTGGGTGATTTTTGTATATTTGTAACATGAAAACATAAATAAACAGGAATGAAGATAGGACTGATTCGAAAGGAGAACGCCACCGAAGCGTGGAGTGTCTGTACAATAGAAACGTTTGTGGAAAAAGTGAAGCGGGAAAGTAAAGGGAAATACATCTCGCGGTTGCGGGAGGAATTGCCATCCATGCAAGGAACAAAGGGAAGCTTTGCTTATATCGGCAAGATACCTCGTGTCTATCCGGTGGCAGAGTTCCGTCGGATGCCCGATGGCGGACGGAAGTTCAAGCGATACAACGGCATTGTGGTGGTGGAAGTGAACTGCCTTTCCGGTATGGCCGAGGCGGAGCATGTGAAGCAACAGGTGTCGTTGTTACCACAAACCTATGCGGCTTTTGTAGGTTCCAGCGGTCGGAGCGTGAAAATATGGATACGCTTTTCGTTGCCCGACGGGTCTTTGCCCGAAACCGAAGAATTGGCATCACTCTTCCATGTACAGGCCTATCGGTTAGCAGTGCAATGTTGCCAGCCACTTATCCCCTTCCCTATTACACTGAAGGAACCTTCATTGGATCAGAATTTCCGCATGACACTGGATGAGGCTCCCTATTATCACCCCGATGCTCCGTCTTTCTGTTTGGAACAACCTTTGTCCGTATCCGATGGAAATTCATTCCGCGAACAACAACGGACAGAGGAGAACCCGTTGGGCCGCATGGACTTGACATACGATTCCTACCATACACTGACGGTCATGTTTCAGTCGGCTTTGAAACGGGCGTTGGATATCGTGGGAAATTGGCATAGAGGCAATGACCTGGCACCGGTACTTGCACCATTGGCGGGTGAGTGTTTCAAATCGGGTATCCCCGAAGAAGAGGCAGTATATCGTACCTTGAGACATTACTATGAATATAAGGATGAGGTAGGAATACGGGCCACTTTCCGCAATGTGTATGCCGAGATGAAGGGCTTCGGAAGTCGTCCTTCCATCACTCGCGAACAGGATACGGCACTTCGCCTGGAAGATTTCCTGAAGCGTCGATATGTCATCCGCTTCAATTCAGTGACCGACGGGTTGGAGTTTCGGGAACGGAACAGCATCCGTTTCAGTTTCCGCCCCTTGGACAAGCGTGCACGGAACAGCATTGCCATCCATGCATTGAAAGAAGGGATTCAGGCATGGGACAGGGACATAGACCGTTTCCTGAATTCCGAATCCATCCCCATGTATAATCCAGTAGAAGAATATCTTTATGAGGTTGGTGAATGGGATGGCCGTGACCGTATCCGTGAACTGGCCGACAAGGTGGTTTGTCGTCATCCGCATTGGCGGGATTTGTTCTATCGTTGGTTCTTGAGCATGGTAGCGCATTGGTTAGGACGAGACAAACAGCACGGGAATGCTACCACACCAGTGCTTATCGGTCCGCAAGGATTCCGCAAATCCACCTTCTGCCGAATCTTGTTGCCACCGGAGCTTCGTTTCGGTTATACCGATAGTTTGGATTTCAGCAGCAAGCGTGATGCCGAGCGTTATCTGGGCCGTTTCTTTTTAGTGAATCTAGATGAATTCGACCAAATCAGTGTCAACCAACAGGCTTTCCTGAAGCATTTGTTGCAGAAACCGTCGGCCAGCATCCGCAAGCCATACGGTACGAACATTCTCGAAATGCGTCGGTATGCCTCGTTCATCGCTACGAGCAATCACAGCGATTTGTTGACCGATTTGTCCGGCAACCGTCGTTTTATCTGTGTAGAAGTGACGCAACCCATCGATACGAACATCACCATCAACTATAGCCAACTTTACGCACAGGCGGTTCATGCGGTGATGCATGGCGAGCGTTATTGGTTGGATGACACCGATGAAGCTATCTTGAAGGAGAGCAACGAAGAGTTCCGACAAGTTTCACCGTTGGAACACTTGTTCTTGAGTCGTTTTTCCGTCGCTTCGCTTGAAGAAGAAGATGGCGAGTGGATGATGGCTATGGATGTATTCAACCATTTACAGGCCGGAACTCGCGAAAAACTTCCAATAGGCAAGGTTTCTCACTTGGGAAGACTGCTCAAAAAGTGGAATGCACCCCACAAGCGATGGGGGAAAGGAAGCCTTTACTACCTGAAAAAGCAATAAAGTGTAGTAGAAAGGTGTACACAATTTCTCCATACACTATTCATTACACTATTTAACATACAGATTATAAATAATATATATTGGATAGTGTATGGATGTAATGAAAATACTTAAAACATAAATTATGGCAAAATATATCAAACAAGAAGTGCCCGACTTGCATAAAACAGGCGAGCAAAAAGTCTTCTACCGATTGAAGACCGAACGCAATGTAGATTTCGACGAGTTTGTCCGTACGGTGTGCGCCTATCATTCGGGCATCAACCGTGGCGAAGCGTTACGTGTGCTGATAGCCGCTTCAGAAACCTTGGCCAAGCTGTTGGGCGAAGGCTATTCGGTCAGCCTGGATGAATGGGGTACTTTCAAGGCCACCATCGGCTTGGAACCAGACAAAGAAATGGATACCATCGATGGAGACGAGCCCAAGCGAAATGCCCGTAGCCTTTGTCTGAATGGAGTAACCTTTCAGGCAGACAAGAAATTGGTAAGAAACGCCCGCAGCCATTGCAAACTAGAACGTGCAGGTATCTCCCGAGTACGCCGTTCTCCTTACACCAAAGAAGAACGCTTACAGAAAGTCCTCAATTACTTGGAGGAACATAAAGTGTTAAAGGTAGCCCAGTATATGGAGCTTACCGGACAGGGACACACCACATCCGCTTGCGAACTCCGTGCTTTCAGCCGGGATGCCTCATCAGGGATTGTAGCTATCGGACGAGGCTCTTCGGTGGTTTATGTGAAGGGGATTAGATAGCTGTTTACACTTCTGTGACTATTCTACTAACATTCAACAAGATCGAGAAAATGGAAATTAGACAACTGAAATATTTTGTAAGGGTAGCAGATACGCTTAATTTTTCTGAAGCAGCCAAATCTTTGTATGTCACTCAGAGTGCTTTATCACAGCAAATCAGACAATTGGAGCAGGAACTGAATACACAATTGTTCCAACGTTCGAATCACGGTGTTTGTTTAACGGAATCGGGCGAGGAATTACTTTCCGCCGCTTTTCGGACTATTCATGCAGCAGAATCCTGCGAAGAGCATATGCAGGACCGCCGGCAAGTATTGTCGGGAACGCTCAACATCGGTGTTACTTATACATTCAGTCCCATTCTGACGGAAACTCTTTTGGATTTCATGAATCTTTATCCACAGGTAAAATTGAACATCCATTATAAATCTATGGGAGAACTGATGACTATGCTTGAAAGACATGAAGTGGATTTTGTCTTGGCGTTCAAATCCGTCCAACATTATTCTAACGTGCAGTCGCATGTTTTGTTTAACAATCGTTTGGCAGCGATCGTTTCCGAGCATCATCCATTGGCACAAAAAGATAAGGTAACGTTGCTGGATATTCAGAAATATGACCTTGCTTTGCCTTCTAAGGAATTACAGGCTCGGCATGCGTTCGAAATTCTTGTCAACCGTCATTGCCCCCAATTGAGGATACGTTTGGAACTTAATGAAGTGCATATTTTATTGAAATTGGTCGGACGAAGCAATTTGGTATCTGTCTTGTCAGAAACAAGTATTCATGGTATGAACGGTGTCAAGGCTATTCCTTTCGATGTACCAGAAAATGAAATGAAGGGATGTGTACACCTATTGAAAAATACCTATAGAAAATATGCTGTCCAAGTTTTTATCCGTTTACTGAATGAATCCAAGTCTATCCGCAGTCTAATTGACATGTGTATGTAAATTTCGATGTATCGGTGTGCGGTTTCCTTAATACCCGTGTACTAAACAAACATATACCAGCCTTTTTGGAAAATGGTTTAAACGTGTATTTTTGCAACACAAATTCATTATTAAATAATTCAGGCAAATGACACTTGTTATTACATGTATGCTTTTTATGGTAGCGTTCATGATTCGCTGCTATGAAGTATTAAGCGAAGAAAAAGTAGACAATCTTTCGTTGGCCCTTGAACCAAAATCTGAAATCGGTTGTTACGATACGTTTTTTGCGGAAGAATTGGAATACTTATAATGTAATGTATGGAACTCAGACAATTGAAATATTTTGTGAAGGTGGCAGAAACTCTTAATTTTTCGGAGGCAGCTAAGGCTCTTCTCATCACAAAAAGTACGCTTTCACAACAGATCCGTCAATTGGAAGAACAGATGGATACCCAATTGTTTGAGCGGGACAAACATGCCGTTTGTCTGACAGAAGCCGGCAGAGAACTATTGCCATATGCCAAACAGACGCTTTCAGCCGCTGATGATTGCTTCGAACGCATTCTTGAATTGCAAAAGTTGTTGAGAGGGACATTGAATATAGGGGTGACTTATTCATTCAGCCCGATTCTGACAGAAACTTTGTTGGACTTTGCCAAGTCTTATCCTCAGGTTAAGCAAAATATCCACTACAAGCCAATGGAGGAGTTGATGCTGATGCTGGAAAGAAATGAACTGGATTTTGTACTTGCGTTTAAACCGTCTACCCGGCATGACAATATTGAATCGCATGTACTATTCGGCAATCAATTGGCCGTCATTGTCCGTAACGGACATCCGTTGGCCGACAAGGATAAAATAACTATTGCCGATTTGGAACGGTATGATATAGCCTTACCGGCTAAAGGCTTGCAGGCCCGTAATGCCTTTGATAGAGTTCAGTCACGTTACTTTTCTCAATTCAAGGTGCGTATAGAACTGAATGAAGTGAATATTTTGCTGAAATTGATCAAGCAAAGTGATTTGGTGACGGTTCTATCCGAAGCGACAACTTATAGTGAGGAGGGAGTGAAAGCTATATCAATCGATTTTCCCGACAATGAAATGGAGGGATGCGTGCATTTACGGAAAGATGTTTATCGCAAACAATCGGTGAAAGAATTTATCAGGATATTGAGTGAATCAAATGCAGTCAAGCAGCGGGTAAACGAATGGCTGAAATAAAAGGGTATAACTAAAATAAAAAAACCATACTATGTTTAAAATTTTTCAAGGATTTCATCTGGTAGAAGCTTATCAGAAAAAGAAAAAGGAAAGACGCCTTTCTGATGACAATACCATTAGCAGAATCATCCGTCTAATGATTCCAATTTTTGTATCGCTCGTTGTTTGGTTAATGCCTACCGAATCATTCGGTATCGAAGGATTGACATTGGTCGAACAACGCGTAATGGCTGTTTTTGTTTTTGCTACATTGATGTGGGTACTCGAAGCCATTCCGGCATGGACCACTTCGGTGGCTGTGGTAACAATTTTGTTGCTGACAGCTTCGGATAGTAGTTTGTGGCTTTTCCGTGAAGGTATTCCTGCAGAGGAATTAGGTAAGACCATTAAATATTCATCGTTGATGCATTGCTTTGCCGACCCGATTATTATGCTTTTCATTGGTGGTTTCATGTTGGCTATTGCCGCTACCAAGACTGGTATGGATGCCGTGTTGGCTAAGGTGATGCTGGAACCGTTCGGAACTCAGTCCAAGTATGTGTTGTTAGGATTTCTGGTAGTAACAGGTGTATTCTCCATGTTTTTGAGTAATACGGCTACCGCTGCAATGATGCTTACTTTCCTGGCACCGGTTTTGAAGGCACTTCCAGCCGATGGAAAGGGTAAGATTGCCTTGGCTTTGGCCATTCCTATTTCTGCCAACGTGGGTGGTATGGGTACTCCGATTGGTACACCGCCGAACGCTATTGCCTTAAAGTTCTTGAACGACCCGGAAGGTTTGAACATGAATATTGGTTTCGGTGAGTGGATGGCGTTCATGATTCCGTTTACTATTGTAATGCTTTTTCTTGCCTGGCTACTACTGTTAAAGATGTTCCCGTTCAAACAGAAGACCATTGTTTTGGAAATTCAGGGTGAAGCCAAGAAGGACTGGCGTTCTATCATCGTATATATAACTTTCGCTGTGACTATCTTGTTGTGGATGACCGATAAGGTTACTGGTGTGAATGCCAACGTTGTTGCTATGATTCCAGTAGCCGTATTCTGTCTGATTGGTGTAATTACCAAACGTGACCTGGAAGAAATTAGTTGGAGCGTATTATGGATGGTAGCCGGTGGTTTCGCTCTCGGTGTGGCTTTGCAGGAATCTGGTCTCGGTAAGCACTTGGTTGCTTCTATTCCATTTGATACTTGGTCGCCAATGCTTGTCATCGTTGGTTCAGGATTGATTTGCTATACTATGGCTAACTTTATTTCTCATACAGCAACTGCCGCTTTACTTGTTCCTATCTTAGGTACTGCTGGCGGTGCTATGACAACTCAGTTGGCACCGTTGGGCGGTGTAAGCACCTTGCTTATCGGTGTGGCAATCGGCTCTTCGTTGGCAATGGTCTTGCCTATCAGTACGCCACCGAATGCGTTGGCACACGGTACTGGTCTCATCAAGCAAAAAGATATGGAAGTAGTGGGTATCATTGTTGGTGTTGCCGGCTTGATATTCGGTTATTCCATGTTGATCTTCTTGGGATCTAATGGATTGATTTAATGAAAGTCCAATAACATAAATATAGATTTTCACCTTTTCACCGCCATTGAGTTTCAGGACTTTATCAATGGCGGTTCTTTTTTATTTCAGATAGTACTATGGAAACAAAGAAAACCGGAAAACGGAGTTTCTCTTTTCAAAGGGCAGCTCATTATCATATCAATGGTGGTATCCTGTTAATGGTCATTGTCTTATTGGCTATGCTGGTTGCCAATTCTCCTTGGAGCGAAGCGTACTTAAATTTTTGGGACAAAAGGGTTTATCTCCAAGTGGGAGATTTTAATCTTTTCAACCACCATGGACATCCTATGACATTAATGACCTTCATCAATGATGTATTGATGACCATTTTCTTTTTCAGTGTTGGATTGGAAATCAAACGCGAGATATTAGTAGGAGAATTATCGAGTTTCCGACAAGCATTGCTACCTATCATAGCAGCTTGTGGTGGAATGTTGCTGCCTGTCATCATCTATTACATGATAACCAAAGGTACACAGGCTGAGAACGGGTTAGCTATTCCGATGGCTACCGATATAGCCTTTTCGCTAGGGGTACTCTGTTTATTTGGTAAACGTGTTCCCATTAGCCTGAAAATCTTTTTGACGGCATTTGCAGTGGTAGATGACATTGGCGGTATTTTGGTCATAGCCTTGTTCTACACTTCTCATTTGGATCCTACTTGGTTGATTTATGCAGGCACCGCCTTGTCGGTACTTTGTGCAGGTAATCGTATGGGAGTCCACAATCATTGGTTCTACATCGTTGTAGGCTTCGTCCTTTGGTATTGCTTCTTGCAAAGCGGAATTCATGCAACCATTGCCGGTGTAGTAGCAGCCTTTACTGTTCCAGCAACACCACATCTCCATACAGGGAAGTATATCAATTACATCAAACAGAATATCGAAGAATTCCCAGGCAATACGTGTAAAAAGGATATCATACTTAACAAGGAACAAATCAATGCCTTAAAATGTATTGAGTCGGCTTCGGACAGAGTGATTTCTCCTTTACAGTCGTTGGAAGATAATCTGCACGCTTTGGTGAATTATGTGGTGATTCCGTTGTTTGCCTTTGCCAATGCCGGTATCGTACTGACATCGGAATATGGGGGGCAGTTGGAAATTGGCATGTTGACATGGGCAGTCACTATAGGGTTGGTTATAGGTAAGTTTGTCGGAATTTATTTGTTTACTTGGCTAACTATAAAAAGCCGATTATCTACTTTGGTAAATGGTATGACATGGAGTAATCTTGCCGGTATAAGTTTGTTAGGCGGCATTGGTTTTACGGTTTCCTTGTTTATTGCCAATCTTTCTTTCGGAAACGATGCTGAGATGTTGGGGCAAGCAAAATTGGGGGTATTGTTTGGTACGGCCATTGCTGGTATATTGGGATATATAGTTCTATATTTTACATTGCCGAAAGAAAAATTCCAATAAAACATTTTAACGGCTATAATTATTGCATAGACTTGGACGTTTTGCATGTTTGTATGCCCCATTGAACAGAATAGTGTTTCAATGGGGCTAATCATATATGAATTCCAAGATACATGACTGTATTTTTATCAACCTAACGTATTATTCTTGTAAAACTTGCAATATTCATTTAACTAAACCCTAACTGCTCTGAAATATTTCTGAAATCATATACCGGTACTTTTGCAGCGTCAAATTTTAAAAGGTAAAAAGATAAATGAAAAAGATTAAAAGAGCAGTGCTGACAATCCTGCTTATGGCTGGATTCACTCAGACAATTCAAGCCGGGAACACAAATCCTGATCCCAGAAACGGCGCTATCAGTGGACGAGTGATCGACAACGTACACCAAACATTGCCGGGAGCTTCCATTTATATCGAGAAACTTCAGACAGGTGTGATAAGCGACATCAACGGATTCTATACTTTACCCAATCTAGAGCCTGGAAAGTATGTCGTGAAAGTGACTTATGTAGGATTTGAGCCTGTAGAAGCTACACTAACCGTAAAAGCGGGAAAGACTTTGGAACACGACATCGTGATGAACGAAGGAGTAGAGCTCCAAGAAGTAATGGTAAAAGGAGCTTTTCAAGGTCAGAAGAAAGCCATAAATATACAAAAGAATGCCATGGGCGTAAAGAATGTCGTTTCTGCCGACCAAGTAGGCAAGTTCCCCGATTCCAACATCGGTGATGCTTTGAAACGAATCAATGGTATCAATGTACAGTATGATATGGGGGAAGCACGTTTCGGTCAGGTTCGTGGAACAAGTGCAGACTTGACTTCAGTTACTGTAAACGGCAATCGAATCCCTTCTGCCGAAGGGGATACCCGCAATGTACAGTTAGACTTGATTCCGGCCGACATGGTACAAACCGTTGAAGTCAGCAAGGTCGTAACTAGCGACATGGACGGTGACGCCATTGGTGGTGCCATTAATCTCGTAACAAAGAATACTCCATATAGAAGAGTATTGAATGCTACTGCAGGAACCGGATATAATTGGGTCAGTGAAAAGCCTGCGTTGAATTTAGGGCTGACCTATGGAGACCGTTATTTCAATGACAAGTTGGGTGTCATGTTGGCCGCAAGCTATCAGAATGCCCCTGGCGGTGCAGACAATACAGAATTTGAATATGATGTGGATGATGATGGCAACGTGTTTTTGGACAAGGCCGAAATCCGTCAGTATTATGTAACCCGTGAACGTCAGAGCTATTCGTTGGCTACCGACTATAAGTTCAATGCCAACCACAGGATTTCATTCAAGGGGATGTATAACCGACGTAGTGACTGGGAAAACCGTTATCGAATCACTTACAAGAAATTGAATGAGAAACCTTCCAAACAATCGGTAGTTTTACAGACAAAAGGCGGACTGGGCGACAACCGCAATGCCCGTTTGGAATTGCAACAAACCATGGATTTCACGCTCGACGGTGAACATTCATTCGGAAACTTGAAGATGGATTGGGCCGGTTCCTACTCACGTGCTACAGAAGATCGTCCCGACGAGCGTTACTTTGGTGTAACGATGAAAGGTAAAAATAATGAAGAGTATTTCAGTAATTTGAATTTTGTCGGCGTTGGCGGACGTCATCCTTATCCGAATAAAGGTCTCGATAACATCGGAAATTACCAATGGAGTATCGACGAGCTGACTAATGCCGACCAGGAAATCAGTGAGGACGAGTGGAAATTCCGTTTGAACTTCGAACTCCCCCTGAACAACGGTTTGTACGGAAATTCCCTTCGTTTCGGAGCCAAGTATGCAGACAAGTCCAAGCAGAAGGAAGTACATTGTTTTGATTACATTGAACCTTATGAAGAACTGTTTGATGAAGCTTGGAAAAATCAGATGAACGGACAAATCCGTAGCGGTTTTATGCCGAAAGGTGACTATCCGGTGCATACTCCTTTTGTAACCAAGGAATACTTGGGAAGCTTGGCCATGAACCCTTCACAAACCGGTGCATACGAACTATACGAAGAAGCGTCTGGCAACTATAAAGCCAGTGAACGGATTACAAGTGCATACGTCCGCTTCGACCAAAAGTTAGGACGTAAGTTGGAAGCCGTATTGGGTCTTCGTATGGAGCATACAGCCTTGAATTATAGTGGGTTCAATTGGGTAGTGGATGATTTGGAAGACGAACAAGGCCGTTTGGAAGCAACAGGCAAGAAGAAAAATGACTATATAAATTGGTTGCCGAGCGTGTTGTTGAAATACAGTGCTTCGGATGACTTGAAGTTCCGCACTTCATTCACCAAAACGCTATCACGTCCTAAATATTCCGCACTTGTTCCTTGTATCCATTATAATATAGCTGAAGAAGAAGCCCGCTTCGGAAATGCCAACTTGAAACCGACTACTTCCTACAATTTCGATTTGGGCGGTGAATATTATTTCGAAAGTGTCGGGTTGGTAAGTCTCGGATTCTTCTACAAAAATGTAAAAGATGTGATTGCCGAAGAGAAATGGAAATCGACCAACGACCCTAACATTCCAGCAGGCTTGCTGAATGAAGACGGTGAACCTGTGAAGTATGAAATCACCAAACCGATCAATGCTTATGATGCAGACCTTTTCGGATTGGAATTTGCCTACCAGCGTGATTTCGGATTCATTGCCCCTTCTTTGAAGTGTCTCGGATTTTATGGAACCTATACCTATACCCATAGTTCTACAAAGAAGCACCAGTTCGAACATCGCACATTGGAAGAAGGTGAAGATATTAAGATGACAGGTTCGCCTGAACACACAGCCAATGCTTCACTCTATTTCGAAAACAAAGGCTTGAACATAAGACTTTCTTATAACTTTGCCTCAGACTTTGTGGATGAGTTCGGCACGGTAGCCGCTTTGGACAGATATTATGACAAGGTAAATTATTTGGATTTGAATGCCAGCTATACCTTCGGGAAAAAATATAAAACGACCTTCTATGCCGAAGCCAATAACTTGTTGAACCAACCATTGAGATACTATCAAGGTACTAAAGACCGTACCATGCAAGTGGAATATTATGGTATGAGACTGAATGCAGGAGTAAAGATTAATTTTTAAAACTTAGGAATTTATGAAAAGAGTAAACATTTTATTAATCGTATTATTTGCTGTCGCAAGCATTTTTGCCCAAACTCCCGAAGTGTGGAGCACATTGAAGAAAGATGTCAACTTCTTCTTGGCCAACGACCTCGGACGGAACGGATATTATGACCAGAAACCGATAGCCGAACTGATGGGCGTAATGGCAGAAGAAATAGGTCCGGAGTGCGTTATCGCTGCTGGAGATGTACATCATTTCGATGGCGTACAAAGTGTAAACGATCCTTTATGGATGACCAACTATGAGCTGATTTACAGCCATCCGGAATTGATGATCGATTGGTTCCCTATATTAGGTAATCATGAATATAGAGGCAATACACAAGCCGTAATGGATTATTCAAATGTCAGCCGCCGTTGGAATATGTCCAATAGATATTATACGAAAGTGTATGAAGAAGATGGGACATCGGTACGTTTGGTCATGGTAGATACTACCCCATTCATGAACAAATATAGAGAGGATAAAGATAAATATCCCGATGCTTGCAAACAGAACAATGCCAAGCAATTGGCTTGGGTGGATTCCGTACTTACTTCAGCCAAGGAAGATTGGGTAATTGTGATAGGACACCACCCCATTTATGCAGAAACCCCAAAAGATGCAAGTGAACGTATAGACATGCAGCAAACTTTGGGAAAGATACTCCACAAGCATAAGAAAGTAGCAATGTATTTGTGCGGACATATTCATAATTTCCAGCACCTACAAGTAAAAGGAAGTTCCATTGATTATATTGTAAACTCATCGGCATCATTGAGCCGTAAAGTTAATCCGATTGAAGGAACCGTTTATTGCAGTCCCCAAACCGGTTTCTCAGTCATAGCTGCGGATAAACATGAATTGTGCTTGCACATGATTAATCATGAAGGAAATGTTTTACATAGTGTTAGAAAGATGAAATAAGACGTTTTATCTGTGATTTTTAAAATGTAGTGTTCACCCCTTGCTGGAATAATTACCTGCAAGGGGATTTTAATTTCTGTAACAAGTCTTTAACTGAAATCAAATAATACTGAAATATTTGTGAAACTTCTCCATACTACTTTTGCAGTGTGAAAATTTAAAGAATCAAACAAATGAAAGTAAGCATGAAAAGCTTTATTATTTTAGTGTTATTATGGACAACCGTTGTTGTGGAAGCCGCCACAATCAAAGGCTTTGTCAAGGAACATCCAACAAAGGATCCGCTAATTGGTGCTTCTATTCAAGTAAAGGGAACAACTATAGGAGCGATAACCGATATCGACGGTCATTTTGAGTTGGACAATTTGAAAGAAGGGAACTATACCTTAATTATATCGTATGTTTCTTTTAAAACAAAAGAAATGAATGTGAAGCTCAGTTCACAACCTATAGAACTTGAAATCATATTGGAACCGGACAGCAAACAGTTGAGTGAAGTGACAGTTGTTGCCCGAAAGAATTTGGAAGGTGAACGGGCCCTACAAATGGAAAGACAGAAATCGACCGTTGCCATTGAGAACTTGGGTGCGAAGGAAATGAGCGTAAAAGGTATCTCGAATGTAGAAGAAGGAGTGAAAAAGATAACCGGTATATCCATTGCTTCGGCCGGACAACTGATTGTTCGTGGATTGGGAGACAGATATAGCATAACTACGCTGAACGGACTTGCCATTGCTTCTCCAAATCCGGACAACAAATTGGTACCACTTAACCTCTTCCCTTCATCTACCATACAGAATATTACTGTAAGCAAAGTATATGATGTGGCTTCGTTTGCTGATTATAGTGGTGCTCATATTAATATCAGTACTAAGGTGAATATCCCGAAGGATTTCCTTGAAGTTTCATTGAATACCGGAGGGGCTTTCAATACATTAGGCAAAGACCGTTATCAGATGGATAGAGACGGTGGATTGTTCAAGACACCGAGTATGAGTCAAAAAGCACTGGATATGCCTTTACAAGACTTCGATGAATATGTGAAGACACATGACATTTTCCGTTCTTCATTCCAGGTGGACAAGAAAACTGCACTCCCCGCATTAGGCGGAAACATCAGTATGGGAAAAAACTTTCAATTGGGAAATCAGACGCTCAGTGTATTGGGCTCAATCAACCTAAGCAATGACTTCCAGAATGTAAACAACGCTTTCTATAAGACATTGGAAGCTACAGGGAATGTACAAAGCGACTTCCATTATGACAGTTATGAACAGTCCTTGAAAATGGCCGCTTTAGGATATGTGGGATATACACTTAGACAAAACGACCGTATAGGCTATACATTCTTCTATGCCCGCAATGCAAACGATACTTACCAATGCCGCAAAGGTGAAGATGCGGAAGGGCACCAACTGACTGGAAGTAATAATACGACACATATCTATACTCTCCAAAATCACCAGTTGAACGGATTGCACCATTGGGCAAGCAATCAATTGGAATTAGACTGGGGGACATCATTCGGCAAGACAAGCAGTAAAGAACCTGACCGCAAGCAAGTAATGTATATTCATGAAGACGGAAAATGGAATTTATTCAAACTGAACCGTCAAGAGACCATGCGTTACTTCGGTTACTTGAACGAAGAGGAATGGAACGGCAATTTAGGTTTGAAGTGGAAATTCAATGAAAACAGTTTTGTGAAGGCTGGAGTAAACTACAAAGATAAGAACCGTGATTATATGGGAACCCGTTTCTATTACAATCTGAATCGTCTGAATCCGGACATCAAGAGCATTTATGATACCGACGGGTTCTTGAATACAGAAAACATAGCCAATGGAAGCATCATTGTAGAACGCAA
Source organism: Phocaeicola sp. (assembly GCA_045121515.1). Classification (GTDB taxonomy): domain Bacteria; phylum Bacteroidota; class Bacteroidia; order Bacteroidales; family Bacteroidaceae; genus Phocaeicola. The sequence goes on along the minus strand of JBGVGD010000029.1, from coordinate 52,618 downwards.
GAAACAACCGAAGGATAGCTACATGGCAGGCACAGAGATATGGGCAGGTTATGTTATGGCTGATTTTTATCCGGTAGAAAAACTTTTGGTTAATCTTGGCCTACGTTATGAGAGAAGCCGCCAATGGGTTAAATATGCCTCCGACGGTGGTGACTGGTATGCCAAGTGCCGTAATATGAAGACAAGCGATTTCTTCCCTACCCTGAACTTGAAATACGCATTGGACGAAGCCAACAGCCTTCGCTTCTCCGCTTCACGGACTGTAACCCGTCCGTCCTTTATTGAAATGGCCCCTTTCTTGTATCAGGAATCTTATGGTGCAGCCCAGATTCGAGGTAATGAGAATTTGGAAAACGGTTATAATTATAATGTGGATTTACGTTACGAACGATTCAGTTCCAATGGCGATATGCTGAGCCTGACCGGTTATTTCAAATATCTGGAAAGTCCTATCGAACGTATACAGGAACTGAACGGCGGAGCCACACTCCACTCATTTCGCAACGCAGACAATGGTATAGCTACCGGTGTGGAAGTGGAATTCAGAAAGGAGTTGGCAAGAAATTTGAAATTAGGAGCCAATGCCAGCTATATGTATACAAACGTGAAACTTCCAGAAGGAGGTGCCTATACCAACAAAGAGCGTTCCTTGCAAGGAGCATCGCCTATCTTGGTGAATGCAGACATTACTTGGTCACCACGCTTCAAGAATGATCGGGATCTAAACTTAGCATTGCTTTACAATATGCAAGGAAGCCGTATTCATGCAGTAGGCGTTTCACAATTGGGTGACATCAAGCAGCAAACGGTTCATACCTTAAATATCAATGCAGGCTATCGCATCAATGATCATTGGAGCATGAAACTGCAAGTAAATGATTTGTTGGGACACGATATTGTATTCAAGCAGGAAGTTCCTGCTACCGGTTCCAATGTGGAAGTAGAGCGTTATAAATATGGTACAAATTTTGAATTAGGCTTTAATTATAAATTATAATTTTGAGAATCAAACAATTATCAAATTTAATTAATGAACATTATGAAAACAATTGATTGGAAATTCAGTACGTTGGCTTTGATTGCCGGTATGTTTGTCTTTACATCTTGTAGCAACAATGATGATGACCCTGTCATCGAAGAACCAGACAATTCGGTTCTACAAGGTTCCATTGTATCAGACTTGACACTGAAATCCGGAAACACTTATACCTTGAATGGAGAATTTCTCGTGAAAGAAGGTGCAACACTGAACATCGAACCAGGAGTTAAAATTGTAGCCCAATATGACGACCGTGTGGACTATATCCTCGTTGAGCAAGGGGCAAAAATCAATGCAGTAGGTACAGCATCAGCACCTATTATCATGACATCATCGAAGGAAGAACCTGGAGCATGGGGCGGTATTCACCTTTGCGGACGTGCACATACCAATGCCGAAGGCGGTAAAGGAAGTTCGGAAATCGGTGGAGCGACTTACGGTGGTAGCAATGATGCCGACAATAGCGGTGTACTTAAATATGTACGCGTAGAATATACCGGTTATGCCTTTGACGAAGAACACGAAGCGAACGGTATGACTTTCTATGGTGTAGGTAACGGCACGATTATTGAGAATTGCGAGGCTTATCATGGATCTGATGATGGTTTTGAGTTCTTTGGTGGTTCAGTAAATGTGAAGAATATGGTTGTAGTGAACTGCTCGGATGACTCGTTCGACTGGACCGAAGGTTGGAACGGCAAGGGTGAAAATCTGGTAGCATTCCAAGAAGCGGAAGGTACTTTGGGTTATGACTGTGACTGCTTGATAGAAGCAGACAACAATGAGAACAATTATTCGGCTACTCCAGTATCTCACCCAGTATTAAAAAATCTCATTTTGGTTGGTAATGGCGGTAGTAAGCAAGGTATCCGTTTGCGCCGTGGCACAGAAGTGGAAATCACCTCAGCCAAGGTTTGTGGGAAAGGTAAGGCTGTGGCCGTGGAAAGCGCGGAAACAGAAAACGCATTGCTCAATGGTAAATCTAAACTTATCCATGTAAGTATCAGCGGTACATTGGACAGCAAAGAAGGTATTTATACGAATGAAGCTTTTGTAGCCGCCGGCAATGAGACAGAACAATCCTTCAATTATACTTCATTGAACGACATAGCCAAGGAATGTACTTGGATGAACGGATGGATTAAATAAAAGACACACCAATATAGGCATTTTGAAAAGGAATATAATTATGCATTATTCCTTTTAAGTAAAAATCCTTGCTGTATGTGAATACAGTGAGGATTTTACTTATATTCTACCCTTATCAACGGGAGTTTTTTTCGTAATATCCATTTAATTGAAGCCTAATGTTCTTGAAATATTTATGAAATTTCTCTACGATACTTTTGTTGTGTCAATTTAAAGGATATAAATTTATGAAAAAGAGAAAATTTTGGAAACTTTTGTTTCTGTCGTTATTCGGGGTGGTGAGCCCTATGATGGCACAGACAACAATCAAAGGAAAAGTGACAGACAAAACAGGCGAGCCCCTTATTGGAGCAACAGTTGTATTGAACAATGATGTTCAGTTAGGAAGCATCACCGATGTAGACGGTACTTATCAACTGAATGTACGGAAAACATTGACCCGGAAGGACTCCATCATTTTTCAATATGTGGGTTTTAAAAGATTGGCTATACCTTATAAGGGTAACAATGAAATAAATGTTACGATGCAGGATGAATCCATTATGTTGGAAAATGTGGTGGTAACAGCTTTGGGTATTAAAAGAGAAGAAAAAGGATTGGGATATGCGACTCAAACGGTGGCAGGTGAAAATATTACTGCCAGTATGCCTAATAACTGGTCATTGGCATTGCAAGGTGGTGTTGCAGGTTTGAATGTAATTTCGGCTGGTGGTCCGCTTTCATCAACCAAAATCTCGTTACGAGGGGATGTGTCATTGAATCAAAATGGTAATGGTGCACTTATCGTGGTTGACGGTGTGCCAATGAGTAGTCCGATGAGCAACCCAGGTGGTTCGTATGGTGCAGGAGGGAGCTCTGAAGGTTCTGTGGATTATGGTAACGGTTTTTCCGATATAAATCCTGATGATATTGAAAGTATCCAAGTCTTGAAGGGAGCATCAGCTTCCGCTCTTTATGGCTCACGTGCAGCTAATGGGGTAGTAATGGTCACCACCAAAACGGGACGTAAGGATAAGAAAGGTATCGGTGTAAGCTATAGTTTCAATAATACTTGGGAAAATGCGGCACATTTTCCTGATTACCAATATGTATTTGGTCAAGGGGTAGCCAATAATATTGGTGGTACTACGACAGAATGGGCAGGAAAGCATTATTATTCTTATGGAAAAGGTAACGGTTTGGCAAGTACCAGCGGTACAAGTAGTGCTTTCGGTCCGAAATTTGAAGGACAGATGTTCTACCAATATGATCCGAATTTGGAAGGTCGCGCAGAAAAAGCGACAGAATGGAGACCTTATAAAGACAATATTAAAGGTTTGTTCCAAACAGGAAATACTCAAACGCATTCCGTAGCCATTACTGGGAACAGTGATAGAAGCAGTATTCGTGCTTCCATAACTTATAGTAAAAATGAATGGATTCTCCCGAATAGCGGCTATGAGCGTATCGGTGCATCAGTATCTGCCCACCAACAAGTGTCACGAAAACTAAAAACCCAGTTTAAGGCAAGTTATACTTATCGTAACGTGGAAAATACTCCTTCGCTTACTTATAATAGTAATTCCATTCCTTATTTCCTAATCTTTATGAATCCAAACTTTGATTTAAATTGGTTCAAACCGATGTGGTATAAAGGACAGGAAAACATAAAGCAGATTCGTCCATTCAGTAGCTATTTGCCAAATCCTTATGTATTGCTTTATGAAGCTGAAAATCCATCAAGGAAACATAGTGTGACAGCAACAGGAAGTGCAACATTGCAAATTACACGCAAATTAGATTTGATGGTTCGTTCGGGTGTGCAACTTACTGCCCAGCAGCAAGAACAGCATCGTCCATGGGATGACAAGGTTTATCCTGATGGCTTCTTTAAAAAACAGAATATTTTCGATTATGAGATCAACAGTGATGCATTACTTTCGTATCATGACAGTTATGACAATGGATTACATCTGAATGCTGCTGTAGGTGGAAATATGATGTATTCATATTACGATTTGTTGGCGGCTTCGGTAATAGGTTTAAATACACCGGGAGTATATAAGTTGGCCAATGGTGTATCAAATCCGCAAGTGAAGACAACAATCAATCGTAAAAGTGTGAATAGTGTTTATTTTACCGCCAATTTGGGCTATCAGAACCGTTTGTTCTTGGATATAACTGGACGTAATGACTGGTCATCAACTCTACCTAGAAATAATCGTTCATTCTTTTATCCATCGGTTAGCCTTAGTGCTATTATCAACGAATGGTTAGATATGCCAAATCCAATTGATATGTTGAAATTACGTTTGTCGTGGGCACAAGTTGGTAATGACACCGAACCGTATAAGACGGCTCCTTATTATACAACAAGCGAATTCCCAGGTTCCCTCACAATGAGTACTACGCTTTACAATGCAGACTTTAAACCTGAAATTTCTACGAACTGGGAAGGTGGATTTGATTTGCGTATGTTCAAGAACAGAATCTCATTGGACGCCACTCTTTATTATAATAAAACAAAGAACCAGATTCTGAATGCACCGTTTGATCCGACAACAGGTTTTACGAAAGGTGTCATTAATTCCGGTGCTGTAAGTAATAGAGGTGTGGAGCTTACTTTGAATGCAACTCCCGTCAAGAATAGGGATTGGGAATGGAATACAACTTTTACTTGGTCTATGAATAAAAATAAAATCGAAGAATTATCTGAATTCGCAGATGAACGTCAAACCATTGGATCCTATGTAAGTGGAAACGTTTATATCATTGGTACGGAAGGTGGTACTACTGGTGACCTTTGGGGATACAAATTGAAACGCAACAGTCGAGGAGAAGTTATAATTGGTTCTACAGGTATGCCAGAACGTCCGTCTGAAATTGAATATGTAGGTTGCGCTTTGGCAGATTGGAAAGGTGGATTTAATACGACATTGCGTTACAAAAATTTAAAACTGTCTATGCAGTGGGACGGTCAAGTGGGAGGACTTATCTACTCACAATCTCATCACAAGATGTGTGAACAAGGAAAATTGGATACAACTTTAAACGGACGTCTACCTGGAACATCGTTATACCTTGACATCAACGATCCACAAATAGCTGCTCTCTTCGAACAGCAAGGCATTACTCCAGTAGAAGGTATCTATTGCATAGCACCAGGCGTTGTAGACAATGGTGATGGAACTTACAGTCCTAACCAAAAGCTGGTAACTTTAGAGTCATATTATAAGGAATACTATCGTATCGGAAATGTAGAAACCAACAGTTTCGATGCTACTTATTTGAAACTTCGTGAAATACGGTTGGATTATAATTTCCCTAAAAAATGGTTGTCAAATATGCACTTGAGCAAGGCTACAGTTGGAGTATATGGACGCAACTTACTTTGCTTGACCAACTATCCGATGTTTGATCCCGAAACTGTTTCGCTAGACGGATCATCAATGGTAACAGGAGTGGAAGTCGGTACATTACCTTCATCACGTTCCTATGGTGTAAATGTTAAAGTAGAATTCTAATAGTAACAACTCATAAAAAAATAACAAATGAAAAAGATATTCAGAAAGATATTGGGTGCATTATTGGTTCCTGCACTGATGTTTTCCTCATGTGAAAGTATGGATGAATTAAATGTAGATCCGACTCGTATGGATGAGGCCAATGCAGGAAGTTTCCTCAATCCGATTATCTATGGAATGGGTACATACACATGGACACGTTATAATAGTTGGACTTTCCAATTAATGCAGTGCTTGGTAACGACCAATACGACCAATGGTGTGGGATGGTATAGAATTAGCGATGCAGCTGGTGACGGGGCATGGAGTACTTATTATAAATGGGCGACCAATGCACAGTCTGTATATAATTACGGGGTAAGTTCCCAACAAACCAACTATCAAGCTATAGGATTGACATTGAAATGTTGGATGTTTCATATTCTTACTGATGCTTTTGGTGACATTCCTATGCAGGAAGCGTGCAAGGGTGAACAAAGTATTTTTTATCCAAAATTTGATACGCAACTTGATGTCTATCGTAGTATTATTGATTCTTTGGAGGTTGCCAACAGTCTTTATAATCCATCACAAGGCCTGAAATTCAACGATGGAGGTGACAAGATGTATTGTAAAAGCAGTGACGATGAAGAGGGACTTTTACGTTGGCGCAAGTTTACAAATTCACTTCGCATGCGTGTCTTGCTCCGTGTGATTGATGTGCCAGAACTAAATGCAGACCTCGAACTGAAGAAGATGTTGGCTGACCCGGATACATATCCCATCTTTGAAAGCAATGATGAAGCCGCTCGTGTCAACGTATCGGGAGTGGCACCAGAAGAAGCTCCTATGACACGTCCATCTGATTTGTCGTCTTATAAACAACTTTCTAAATTCTTCATCGATAAGTTGTTGGAATGGAACGATCCTCGTTTGCCTATTTTTGCTAAACAAGCGACTAATTATGATGAAAATGGTAATGAATATAAGTCATATATTGGTTTACCCAGTGGATATGATATTACACCAACAATCTCAGGCTCTGCCCCGAATGCGGACAATCTGGCAACAGCTCCGCAAGATCTTTGGTGTTTAACATATGCAGAAATACTTTTCATCAAAACAGAATTGGCATGGCGTGGAATTATAGAAGCTGATGCAGAGGAACTTTACAAGATAGCAGTTAAAGCAGCGGTAGAACAATGGGGAGCAGAACTCCCTGAGGACTATTTTGAGAATCCGATTGCAGCATATGACGGAACTTTGAAGCGAATTATGGAACAGAAATTCTATGCTTTGTTTTTCATAGATTTCCAACAATGGTTTGAATACAATCGAACAGGCTATCCAGACGTTCCTCATGGACCAGGTGTAGCAACAGGTGATACTATGCCCTACCGCTATCGTTATCCGGCTATCTTGCAACGTATGAACAAAGACAATTATGATAGAGCCGTCGATTCAATGGGAGGAGATGAATTAAACACACGCCTTATTTGGCAAAAACGTTAAATTTTAACATATTAAGACTATGATTAGAAGCATTATTTTTGCAATATTCTTTTTGATATCAATATTGCAGCCGGTTATGGCTATGAATCTGACAAATGAGTCATACAAGTACACAGTACATGGTGAAATACCTAATGTAGAAACAAGTTTTGAGGAAGAGCATTATCTAGGTTCGGAAATTACTCCTAAATGGAACACATTTCAAGCCAACTATATTCATCAATATAATGTAGAGGTGGGTCTCTCCGATTCAGGAACGGAAATACGTAAGCCAAGTATTTATAATGCAGTGGAACGTGCTAACAAGTTTATCAAGAAATCCTTGAAAAGAGGGGTTATGGAAAAGAAACAAGCGGTTGAAATTATGGCACACATCCTTGATTGTGCAAATGTTATCTGCATGGAAAACGACACAAAAGAATTTGAGTCTGCTGCCAGACAAGCAAAAACAGGTGAAGAAGTGATTGGTCTATTTAATAGAGTAGAATTAGTAATTATTTAAAATAAGCATGTCAATGAGAATAAAAAGCATGTCAGTTATGACCGCCCTGCTCTGTATGTCATGTCTCGGAGCGATGGCACAAAATAACTTTATAAAGTTTCAAGGAAAGGTTATAGAACCTTCGGGTAAAGGAATTGCAAACGTAGTGGTGAATAATGGTAGCGGTTTCACCACTACAGACAAAGATGGTTATTGGATTCTTCCAACTGATACACAGTTCAGCAAATTCATCTCAATCTCGACACCTGCTAATTATCATTTGCCATCAAAGAACAGTGTGGCAAACGGATTTTATGTAAGTGTTAGTCAATTAGCTCAGAATAAATCACACGACTTTTTTCTTGAAAAACGTAAAGCAGCAAATGAAAAAATATGCTACATAGCCATTTCAGACCCACAAGTAAAGTCTGACAAGCATGTTGACAGATGGAAATCAGAAACCGTCAAGGACTTAAAGTTAGTAACTGATTCTATCAGCAAAGAAAGAGAAGTTGTCAGTGTTTCTTTGGGTGACATTGTTTGGGACAATATGCACTTGTTTGATGATTATATCCAGTCATTGGAAGGTTTGAAACTTACATCCTTCCAATGTATCGGTAATCATGATTTTGACTTACGCTATCAAGGGCTGAATAATATGCCGGAAGGTACTCCTGTTCATGGAGAAATGGTTTATGAAAAGTATTTCGGTCCTACCGACTATTCCTTCAACTTAGGTAAAGCGCATTTCATTACTTTGAAAAACATTAACTATATGGGGGGAAAGGCTTATCGTGAAGGGATTACCGGTGCCCAATTGGAATGGTTGAAAAACGACCTCAGTTTTGTACCAAAAGGATCTCTTGTTATTATTAGTATGCATGCTGCCTGTTGGAATAAAATAGAAAAAGAAGGTAATGTATGTAATGCCAAGGCTTTAGTTGAAGTATTGAAAGACTACAATGTACATGTGTTCGCCGGACATACCCATTTCGCACAGAACAATGAAGTTTCTGAAAAACTTTATGAACATAACATCGGTGCTGCATGTGGTGCCTGGTGGAAAAGTCATACCAACCGTTGCGGTGCTCCCAATGGATATATGATTGTGGATATTGACGGAGAATCTTTACGTTGGCATTACAAACCGACCAACCAGCCTGCCAATAAACAGATGACGGTTTATGCAGATGGAGAGTTTGCCTCTCATCCATACAGCATTGTAGCGAATGTTTGGGATTATGATAGCAGATGCAAGGTGGAATGGAGTGAGGACGGAGTAAAAAAAGGACTAATGGAGCAGTTTACAGGTATTGATAAAACGTATGCAACAATTCAAAGCATATGCAAAACTCCTCACCTGTTTTTTGCAACACCTTCCGTTAATGCCAAGACCGTTACTGTTACTTTTACGAATCGTTGGGGGGAAAAATTTGCAGAAACAATCAAGTTAGAACGAAAATATGAGTCTGTCAAGAATAAACGACCAATAGGAATCATTGCTCATAGAGGATATTGGAGTACGGATGATAAGCCACAGAATAGTATAGCCTCGTTATTGGAAGCTGCTGAAGCAGGTGTTTATGGTTCTGAATTCGACGTTCAGATGACTAAAGACGGTGTACCAATTGTAAATCATGATCCGACTGTCGGAGGACTTGTTATAGCCCAAAGTAATTATCAGGACATTATGAAGGTACGTTTGGCTAATGGCGAAGCCATCCCTCTATTGACTGATTTTCTAGATAAAGGTAAAAAACTAAGAGGAACAAAACTTATACTTGAGATAAAACGCCAACCAACAATCGAAGCAGAAAATCAGTTGACAGAAAAAGTTGTCAGGATGGTAGAAGAAAAAGGTATGGAGGAACAAATTGAATACATTTCCTTCAGTTTGAATATCTGTGAAGGCATCCGTTCTATTTCTCCTAAAGCATATATTTCATACGTTAACGGAGATTTATCACCCAAAGAAGTAAAGGATAAAGGATTTAATGGCATAGACTATGAATTGAAAGTTTTGCTAAACCATCCTGAATGGGTAAAAGATGCTCGTTCATTAGGATTAAGTGTCAATATTTGGACACCCGATTCGCATCGCGAACTAACCAATGCCATTGCTCTTGAACCGGATTTCATTACCACTAATCAGCCGGAAACAACAAGGCGATTGCTTTCTAAATAAAAACTCTAGTACCCTAAGAAACTGAAACGTTTAGGTGTTCAATTCACTCGGACAATTCAGAATTACCTCTAAAAAAAGTAACAATAGCAAGCTGAAAAACAATTCATTAAATGATTTTTATCATTCCAAATACTCCATTCTTTATGGTTCCAAAAACGGAGTCATTGCTGCCCTTGCTTGATGCGATATCAGGCAAGGGTATTTATATTTCCGTAACATGCATTTAACAGAAAGCAAACCTTTTTGAAACCTTTATGAAACAAAATCTCCGTTCCTTTGCAGTGTCAAAAAACAATGAAGACTATTTAATTGTTAAAATAAACACAATTCAAATGATTATGAGAACAAATGTATGGATGACATTGGTACTGGCTTTGGTACTTGTCTCTTGTGGAGGTGGTAAAACCAATGGTGTTCGTGAGGCACAGGAACTTTCAGGTGCAGGTGCTACCTTCCCGCTTCCTTTCTACAATGTAGTGTTCGAACAATTTTCCCAAGTGAATGGTGATGCCGTGGCATATGGCGGTATCGGTTCTGGCGGTGGTGTACGCAACTTGCGCGACAAGATTGTCGATTTTGCTGGTAGTGATGCCTTCCTCTCGGAAAAGGAAATGACTGAGATGAATCCGGTGATTCACGTCCCGACTTGCATGGGTGCTGTGGTGTTGGCCTATAATTTGGATGGAGTGAACCAACTGAACCTATCGGGTGAAGTGATTGCTGATATTTTTGCTGGAGAAATAAAGATGTGGAATGACCCTCGTTTGGTTACATTAAATCCCGATGTGAAACTTCCTGAAGAAGCCATCATTCCCGTGTTCCGCTCGGACGGTTCGGGTACGACTTTCGTATTCACCGACTATTTGACAAAGGTTAGTTCAAATTGGGCAAGTAAATTCGGTGCCGGTAAGTCGGTGAACTTCCCTTCGGGACAGGCTGCCAAGGGCAATCCGGGTGTAGCTGGTGTGATTTCTCAAACCAAGAACTCCATTGGTTATGTCGGTTCTGAATATGCTTTTGCCCAAAAGATTCCGTATGCAAGCATCATGAACCAACGCGGTGAACTGGTGGAACCGACTGCTGAAACCATCTCTGCAGCTGCTTCTGGTGTCATTCCTGCCGACACTCGTACCTCTATAACCAATGCTGATGCTGCCGGTGCTTATCCGATAGCAACCTTCACTTGGATGATTATCTATAAGGAACAGAATTACTCGGATCGCAGCAAGGAACAGGCTACAGCCACACTCAACTTATTGCAATACATCCTTTCGGATGAGGCTCAGAAGATTACTTCGGAAGTTCACTATGCGCCGCTTCCTGCCCAAGCAAAGGAATTGAGTCTAAAGAACCTGGAGACTGTAACTTACGACGGAGTGACCATACTGCAATAATTTAGAACTTTTATGAACGATAAACTGTACAGAATAGTATTGTTCGTAGCAGCATTGGTGATACCAATCGTGTGCGGGGGCGTGGTTTATGCCCTCGTCACCGATGCTTCCGATGCCTTCGAGTATTTCGGTTTCTTCAACTTCTTGACCTCCTCGGAGTGGAGCTATACCGAAGGGGCTGAACAATACGGAGCATTGCCGTTCATTACTGGCACATTGATGACTACGCTGTTGGCTCTTGTCTTTTGTATTCCCTTCTCCTTACCCGTAGCTCTTTTCGTTGGCGAATACTTCAAGGGGACAAGAGTCGCAGCTATATTAAGTACGGTAACAGATTTATTGGCCGGTATTCCGTCCATCATCTATGGTTTGTGGGGATTCTACACCCTTCGTCCGCTTATCATGGCCTTGAACATCTCTCCACAAGGATCAGGCGTGTTGACCGCTTCTTTGGTATTGGCCATTATGATTGTACCTTATGCGGCATCATTAAGTGCTGAATTTATCAAAATGGTACCAAACGACTTGAAGGAAGGGGCTTATAGTTTGGGCGCTACCCGTGCGGAAGTGGTTCGCAAAGTAATATTCCCGGTGGCTGGTTCCGGTATCTTCTCATCGTATGTGTTGGCCATTGGACGTGCATTGGGTGAAACCATGACCGTAACCATGTTGATCGGTAATACCAACAACATCCCTGAATCGATTACTTCTACTGGTAATTCCATGGCCTCCATTATTGCCAACCAGTTTGGTGAAGCGGACGGCTTGCGTCTCTCATCATTGATTGCCATTGGCTTGGTGCTTTTCATGATTACAGCCATCATTAATATGATTGGTAAAATAATGATTAAACGTGCAAGAATCGCTTAACTATGACACAATTAAAAATCAGACATCGTTTGGCAAAAGATAAAATGATGCTTTGGAGCGTCTGCTTGCTAGCGGCATTGACAGCCGTTCCGCTCTTTGCCATTTTGGGAGAAGTGTTGTTGCGTGGTTATGACCAGCTTTCATGGTCGTTCTTCACCGAACCGACTCCTACCGCTTATAAGGCCATGAAGGCTATTGAAGCAGGTGAACCCATTCCAGGTGGTATTGCCAATGGTATTATCGGTACAATGATTATGCTCGGTATGGCAGTGGTAGTCGCCGTTCCATTAGGTATACTTTGTGGTGCGTTCTTGGCAGAGAATAGCAAAAGTCGTTTTGCACAGGCCGTGAGTTATCTGACCGATCTTCTGCAAGGTACTCCCTCGGTGATTATCGGTATCATCACATACATCTGGGTGGTAGTACCGATGAAAGGTTATTCGGCCATAGCCGGCAGTGTGGCACTTTGTATCATGATGCTTCCACTCATCATCCGTTCTACCGAAGAAACGTTGAAAATCCTTCCTTCTTCATTGAAGGAAGCAGGATTGGCTTTGGGAGGCAACAGTGCCCGAGTGATGATGAAAGTCCAACTACCGGCAGCGTTCGGTGGTATCTTTACCGGAGTGTTGCTTGCAATTTCCCGAGTCATTGGTGAAACGGCTCCGCTGATGTTTACTGCCCTTGGTTGTTCGCTTATCCGTTTTTCTATTGATAAGCCGATTTCAGCCGTTCCTTTGCTGATATGGGAGTTTTTCAACGACCCTAATCTTCAGGAGCTGATTTGGGGAGCTTCGCTTTTCCTCTTATTATTTGTATTGACATTAAACCTAACCGCTAAGTATATTGCTAAAAAATGGAATCAGTAACACCTATACTTGAATTTAGAAAGACTTGTGTATCTTATACCAAACAGACCATGGCTGTAAAATATGTATCGGCAGCCATCGAACGAAATACTATTACCGCTATCATGGGGCCATCGGGGTGCGGTAAATCTACCTTGCTCCGTGCCGTGAACTTAATGCATAATCTCTATCCGAATATCCGCGTAGATGGAGAAATATTGCTTAATGGTGAAAATATATTGGCTATGGAACCTATCGATGTACGTCGCCGAATAGGTATGGTTTTCCAACGACCGACTCCATTCCCAACCATGAGCATTTACGACAATGTCTTGTCCGGCTTTGCCTTGAACGGCATCAAGTTGTCTAAAGCAGAAAAGGATGCTACGGTGGAACGTTGCTTGAAAAGCGTGGCATTGTGGGACGAAGTAAAAGATGTGTTGAACAAGAAAGGTACGTTCCTCTCAGGTGGTCAGCAACAGCGTTTGTGCATTGCCCGTGCCTTAGCGATGAAACCGGATGTATTGTTAATGGACGAACCGACTTCGGCACTCGACCCTATCGCCACCAAACACATCGAAGAACTGTTGCTAGAACTTCAAAAGGAAGTTACTATCCTAATTGTTACTCACAACATGGGACAAGCCATGCGCATTTCTTCCAAGTCCATGTTCATGTATTTGGGCGAACTAGTAGAATACGATGATACACAAAAAATGTTCTCCGATCCGAAAGACGAACGCACAAAGGCCTATTTGACTGGCAAGATGGGGTAAACACCTCATCTTTTTCATAAAGTTTTCCCCATTTGAAACATTTATGAAACATATTTGTCGTTTATTTGTACCCATAAAACATATAAGCTATGGGTATATTACAAGTATTTACACTGTTGGGAGCATTGGGGATGTTCCTGTACGGGATGAACTTGATGAGTTCAGGGCTGCAAAAAGCTGCCGGAGAGAGATTAAGAGGATTCTTGTCTGCCATGACATCCAATCCGTTGAAGGGAGTATTGACTGGTATGGGTATCACTGCTATCATTCAGTCTTCTTCGGCTACTACCGTAATGGTGGTAAGTTTTGTGAATGCAGGGCTTCTGACGTTGGTACAAGCGATCGGCGTTATTATGGGTGCCAACATCGGTACTACCATTACCGCCTGGATGGTTGCTTTCTTGGGCTTCAAGGCTGACATTTCGATTCTCGCCATTCCTTTGATGCTCTTTGGTTTCCTTTTCTCCAATTCCAAAAAAGACCAACGTAAGAACATCGGTGAACTGATCGTAGGTTTCTGTCTTTTGTTCTTGGGACTTTCATTCATGAAGGAATCGGTTCCTGACCTCCGCCAGACACCGGAAGTATTGGAGTTTGTAAGTACTTGGTCGTCTCATGGATTTGGTTCTGTTTTGTTGTTCCTTCTTTTTGGTACTATCCTGACCCTTGTTCTCCAATCTTCTTCGGCTACCATGGCCATTACGCTCATCATGTTGAGTATGGGTTGGATTCCGTTTGGTATGGCTTGTGCCATGGTGTTGGGTGAAAACATCGGTACCACTATTACAGCTAATATCGCCGCTTCTATTGGTAACACACAAGCCAAGCGTGCAGCGATGTCGCATACTATCTTCAATGTATTCGGTGTACTTTGGGCATTGATTCTCTTCAATCCATTCCTTCGTTTAGTAGGTCTTGTAACCGAAAACTTGTTTGGTTTACCTAATCCAGCAGCAGAAGGATTTCATGTTCCAGGACCTACATCACCGGAAGGTACAGCCGCTTTGTACGGTCTTTCGATGCTTCATACCCTCTTCAACATGACCAACACCTTGATTTTGGTTTGGTTCACCGGGCTGATTGGCAAGGCTGTAAGTTGGATTATCCGTACTCCAGAAAACCAGGAAAAGGAAGTGTTCAGACTCAAGTATATTTCAGCCGGTCCTTTGGCTACTCCGGAACTTTCGGTAGACCAAGCGTTCGATGAAATCATTCATTTCGCTCAAATCTCAAAGAATGGTGCTGCGTATGCAAAGGAAGCGATCAACGAAGCGGATACCGACAAGTTCGAAGACTTGAGAAGTAAATTGGTAAAATACGAAGAAATTTCCGACCGCATTGAATACGAAATCGCTACCTTCTTGAATGGTGTATCGGCAGAAGAAATCAGCGAAAGCACTTCTATCAAGATTAAGGCTATGTATAAGATTGTGGGTGAATTGGAATCATTGGGTGATTCAGGTGAAAGTATCAGCCGTATCTTGTCAAGAAAAAACATCCACAAGAAGGTGTTCGATGCAGATACCGTCAAGAACCTCAATATGATGGCAGACGCAGTAAGTGAGGCTTACGATGCAATGATAGCCAATTTGGTTGCTGCGCATAAGGGCGAACTGGTAAACATTGCCAATGCCTACAATGCTGAAGACCGCCTCAACACGCTTCGCAACAACTATCGTGATGCTGTGATTGAAGAAATAGACAATGGCGGCAAGAATTATCAGACCAGCGTTTACTATATGGACATCTTGAATGAATTCGAACATATGGGCGACTTCATGATCAATGTTTCACAAGATCTTGAAAGAGCATTTGTACGTAAATAAAAGAATGGGAGGAAGTAATAATTACTTCCTCCCTATTTTATAATCTGCCACAATAGCTTCCACTATCCACTTGGCAAGTGCTTGACGATTGTTCTCCAGTACGAGACGTTGTTGGTCACGGCTATTGCGAATATTCCCCAATTCCAAATACACTCCTGCCGGTTGCGTATTGCGAAGTACATAAAGATTCCGTTCGCTAACCGTTCCATTGAAACCTCTTCCCGGTTGGTGCTTCTTATATTTCTGACGAAGCGTATTATTCATTCGATCGGCCAAACGTTTGCCCTGCTTGCTACCCGGAGCATGATAAAAATAGACATCTGTCTGTTTACCTTGGCTACGGCTATCGACATGCACAAAAATCGCACGTTTGTAATTCGACTTATCCTTTTTATATAATTGGTCAATCTTCTGCGAACGCTGACGAAGACGGGCTACTTGGTCTAGCGGTATTGCCTGCCCCATGCATGTTTCACGCTTGCTGTTCTTCAAGATTTTATCATTACGAATACCGTCTTTCTTGTCTTGAATAATGAAATGCACCTTGCCCCCCCGCATCATCAGTTCACGACCTAGACGAAGGACAATGTCATAAGCATATTCATCTTCATGCAACTTATGTCCACCATAAGTGCCAATGGCACCAGGGTCAGGACCACCATGGCCACCGACCAAATAGAAACAAGCGCCGGAAAGTTCATTCGAAACAATCGGGTACGAAGCCATTGCCTTACCGAACAATGGCTCCTTACCCGATGCTTGTTTTTTCTTCTGTGCCGATACGGGAAGCAGAATAACGATGAGCGAAAGGACTGCAATCAGTAGTTTCTTCATCGGATTCTTGCTTATTCTGCCAACATTTCGTCAATCTTCTTGCACAAAGAAGCAAATTCTTCTTCGTTGTACAAGCGAGTCAACATGACGATTTTACCAGTCTTGTCAATCAATACATTGCGAGTAATACCTGCCTTGCGATCTGCATACTTAGCAAAATGATCTGCACCCGGGTCGAGCGCCAACGGATAGGTCACACCTGTCTTTTCAGCAAATGCCTTTACGGTTTCCACCGGTTCGTCACGGTCTACACCATAGAGGGCAAAGTTCGGATTTGCCTTATGCTTCTGCCAGATATCGCTTTCAATGAAAGGCATTTCCTTACGGCATACGCCACACCAACTAGCTGTAAATTGCAACATCACCACTTTGCCACGGAGGTCTGAAAGTTTCACCTTCTGTCCGTCAGTCAATTCCATTTCCAACTCAGGAGCGATGTCCCCTACTCTTACAATGTAACCCACAGAATCCGGTTCGTGAGTTCCAGCCTCAACAATAGCCGCCTTTGATTCTACTGCCTGTTCTTCACTCTTCTTGCCGTTCGACTGGCAGGATGCAAATGCCACTACTAAAGCGGCTAATAACATTAACTTTTTCATATAATTATACTTATCTATAGACTTCTACTTGCAAATATATAGATTTTCCGTTTTAAATGAGGTACTTTACAAAAACTTTCGTACTTTTGTTCCCAAATTGAGTTAAAGTTTGTACAAATGAACGTATTAGAACTAAGTGAACAGGAAATTATCAGACGCAATAGTCTGAACGAGTTGCGTGAAATGGGTATCGATCCATATCCAGCAGCAGAGTATGTAACGAATGCATTTTCTACAGATATAAAAGCAGAATTCAAGGACGAAGACGAACCTCGCGCTGTATCGGTAGCAGGTCGTATCATGAGCCGCCGTGTCATGGGTAAGGCATCGTTCGTTGAATTGCAGGACTCTAAAGGACGTATCCAGGTATACATCACCCGTGACGACATCTGTCCGGATGACAACAAGGATATGTACAACGTGGTATTCAAGCGTTTGCTCGACTTGGGCGACATCATCGGTATCGAAGGTTTCGTATTCCGTACCCAAATGGGCGAAATCTCTATCCATGCCAAGAAGTTGACCGTTCTTTCCAAGTCATTGCGTCCGCTTCCTATCGTGAAGTACAAGGACGGTGTAGCATACGACAAGTTTGAAGACCCAGAATTGCGCTATCGCCAACGTTACGTGGACCTCATCGTAAACGACGGTGTAAAGGACACTTTCTTGAAGCGTACCACTATCATCAAGACCATGCGTGCCGTAATGGACGAAGCTGGTTATACTGAAGTAGAAACTCCAATCCTCCAGTCTATCGCCGGTGGTGCAAGTGCCCGTCCATTCATCACTCACCATAATTCATTGGATATCGACCTCTACATGCGTATCGCTACTGAATTGTATTTGAAGCGACTCATCGTAGGTGGTTTCGAAGGTGTATACGAAATCGGTAAGAACTTCCGAAACGAAGGTATGGACAAGAGCCACAATCCGGAATTTACTTGTATGGAACTTTACGTTCAGTATAAGGACTACAACTGGATGATGAGCTTTACAGAAAAGATGCTCGAACGTATCTGTATCGCTGTAAATGGTTGTACAGAAACGGTTATCGACGGTAAGACTATCAGCTTCAAGGCTCCATATCGCCGTTTGCCTATCCTCGAAGCAATCAAAGAAAAGACAGGTTACGACCTCGAAGGCAAGAGCGAAGAAGAAATCCGTGAAGTTTGCAAGGCTCTTAACATGGAAATCGACGAAACCATGGGTAAGGGTAAGTTGATTGATGAAATCTTCGGTGAATTCTGCGAAGGTACTTTTATCCAACCGACATTCATCACTGACTATCCGGTAGAAATGTCTCCATTGACCAAGATGCACCGTAGCAAGCCAGGCTTGACAGAACGTTTCGAATTAATGGTGAATGGTAAGGAATTGGCAAATGCTTATTCTGAATTGAATGACCCTATCGATCAGGAAGAACGTTTCAAGGAACAGATGCGTTTGGCTGATAAGGGTGACGATGAAGCAATGATTATCGACCAAGACTTCTTGAAGGCTCTCCAATATGGTATGCCTCCAACATCAGGTATCGGTATCGGTATCGACCGTCTGACTATGTTGATGACTGGTAATGCCTTCATCCAAGAAGTATTGTTCTTTCCACAGATGCGTCCGGAAAAGGCTGATCCGAAGGACAGTGTTGCCAAGTACGTAGAATTGGGTATCGCTGAAGAATGGGTACCAGTTATTCAAAAGGCCGGATACAACTTGGTAAGCGCTATGAAAGAAGTAAACCCTCAGAAGCTCCACATGGACATCTGCGGTATCAATAAAAAATATAAATTAGGATTGACAAATCCGTCGGTTGACCAAGTCACTGAATGGATTAGCAAAATCTAAGCATTATGAATCTGCCCGGAAAAATAGCAATCATGGGTGGCGGTAGTTGGGCAACAGCTATTGCAAAAATGGTTATGGGCAAGCCTGATGTAACTATTAATTGGTACATGCGCCGAGACGACAGAATCGAAGAATTCAAGCGTCTCGGTCATAATCCGGCTTACCTGACCAGCGTACGATTTGACATCGATCGTATCAATTTCTCTTCGGATATCAACCAAGTAGTACGCGAATCAGACACACTGATTTTCGTAACTCCTTCGCCTTATCTGAAGAGCCACCTGAAGAAGTTGAAAGTCAAGTTGAAAGACAAGTTTATCGTAACTGCCATTAAAGGTATTGTTCCAGATGAGAACTTGATTGTGTCTGACTACTTCCACAAGATTTATGGTGTGCCAGAAGAAAACATTGCTGTTATCGCCGGACCTTGTCATGCGGAAGAAGTTGCTTTGGAACGCTTGTCGTATCTGACTATTGGATGTAAGGACATTGACAAGGCCAAATGCTTTGCCAAGCAATTGTCTGGACACTACATCAAGACTTCGGTTAACCCGGACATCGTGGGTATCGAATATGCATCTGTATTGAAAAATATCTATGCGATTGCAGCTGGTATCTGCAATGGTTTGAAATATGGTGACAACTTCCAAGCCGTACTTATATCAAACGCTATTCAGGAAATGAACCGTCTTTTGAATACAGTTCATCCGGTAGAACGTTCGATCAATGACTCGGCTTATTTGGGCGACTTGCTTGTAACCGCTTACTCCAACTTTAGCCGTAACCGTGTATTCGGAACGATGATCGGTAAAGGATATTCCGTGAAGAGCGCACAGATAGAAATGGAAATGATTGCCGAAGGTTACTACGGTACCAAGTGTATCAAGGAGATGAACAGACATCTTCATGTAAACATGCCAATTGTGGACGCTATCTACAACATTTTGTATGAACGCATTTCACCAATGATTGAAATCAAATTATTAACAGATTCACTCAGATAATAAATCTTATATAATATATACAATGAAAAATATTTGTTTGAACATCGACAAGGCAGCCGTATGCAAGGAAACAGTAGCTGCTTATGAAGCACAGGTAAAAGCGTGCATGGAAACTTTGGAAAACGGTTCAGGTTTGGGTAACGACTTTTTGGGTTGGTTGCACTTGCCGTCTTCTATCACTGCTGAACACTTGGCAGACTTGAAGGGTGCTGCTCAGGTATTGCGCGAAAACTGCGAAGTAGTAGTTGTAGCTGGTATCGGTGGTAGCTACTTGGGTGCTCGTGCCGTGATCGAAGCTTTGTCAAACAGCTTCCAATGGTTGAAGAAAGAACAAAACGGTCCTATCATCGTATTTGCCGGTCACAACATTGGTGAAGATTATTTGTATGAACTCACTGACTACTTGAAGGACAAGAAGTTCGGTGTTATCAATATTTCCAAGTCAGGTACTACTACAGAAACTGCTTTGGCATTCCGTTTGTTGAAGAAGCAATGCGAAGACCAAATGGGTAAGGAAATGGCAAAGAAGTGCATCGTAGCTGTAACTGACGCTAAGAAGGGTGCTGCTCGTGTAACTGCTGACAAGGAAGGTTACAAGACATTCATCATTCCTGACAACGTAGGTGGTCGCTTCTCAGTATTGACTCCGGTAGGTTTGTTGCCAATCGCTGTTGCTGGTTTCGACATCGAAAAGTTGGTTGCTGGTGCTTGCGATATGGAAAAGGTTTGCGGTTCTGAAACTCCGTTCGAAGAAAACCCAGCTGCTATCTACGCTGCAGTTCGTAACGAACTTTATAAGCAAGGCAAGAAGATTGAAATCTTGGTGAACTACAACCCGAAACTCCACTACATGAACGAATGGTGGAAGCAGTTGTACGGTGAATCAGAAGGTAAGGACGGTAAGGGTATCTATCCTTCTGCAGTAGACTTCTCTACTGACCTTCACTCTATGGGTCAATGGATTCAGGAAGGTGAACGTACTATCTTCGAAACAGTGATCTCTGTAGAAAACCCAGACAACGAACTCCGCGTTCCAACAGACGAAGAAAACCTCGACGGTTTGAACTTCTTGGCTGGCAAGCGTGTGGACGAAGTGAACAAGATGGCCGAACTTGGTACTCAGTTGGCACACGTAGACGGTGGTGTTCCTAACATGCGCCTCATCGTTCCTCAGTTGAGCGAATACTACTTGGGTCAGGTAATCTACTTCTTCGAAAAGGCTTGTGGTATCAGCGGCTATTTGTTGGAAGTGAATCCGTTCAACCAACCGGGTGTTGAAGCTTACAAGAAGAACATGTTTGCTCTCTTGAACAAGCCTGGTTACGAAGAAGAATCTAAGGCTATCCAAGCTAGATTGTAATCACAACCTTTATAGAATAAAAAAGAGTTCCAATTGGAACTCTTTTTTATTTTACTACCAACTTCAACGTAAAGCAACTTCCCTTTCCTTCTTCGCTACTTACTCGGATACTTCCTCCATGCAAAGTAAGAATCTGCTTGCACAAGCTCAAGCCGATACCAGAACCCGTAGGTTTGGTAGTAAAGAAAGGAATAAAAATCTTATCCACCACATTTGGCAAGATACCACAACCATTGTCTGTAACAGAAAGTCGGAAAATATGTTTCTCGGCCTGATAGGATGTTTCCACCACTACTTCCGGATTTTCTTGCTCCATACAAGCCTCTCCCGCATTCTTCAATAAGTTTATCAAAACTTGTTCCATTTGCGAGCGGTCTATCATCAACTTTTGGTTTTCATCCTCTACCTTATAAATATAGTGCACCTTGGAAGACAAGAAAAGTTTCTTGATATCACCCAAGAGTTCTCCCACTCGAACAGGTGCCAAAACCGGTGATGACAAACGGGACAGTTTGCGATAATTCTCCACAAAGTTCATCAACCCATTGCTACGACGATGAATGGTTTTCAGCCCTTGCAACATCAAGTTTTCTTCATCCATTCCTTGTTGGATAGCCCTTTCACACAAGGTATCGCTCAACGAGATGATAGGTGTAATGGAATTCATGATTTCATGTGTCAAGACACGAACCAGTTTCTGCCATGCCTCCATTTCGTTTTCTTCCAGAATGGAACGGATATTCTTCAAGTTGATAAGGCGCAAATCGGCTGTCATTGTGGAATACTCTGTGACCGTCACCGCCATATCCTGCATAACTTCTTCCTTATATATACGAACCACCTTCACTTCACCAGGTTGCAAAGAAGCCAATATAAGCGGGAAATCCGGATTCAAGTTATTCAATTCCTCCAACTGATGAATGGCATGTCCACACAAATCCTGTATCCCGGCCCGGTTCATCCAAAGTATCTTTCCTTCTTTATCCGAAACCAAGACACTCGTATCTACCGTATCAAGCAAGGTTTCGAAATATCGATGCTTCTCCTCCTTTTCCGACAATTGGGCACGAAACTGAGCCATTACCTGATTGATATCATCCACCATTTTCTTCTCTTGAACATTCTGCCCTTTAGCCGTAAAACTCAAGGTAAAATCACCATAGCGAATGGATTCAATCATACGTGACAATCTACGGATAGAACGTGAATACACATATACCAAATGAGTGATAATCACTAAAACTATCACCAATGAAAAGAACACACAGAAATGCAGTTGATGCTCATAAAAGACATAAGAGGCAACAGAAACACCTCCTACTAACAACATCAACAACACCAACCTGACTGTCTGCCAACTGCTCATAATTTATTCTTTGCCATTTTACGATAAAGTGCATAACGGGTAATACCCAATAAATCGGCTGCCTCGCTCACATTCCCCTCACAACGCTTCAAAGCCTTCTTGATTGCTCTTAATTCCAACTCTTCCAGATTCAAGATTTCTCCCAGTTCACTCTTCTTTTCTGTCTGTGGAGTCAACATGAAATCTTCGGGACGCAACCACACAAATTGTGACAGAATCACTGCACGCTCAATGGCATGCTGCAACTCACGCACATTACCCGGCCATTGATAACGCATCAACTTCTGTTGAGCCTCCTTCGTCAAGCCTTGAATATTCTTCTTGTACTTATGGCTATACCGTTTCAAGAAATACTCAGCTAAAAGAATGACATCCTCCCCTCGCTCACGCAATGGCGGAATATGAATTTCCACCGTATTGATACGATATAACAAGTCTTGTCGGAAAGTACCGTCTTCTACCATTTGACGAATATTAGCATTAGTCGCACAAATCAATCGGATATTAATAGGAATAGATCTAGTAGCCCCTAGTCGGGAAATTTGACGTTTCTCAATGGCTGTCAAAAGTTTACTTTGCATCGCTAAAGAAAGATTACCTATTTCATCCAAGAACAAGGTTCCGCCAGATGCTACTTCCATTCGTCCAGCCTTAGCCTTCCGAGCATCCGTAAAGGCTCCCTTCTCATAACCGAAAAGTTCGCTTTCGAACAAGGATTCAGGTACACTCCCTAAATCGATTGTAATAAAAGGCGCCTGTTGACGACTTGAAAAATGTCGGAGCGAACGAGCCACCAAATCCTTGCCCGTACCATTTTCACCCAAAATCAAGATGTTGGCATCTGTATTCGAAAGTTGATGAATACTGACGAGTACTTCCTGCATCGCTTTCGATTCACCAATCATCAACGGCACATCCTTATCCGATTCGCTCAGCGCTTCCAAGCGAGTCTGTAACTGCTTGACTTCCCTACGAGACTGACGCAACTTGACAGCCGATGAAAGCGTAGCCAATAATTTCTCTTTTTCCCATGGCTTCGGAATGAAGTCCGTCGCCCCAGCCTTAATCGCACGAACCGCCTTTTCGGTATCTGCGTATGCCGTCATGAACAAGACCACGGCTTCGGGGTCGATACGTAGAATCTGATCCAAGCAATCAAACCCTTCCTCTCCACTAATCGCATCCCGGCTGAAGTTCATATCAAGCAAAATGACATCCGGTTCAAATTCTTTCATGAAATGTTCGATACGTGAAGGCTGTGTCGATACTTTCACTTTTTCTACGTGAGGTTCCAACAGCAAATTCAGAGCGAACAAAACGTCCTGGTTGTCGTCAACTATAAATATTTTTCCTTTTCCTTCCATGCTTTTGAGGGTATTTGAGGTTCTTTTTGCAAATATAAGCATAATTTTCGTGTGCGGTGTGTGCGATTTCACACAAAAAATGTGCGAAATCGCACACTTTTACCATACCCCCTTTTTCGTCTTTTTCCTCATTATCAATCAATTAACGTTCTGGCACGATTTTTGTAGTAAGATAATATATAAAAAGTGTAAAATCATGATGAAAAAATTAATCGTTATAGCAGCCCTTTTCTTGGCCGGAAAAACCTCGGCACAAGAAGAAATCATGAGCTTGACATTGGAACAAGCCATAGAAATTGCACAAGAAAATTCGCCCGAAGCGGAGGCAGCACGCCATACTTACCGCTCGGCTTATTGGTCTTATCGCTTTTATAAGGCGAACTATTTGCCGTCCGTAACACTGACCTCCTCACCTTCCTTTAATAAGCAAATCAGTAAGGTGACACAGCCCGACGGAACCAACCTCTTCATCAAGCAGAACCAACTGGCGGTTGACCTCGACTTAAAGATCAATCAGAACGTTTGGTTCACAGGAGGTAGTTTTTTTGTTCGTAGCAATGTACAACGAATGGATGAATTGGAAAATGATGTAACCGCTTACAATACCCAACCGTTTATCATCGGTTACGAACAAGCCCTCTTCGGTTATAACTCCTTGAAGTGGGACCGCCGCATCGAGCCTGTCCGTTTCCGCGAAGCAAGAAAAGCCTATAACGAAGCCTTGGAACTGGTAGCCTCACAAACCAGCAACCATTTTTTCAACTTAGCCACTGCACAAACCAATCTCGATATTGCGTCCTCCAACTATGCCTCTGCCGATACGCTGTATCGGTATGCCGAAGGACGCTACAACATCGGTACCATTACCGAAAATGAAATGCTCCAACTGGAAATCAACAAACTGACGGAAGAGACCAACATGATGAATGCCCGCATCCAGGTGGAAGATCAAATGCAGATTCTCCGCTCTTTCCTCGGCATCGAACAGGAAGTGGACTTGCGTGTCATTACCGAAGGCGAAGTTCCGAAGTTTGAGATTCCATTGGGCGATGCCTTGCACATGGCTTTCGAAAACAGTCCAGAACCAGACACTTACGAACGGATGAAACTACAAAGCCAAAGCAGCCTTGCTTCTGCCAAAGCCAATGCCGGATTGAAAGCCGACCTTTATGTGCAGTTCGGTCTTTCGCAGACAGGTGATAAGTTTACCGACTCTTACCGTAACCCGATGAACCAACAATATGCCAGTATCGGTATTTCTCTTCCTATCCTGGATTGGGGACGTGGCAAAGGACGCATTCGGGTAGCCAAGTCGCAAGTGGATTTAATCAACACCCAAGCCGAGCAAGGCATGAGAGATTTCGAACAGAATGTAGCCCGCATGGTACGCCAGTTCAACCTCCAGAGCCAATACGTAGAAGTGGCTGAAAAGACTGCCCGTACCGCCGACCGACGTTATGAAGTAGCCAAGCGCCTCTATATATTAGGTAAATCGACGATTCTCGACCTCAATGCCTCCATTACCGAAAAGGATGCCGCCCGCCGAAGTTACATCTCGGCCTTGAAGAGTTATTGGTCGCTTTACTATGGTTTGCGAAGCATGACCGGATACGACTTTGAGAGAAACCAAAAGATAGAAGAAAACCTTCCCGAAATTTAATCATAACAATAATCATAAGATGTAGGGACACAGCGTGCTGCGTAAAATCTCATGCCAAACGCATCTACAACGCTGCACGCAGCGTCCCTACAAAACACCAGAATAAAAATAAAAAATATCATACTATGGACATCAAATTAGAAAAGAAACCGTGGTACATCCGTTACCGTGCTTATTTGTTGGCAGGTGGTGCATTCATCATCTTCCTGATTTACGTCATTTCCCTTTCATTAAGCCCTCGCAAACTACGCATCGAAGGCGATAACATCCAGATAGCCGAAGTGAAGAACGGCAAGTTCATGGAGTACGTCGATGTGGAAGGATTGGTACAACCTATCCTTACCATCCAAGTAAACACCCGTGAATCGGGTAGTGTGGATCGCATCGTAGCCGAAGAAGGTACCTTGCTGAAGAAAGGTGATACCATTCTCGTATTAAGCAACCCTGACCTTCTCCGTGAAATCGAAGACCAACGCGATGAATGGGAAAACCAACGCTATTCCTACAAGGAACGTGAAATCGAAATGGAACAGAAGAGCCTTGCCCTGAAGCAACAGGCACTACAAGCCCAATATGAAATGAACCGCTTGCAGAAGAGTTTCGGTTTGGAAAAGGAAGAATTCAAAATGGGTATCAAGAGTAAGGCACAGTTGGAAGTGAGCGAAGCCGAGTATAACTACAATTTGAAGAAGACCGCTCTTCAAATGGAAAGCCTTAGCCACGACTCTGCTATGACCATTATCCGCAAGGATCTCCTCCGTAACGAAATGGAACGAGGACAGAAAAAGTATCTCCGAAGCATGGAACGCTTGGAAGGACTCGTGGTGCGTGCCCCTATCAACGGTCAGTTGAGTTATGTGAAAGCCACTCCAGGACAACAGGTAGGCTCCAACTCGAACATTGCCGAAATCAAGGTGCTCGACCAGTTCAAGATTCATACCCAACTGAGCGAATACTACATCGACCGTATTACCACCGGTCTCCCTGCTACCGTGAACTACCAAGGCAAGCGTTATCCGCTAAAGATTACCAAGGTAGTGCCCGAAGTGAAGGACCGCATGTTTGATGTGGATTTGGTCTTCACCGGTGAGATGCCGGAGAATGTCCGTGTGGGCAAAAGTTTCCGTGTACAAATCGAATTGGGGCAACCGGAAGATGCACTCGTGATGCCTCGTGGCAATTTCTATCAAGCCACCGGCGGACAATGGATTTATAAGGTAAAGGACGACAAAGCTGTCCGTGTTCCTCTCACCATCGGACGACAGAACCCGCAACAATACGAAGTAACCGAAGGTTTGCAAGCCGGAGATTTGGTCATTGTGACCGGATATGATACCTTTGGAGAAGCAGAAGAATTGATTTTGAAATAACACTACTAAAACAACAAAATATATGTTTATTCACAACATCATCATAGCCGTACGCAACATTTGGAAATACAAAACCCAAAATCTGATTTCGATTCTGGGACTATCCGTCGCATTATTATGTTTCAGTGTCTGCCTATATTGCACCCGATACATTTATAGTACCAACTCATGTTTTGAAAACCGCAACCGACTGGTACAGATGACTACCGTCAATAAAGAAGACGGGAAAGGATATGCTTATACCTTCTGCGACTTCGGACAAGAACTGGCCAAACTCTCCTTGCCCGATGTGGAAACCTACATCTACACCAACCATGTAGAAAACCGTCCGTACAACATCGAAGTGAAGCCTGACAAACTGCTCCCCTACACCTTAGGTTTCATGGAAACGGAACCTGCATACTTCCAAGCCTTCACTCCGAAAGTAATTGTCGGCTCTTGGGAACAGGCCAGTCATGCACCCAACGCTGTTATCCTGGCAGAAAGTACCGCTAAACGTATCTTCGGGAAAGCAGAAAACGCCATCGGCAAGTCCATGTACCTGACCCGAAGTTTAAACACATCACCCGAAACAACTCCACGTGAGGGAGGCATTGCCTACACTATCCAAGCAGTGGTAGAAGATACACCTGAGAATACTAGTCTCTGCTTCTTGAGAAAAATTGATGCTTGGGTACTGAACGATAGCGAAGGCCTTATCAATAGCCGAATGAAACGAAGCATGATGGGCGGAAGTACCTACGCCCTACTGAAAGAAGGAGTATCCGTAGAAAACTTTATTCGCAAGACCAACGCATTGAAACAAGAATACAACTTTTTCGGAAGAGACCAATACCTCGAAGTACATACCTTTGACGAGCTTTTCTGGAAAGACTCGTCTGCTCCCTACTTTGCCATCACGACTTTAGTGACCGGTATTCTGATCCTGTTAGTAGGCATGCTGAACTTCTTCCATTTCCTCACCGGTTCGTTTGTGACCCGCATCCGCGAATACAGCCTCCGCCAAGTGAATGGGGCTAAGAGCTACCAACTATGGACCATGCTGCTAGTACAAGCCACCTTGGCGCTCCTCTGTTCGGGACTGTTCACCATGATGATGATGGAACTGCTCACCCCATTCCTATCCTTTGATTTGAAGTTCTTTGCCCTCGACATCGACCGCCCTACACTGATGAAGCAGGCAGGCACTTACCTATTAGGACTTTGGGTGTGCTGTATGCTGGCTGCTGCCTTTGTAGTGTGGCGAGTAAAGCGCATCACTATCTTGAAAGGCCTGTTCGGTGGTGGCGGAGTGTATGGCAAGCACCGGATACGCAACGTTCTGTTGGGTATCCAGCTTTTCATCTGTTGGATATTCTTCTCGTCAACAATAGCACTTTATCTGCAATCGCAGAAGACGGGTAATGCCATCCTCAACACCTTAACCATCGAAGAAAAAGAAAACATCTTCAGTATCTCGATGAGGGAATATACTTTTATGACCAATGATGAACGCAAAAGCCTTGTAACTGAGTTTGAAAACATCCCAGGAGTAAAAGAAATCCTTCTTGCCGAAAAAGCCTATACCGGCGGTATTACCATGAGCAGTATCTTCTCTAGCCCCGAAAGAACACGGGAAGGCAACATTATGGTCAGCATGGCATACGTCGCTCCCAACTTCTTCGAGTTCATGAACATGCCGATGCAAGCCGGTATCGCTCTCCGTACTGCTAACGAAATTGTGGTCAGCAACACGTTTGAAAAGAATTTCGGCAAGGAAGTGTTGGGGCAAGTCTTTTACGATTGGTTCCAGAAAGGTTATACCGTGACCGGTGTCTGCGCTCCTCTCTCGGGTAGTGTAAGCCAAAGTAGCGTACCCAGTCATTACGATGCCACCAACTACATCTACTATCCGTTCGACCTCAACGAAATGCTCTTCCATTGCTATGTAAAGTGCGAACCAGGACAAAAGAAAAAAGTAGGCGAAACCATCGAAAAGATACTCCGCAACCGTTTACCGGAAAGCGTAGAAGTCAAGATTCAAACCATGTGGGATGACATCCGCCAACGCCAATCCATGGAATTCGAATTGAGAGGTCTTATCGGCTTCTTGGCCATCGTAACGCTTACCATCGTCTTGCTCGGTATCTACGCAGCCATTACCCTCGACACCGAGAACCGTCAGAAGGAAGTGGCCATCCGCAAGATCAACGGCGCCAGCATGAAAGACATCATACTGCTGTTCGCCCGTCTGTATGCCCTCTTGCTGATCGTAACTTTTGTTTTGGCTATCCCTATCGTGTCGGCATTGGGTAAGGAATTCAGTCAGATGTACACCATCTTCATCGATATGGACTTCGGATTCTATGCCTGTGTATTCCTCTGCATTACCCTCATCGTGACACTGACGGTAGGCTTCCGTATCTATCGGATTACACAAATCAATCCGGCCCAAATTATCAAGAAGGAATAACCATTAAAGAAAAGAAACATGAAAACATTGACATATGCCATCCGCTTCATTACACGGATGAAAGCTTATAGCCTCATCTGTGTGCTAGGACTGGTCATCAGCTTGGCCGGTACAGCTACACTTGTCCGCTACATCCATCAGGAACTGACGGTGGACCATTATTTGGAGGACTTGGACAGAACCTTTTGGCTGACCGGCCAAATCGGTCCTCAAAAAGAAACATTTCGAATGATGGACAACCGAAATTGGAACCGGGAGTCTCATTTCGTGGACCCTCTCAACCATCCTACAGTCGAAAGTTATGCCAAAATTACGGTATTACCCAGGGGAGAAATAGTCAAGGACAACTACCGTTTTTCTGTCCGTGCCATTGCCGTGGACAGTACTTTCCTCCAACTGATGCCCCGTAAAGCAGTAATTGGTATGACAGACCGTATACCTTCTACAGGAGTTATCCTCGGCAAAGAACTGGCCACACGTATGTTTGGCAACGAAGACCCCATTGGACGGGAATTGACCTTCGGAGGCAGGAACGTAACCGTAAGCGGTGTGATGGAAGCACCCTCCACCAAGGTCTCGTTCGAGTTTGACGTCATCGTATCAATAAACCTTCAACGGGAATGGATAGGAACCGGAAATGCCAGTCCCATCTGTCTGGTCCGTTTGCATCGACCCGAAGATTTGGAAACTATCAATGCCTGGCAACCGGCACAGAAACTCTCAATGTTTGGAGATAACGAAATCAAATATCAGCTTTTCCCATTGAAGGATAGCTATACCCATAAGGACGTTCTTACTCACAAAGAGATGTTCCCCAAAGGTGACCCAAGCGGTATCTACATTCTTATTTTTGTAGCCGTACTTCTGTTCTCCATCGGTTTGCTCAACTACCTGAACCTCTACATGGTCATCATGCAGAAACGAGGCATCGAATTCGGCATCAAAAAGGTGTTCGGTGCCAGCCGTTGGGCATTCTTCAAGCAGCTTTACACGGAGAACTTCCTGCTCTCGGCAGCTACCTTGCTCTTTGTGGGCATGATAATCGAAATCACCGACAAGATATTAGTCAGTGTATTGGACATTCCGCTTCACAAGAATGTCACATTCGACACCTTGTTATACCTCAGCATCCTGTTTGTCTTTCCGTTCATCACGATGCTTTACCCTTACTTCCGCCATGTGTATAGCCGTCCGGTTTCTTCTATCAAGGGCATCCGTCAGGGAGGAGGTTCTCCCTTGTCGCGTAGTTTGTTCCTGACGGTGCAATACGTCATCACGTTCGGGCTCATCGTGGTGTCCATCTACTTTGCCAAGCAACTGCACGAAGTACTGAATGCCGACTTGGGATTCAACACGAAGAACATCATCCGCTGTATGCTGATACCGGCTGAGAATGGAGACAACGTGATTCACAGTATGGAAGAATGGGAGAAGGAAAAAGAACGAGACAGACGGAATGCCGCCCACATCGTGCATACTTTGAATTCTTGCCCCGATATTGTGGCATGGAGTCCCAATGATCGATTTTGGGATTCCAATACCTCCGTTCGCCCAATAGCCAAGAAAGCCGGAACAGACGATGAATTTGTAGAAGGAGACAATCACGACTTATCTGTGGCCGATTTTTCATTGTTCGACATTCAAGTGGTGGAAGGACGAGCATGGAAGGAAGACGACAATTGGGAAGACTACAACCTCATCATCAACGAATCTGCCAAGAAGGCAATGGGCATTACCGACATTCACACGGATATGATACAAACCAAAAACCGTCTTTGGACAAGTAGCCAAACGGATCGCAATTACAATCCACCTCACCGCATTGTAGGTGTCATCAAGGACATCCGCACCGATCACCTGTCCAAAGCGGTCCAACCGATGATTTATAGTTATTACCAGATTTACGGTGACTACTTCCATCCAGGCAGATACTTCCTTGTCCGCTACCAACCGGGCAAGCAACAGGAAGTATTGAAGTTATTGACCAACCTCCGAAACGAGGTAGCAGGCGAAGGTGAATTTGAATATTCCTTCCTGGAAGACGAAATCGCCAAGCGTTACGAAAACGACCGTCGCATCGTTCGCATCTATTTGACGTTTGCTGCCCTTGCCATTGCTGTATCGTGCCTCGGCTTGTTCGGTTTGTCACTCTTCGAAATCCGTCTGCGCTATCGCGAAATCGCCTTGCGAAAAGTACATGGTGCCAAAGTGAGCGACATTGTCCGCCTGCTCTTGAAGCGTTACCTGATATTGTTGGGTGTGTCGGCTCTCATCGCTTTCCCCATTGCAATTTTCTTCATTCAAAAATACATGGAAGGCTATGCTTACCGCACCCCGCTTTCGGGATGGATATTCCTGTTAGCATTGCTCATCGTGGCATTTATCTCGGGCAGTGTCCTCTTCTGGCAAATCCGAAAGGCTGCCAATATCAATCCAGCGATTGTGATGAAAAGTGAATAACACCAATATAAGAAAAACATGAAAACATTGACATACGCCATCCGCTTCCTCAGCCGAAGCAAGGCATACACGATTATTAATTTATTAGGCTTGGCATTCAGCTTGGCTTGCTGCATAATCTTGATGAGGTACATCCACCGTGAACTCACGGTGGATACACATTGTGTGGACAAAGAACGTACCGTCATGGCCGTGCGCGATATAGACGGTACCCGTTTCATTTCCGGTTTGGGAGATGTAAAAAATTTCCTGGGCAAAGAAATCGTCCGTAAGGAAGACATCATCGAAAGATGCCCATTCATCACTCGCTACCAAGACAACTTGATTTCTGAAGAAGAGAATTTCGCTACCAACATCCTGATAGCCGATTCTACCTTCTTCCATTTCTTCGACTATCCTTTGGTGGCAGGCGAACGTCAATTAACGGCTCCCAATGATGCCATCCTTACCCGTACCTATGCCGAAAAATTATTCGGCAAGCAAAGTCCTATTGGCAAAACTCTGACTTACAATAACAAGGTAGTAACCGTCCGTGGTGTGATAGACCAACCACGCGAAAAGACCTCACTCGACTTTGAAGCCATGCTGTCCATCCATTTGAATGATGGCATAAGAGGTTGGGGACAATTGATTAGCGAATTTATCCACTTGGCTCCTCTTGTAGACATCGAGGCTCTCAATGCGGAATCGAATGTTTATCAAGAAAGCCAACAAGGAAGATTGCGTTATGAATTCATGACGCTTCGTGAAGCCTATGAACGAACTAATCCGTTCAAAACCGAGTTGTTCCGCCACACCAACATGACCTACATTTATCTGCTTTCGGGAGTAGTCTTATTATTGTTCCTAGTCGGCATCCTCAACTTTGTTAATATTTATATGGTACTGATGATGACCCGAAGCAAGGAATACGGTATCAAGAAAGTGTTCGGTCTGCAAGGCTTCCCACTCTTCGTACAAATATGGTTGGAAAATTTGTTATTGGTGATCCCTGCCCTACTGGTGGCATGGCTTTTGATAGAGATTACCCAAATACCAGTAAACCGATTGTTTCAAGAAGCTATCGGCTATACCTGGTTCGACTTATGGTTATCCCTAGGCTTCATTCTTATCATGCCATTCATAACAGCTGTCTATCCATACATCCGTTACAATTACCGCACGGCCATCACCTCTATGCGGAACATCGGTACGAACCGACAATCCGTCCGTGTCCGTATGGTCTTCCTCTTCGTGCAATACATCCTTACGATAGGCATTATCGTGGTATCACTCTACTTCGGTAAGCACCTCAACTTCCTGCAAACCACTCCTCCGGGATTCCAAACGGAAAGCATCCTGATGGCCGACCTTCTGCATGAAAGAAAGAGCTACGGAACTGCTACAAGAGAAGAACTACAAGCCATTTGGGGACGAACCGACCGTGTCAATCAAAAATTGAATGAATGTCCGTACATCGAGAACTATATGTATGGAGCACAGCTGTTCAGAAATTATGATTCCGAGGTTATCAACGACAAGGACCAACGGGTAAGATGCATCACTCATTTTACTTCTGCCAAGTTCTTCGATATCTTCGACATCCCAACCATCGAAGGTGAAATTATCCCAAGCAAGGATCAATACGATTATCGGGTGGTATTGAATCGGGCAGCTATGAAAGCCTTTGGTTATACCAGCGCTAATGAAGCATTCATCCGTTGGGAGAATGCCCAATGGATTTATTCACAAAAAGGCAAAATGGTAGAAGGAGGTAAGCAACTGATGCCTGTTACAGCTGTAGTGGAAGATTATTATAATGGTCATTTGACAGAAGGTATCCAACCAATGGTATTCATCTTGACAGGAGACGGTTTGAATGGAACAACCACTATCCGCATCCGCCCCGGCCAAGAAGAAGCCTGCTTGGACTACTTGAGAAAGATGGAAATGGAAATCTATAATACCGAGGAGTTCAAGTATTCCTGGTTGAAGGATGATGTATTGGCACTCTATGAGAATGACCGCCAAGTCACCATCATTTACTCCGTTTTTGCCTTGATAGCTATTGCCGTGTCGTGCCTCGGTTTGTTCGGCATCTCGCTGTTCGATATCCGCCAGCGCTATCGTGAAATTGCTATCCGCAAAGTACACGGAGCCGGCATGAAGGACTTGTACCAATTACTTTTCAAGAAATACTTGGCAGTATTGGGTGCTTCGTTCGTGGTAGCCGTACCTATTGCCTACTACCTCATCCACCAATATACGGCAGACTTTATGATGAAGGCTCCGATTGGAATCGGTATCTTTGTATTAGCCTTGTTGCTCGTAGCGATTATCTCCATGGGTACGCTGTATTGGCAGATTCACAAGGCTGCGAATATTGATCCGGCAACAGTTATGAAAACTGAATAAGACAAACAATAGAAAAACATGAAAACATTGACATACGCCATCCGCTTCCTCCTGCGAAGCAAGGCATACACCATTATTAATTTATTAGGCTTGGCATTCAGCCTGGCTTGTTGCATCATCTTGATGCGATACATCCACCGGGAATGGACGGTGGACTCGCATTGCATCCGTCCGGATGAAGTGATAACCCTCATCAACAAGAGAGGAGAACACCAATTTCCTGTATCCCAACAGAATACACTTCGATTCTATCCCGACTTAAAAGAACTGGTCATCCCCGATGACAAAATTGTAGAATCCTGTGAATTCGTATTATTAGCGGACATCGATTTCAAGATAGAAGAGGCTGCCTATAACTTGGATTTATTGGCAGTAGATAGCACTTATTTCCATTTCTTCGACTATCCTTTGCTCGAAGGGGAAGCATGCATCAACACTCCTCAGGATGCCGTCTTGACCAAAGCTTGCGCCCAACGTCTGTTCGGCAAAGAAAGTGCCGTTGGGAAAGTATTGAAAGCTTTTGGAAAAGACGTGATTGTTCGGGGGGTGATAGACCAGCCTGCTTGCAAGACTATTCTGAATTTCGAAATACTTACTTCGCATAAGTTGACTAGTTGGAGCCGTATCGGTGGTGGTTGGTTACGTGTATTACCCAACCAAGTCAATCTGGATGCAATCAACGAAAAGACCAATGTATTCGGAAGTGTCAAACCCAATCAAGTACTTGATAATAAAGATGTGCGCCATGAATATATCCCTTGGCGAGAAATCTATTATGACCATTGGGATGAAAAAATGGATATCCTGAAACTAGGCAACCGGACTTACGAACGGATGCTGACAGGTGTCATTATTGCACTTCTGCTGATAGCCATCATCAACTTCATCAATCTCTATATGATATATATGATGAAACGACAAAAGGAATATGGTATCAAGAAAGTATTCGGTTTGCAAGGGCTTCCACTTTTCTTACAGATTTGGTTGGAAAACATCCTACTCGCCATTGCAGCCTTACTTGTGGCTTGGTTGTTGGTAGAAATCACGGTTCCACTTTGCGAACGGTTGATGAACGAACCAATGAAAGGATACAACTTGTTCGACCTGAAATTGTCCTTGGTTTTCATCTCGGTATTCCCGATAGCCACTTCACTCTATCCTTTCATCAAACAGAACTATCTGCGTCCCATCACTTCGCTCCGTAGTGTCAGCGGAAGCCGGGAAAGCATCGCTATCCGTATGAGTTTCCTGTTCCTTCAATACATCCTTACGTTGACATTATTGATTGTTGCAGTATATTTCAACCGACATCTTCAGTTCTTGCAGAATACCCCTACAGGGTTCCGTAGTGAACGGATTTTATACGC
This sequence comes from Phocaeicola sp., assembly GCA_045121515.1. Taxonomy (GTDB): domain Bacteria; phylum Bacteroidota; class Bacteroidia; order Bacteroidales; family Bacteroidaceae; genus Phocaeicola. The sequence goes on along the minus strand of JBGVGD010000029.1, from coordinate 16,984 downwards.
TCAATTAATCAATCGAAACCAATACAATCAGGGAAGTAGAGAACATAAAAATTACGAAGAAATCTGGAAGTCCCAAAACAGTTTCTACAAACAAAAGTTGGATGAATGTCCATTCATCGAGAAATGGACTCCCAACCGTTCGGAAAGTATCTTATATAAGACATCCTCTATATACAACATATTCAACGATAAGGATGAAAGCCAACAACTACTTCTCAGATTTGTGGGAAAAAACTTCTTCGATGTTCATGAACTAAAGTTTACGAGTGGTGAAATGCCAGAATTTGAAGAAAATGCTTTCAATCATAAATTGATGTTGAATGAAACAGCCATGAAGGCATTTGGCTATAAAACCATTGACGAAGCTTTCGTTCGTAGCGAAAAGCCTTTATGGTTTAGTTACAGCCCCGAGACTAACGAATTTACCTATGGAGGTCTTGAACTGATGCCTATCGAGGCAGTCGTTTCTGATTATTATTCCGGACATGTAAGCGAAGGTGTCAAACCTATTTTATTTTTAGTTGATGATGAAAATATGGACGGTACAGTGGCCCTTACCGTACAGAAAGGCAAGGAAAAGGAAGTCATCGACTATTTGGGAAACATGGTCAAGGAAATGACCGGAAGCAGTGATTTCGTGTATTCATGGCTACAGGACGAAGTCGATGCACTCTATGATGACGACCGTCGCTTGACTGTTATTTACAACATCTTCGCTTTGGTGGGTATCTTGGTCTGTTGCCTTGGCTTGTTCGGCATCTCGTTGTTCGACATCCGTCGTCGTTATCGCGAAATAGCCATCCGCAAGGCACACGGAGCCGGCATGAAGGACTTGTACCAATTGCTTTTCAAGAAATACTTGGCGATATTGGGTGCTTCGTTTGTGGTAGCCGTACCTAATGCCTACTACCTCATCCACCAATATACAGCGGATTTTGTGGTGAAGGCTCCGATAGGAATGGATATCTTTGTACTCGCCTTGTTGCTGGTAGCGGTTATCTCCATGGGTACGCTTTATTGGCAGATTCACAAGGCAGCGAATATTGATCCGGCAACGGTCATGAAGAGTGAATAATAGGGTCTTTAAAAAACGCTTCGGCGTTTGAAGTAAAACGCCGAAGCGTTTTTGATTGAAGCATGAAAGAATAGAAACATGAAAACATTGATATACGCCATCCGCTTCCTCAGCCGAAGCAAGGCATACACGATTATTAACCTGCTGGGACTAGCATTCAGCCTGGCTTGTTGCATCATCTTGATGCGATACATTCACCGTGAACTCACGGTGGACGATTTCGAAGGGAAAGAACGGATATTCATTGTAACGAATGAATACGAATCTCGTCAACCCAACTTCGGAAACATAGACGGTTATGGGAGCAAGCCTTTCACCGATGAACAAGGTCATTCCGCCATCGAGGCATCGGCCGACTTTCACATAATGAATGACGACTTCATCACGAAGGATGAAAGAAAATACAATTGCCAGACCATGATTGTAAGCGACAACTTCTTGGATATCCTGCCATTCCACTTAATCAGTGGGAAAAGGACGATGGAATCGCCTAACGATGTCATCATCAGTCAGAAGTTTGCCCAAAAGCTGTTCGGGAACGAACATCCCATCGGACAAACCTTCCTCAGTTCTGCCAACAAAATGGTGACAGTAGTGGGTGTAGCCGATACCGAAAGTCCCCGAAGCAGTTTCGAATTTGAACTGTTGCTACCCATTTCACACAAAGGGAGTGAATGGAGGTTGATGTTCTACACACTTGCACGCATCAAACCGGGCTATGACTATCAGGCATTGAACCAAAAGGAAGAGATTGTGGATTTGTCTGCACAGAACTTCTCCATCCAGCCCTTCCGTAGCCAACTCTTCCCATTGAAGGATTTCTACTTCAATACAACCATTGATGATCGATGGACACGACATGGCAACAAGCAGAACGTCATCGTGCTGGGCATCATCATCGTATTGCTATTGGGTGTAGGCTTGTTCAACTACACCAACATCCATACCGTACTTACCTTGAAGCGAGGACGTGAGTTCGGCATCAAGAAAGTATTCGGAGCCGGTAAAGGACCCGTGTTCGTCCAACTATGGACAGAGAACCTGCTGATAGTCTTTGCGGCACTGATGTTCACCGGCCTTTTGGTGGAAGTGGTATCCGTACTGCTGGCATCTTGGTTGGATATGAAGGAACTGGCCCCCGACTATACCTTTACCTTGACGGTGATGGGTGGATTCCTGTTGCTCCTTCCACTCCTGGTCACCATCTATCCCTTCTTGCGCTATGCCCTCTCCGCCCCCATCACTTCGCTCCGAAGTGTGAACATCAGCGGAAGGTCCATTGTATCGCGCAGCATCTTCCTGATGATGCAATACATCCTGACGTTCAGCCTCATCGTACTCTCCCTGTTTGCCATCAAGCAGCTCCACGGAATGCTACATGCCGACTTGGGATTCCGCACGAAGGACATCATGCAATGCACATTCCTCAACTACAACAGTTCGATGGATTTTAATGAGATGTGGAAACAAAACAGCCAAAGAGCTGCACAGATTGTAGAAAAGCTGGAAGCTTCGCCTCTCGTCGAGCAATGGGACTTTGCCCGTAGCCCATTGGAACTGAGACCTTTCGTGAGTCTGAAGAAAAAGGATAGTGAAAACACCTATGTCGATGCGGCTTATGGATATTATTCGCGTAAGTTCTTCGAAATGCTGGAAATACCTGCCAAGGAAGGCCGATTGTGGATAGACAGCCTTGATATGAGAGAAGAATATGTAGAACTTATTTTAATCAACGAAACCGCCAAGAAAGTGTATGGCATTACGGACATCTCTACGGAAACGCTGACTGGTACACCTGGTTACCCCAGACAATACAAGATTGTGGGAGTGATTGGTGATTTTCAGGTGCGCCATCTCTCCCAGAAGCCATTTCCATTAGTCTGTGCATACCAAAGCAATAAATATTATGAAAGCCGTATGGACGGAAAAGTGTATATCAAGTTCCATCCTGCCAACAAGCAGAAGTTGATAGCATACATGACGGAAGTCCACCGGGAAGTAATGGGAGAAGGCGAGTTTGAATACACCTTTCTGGAGGACGAAATCCATCGCCTCTATGAGGAAGACTACCGCAATGCCAGCATCTATACCATTTTTGCACTCATAGCCTTGCTCATCTCCTGCTTGGGTCTTTATGGCATCTCGCTCTACGATGTACGCCAACGTTATCGCGAAATTGCCCTCCGTAAGGTACATGGTGCTTCGCTTCGCGACTTGCTTCTCTTGTTGACCAAGAGATATGCATACTTGATAATGGGCTCTTTCGTGGTGTCCATTCCATTGAGCTATGCCGCTATCCAATATTATGTGCAGGACTTCGCCTATCAGGAACCTGCATCGTGGTGGCTGTTTGCCATCGCTGCCTTGATTACTACCGGCATTTCCTTTGCCACCTTGATTGGACATACCCTGAAGGCGGCAAGTATCAATCCGGCTACGGTAATGAAGAGTGAATAAAAACCTTCGGCACTTCTTCACTTACGGCATACTCATTGAATGCCAAAGTGTTGGAGTGCCGATACTGTATTCTGAAGTGAACCCACGGCATTTTTTAAAAACGTGACCGCGTTTTGATCCAAACGCGGTCGCGTTTAAAAAAAACACGGCGGTGTTTTAAAATTCCCATTAAGTGGAACTTTTAGTTCCAGCCATAGGAACCACTTGGAACTAAAAAGACTTTCCAACTAATTATTAAACATCGATAACACAAAGCAAACAACATTTAACCAAAAACATCATCTGATAAACATACGATACCATTAACTTTGTAAAAAAATCAATCAATCGAATGAAACACATGAAAGCACTATCTATCCTGCTCTTGTCTATCCTCCTACTCTGCGGATGCCAAGCCAACCAACAAAATCCGTCTTCCTCCACACCAGAAGGCGAAGTCATCATTACGGGAATCGTCAAGAACCGGGATTTCTATCCGCACATCGAGGAACTGGTCTTGAAACTCCCTTTCTTCGAAGAAGGACAAACCTCCTATACCACTCCTATTGCCTCAGACAATAGTTTCCATTTCAATTTCCGACTTCAGGCTGAAATTTGCGAAGTAAGCATCAAGCCTTACATGGAACATTTGTACGTCCAACCCGGCGATAGCATCCACCTGGAAATCGACTTCAAGGACATGCTTCATCCCGTCATTACCGGAAGCGGTGCGGAACTGAACAAGCAAATCACCCAATTCACCGAAGGAGGATTCTATATGCCAAGATACAACCATTGGACGGAGTTTGAGACTCAAGAGGAGTTCGACCAAATCATGGAAAAGGAATATCAGGAACGACTGAATAGATACGAAGAATATGTACAAAAGTATCAGCCGACGGATGTAGTCAAGCAATACATCAATGACATGCTGAAGGCTGATTATTACAAAGCATTGTTCTCTAATTTAAATCAATTTGCCTATACACGAAACCAGAAAATCGACATCCATCAATATACAGACAAGTTGAAAGAAGCAGCCCTTCTATTGGCTAATCAAACAATCATCGAATCCAATTTCGGATTGGCTGAGAACATGTACAATTATCTGCACCTTTTGAACGAAAGATATTGGAAAGGCGACCAAAGCCTGACACTGGAAGAAGTCATGAAACCATTGAAGGATACGCCGGCCATACCTTATATCTTTGCCCGTGGTCTGTCCATGTCTCTAAACGAACTGAACGATCCTGCATACTTTGAAAGTCAGAAGGCCAACTTCGACCGATACATCCACTCACCTTACTTGAGAAATTCCATTCTCCGCATTCAGCAGTCGAAGAAGAATTTCCAAGAGAATCCGAAGCCGGTTTCTGATTATCTTCTCTACGGACGATACCAGGACCAAGTGAAAGCACAAGAGAACTTGACATATATGCAGCCTTTCTACGACTTGTTGAAGAAACATCAAGGAAAGATGATTTACATAGACTTTTGGGGGCCTTGGTGTCCGCCTTGTCTGGCAGAAATGGAGCCTTTAAAGGAACTCCGAAAGAAATATAGCACAGACGACATCGTATTCATCTCTATCTGTCGAAACGACGACCGGGAACGATACAAACAAGTCTTGGATAAATATGGTATGTACGTGGACGGCATCGAGCACATCCATGCCGATGACCTTCAAGCCGAAGACCAAGTACACAAGATGTACAACCAACTGAACATTGACGGTATCCCCTACTTCTTTATCATCAATCGGGAAGGCGTGATTGTGAACTATGGTAGCATGATGCGCCCTAGTTATCCGGGTACTGCCGAATGTATTGAGGAATGGTTGGAATAAAATCATCAACAATAAGGTTTTTCCTTTTGTTATTAAAAAGAAATGACTATTTTTGTAGCAAAGACTCTATCGTATGAAATCTACATCAGAAATATTAGCACTTCTAAAAACGTTCAAGACAAAAGCCATAGAAACATATGGATTTACTCGTCTTGGAATATTCGGTTCTACCGCAAGAGGAGAACAAACCGAGAACAGTGATGTGGACATATACTATGAAGGGAAAGCCCCCTCATTATTAACATTAGATCGCATCCAACAAGAATTGGAAGAACTACTTGGCTGCTCAGTAGACCTCGTTAGAATGCGCGATAATATGAATACTACATTAAAAAAACGAATCCAGAATGAAGGAATATACATTTGATATAGAATTGGCTATTGCGAATCTACGTAATATCAAGAAAGTATTGGAATTAATCAACGACCGGCGAGCAAGCGTTTCATCTGCCGATGATTTTCTTCACTCATCGGACGGCATGATGCGTCTAGATGCAATTTGCATGAACCTTATTGCAATTGGAGAAGCCACCAAAAACCTTGATAAAATAACCAAAGGTGAATTATTTCCTTTATACCCTGCAATCTATTGGAGCGGAGTCATGAGAATGAGAGATAAAATCGCACACCATTATTTCGAGATTGATACTGATGTTGTATTTCAAACCATAGAAGAAGACATTCCTCAAATGCTTCCAGTCATCAATGGAATGTTGAATGATTTAGAAGATTTTTCCCAATAAATTATAAATATTTTTCATCAAAGGTTTCCCAAAAGGAAACCTTTTTTAACATTTACCCCTGTGCGGTGTGTGCGATTTCGCACAGAAAATGTGCGGAATCGCACACTTTTACCATACCCCCTTTTTCGTCTTTTCCCTCATTATCAAGCAAATAACGTTCTGGCACGATTTTTGTAGTATATATTATATACGAACGCACAATTTTCGCTAATTTTGAAGAAACGATTGACGCATTATGAATCTACTATTAAGTATCAAATTAATCATCCGTAACTGGTGGAGAAACAAACTGTATTTCTTTATCTCCTTGTTCAGCCTGACCATCGGTTTGGCATGTACCAGCCTATTGATTACTTTCTTTATTCATGAATATAACATAGAAAGTACCAATCCGAATCGGGAGAACATATACATCTTGCGACAAGATTCACCCATGGAAGAAGGGGAAAAGGTAACTTATGTCACCGCCAATGCCGCCAAGCAAATCAAGAATAACTATGCAGAAGTGGAAAGCATGCTTTGCATGAATACCCTTACTTCCTCCCATTATGAATACGAAGGGAACAAGATAGCCAATGCCCTTGTACTTCAAGTAGATTCCACTCTACTGAATTTCTTCGATTATGTAACCAAGGAAGGAAACCTACAGGAAGCATTGAATACTCCCGATAAAGTGGCTTTAAGCGAAACATATGCTCAAAAAGTTTTCGGAAGCAGAAATTGTATCGGAGAAGTGATTGAAAGCGTTCCTATGCATGGAAAACGAAAATCTTATCAAGTAGCAGCCATACTGAAAGACCGACCTCAGTCGTTCCTTCAATTTGACATGTTGACTAGCATGGATGACAATTTCTACGGAGGTGCAGCCTTGTTGAAACTCCCGAGTGGGACGAATGCAGAGAATTTGCTACAAAAAATAAAGAATGACAAGGTTCCTACACTAGAGCCTGGACATACGGATTATTACATCGAACCTATCAAAGAGATTTACTTTGCCAGTAAATCAAACTCCAAGCAACAACAATTGCCTTACTTGCATCAAGCCAATGTAGAGTTGCTTTATATCGCTTTGATTTCGGCCTTGCTTGTATTGATTATTGCCTGTTTCAATTACAGCAACCTGAATTTTACCCGTACCTTGCAACAACTCAAGATGATTCACATCGAGAAACTCATGGGTGCCAAACTGAAAGAAATCCGTCTGCAACTATTCTTGGATGCAACTTTCATGGTCTTGATTTCTTTCTTACTGGCGTTGTTACTTATCAACGATATCTTGATACTATTCAATGGGGTGCTTAATGTACATTTGCCTTACCAATTCTTCTTCAGTTGGCAAGTATTGCCTTTGTTGCTGGTTTTCGTTCTGCTTTTGGCCGTCGTTCCTGGTATCTACATCAGCCACCGTCTTTCCCGTCAATCGCTCAGCGAATACCGCAAGCAATACACGGGACAAAACCGACAACGATTGGTATGGGCATTGGTTACTATCCAATTCATCCTGTCATTGGGATTAATCTATGCGACCACTACTGCCCAAAGCCAAATGAATCTCATCAAGAGCCGTGCTTTCCGTTACAAAAACACGATTGAGATAGGCGACATGTTCAGTGGTCCTGCCCTCTATCCTTTCCAACAGAAGTTGGCACAAGTAAAGGGTATTGAAGCCATGACCTTATCATCCAATTCCGTATTGGGAGGATTCATCATGCAATTGAGCATCAAACAACCGGACGGCTCTGAAGAGATGCGTTCCAAAGCCTTCACCCATACAGATGACTCTTATTTTGACATGATGCAAATCCGTATACTGGAAGGCCTTTCTCCTCAAGAAGCCATCGAGAAATACGGCTCTCCTTTCTATATCAACGAGAATTATGCCCGTTGGATGAACATTCAACCGGAAGACATCGGACGAATGACCAAGAAGGAACTCAGCCCGGAAAACTATCCGAATGCAGAAAACATCTTGGCTGGAATCTTTGAAAACATGCCGACGAACTCCTTGCAGGAAACCATCATGGCACAAGAAATAACGCTTCATGATGCCGGTTCTTCCGTATTGGCGAAAATCGGGAACTACCTTCAAATCCGTTTGTATCCCGACAAGCGGAAAGAAACTATCGAAGAAATCGAACAGATATGGAAAGAAATGTTCGACGGACAAGGATTCACCTATTGGGACATGCATCAAATGTTTATGGACCGCAATAAGAAGGTGATGCAACTTTCCAATACATTGAATACGTATTCGCTCATCGCCTTGATATTGACTTGCTTCGGTTTGTTCGGTATCTCGTGGCATGCCGTCCGTCAACGTACCCGTGAGATTGCGATCCGTAAAGTACATGGTGCATCCACCCTAAGCATAGTCTGGTTATTGAACCGACCATTCTTCATCCAGATTGCCATTGCCTACATCATTGCCATGCCAATAGCCTGGTGGTTGATGCAATATTGGTTGGAACAATTCGTGGAACGGGCAGACAGTTCCCTAGTACATTTTTTGATACCATTGGTAATCGTAGGAGTTGTTTCTTGCATTACAGTCAGCGTTCATACACTCTTGGCTGCCAAGACCAATCCCATGGAAAGTTTGAAAACAGAATAAAACATTATATATATGATTACACACTATTTGAAAGTTGCTTTTCGCAACCTATTAAAGTACAAGACGCAGAACCTCATCTCCATTGTGGGATTGGCGGTAGGTCTGTTCTGCTTCTGCATCTGTTTCTACATCAGCCGATTCGTAGGCAGTGTAGACAAGTGCTTCGAGAACCATGAACGCATTGCGGAAATATATCTAACGACCCCCGACGGACACCTTTTAAGCGGTACGTCTGGAAAACTATTACCCGAATTGCGCCAACGTAATTGGGAAGGTGTGGAAGACTTTATCATCCTAGCCAAGCCATACCCATCCAGAGTGTATAATGCCATTCAAGAAAATGGTAAAACACTTCCTTATCAATTGACGATGATGGAAGTAGATACCCTTTATGATAAGGTATTTACCCCGACCATCCTATCGGGCAGTTGGGAGCAAGCTGCCCGTAGCCGGAATTCCATTGTCCTGACAGAACATACAGCCAAGAAAATGTATTCGGACATCCATCTAGCAATCGGAAAACAAATCGTATTACCAAGAAAGCAGTTTTCGGATGGTTCGGTGACCTACACCGTGCAAGCCGTTATCGAAGATTTGCCTGAAAATACCAGTATGAACTTTATGCGTACCATAGATTTGCTGACGGTGAACGACGAGGACGGATACGAAAGCTTACCTAATCAGGATATCCTTATCCACGTGATTTATGCTTTCCTTCGTGAAGGTTATACCGCCGAGGATTTATCCCAATCCTTCCAGAATGCCGGCTATACATTCAAGTCATTCGGCGAGAACCATTCCGTACTAGCCAAGCCATTAGGAAAGGATCACAGAGAATCAGAGATAGCTAATATCATGGGGATAGTCACTTGTTTGGTAGGGCTCCTGGTATTATTAGCCGCCTCACTCAACTTTTTCCATTTCCAGACGGGAAGTTTCTTGAACCGTGGACGCGAATTCAGCATCCGCAAGATTTTGGGCAATACAACATCGGGGCTCTTTTGGATGCAATTCATTCAGATTACGATTGTCATCCTAATGGCTACCCTTATTTCGGGTTGTCTCATCGAACTGACATCACCTTTCCTAAACCTTTCCCTGTTCGGTTTCTCCATTCAAATGACAAAGGAAGAACTGATTCCACATCTTATGCAATACATGGGCAGTCTACTTCTCCTTACTGCCATCATAGCATGGGGAATTGCCCTTTATATCCGTCGTGCTACCATGCGTGCTTCCTTACACGGATTAGGGAATGCCAATGGCAAAAAGCCTTTACGTAACACTCTATTAGGTATACAATTCTTCATCTGCTGGCTGTTTGTATCAGTGACGGTAGGCCTTTACCTACAAGCGGATAAGACTTCCTCAGCCATGTTCGACACACTGACCCGACAGGAGAAGGAGGAAATCATCAGTGTGCCATTGAACTATCATTTCCTAACTTCTGAGGACAGACAAGTTATCATCAACAACATCCGTCAACATGCGGGAATCAAGGACTTATTATTTATGAATAGTAGCTTTTTTACGGGACGAGTAGATGTAATGTCTGATGTATCCGATGAAACAAAAACGTACTATGTACGCTCCATAGGTACAACGTCTAATTTTAGCCAATTCATGAATATAAAAACGGAAGGCCAAGTTCCCCAGAAAGCAGATGAAATCTTGATTAGTCGCAACTTGGTTTCCCAATTTGGCAAATCTCCCATTGGAGAATCATTAGATTACTATGGGAAAAAGAACTTCACGATTACCGGTATCATCGAAGATTACACTAGCTATGTTTATGCAGATGGTTATGGTGTTGCCAATTACGGTAAGGTCCAATTCTTCATCGATGAAACCGAAGAAGGGTATTACAGTTATGTGAAGTGCTATCCTGGCAAGGTAGAAGAAGTACAAGCATGGATTGAACAGAAACTACAGGAGGTATTGCCAGCCAGCATCGAAGCAAAAACAAGCACCTTGCAAAAGGACATTGAAGAAAACCAAGCGTTGGAAAACAAGCTGAAAGGCATCATCCTCTGCTTCTCCATCGTGTGCCTCATTATCACCTTACTTGGGGTTTATTCCGCCATTACTCTCGACACTGAACGCCGTCAGAAAGAAGTGGCTATCCGCAAGGTAAACGGAGCAGGATTGAAGGAAATCATCATTCTTTTTGCCCGATTGTATGTTTGGGTATTAGGTATCAGTGCCCTCCTTGCTTTCCCTATTGTCTATCTGATTTTGCAGCAATGGAAGCAAATGTATCTAGTATTCTTCAATGACGGTATTCTTTACTGGGGAGGTATCTTGCTGGGTGTAACTATCATTACGGCATTGACGGTCATCTTCCGCATCTTGAAGATAGCCCGTATCAATCCGGCAACAATCATCAAAAGTGAATAATAATTATTAACAACATAAATAGTTAGCATTATGATTAAGACAGAAAAATTACAGAAGATTTTCAAGACAGAAGAAGTAGAAACTTGGGCTTTGCACGATGTAACCCTCGAAATCAAGGAAGGCGAATTTGTAGCCATTATGGGTCCTTCGGGATGCGGTAAGTCAACCTTGCTGAACATCCTCGGCTTGCTCGACAACCCTACTAACGGAGTTTACACCCTGAATGGTGAAGACGTATCGAAGTATACCGAAGCACAGCGTACCAATCTCCGTAAAGGTGTCATCGGCTTTGTATTCCAAAGCTTCAACCTCATCGACGAACTGAATGTGTATGAAAACATCGAACTTCCGCTCCTCTACATGGGTGTACCGAAGGAAGAACGCAAGAAGCGTGTGGAAGAAGCGATGAAGCGTATGGACATCTCTCACCGCGTGAAGCACTTCCCGCAACAACTCTCGGGTGGTCAGCAACAGCGTGTAGCCATTGCCCGTGCCGTAGTAGCCAACCCGAAGATTATCCTTGCCGACGAACCGACAGGTAACCTTGACTCCAAGAACGGTAAGGAAGTAATGGATCTCCTCACCCAATTGAACAAGGAAGGTACTACCGTGGTAATGGTGACTCACTCGCAACACGATGCTGGTTATGCTACACGTACTATTAACTTGTTCGACGGTCAGGTAGTGAACGAAGTGCGGATGTAAATGGTTTTTCATTTTTCTTTTGCACGAACAAAAGAAAAACGAAACAAAAAGAAAATTCGCCGGCTCCCGTTCCGAAGCTAAAAATTCCCTCCATTTCCTAAACGAAAAGAACTCGCTTCGCTCAAACAGCTTTTCGTTCTTCACGGAAATGAAGGGAATTTTCTTTACGCTTCTCCACTAAATGCCGGAACTTATGGGGTTGTGGAGAGGATAAACATCGCTTCGCTCGTTGGTGGTTGATTTGTTCTAGAGTGTATGTAACAAAGGATAAAAGAAAAAACACCCACCTCAACGAGCGAAGCGATGTTGCGTCAAAATCTCCGGCCTCACTTTTTGAGCGTAAAATGGAAGGAGAGGTATGGAGCGTTAAAAAGGAAAAGCTGTTTGAGCGAAGCGAGTTCTTTTCCTTTAGCTGAATACCCGACTGGAATAGCTCAAAAAGTGCAGACGGCAGTCTTTCTTTTTGTTATCTTTTTTCTTTCTGCTGCCAGAAAGAAAAAAGTAAAAGCAAACAATCACAAAAAAGATATTACCTTTGCACAAACAAAGAGAAGAAAACATGTATCAAGAAGCAATCGAAAAATACCTAAAACAACATGGCCATGAGAAAATCAATCTCAAGGCCGTACTCTTCGATATGGACGGAGTACTATTCAACTCCATGCCCAACCACGCCAGTTCCTGGCACAAAGTAATGGAACGCATGGGATTCGGTCTCAGCGAAGAAGAAGCCTATATGCATGAAGGACGTACCGGTGCCGACACTATCAACATCATCAGCCGACGCGAACGCGGATGCGATGCCACCGACGAAGAAATCAAGGCCATTTATGCCGCCAAGAGTGAAGAGTTCAACAAGTGCCCCGAAGCTCCACGCATGCCGGGAGCATGGGAAGTATTGAACAAAATCAAGGACAACGGACTGACACGAATGATCGTGACCGGTTCGGGACAAGTATCGCTATTGGACAGACTGAACAAGAACTTCCCCGGCATCTTCCAAAAGGAACTCATGGTAACGGCTTTCGACATCAAGTTTGGCAAGCCGAATCCAGACCCATATCTTATGGCCTTGGAAAAAGGAGGACTGAAGCCTAACGAAGCGATTGTCATCGAAAATGCCCCTCTCGGTGTGCAAGCCGGAGTAGCCGCAGGTATCTTCACCATTGCTGTAAATACCGGCCCGTTGCCTGACCAAGTGCTTTGGGATGCAGGCGCCAACTTACTCTTCCATTCCATGCCGGAATTCAATGAAAATTGGGAAATAGTAAGAAAAGCCCTTATCGGTTAAGTTAATGATGCGGTTTAATCAAATTAAACCGCATTTTCTTTTACATTTCATAAAACATCCCTATCTTTGTAATTAGATACAATAATTTTTAGTTAACTAAATCATAAAAAAACAAACTATGAGAGTAATTATCGTAAACGACTATCAAGCGATTTCTCAATGGGCTGCAAACTATGTAGCTGGTAAAATCAACGCTGCTAATCCGACTCCGGAAAAGCCATTCATCTTGGGTTGCCCAACTGGTTCATCTCCACTCGGCATGTACAAGGCTTTGATCGAATTGTACAAGGAAGGTAAGGTATCTTTCGAAAACGTAGTAACTTTCAACATGGACGAATACGTAGGTCTTCCTGAAGATCATCCAGAAAGCTACCACTCATTCATGTGGAACAACTTCTTCAGCCACATCAACATCAAGAAGGAAAACGTTCACATCTTGAACGGTAACGCTGAAGACTTGGAAGCTGAATGCGCTGCTTACGAAGCTGCTATCGAAGCTGCAGGTGGTGTAGACTTGTTCATGGGTGGTATCGGTCCTGACGGTCACGTAGCATTCAACGAACCGTTCTCTAGCCTCCAAAGCCGCACTCGTATCAAGACTTTGACTACTGACACTATCATCGCTAACTCACGTTTCTTCGACAACGACGTGAACAAAGTTCCTAAGACTGCGTTGACAGTAGGTGTAGGTACTGTAATGGCTGCTAAGGAAGTATTGATCCTCTGCAACGGTCACAACAAGGCTCGCGCTCTTCACGCTGCTGTTGAAGGTCCAGTTTGCCAAGAATGGACAATCTCTGGTTTGCAAATGCACCCACACGGTATCATCGTTTGTGACGAAGCTGCTACTGCTGAATTGAAGGTGGCTACTTATAAGTACTTCAAGGATATCGAAAAGAATAACATTTAATTGACTAATTCATATGAGAACAAACCTAACTTCACAGATTACCTTGAACAGGGTTTCTACCAAGTATTACAAACCAGAAAACGCAGTAGAGCGTTCCGTACTGACACGCTTTGAAAAAGTGCCGACAGACATCTACGAGTCTGTGGACGAAGGAGTCGCTCATATTGCCAATGAAATAGCCGGTAGAATACAGGATCGCCAACGCGAAGGCAAGTTCTTCGTGATTGGCGCCGGTACCGGTGCTTCCCTCCGTCCGCTGTATGCCGAATTGGTACGCAAGCACAAGAACGAAGGTCTCAGTTTCCGCAATGTCGTTATTTTCAATCTGTACGAATATTATCCGTTAGCTCCGGAAAGTGCAGGAAGTAGTTTTACGCAACTCAAGGATTTGTTCGTAGACCAGATTGACATTGACAAGCAGAATGTATTTACCATTGACGGAAGTATTCCACAAGAAGCCATTCTTGAATATTGCCGTTTGTATGAACAACGCTTACAGACATTCGGTGGAATGGACATCGTATTGATGGGCATCGGTCGCGAAGGCAATATTGCCATGAACGAACCGGGTTCCAATCTCAACTCTCCTACCCGCCTCATCTTGATGAACGCTACCTCGAAAGCCGAAGCGGGACATAATTTAGGTATTGACAATCTTCCTCCATGTTCTATCACTATGGGTGTTTCTACCATTATGGGAGCACGCAAGATTTATTTGTTGGCATGGGGAGAAAACAAAGCGGACATCATCCACAAAGCCGTAGAAGAAAAGGTAAGCGATGCGCTTCCGGCTTCTTACTTGCAGATGCATAACAATGTCAATGTCTGCATCGATTTGAGTGCAGCCGCACACCTCACACGCATCCAGCGCCCTTGGTTGGTGACCAATTGCGAATGGAACGACAAGTTGATCCGTAGCGCCATTGTATGGTTGTGCTTGCGCCTCAACAAACCTATTTTGAAACTTACAAATAAGGACTATAACGAAAACGGATTAAGTGAATTGTTGGCATTGTATGGCTCGGCCTACAATGTGAACATAAAGATATTTAATGACTTGCAACACACCATTACCGGTTGGCCAGGCGGAAAGCCGAATGCAGACGATACCTATCGTCCGGAACGTGCCAAGCCATTCCCGAAGCGTGTGGTTGTATTCTCTCCGCACCCGGACGATGATGTCATCTCCATGGGCGGAACCCTCCGTCGTTTGGTTCAGCAAGGTCACGAAGTACATGTGGCTTACCAGACATCAGGCAACATTGCGGTAGGTGATGAAGAAGTAAGACGATTTATGCATTTCATCAATGGCTTCAACCAATTGTTTGACGGTAATAACAATGAAGTCATCCGCAACAAATACACTGAAATCAAGGAATTCCTCGCCAACAAGAAAGAAGGCGATATGGACAACCGCGACATCTTGACCATCAAGGGTTTGATTCGTCGTGGTGAAGCACGTACATCGTGTACTTTCAATCAGATTCCATTGAGCCGCTGCCACTTCCTCGACTTGCCATTCTACGAAACAGGTAAGATTGAAAAGAATCCTATCAACGAAGCAGATATCGAAATCGTATTGAAGTTGCTTCGTGAAGTCCAGCCACACCAAATTTATGTAGCCGGCGACTTGGCCGACCCACATGGCACACACCGTGTCTGCACCGATGCAGTCTTTGCAGCCGTGGATGTAGAAAAGGAAAATGGTGCTGAATGGCTGAAGGAATGCCGCATCTGGATGTACCGTGGTGCATGGGCAGAATGGGAAATCGAAAACATTGAAATGGCTGTTCCTTTCAGCCCGGAAGAATTGCGTGAAAAGCGTAACTCAATCCTGAAGCATCAGTCACAAATGGAAAGTGCTCCGTTCTTGGGTAATGACGAACGCCTCTTCTGGCAACGAAGTGAAGACCGCAACCGTGGTACCGCTTCGCTTTACAACCAGCTCGGCTTGGCTTGCTACGAGGCTATGGAAGCATTTGTAGAATATAAACCCCTATAAATAATAGATAAAAACCTAACCTAATTTTTACTAACCTTTTACAAAAAAGAGCCGCCGGCAGATGTGAATCTCCCGGCGGCTTGCTTTTTATTATTTCTATTCTCAGGGAAGGAATTACAAGGTATAAGTTCCGTCAACCAACTTACCCATTGCCCATACACCACGGATATCCAACTTGTCGTCCAAGATCATCAAGTCGGCATCCTTACCGCGTTGCAATGAACCCTTGCGATCGTAAACGCCCATAATCTTCGAAGGAGTTTCAGAAGCCATGCGGATAGCGTCTTCCAATGGAATTTCTGCCTTCTGAACCAATGTACGGATCAAGCGGTCCATAGTAGCTACAGAACCAGCCAATGCAGAGCGGTCAGAGAGCTTACATACACCGTCTTCGATGATTACGCGTGGGTCGAATGCTACCTGGCTATCACTAGCAGCACAAGCCAAAGCATCGGTAATAACGCAAGTACGTTCTACACCCTTGATCTTGTAAACCATACGGAGGATAGTTGGAGGCACGTGGATACCGTCAGCAACAACTTCTACAGTGAAGTCATCAATCAAATAGATACTTTCTACTGTACCTTCGTACTTGTATTCACGACGCTTGTGGAAACCTGGCATCGCATTGTAGAAGTGAGTAGCGTGAGTATAACCTGATTCGTAAGCTACGCGGATGTCTTCGTATTCAGCTTGAGTGTGGCCTACAGAAGCCAAGATGCCCTTACCGGTGATGTACTTAGCGAACTGCATAGCACCTGGAAGTTCAGGAGCAGCATCCCAACGCTTGATACAATGCCACTTTTCTACCAAAGGAATATATTCTGTCGGATCCGGATTCTTGATGTTTTCAGGAAGCTGACCACCAGCCATTTTCAAATTGAAGTAGTGACCTTCGAGGTGAAGACCCAATACCGGGCTGTTCGGATCCTGCATCATCTTAGTACAAGTTTCGGCAGCTGCTTCAA
>JBGVGD010000028.1:0-41446 GCA_045121515.1 Phocaeicola sp. | reverse complement strand
TATAGCACAAGGGTTCCACCTCTTCCCATTCCGAACAGAGAAGTTAAGCCTTGTCACGCCGATGGTACTGCGTTTGTGGGAGAGTAGGTAGCCGCCGTTTTAAGTGAAGCCTTCGATATAGAAATATATCGGAGGCTTTTTTGTGCTTTTTAGCAGAAATTTATTGAAAAATAAGTTTCCGATTCTTTATACAATGAAATATTATTTGTATCTTTGTCGCCCGAATTGTATAGTGTATTGGATTGGGAACACTGAATAAATATAAAGTCGAATTGAAGAATATGCTAACTGATACGGCAGAATACCAATATCAGTTGGATAGTCAGTTCTTTGCCGAAGTAGATGCACCAGAAGTGCAGAAAGGCAGAGTCGATGTAACTTTGAAAGTCCGTAAGACTTCAGGTATTTACCAGTTGGATTTCCATACAGAAGGACATGTGATTGTCATTTGCGATCGCTGTTTGGATGAAATGGAACAACCGATTGAAACGGATGATCGTTTAAAGGTTAAACTAGGTGCTGAATATTCGGAAATCGATGATATGTTAGTAATTCCTGAAGAAGATGGCTATATTAATGTGGCTTGGTTTATTTATGAATTTATTGCTCTTAGCATCCCGATGAAACATGTGCATGCACCTGGCAAATGCAATAAAGGCATGGTTAATAAACTAAGTAAACATTTACGTGTTTCGGCTGATGATGAGGAAGATGAATTTGATAGTATAGTAGATACTGACGATAGACCTCAAGAAATCGATCCACGTTGGAATGAATTAAAGAAAATATTAGATAATAATTAAAGTTTAAGAAAATGGCACATCCTAAAAGAAGACAATCAAAGACGAGAACTGCAAAGAGAAGAACTCATGACAAAGCAGTTGCTCCTACTTTAGCAATCTGCCCTAACTGCGGCGAATGGCATGTATACCACACAGTATGTGGAGCTTGCGGTTATTATAGAGGTAAGTTGGCTATCGTAAAAGAAGCTGCTGTTTAATCAGTAGCTTTTTAAAACACGTTTGTATGTTTTGATAAAATAAGGCCGACAAGCTTTGTCCTGTCGGCCATTTTATTATAACGTCAAATCTAATTTTAGGAATGATGGAAAAGATTAATGCTGTAATTACAGGAGTTGGTGGATATGTACCTGATTATGTTTTGACGAATGATGAATTGTCAAGAATGGTAGATACTACCGATGAATGGATTATGACTCGAATAGGGGTAAAGGAAAGACGTATCTTGAATGAAGAAGGTTTGGGTACCTCTTATATGGCGCGTAAGGCTGCTAAGCAATTGATGCAGAAGACCGGTGTTAATCCGGATGAGATCGATGCTGTCATTGTTTGTACTACTACTCCTGACTATCATTTCCCTTCAACTGCTTCTATTTTGTGTGATAAGTTGGGTTTGAAGAATGCTTTTGCTTTCGATTTTCAAGCAGCATGTTGTGGCTTCTTGTATGGTATGGAAGTTGCAGCATCACTTGTCGCATCAGGAAGACATAAAAAGGTGATTTTGGTGGGTGCTGATAAGATGTCTTCAATGGTAGATTATACAGATCGAGCTACTTGTCCTATTTTTGGAGATGGTGCAGCTGCAGTTATGTTGGAGCCTACCACGGAAGATTATGGTATCATGGACTCTATTCTTCGTACAGACGGTAAGGGTTTGCCGTTCCTTCATATGAAAGCAGGCGGATCTGTTTGTACTCCTTCTTATTTTACTGTAGATCATAAGATGCATTACATTTACCAAGAGGGAAGAACTGTATTTAAGTATGCAGTTTCGAATATGTCTGAAATTACTGCAACAATAGCTGAAAAGAATGGTTTGACCAAGGAAAACATCAACTGGGTAATTCCTCATCAGGCTAATATGCGAATTATTGATGCAGTTGCTTCTAGATTGGAAGTACCGATGGAAAAAGTAATGGTGAATATTCAGCGTTATGGTAATACTAGTGCAGGGACTCTTCCTTTGTGCTTGTGGGATTATGAAAAACAACTGAAAAAAGGTGATAACCTCATATTTACAGCATTCGGTGCAGGATTTACATACGGTGCCGTTTATGTAAAATGGGGGTATGATGGTAATATGAAATAAATAATCCGCAGATTATAGAAAACGCATCTAGAAATACCGGATGCGTTTTTTTGTCTGCAGGCAATAATGATTGATATGCATAAAGCAGGATTTGTAAATATTGTAGGTAATCCGAATGTAGGAAAGTCTACCTTGATGAACTTGTTGGTAGGTGAACGTATTTCGATTGCTACTTTCAAGGCGCAAACTACTCGTCATCGTATCATGGGTATTTTGAATACGGATGAGATGCAAATTGTGTTTTCTGATACTCCGGGTGTCTTGAAGCCGAATTACAAGTTGCAGGAATCGATGTTGAATTTCTCTGAATCGGCATTGGCAGATGCAGATGTATTGCTCTATGTAACCGATGTGGTGGAAAAGCCGGATAAGAACATGGAGTTCATAGAAAAAGTACGTAAGATGCAAGTTCCTATTCTTTTGCTTATCAATAAAATCGATTTGAGCAATCAGGAAGCCTTGGTAAAATGTGTGGAAGAGTGGCATGAATTGATACCGCAGGCCGAAATCATTCCTATATCTGCCATTTCTAAATTTGGGGTGGATGTAGTGATGAAGCGCATCAAGGATTTGTTGCCTGATTCGCCTCCTTACTTTGACAAAGACCAATGGACAGACAAACCGGCACGTTTCTTTGTGACGGAAATTATCCGTGAGAAGATTCTGTTGTATTATGACAAGGAAATTCCGTATGCTGTGGAAGTGGTGGTGGAACAATTTAAGGAAGATGCCAAGAGCATTCATATCAATGCCGTGATTTATGTGGAACGTGATACTCAAAAGGGTATCATTATCGGTAAGCAAGGCAGGGCTTTGAAGAAGGTTTCTACAGAAGCGAGAAAGACGTTGGAGAAATTCTTCCAGAAGTCTATCTATCTGGAAACTTTTGTGAAAGTGGATAAGGACTGGAGAAGTTCGGATAAAGAATTAAAGAATTTTGGGTATCAATTGGATTAACCGACTGTGATAGTCGTAAAAGAAAGAAGCAAATGGGTAATTTAGTAGCAATCGTAGGCCGCCCGAATGTGGGTAAGTCTACACTTTTTAATCGTTTGACTAAGACTCGTCAGGCTATTGTTAATGAACAGGCAGGTACAACTCGTGACCGTCAGTATGGTAAGTCTGAATGGTTGGGACGTGAGTTCTCGGTTGTTGATACCGGTGGATGGGTAGTCAACTCAGATGATGTTTTTGAAGAAGAAATCCGTAAGCAAGTTATGTTGGCCGTAGAAGAAGCCGATGTGATTCTGTTTGTTGTGGATGTAATGAATGGGGTAACTGACTTGGATATGGAAGTGGCAGGTATTTTGCGTCGTACTCAAAAGCCTGTTTTGATGGTTGCCAATAAAACCGACAACAATGACTTGCAGTATAATTCGGCTGAATTCTATTCATTAGGTTTGGGAGATCCTTATTGTATTTCTGCATTGAGCGGATTCGGTACGGGTGACTTGATGGACTTGTTGGTTAGTAAGTTCAAAAAGGATACTACCGAAGAAATAGATGAAGAAATACCACGTTTTGCTGTGGTAGGTCGTCCGAATGCAGGTAAGTCCTCCATTGTCAACGCTTTTATTGGTGAAGACCGTAATATTGTAACTGATATCGCAGGTACTACTCGTGACTCGATTTATACTCGTTATGAGAAGTTTGGCTTTGACTTCTATTTGGTGGATACAGCTGGTATCCGTAAGAAAAACAAGGTGACAGAAGATCTAGAATACTACTCGGTTATCCGATCTATTCGTTCGATTGAAGGAGCTGATGTCTGTATCTTGATGATTGATGCAACTCGTGGTATTGAAAGCCAAGACTTGAATATCTTCTCATTGATTCAGAAGAACCAGAAGGGTTTGGTTGTTGTGGTAAACAAATGGGACTTGGTAGAAAACAAGGATGTGAAGGTAATGAAGACTTTCGAAGAAGCTATTCGTTCTCGTTTCGCTCCGTTTACAGACTTTCCAATCGTATTTGCGTCAGCTTTGACTAAACAACGTATTTTCAAGGTGTTGGAAGAAGCGAAGGAAGTCTATAAGGCGAGAACAAATCGTGTGCCGACTGCTCGTTTGAACGAGGAAATGCTTCCGTTGATTGAAGCTTATCCGCCACCTTCAAATAAGGGTAAGTACATCAAGATTAAGTATTGTACGCAGTTGCCAAACACACAAGTACCTTCGTTTGTGTTCTTTGCTAACTTGCCGCAATATGTGAAGGAACCTTATCGTCGCTTCTTGGAAAACAAGATGCGTGAGAAATGGCATTTCTCAGGAACTCCGATTAATATTTATATTCGTCAGAAATAAAAAAGAAACGCAGCCTTATCCAAGGCTGCGTTTCTTTTTTTATTATTGATTTTCTTTTTTTACTTTCTTCAATAAGTCGGAAGCGAAGATGAAATCGTTCAATCGTTGGTTGGTCGCATTAAATACTTCATCTTTGGTGCCTTCCCATTCCTTGTGTCCTTCGTAGATGTAAATGATACTATCTCCGATACCCATAACGGAATTCATGTCGTGGGTGTTGATGATAGTGGTCATATTGTATTCTGTGGTAATGTCATGAATCAATTCGTCAATGACTAACGATGTCTTAGGGTCAAGACCCGAATTCGGCTCGTCGCAGAAAAGGTATTGCGGATTGAGGGCAATGGCACGGGCTATGGCTACACGTTTCTGCATACCACCACTGATTTCACCAGGATATTTCTTTTGGGCATCAATCAAGTTTACACGATCCAAACAGAAACGAGCACGACGAATGCGATCGCGAAGCGTATCATTAGAGAACATGTCTAGTGGAAACATGACATTTTCCAATACCGAAAGTGAGTCAAAAAGGGCTGCACTTTGGAAAATCATTCCCATTTCTCTGCGCAATGCTATCTTTTCCTTCTTGTTCATGCTAAGGAAATTACGTCCGTCGTAGAGAATTTGACCGCGTTCTGGAGTTAGCAGTCCCACGATACTTTTCATCAATACGGTTTTCCCGGAACCGCTTTGTCCAATAATCAAATTGGTCTTTCCGTTGTCGAAGCGGGCATTGATGTCCATCAATACATCCTTGTCTTCGAATGATTTATAGATAGATTTGAGTTCAATCATCCCATCAAAAGTTGCGTTAATACTAAATCTGAGAATAGAATCAAGACGCTGCTCATCACTACAGAGTCTGTACTAGCCTTACCTACGGCGATAGAACCACCTTTTACAGTATAGCCAAAATAGGCCGAGACACTAGCTATTATGAAGGCAAAGAACAAAGACTTGATGAAGCTACACCAGATGAACCATTCCTGGAAACAAAACTGAAGACCATATTCCAAGTCTTCTGCATTCATGATGCCGGCAAACCAACAGGTGCAGAAGGCGCCTATAATACCTGCTACGATGCTGAATGTCACGAGAAAGGGAATCATGGTCATTAGTGCACCAATTTTGGGCAGGATAAGATAACTAGCCGAATTAACCCCCATGATTTCTAAGGCGTCAATCTGTTGGGTAACTCGCATGGTGCCGATTTCAGAAGCGATGTTTGATCCTACCTTACCTGCCAAAATCAAACACATGATGGAGGAGGAGAATTCCAATAACATGATTTCACGGGTGGTGTAACCTACTACCCAGCGTGGCATCCATGCACTTTCAATATTTAACTTGATTTGAATGGTGATAACGGCTCCGATAAAGAAGGAGATAAGGAGGACGATTCCAATGGAGTTGACTCCTAATTGCGCCATTTCGTTTACATACTGCTTGAAATAAACTCTCATGCGTTCTGGACGGGAAAATGTACGTCCCATCAGCATCAGGTATTTACCAACAGTTTCTATAGGTTTTAATATCATTGTTTTCATAATTCGAGTGCAAAATTAGTTCTTTTTGTCTGTATTTTTGCAAAAGAAAGTCTGAATTTGTGTTCTATTGCCCATATGCTAAAGTTTTTATGTAACTTTTGCAAGAAAAGATAACTCGCTTAGAATAAATCGGTTGGTCGGATTGCTTGAAAATTGGGTAACGAGATAGCAACCGTTCGTATTTCTGAGTTCTTCATTGTTATGCTACAATGTGATAACTCTTGATGCTACAAAGGTACAAAAAGAAATGCAGATGAAATAAAGTTTTAGAAAAATCTTTCATTTGTAAATTTCCTTTTGTTTGGATTAAATACTAACATACTCTATTCTGCCAGTGATAAAATAATGTAACAACAAATAGTACAATCGTGAAAATATGATTAAGTGGAGGACGATTTTGACCTGTGTTAATTAATGAAAGCCGAAAAATTCAGACCTTTGTAAAAATTTAATGCTAATAAATTATGATAATGAAACAGAAGACATTGGTTTTATTGCTGTTCTTCCTGATGTTGAACGGCAATGTATGGGCGCAAAAGCCCTACACGATTTATCCGATTCCTCAAGAACAGTTGACAACTTCCGGGAAAGTTTCGTTTACTCCTACAGTCAGTGTTGTAGCTGAGGACGGAATTGACGGCTATACCCGTGAAAGACTGACGCAGATATTGCAGGAGCGTGGACTCAATGCGGTTTTCGGGAAAAAGCCGAAAGCCGGCTTGTCGGTAGTGTTCTTGGGACTGAACGGTTCGGACGGTCCGGCAGACAGAAAGGCTTCCGGTTTGAAACTCAAGCGTGAGGTGTTTGCTTTGCCGAAGTACGACCGTCATTTGGTAAGCCTTTCATCCGCAAAGGGGAAGGCGCAGTTAGTGGTGCTTGGCGAGAACACCGATGCCGTATTCTGCGGATTGGCTACTTTGGAACAAATGCTTGATAACGGCACGAAGGATTTGCCCTGTGCCGTGTTCTATGACTATGCGGATGTGCAGAACCGTGGAATCATTGAAGGTTACTACGGTGTGCCTTATAGTGTGGAAGTAACGGAAGACTTGTTCCGCTTTATGGCCCGTTACAAATTGAATACATATATGTATGGTGCGAAGAGCGACCCTTATCATTCGCATTTTTGGGACAAGGCTTATCCCACGAAGATTTCTGATAAGCAGAAGCGGTTGGGACTGATGACACAGGATATGATGAGACATTTGTGCGAGGTGGCGCATCAGTCCAAGGTCAATTTCATTTGGTCTATCCATCCGGGACAAAGTTTTACGGACGTTGCCAGTTCGGATGTCCTTGACCGCATTATGTCCAAGTTTGAACTGATGTATGATTTGGGCGTACGTCAGTTTGGTGTCTTTGTTGACGATGTGGGCGTACCTGATGATGACGAGACCCTCAGACAGGGTGCAGACCGTTTGACCTTGTTACAACAACGTGTGGACCAACGTTGGAACCAACCGGAAACCGAAGCTGCTGATAGGGTGAAACCGTTGCAGTATGTTCCGCAACTTTACGCTTTCAGTTGGGTGAAACCCGATAAGGCACGCCGCTTTTGGGAATCATTGCGTCCGGTTCCTGAAAAAGTGAACATTTACACCACCGGAAAGAATGTATGGTCGGTTCCTAACAGCAACGACCTCAACGTGCTTGGTGAATATTTGGGGCGTGAGGTTTCGTGGTGGTGGAACTATCCTTGTAACGATGTCGATGTAACGAAGATTTTCCTTGCTGACACATACTCCAATTTTGCTGACGAGACGCACATCGATGCCCAGGAGCGTCTGGAAAACAGTTTGTCCCTGAAGACAATCATCATCAATCCTATGCAACAGGGGGAATTGTCCAAGGTGGCTCTTTTCAGTGTGGCTGATTATACTTGGAATATGGACGGATTCGACAATATGCCAAGTTGGCGGGCTGCTTTGTCTGCCATTGTGGGGGATGAACGTACAGAACCTTTCGAACTTTTGGTTCCTTATTTGCGCTACTATGATGCGGAAACTCCTTTGGCACAGCTTATCAATGAATTTAAGGCATCTTATACAAAAGATGCTTCTACGGCATCAAGTAAGTCCTTGCAAGATGAACTGCTCCGCATTGAAGAAGCGTGTGGCGTCATCGAATCTATGGCAACTGCGGATGCTGAAAGCGACAGCTTGTTCTATGCAGACTTGCGGCCGTGGTTGGCCAAACTTAAGACAATGGCTGTACACGGTAATGTGATGCTCAAGGCTTTGACTGATGACAAAGAGGCTGAAATGGATAGGGTGACATTTGCCAAAAGTTGGTCTGCAATAGAAAATATAGAGAAGAATGATAATCATCAGTTTGACATCCTGACGGGGATGGGGACTGACATCGCGCTTTCCGTACAGACTGCCGAACCTGCTGCACAGTCATTACGTCCTTTCCTGGATTGGTTGTTGGAGCAATTGGGACAAAAGAAGTAATGATAATAAAGAATGAGGATGCCGAAAAGCATCCTCATTCTTTATTCTTCCTATTCAAAATCAAATTCATCATCATCCGAAATGTACTTGGGAGTGCTGAATCCCTCCATACTTCGTTGACTTTTCTTGTTAGGACACCCCGCGCCTCTGGATCCGCGTCAAATTAGGGGCGACTTTCATTGTTATTATCCCATAATCCACTTACCGATTTTAGGTACTCTCTGCGCGAGAACGCTGAACACTGCAACTCCGACAAAGGAAAGTAATGCTGCGGACAGAATCTGGACAGGAGTGGTTAATATCCCCAAAACGCCCTCAACACCGACTCCCAAGAATGTGCGTATCCATCCGATTACAATACCGAGTAGGAGCATATGGCATAGGTACATACCATAGCTTGCTTTTGAGATTGGAAGAAGCACCTTCTTATAGAAACAACCTCCCGATTTAATCTTGCGGAATACAAGAACCCAACCGATGGTCATCAGTGCTATTCCGGCTCCGTCGTTAAGCCAAGGGACTTCCCATATCGCAGCAAGCCCTACAGGACCTTCTATAGGGAATATGCCATTGCAATCACTCCAAACTCCGGCGAGGAATCCAGCGCAGCATATGGCAAAACCTATAAAGAAAACAGGAATGGCAATCGATAATGTCTTTTTCCAGGAAAGTTCACCGACAAACCTACGGAAGTACAGCCCTAACAGCAGATATCCGATGAATCCGCTGAAATAGTAGAACAAACCATAGGTGTTCCAGCTCGCCTCGCCCCAGAGCGGGAATTTGGCAGGATTAGGAATGCCTGAAGGACCATATATTACAGGAGCAGACCCTCCAATCCATCCTCTGATGAGAGGTATAAGGGTGGTTATAAGCCAAATGGCAAGGTAGAACTGTAATTCCCTTTTTCCAACCTTTTCTGCCCACGGAGAAAGTAACGGCATAAGAAAATACACTCCAACCATCATATATACAAACCATAGATGTCCTGCCGCATAATTGAAATTCAGAAGCAAATCTTTGAAATTCTGCACAGGTTCTCCCCAGACAATGGCATAGACCACAGTCCAGAAGAAGAACGGTGTAAGGATTCTCACTGCACGACGACAGAAAAACTCCTTCGTGTTATAGTGAAGCGGGAATTGCAGGTAGCTGGATGCCATTATGAAAAGAGCGACGGCTGCTCTTGGCAGAACATTGAGTATCGATACCCATATAGCATCAGACTTGGTCAGAATCAGAGACCCTTCTCCTCCCAGATAAAAAGGTTCGCAACAGTGTGTCATCATAACAAAGAAGCAGGCTGTGACACGCAACCAGTCAATCCATACTTCACGATTCATTTCTTTTTTTTCCATGATTTTTTTGTTGCAAAGTTATTATCTTGATTCCGAAAAAAAATTATCCTATGTTAAAAAAAACTTTAGAACGCAATCTGCTCAATGATTGCAAGGTGATGCCAAGATATGATGCGATATGCCCAAGATTACATCTTTGACAGATATTAGGAAACTGTTTTATGAAATTCAGATAGCGTTCTGAGGCAGGGAGGGACAGTCTGTCCCTGTGCGACTGATGCAACCTTCTGTATTCGTTCTGATGAATGATTCGCCCCCAGTTGCACAACTCAAGATTGGTCTCGAACAGACGGTTCATATCGCTGATTGAAATGCGGAAGGCTTCGACAGGCTCTAACGTTTCTGCATATTCTTGGCTTGGCAGGTTGTAATAGAGTTCATCCATACTGAAAACCAAATGTCCCTCAACGGAAAATGATGTATTGATTTCCATTCCGTCAACGAGCCAGAAATGTCTGATGAGACCTTGTTCTATCATCCAGATGTAACGATGTTTTTCACCTTCTTCCAGTATGTGCACGTGTTTGTCGAAGTGACAAGGTTCTATGCAGGATGACAAAGCATCTACGGTGTCTTGGCTTATGGGTGTAATTCTTCTTATCTTCTGAAGAAAAATGCTTTCTTGGAATGTTTTCATATGACTTTTATGGTTAACGATGAGACAAAGATACTGATAAAAAATGGATTGGAATAACTATTTGATATTTTATAGTTTCAGCCCTCGATTTGGGTTTCTTCTGTTTGTCGGCAGTCCCAATGCTTCCATAAACTCATCTTTCTTGCGTCTGAACCACGAATGGCGTGAAACTCCATCGATATTGAGGTCAAAATGTCCCTCTCTATCTTGTTTCAGAGAACAAATCGCACCGTTAGCCGAAAACGATTGGTTATGTTCCGATGAGTAGAGTTTACCTGTAACAGATACATCCTTGAATGCGCATAATTTCCGTATAAGGTCATCTGTAAAGCCCATCTTTTCACTGAGGTATTTAATCATCGGCATCAGTTTCTCCACATAGGGGAAGTAGTAGAGAATCTTGTTGATGTAGTCCGTCTGTTTGCGGTTCTCCTCTTCGTATGACTTCTTAACCTCCTGCATCTGCTTTTGATGTTCCACCTGCATTCGTTTGATATTGTATTGCAGTTGCTCAATGGTTTCGTCTCGGATTGCGATTTCATCTCTTAAATCCTCGTTCTTGCGTTCCAATGATTTCATCTTACCGCTGCCGAAAAGAGAACTGACACCGCTTGCAAGGGCTGTGGCTGCATCGGTGGCCACGCTTTTGAGTTTGTCGGTGCGTATCTCCGATTTCACATGTTTTAGTTCTTGCTCGGCAATATCTATTTGGTGTTCCTTATGCTGCCGTTCAGCCTCAATGCGTTCAAGTTCGGCACGCTGTTTCTCGATGATGAAGTCGTTACGCTCCAAATGCTCCTTGCCCGTCTCGGCTTTGGATTGTCCTCGCTCCATAGATAGAATTTCAGATAGCAATGTCTGCATCTGTGTCATATCATCATCATTGAGCTTGTAAGTCTTTCCCGTTTCGTGGTTCATCCAGTCGAATACAATATGGGCGTGATAGTTGGGCTTAAACCATCTGCCACCGATTTGAAAACTCTCCTTATCGTCTGCATCGGGCTTTCCACTCAGCCAATGCCCCTCGTCTTTGTGTAGGAATATTTGAAGCGGTGTGATACCCCAACGCTGTTGGCACTCCTCGTCAAATCTGCGGACATCCTCCAATGTGGTGTCGGACTTGATGAGTAACACGCCCTCACGAATTGGAGAACATCCTGCCACCTTGATAATCTTGCCACTTTTGGTTTTGCGTTCTCGCTCTTTCTCCTGCATCGCTCGCTCCGTTTTTGCCTTAACCATCTGCTTAATATTATCGTAATGCGTCTGCAAATCATAATTACCAAAGCGAGGGTTTATCCAATGCTCATTGTCGGCTACGAGTTCGGGAATGAGATAGATTTTCGACTCCCCGATATTACGCATATATTCGGGAGTTCTGAGGTTGTGAGCCTCGCTTGATGATATGTTGCAAGGCTTGATATGTATGCTGCTTTTTATTGCCATAGCTCTTTGATTTTATTGGTTACAATTTCACTTGGTCGTTTGGTCATTATGTTTCTTGGTCGCTTGCTTCTGCTGTCGGGGTTCTTAGGGGTGAAACGCCCTGAGTGGGTTATTAGGGCAAAGCCTTAATCCCCTCGGGAGAGCCCACAACTACGAAAGCGAAGCGTGTAGTTATAGTAGGCTATAACCTGAAGCCTCGTTTCTTCTTCGGCTGTGGTTGTGGCATTCGCCTTGCGGATTGGACTTGCGATTTTTTCTCTGCCTGTTTCGCTTGTATTCTGTAGCGTAGGTAGTCGTTCAAATCCTTATGCTCGGCATAGTGTTTCGACATATCTCGAAGCCTGTCTCCAAACATCTTTTTCAGACTCTCATACGCTCTTTGTCCTGCTTGGTCGTTATCGAGAAAACAGCCGATTCTGCTGTATGGTCTTAGCTGTCGTTCCGCTTTTGAGAGGTTGGTGACGGAGTTGAGTACCATATAATCCTGTGCCTCGATGCGTGGCTCGTCGGGGTGGTCGTTTACCCGAATGGTGATAAATGAGAGATAATCCATAAAACCCTCGAAGAGGTAACACGCTGCTCGTGGCTCGCCCTGCTGTCGGATATGAGTAATATCCTTTGGAGCGAGACACCCCTTGAAGTAGCGGTTGCGAAGCTCATAGCCTCCTGCCATATTCGGAAAGCCGATGGTGAAGTAAGGTTTACCGTTATATTCAAACCGCAACTCTCTACATTCTCTTTTGGCGAGTTCGATGTTTATACCTCGCTCCTGAAAGTAGGCGATTAGTGCAGGCGAGGATAACTCGTCAACCTTTATGTCCTCAAAACTATGATTAGAGGTTTGTTGCTTGCCAAAAGAAAAGGTGGCAGGGCGTATGTATGGTGTCCGCTCCGCTATGCGCGCCAACAGATAGGCTACATTGTCGCTATGGTACAGCTCGGCTGCCAATGCGATGATGTTACCGCCCTTACCGATACCGAAGTCATACCATTGGTTAAGTTCGGTGTTTACCTTGAACGAAGCATCGGTTTCGTTTCTCAGCGGTGATTTATACCATAGGCTTTTGCCCTGTTGCTTTACGGGAGTATATCCCAAACTTTGCAGATAGTCTGCCAACTTGATTTGTTTTGCATCGTTGATTGTCATATTACTACGATTTTGAGGTTAATGAAATTTTGTTGATTTGATGAATCGTTGATGTAATATACTTATATTCAGCATTGTAACCTCTCAACATCTTCTCAACAAACTGCTCACCAAAAGAGAAATCCATAAACGGGCGTTGTCGGTCTCTCAACTTCTCTTTTGGCTTGTTGAGATTTTGTTGAGAGTGTATATTGCTTGTTATCAGTGTGTTTATACTTATATTCAACAATTCAACAGAAAATAGATAGTGTTACAAGGATTCGAGTTGTTCCTTTGTGATGGTATAGAAGCGTCCAACCCTCCTTATCGGCTCATAGTGGCAACTTTGGTTGTAGTTGCCTTGATAGGTGGTGTAGGTAAGTCCGTTGGGTGCAGGTGTCAGTTTCCAACACTCTTGCACCACCTTACGCACATGATGTTTCTCTACCTTTACCTGCGAGTGCATCAGCAGCACAATAAGGTCGTTAAGGCAGAATGAAACGCTATCCACATTCATAGTTGTCATAATGTCGAGCAACAGCTCCGACATCTCTATCTCCAAACGGTTGCGGTTACTGCGGATAATCCTCTGCAATGCTTCGGTATGCAGCAATGAGGGGTTGAACCACATTCGGCTCTCCCTCTCGGTGGATAGTTGGCGATAGCTGAGGAAATGAAGAAATGCGGGTATCTCCGCTTTGAGGCGTTGCAGGAAATTGGTATCATCGGACTGCAAGCGGTTTATCTTGCGTACCCAATAGCGTGTTTCCCCTGCATCGATGATTACGGGCAGATACTCGTTGTTTGAGCATAGCACGAATTTGGCGAAGAATGCAATTTCATCACGGTCTTTGCCTTTGGCTTCCACCTTGTAGGATAGTGTGGTACTCAGATTCTTCAATCGTTCACTATCCTCCCTGCGGTTGAGTAGCACCTCATCAACCACAATAAGAAGTTTGCCTGCCCAATCGGAATTGAATTGACTGCGGAAATCCTCGTTGGTGTTGAATGTTACATTGTTCTGAAAGAGGGCTTTCAGAAAATTAAGAAATGTACTCTTGCCTGTATTGCGTTCCTCCGATACCAATAACAGGATTGGCAACTTCTGAACGGGTTGCAGGTAGAGCAGTTGCAGATAGTCCATACCCAACTCGTATTGCTCACCGAAAATATGCTCCACCAATGAACGGATAGAGGAGAAATCACCCTCTTGCGGTTGGTGGTCTATCGGCTCATAGAGATTAAGGAACTTGCCGATTACAGGACGATAGCCGATGTGTTCGGGTACGGTACAGAATCCGTCATACTTGGGAACGCTGCCGATGTAGTCCTTGCCATAGTCTTGGCGGAGCGTTTCATTGTTCCAGGGGATACGCTTCTTTACATATCCACCGCTCAGTCTCGGTTGCTCCACAATCTTGTAGAGCGTTGTTCCCACTCGGATAAATTCTTCTTTTGCCATACCACCATCTGATGGCGGTTTATGGCTTGATGTTACTTTGTTAGCTTCCATTTTCAAATGCTTTTAAGTTCAAAAAATGTCAGCTACAAAAATATAAGTGATTGACAGATAAGTTGCTACGCAAATCGTAGCAGAATAGTGAATAAAGTACTATGGGGATTGGTATTTGAGGGGTGCATAAACAAAGCAAGTCCGAAAACAGGTCAAAAACCTATCTTCGGATTTACCTTGACTGACTAATCAGCCGATATGCTGATATTACGACATACCTATTGGAGAGTTGGCAAGCGAAAAGAGATAACATACTTTCTCTTTTCGTCCGCATATCCTCTTTAACACCTCACTGCGTATCTTCTCTGCACCGTATGAGTTGATACGGAATGCAAGGGAGACAATCATATCTATATTATACAATGTTGCCCAATAGGTATATGGCATTACTTCGCAATGTTGCGTATGTTCCGCTATTACTCCGATTTTGTGTATGGCTTGGATTGCTGTCTTTAATGTGGATGCTGCCACATCGAACAGCACCACAAGTTCAGCAAAAGACATCCATATATTGCCGTCGGGTATGTTCACATTGCCCGATTCGCTGATTGTTATAATTGCTCGTTCCATACCTTATGCCATTGTAGTGTTACCGAATGATTGATTAAGTTGGTTGCCGAACATCGTTAAATCCTTGTCGATTTTCTCGGTGGTAATCTTCGCATATAGCTGTGTTGTAACGATGTTCGTATGTCCCAAAACTCTACTTACACTCTCGATTGGCATACCTTTACTGAGGGCAAGGGTCGCAAATCCATGTCTTGAGCAATGGAATGAAATGTCCTTGTCGATTCCACACTCTTTTATCATCTTTTTCAATGGTTTACAGATACTCCAATAGTTCAAATTGGGGAATACGAGTTTGTCCTCTTGGAATGGCTCGTATCGCTTGATAATCTGCAACGGAATATCCAACAACTTAACTTGGAACGGTATTTTGGTTTTGTGTCGCTTAGATAATATCCATTTCTCACCGTTTATTTCTACAATATCATCGGTGGTAAGTTCCTTAATATCCACGAATGACAAGGCTGTAAAACTTGCAAACACAAACAGGTCTCGGATATATGCCAACTTGCTATCCGTAAAATCGTGTGTCATCACCGCTTTTAATTCATCTTCGGTCAGAAACTCCCTCTCCTTAACATAGGGGCTTATGTGGAATTGAGCAAATGGGTTTCTCGGCATCAATCCGTTGTAGTGGGCACGCATAACAACACCCTTGAGCCACATACAATTTGCCCAGATACTGCCATTCTGCAAACCTCTGTCTGTCGCGAGGAATACCGCAAACTCCTTGATAAAGTCAGGAGTCAGCTCAATCATAGACATATCGTTACGCTTGTAATTCGCCTTGATGAATGCTGCGACATGGTTTCTTGCCCGTACTCTTGACATATAAGTTGCTATCACTCGGTCTGTACCTACACGCTTCTTGAATGTGGCATTATCCTTATCAAATGCACCGAGCAGTGTTTCATATTCTGTTCCGATGCCTTGATAGGCATTGCGTACCATTTCGGCAGTTACATAGGCTTCTCTATCCGACAGGCGTTGATAGTGTTTGATGATTTGGGCCTTGATATTATCCAAAGCAAGATTGAGTTCTCTTGCTTCCTTGCTCTTACCTTTGGCTCGGTTGCCTTTCACATCCCAAAGTTCTTTCGGAATGGTACGCTTACAACTGAATTGGGCCACTGAGCCGTTGATTGTCACTCGTCCCATAATGGGGACAATACCGTTTTTCTCCTTGCTTGCGTTCACGTAGAACAGCACCTTAAATGTACTTCGCATAATCAAATCTTTTTTTTTGGTTACAAAATTAGTTATCAGCGAGTTATACATTGATACGCAATATGATGCAGAACTATGAAACGTGACGACACAAAGAAAAATCTTACTCGTTTTCGGGTAACGATTAGGCAACCGTTCTATTTCATTACCTTGCGTTTCTTTGCTAAATTGCTATTTCCCGTATTTCCGAGATTTTCAGCGTAATGCGTTTATTATCAGTACAAGATGCACTATTATTCCGATTTCGGTTGATTATTCCAGCGTTTTTTCGTATTTTTGTTGCAAAATTTAGTCTTATGGCAGAAGAAATGGATATTCAACATACAGAAGCGGAAACTCCCAAGAGAATGGTGCTTCGTGCAGAGGGTTTGGTTAAGAAATATGGTAAGCGAACCGTAGTGAACGGAGTGAACTTTGAAGTGAAACAAGGGGAAATTGTAGGTTTGCTCGGTCCGAATGGAGCCGGAAAGACTACTTCCTTCTATATGACAACCGGTTTGGTGGTGCCTAATGGAGGCCATGTTTATTTGGATGATTTGGAAATTACTGATTTCCCGGTGTACAAGCATGCCAAGGCGGGTATCGGCTATTTGGCTCAGGAGGCTTCGGTTTTTCGCAAGATGAGTGTAGAGGACAATATCTCTTCAGTATTGGAATTGACTGATCTGTCGGAAGAAGAACAGAAGGAAAAACTGGAGGCTTTGCTCGATGAGTTCCGTCTTCAGAAGGTGCGTAAGAACTTGGGTGACCAACTTTCGGGTGGTGAACGCCGTCGTACGGAGATTGCCCGTTGCTTGGCTATCAATCCGAAGTTTATTATGCTCGACGAACCGTTTGCTGGGGTAGACCCGATTGCGGTAGAAGACATTCAGCACATCGTATGGAAACTGAAGGACAAGAATATCGGTATCCTCATCACCGACCACAATGCGTTGGAAACCCTTCGATTGACTGACCGTGCTTATTTGTTGTTCGACGGTAACATCCTTTTCCAGGGAACACCAGAAGAATTGGCGGTAAACCCGGTGGTTCGTGAAAAATACCTTGGTTCGAACTTTGTACTTACTCGTAAGGACTTCCAGTTGACGGAGGAGATGAGAAACAAGCGTATCGAGGAGCAAACAAGACTTTAAGGCGTTTAAGATAAAACGTGCTGGCGTTTAAGGTAAAACGTCGGCACGTTTTTTTTTAATAGCATGAAACTTTTGCGCTGTCTGTTTGGCGATTGATTGTAAATTT
Organism: Phocaeicola sp.; assembly: GCA_045121515.1. GTDB lineage: Bacteria > Bacteroidota > Bacteroidia > Bacteroidales > Bacteroidaceae > Phocaeicola. The sequence goes on along the minus strand of JBGVGD010000028.1, from coordinate 23,918 downwards.
ACTAATTTTGCGCTCTCTTTGTGTATACTATAGGAAAAAGTAATAATTAAAAAATATAAGAAAAGAAATGAACGTTTCAATGCAGAACGTTGACAAAGTAAGCGCATTGCTTACTGTCAACATCGAAAAAGCTGACTATCAGGAAAGAGTAGAAAAAGTTTTGAAGAAATATCGCCAGCAGGTGAATATGCCGGGTTTCCGTAAGGGTATGGTTCCAATGAGCCTTATCAAGAAGCAGTTCGGTAAGTCTGCAATGGCAGAAGAAGTGGATAAGTTGATGCAGGATGCTGTAAACAACTACATCCGCGAAAACAAGGTGAACATGCTCGGCATGCCGTTGCCTAACGATGAAAAGATGCAGACTATCGATTTCGATACTCAGGAAAACTTCGAATTCGTGTTCGACATCGCTTTGGCTCCGGAATTCAAGGCTGAAGTAAGCGAACAGGATGCTATCGACTTCTATACAATCACTGTTTCTGACGAAATGGTTAACTCTCAAGTAGACATGTACGCTCAGCGTGCTGCTAAGTACGAAAAGGTAGAAGACTACCAAGATCGTGACATGGTAAAGGGTTTGCTTGCTGAATTGGATGAAAACGGTAACACTAAGGAAGGTGGTATCCAGGTAGAAGGTGCAGTAATGATGCCTTCATACATGAAGAACGACGAACAGAAGGCTATCTTCGCAACTGCTAAGGTAAACGATGTATTGGTGTTCAATCCGAACGCTGCATTCGAAGGTAACGAAGCAGAACTTTCTTCTTTGTTGAAGATCAAGCGTGAAGAAGTGGCTGAAATGAAGTCAAACTTCAGCTTCCAGATTGAAGAAATCACTCGTGCCGTACCTGCTGCTTTGACTCAGGAGTTGTTCGACCAAGTATTCGGTGAAGGTGCAGTATCTTCTGAAGAAGAATTCCGTGGCAAGATCAAGGAAGGTATCGCTGCTCAGTTCTTGGCTGATAGCAACTACAAGTTCTTGTTGGATGCTCGTACATACTTGATGAACAAGGTAGGTAAGCTCGAATTCCCAGATGCACTCTTGAAGAAGATCATGTTGATGAACAACGAAGACAAGGGCGAATCATTCGTAGAAGAAAACTACGAAAAGAGCTTGGAAGAATTGACATGGCACTTGATCAAGGAACAGTTGGTAGAAGCGTTCGAAATCAAGGTAGAACAAGCTGACGTTTTGGAAATGGCGAAGGAAAATACTCGTATGCAGTTCGCTCAATACGGTATGATGAGCATTCCAGAAGAAATGTTGGAAAACTACGCTAAGGAAATGTTGAAGAAGAAAGAAAACGTAGAAGGCCTTGTAAACCGTGCAGTTGAAACTAAGTTGGCTGCAGCTTTGAAGGCTAAGGTTGCTTTGAACAACAAGGAAGTTTCTATGGAAGAATTCAACAACTTGTTGAAGTAAGATATTCTGATTCGAGAAGGGGCTTTCGACCTTGTATTTCTTTAATGAAAAAGTATTTGGTAGTAATACCGCAATTTTGTACTTTTGTCATCTAAAGGAAGGGGTGGAAAGCCTCTTTTCTATTTATAAAAACTAAATCAGATGATTATGAATGATTTTAAGAAGTATGCAACCAAACATCTGGGCATGAATAGCCTGGTGCTAGACGATGTTATCAAGTCGCAAGCGGGATATTTGAATCCTTACATTTTGGAAGAACGCCAGTTGAATGTGACTCAATTGGATGTTTTCTCACGTTTGATGATGGACCGTATCATTTTCTTGGGTACGGAAATCAACGATTATACTGCTAATACATTGCAGGCACAGTTGTTGTATTTGGATTCAGTGGATAATACGAAAGATATTTCTATCTATATCAACTCGCCGGGTGGCTCCGTATATGCCGGTTTGGGTATTTATGATACCATGCAATTCATCAATAGTGATGTGGCTACAATTTGTACAGGTATGGCCGCTTCTATGGCCGCTGTCTTGTTGGTCGCAGGTCAGGAAGGCAAGCGTTCGGCATTGACTCACTCTCGTGTGATGATTCACCAACCGATGGGTGGTGCACAAGGACAGGCTTCGGATATCGAGATTACCGCTCGTGAAATAGCAAAGTTGAAGAAGGAGTTGTACAACATTATCGCTGAGCATTCTCATACAGAATTCGATAAGGTATGGGCAGACTCTGACCGTGACTATTGGATGACTGCTCAGGAAGCCAAGGAATATGGTATGATTGACGAAGTGTTGTGCCGTAAGCCTAATATATAATAAGGTATAAACTAATTAGGAAAGTACATTGGGAGAAAATTCTAAAAATAAAAGACGTTGTAGCTTCTGCGGACGACCGGAAAGTGAAGTTGGCTTTCTCATTACTGGAATGAATGGCTATATTTGCGACAGTTGTTCTCAGCAAGCATACGAAATCGTACAAGAGGCTATGAAAGGTTCTTCGGATACCAGTTCGCTGGATTTGAAGGAACTTCCGAAGCCGATTGAAATTAAACAATTCCTTGACCAGTATGTGATTGGTCAGGACGATGCCAAGCGCTATTTGTCGGTCGCTGTATATAATCACTACAAGCGTTTGTTGCAAAAGCCGGGAAAGGATGATGTGGAGATTGAAAAATCGAATATCATCATGGTAGGTAGCACTGGGACTGGAAAGACGTTGTTGGCTCGTACAATTGCAAAATTGTTGAAAGTGCCTTTTACGATTGTCGATGCTACGGTATTGACAGAAGCCGGTTATGTAGGTGAAGACATCGAAAGTTTGTTGACACGTTTGTTGCAGGTAGCCGATTATAATGTGGCTGAAGCAGAACGAGGCATTGTCTTTATCGATGAAATTGACAAGATTGCCCGTAAGGGAGATAATCCTTCCATTACCCGTGATGTTAGTGGTGAGGGTGTTCAGCAAGGTTTGTTGAAGTTGTTGGAAGGTTCTATTGTGAATGTTCCACCTCAAGGTGGCCGTAAGCATCCAGATCAAAAGATGATTCCGGTAAATACCAAGAACATTCTCTTTATCTGCGGTGGTGCATTTGACGGTATTGAACGAAAAATAGCTCAGCGATTGAACACCAACGTTGTGGGTTATGGTGCAGCCAAGGAAACTGTAAAGATTGACCGCTCGAACATGATGCAGTACATTGCTCCTCAGGATTTGAAGTCTTTTGGATTGATACCAGAAATTATTGGTCGTTTGCCGATTCTTACCTATCTTAATCCATTGGACAGAACAGCTTTGCGTAATATCTTGACAGAACCGAAAAACTCGATCATCAAGCAATATATTAAGTTGTTCGAGATGGATGGAGTGAAATTGGTGTTCCAACCAGAAGTGTACGAGTTTATTGTCGATAAGGCTATAGAGTATAAGCTTGGTGCTCGTGGGTTGCGTTCCATTGTTGAGACTATTATGATGGATGTGATGTTCGAGATGCCTTCTATGCAAGTAAAGGAATATGAGTTGACTTTGGACTATGCTCGTCAGCAGATGGAGAAGGCTAATATATCCCGTTTGCAGAATGCCTGAAAAGGTCATTTCTAACTAGAGAGAAAAAAAAGCATTTCTTCTGTAAAATAGTGCTCGAAATATTCGTGTAATTTGAAAACTTGTTTATAACTTTGTTAGACAAGAAAGATTGGAATAAAATCGAGAACCAGAAAAACAGAAAATCATGGCGGAGAAATTGAATTTGACGGATACGCTGAAGAAATATTTCGGCTTTGACACATTTAAAGGTGACCAGGAATTAATCATTCGTAATCTTTTGGATGGGAATGACACCTTTGTGCTGATGCCTACCGGGGGCGGAAAATCGTTGTGCTACCAATTACCTTCTCTGGTAATGGAAGGGGTAGCAATTGTCATTTCTCCATTGATTGCCTTGATGAAGAATCAAGTGGATGCAATGCGTCATTATAGCGAAGAAGACGGTGTGGCACATTTCTTGAATTCTTCTTTGAACAAGTCGGCGATAGATCAGGTGAAGTCTGATATTTTAAGTGGAAAGACTAAGTTGCTTTATGTGGCTCCAGAATCGTTGACAAAGGAAGATAATGTGGAATTCTTGAAAAATGTAAAAATCTCTTTTTATGCGGTAGATGAAGCGCATTGTATTTCAGAATGGGGACACGATTTCCGTCCGGAATATCGTCGTATCCGTCCGATAATCAACATGATTGGTCAGGCTCCGATTATTGCATTGACGGCGACTGCTACTCAGAAGGTGCGTGAGGATATCAAGAAGATCTTGGGTATTCCCGATGCCAAAGAGTTTAAATCGTCGTTCAATCGTCCGAATCTTTATTATGAAGTACGCCGAAAAACGAATGATATCGATAAGGATATTATCAAGTTCATCAAAGCTAATTCCGGAAAGTCCGGTATTATCTATTGCTTGAGTCGTAAGAAGGTGGAAGAATTGGCTGAAATACTGAAAGCGAATGGAATCAATGCCAGTGCATATCATGCCGGAATGGATTCTTCTGCACGCTCTGCTGTGCAGGATGACTTCATTAAGGAGAACATTGATGTAATTGTAGCCACAATTGCTTTCGGTATGGGTATTGATAAACCGGATGTGCGCTTCGTGATACATTATGATATGCCGAAGAGTTTGGAAGGATATTATCAAGAAACGGGACGTGCAGGACGTGATGGTGGGGAAGGACAATGTGTTGCCTTCTACTCCAATAAGGACATGCAGAAGCTACGTAAATTCATGCAAGGGAAACCTGTGTCTGAAAAGGACGTAAGTGACGAATTGTTGAAGGAGACAGAGGCTTATGCGGAATCTTCGGTTTGTCGTCGTAAGTCATTATTGCACTATTTTGGCGAAACTTATACAGAAGAGAATTGTAGGAATTGTGATAACTGTTTAAATCCTAAAAAGCAAGTGGAAGCTAAGGATTCGTTGTGTGCCGTGATTGAAACAATCATGGCTGTGAAGGAAAACTTTAAATCAGATTATATTATAGATGTCTTGTTGGGTAAGGAAACTTCTGAAGTTTTGGCTCATAGACATGAAGAATTGGAAGTTTTTGGTTCTGGAGAAGGTGAAGATGAAAGAATTTGGAATGCTGTTATCCGACAAGCATTGATCGCCGGTTACTTGAGCAAGGATGTAGAAAACTACGGTTTGTTGAAGGTTACTCCAGCAGGTAATAAATTCTTAAAAAAACCTGTTTCATTCAAAATTGTGGAAGATACTGATTTTGATGAAACAGAAGAGGATGAAGCACCGGTACGTGGTGGCGGAAGTTGTGCGGTAGACCCTGCACTTTATTCCATGCTGAAAGACTTGCGTAAGAAAATGTCCAAGAAATTGGATGTGCCTCCTTACGTTATCTTCCAAGACCCTTCTTTGGAAGCGATGGCTACGACTTATCCGGTTACGTTGGAAGAATTGCAGAATATTCCAGGAGTAGGTGCCGGTAAGGCGAAACGATATGGTCAGGAGTTCTGTGTGCTTATCAAGAAGCATTGTGAAGAAAATGAGATTGAACGTCCGGAAGATTTACGTGTACGTACAGTTGCTAATAAGTCCAAGATAAAGGTATCTATTATTCAGGCAATCGACCGTAAGGTAGCATTGGATGATATCGCGCTTTCTAAAGGTTTGGAATTTGGAGAGTTGTTGGATGAAGTAGAAGCCATTGTTTATTCAGGAACTCGTTTGAATATTGATTATTTCTTGGAAGAAATTATGGATGAAGACCACATGCTGGATATTTATGATTATTTCAAGGAATCAACTACAGACAAGATAGATGATGCTATGGATGAATTGGGAGATGACTATACGGAAGACGAAATCCGTTTGGTTCGTATCAAATTCATTTCAGAAATGGCCAATTAAAAAATAGAAACGGTTGCTCAGTGATAGGAGCAACCGTTTCTTCTTTTTAGAAAGCAATGCCTAGGCGTAATCCGAAATTGCTCATTCCATTTACATCGTATGTCATTACACTGCCTTTGTTGGTTGCATAGCTATAATAGGCCGCAACGTGAATGCCTGGTTGATAAACCCAAGGGAAAATGTTCATTCCAATTTCCGGTGATACATAAAATCCCCAGGTGTTGTCTGTATTCTGATAAGCATTGAAATCCGTTTTCAGACGTCCGTATTGTGGACCCAATTTCAAACTGAAATAAGGTTGGAGCATTCCTTCACGATTGAAGGTGTATCGTCCTGAAACGCCGAATGGCATTTGGAAGAGCGTGTGTTGCTGGTCCGTATTCAGTGATTCAGTGCCCGAAAGATTGAGAGTCTGACGAGGAATGTACTTGTGGTTACTATGGTAAGTTAGAAAAGCGCCTACAGATAAGTTTTCTGTAACATAATATCCACCTTCGAAATTCATACCCCAACCGCTTCCTTTCTTTACAAAGTCATTTCCTAAAGGGAAGTTGAATTGCCAGTCGATATTGGCATAATAATTCCCAAGGGTTTGTGCCTTACCTGGTAAAGCAAAGCCGACGGCGATAGCCATTATGACTATCATTCTCAGTGATAAGTATTTCATTGTTTTCATACTCTTTGTTTTTTTGTTAATAAATCATTTGTTGGTTAGGTAGGTAGATTGTGTAAACGCTTGGCTGACGGCTTGTGCCGCAAGTTCTACATTTACATCTGTCGAACCACTTAACATTCCGCTCATATAAGCACTCCATAAAACAGGGAGTTTCTCAGTTTGCCCTTGTGGAGCGTCCAAATTCAGGAGCTCGGTCAAGAAGGAGCCAGTGCTATATGCATAACTTACAGCATATGGATAATACCAACCGCCTCCCCAATTGCCCCAATAAGGTACGTCCCAATAACCTGGATAACCCCACCACCATTCAGGATAGCCATAGTCGGTAAATACATAGGTGTTTTTGACATAACTGAGTTGGAGGCCGAGGTCAGCTTCTTCGCGTTCGGTTACACGGGTGTATCCTCTATTGTCCATGTTGAATATGTAAGTGTCAATGATTTTTTGGGCATTGGCATCTTTCCAATATTCTTGTTTGTCCTTGTCGCCAATAATGAGAATACTGTCTGGCAAATAATACGTGTTGAACTGCTTGAAGTTTGCATTCTTGTCGTAATTGGTGTAAACCACGAACTTGTTGTCCAACTTATCCGTGTCGGCGTCTTTTTCGCATGCTGTCAATGCGAAAACGGCCAATAGCAAAGGAATTAATTTCTTCATACTTTTATTTTTTTGTTTATCGTAAAATGCCCCTATGGTACCTTAGGCTGTTTGTGAATCTAGAACATTTGAATAAAGGAAAAGTTCAGAATAGGAAGGAAAGGGGAATCTATTTTTAAACATTCTTTTTATTACAGGCTTGCAATCAAAAAACAATTCCAAATATTTCGCAGGTTTCAATAAAAACCGTATATTTGCACGCAATAAATTTAAAAGCATTTAAGCCTATGTCATCATTTGTTGCCGATAAAGTTGTAATGGACGGATTGACTTACGACGATGTGTTGTTAATCCCTTCTTACTCAGAAGTTTTGCCTAAATCAGTCGAACTTTCGACTAAGTTCTCACGTAACATCGATTTGAAGATTCCTTTTGTAACTGCCGCTATGGATACAGTTACTGAATCAAAGATGGCCATTGCGATTGCTCGCGAAGGTGGTATCGGTGTTATTCACAAGAATATGTCTATCGAGGAACAGGCTCGTCAGGTAGCTATCGTGAAGCGTGCCGAAAACGGTATGATCTTTGACCCTGTAACAATCAAGCGGGGTTCTACAGTTAAGGATGCCTTGGACTTGATGGCTGAATATCATATTGGTGGTATTCCTGTAGTGGATGATGAAAAATATTTGGTCGGTATTGTAACTAATCGTGACCTCCGTTTTGAACTTGATATGGAGAAGCATATCGATGAAGTGATGAGCAAGGAAAATATCATTACTACTCATCAGGGGACAGATATGGAAACTGCTGCTCAAATCTTGCAGGAAAACAAGATTGAGAAGTTGCCGGTAGTGGATGAAAAGGGTAAGTTGATTGGTTTGATTACTTATAAGGACATTACGAAGGCGAAGGATAAGCCGATGGCTTGTAAAGATAGCATGGGCCGTTTACGTGTTGCTGCTGGTGTAGGTGTTACTGCTGATACTATGGACCGTATGCAAGCGTTGGTAGATGCTGGTGTTGATGCCATTGTTATTGATACTGCTCATGGTCACTCTAAGGGTGTAGTGGAAAAATTGAAGGAAGCTAAGGCTCGTTTTCCGCAGATTGACATTGTAGTAGGTAATATTGCTACAGGTGAAGCAGCTAAGATGTTGGTGGAAGCTGGTGCAGATGCTGTGAAAGTAGGTATCGGTCCGGGTTCTATCTGTACAACTCGTGTGGTTGCTGGTGTAGGTGTACCTCAGTTGTCGGCTGTATATGATGTGGCGAAGGCATTGGAAGGTACTGGTGTTCCTTTGATCGCTGATGGTGGCTTGCGCTACTCAGGTGATGTTGTGAAGGCTTTGGCTGCTGGTGGTTATAGTGTGATGATTGGTTCGTTGGTAGCAGGTACTGAAGAAGCTCCTGGTGATACAATTATCTTTAATGGCCGTAAGTTTAAGTCATACCGCGGTATGGGTTCATTGGAAGCTATGGAGAAAGGTTCTGCAGACCGTTATTTCCAGGGTGGTGTAACAGAAGTGAAGAAGTTGGTACCGGAAGGTATTGCTGCTCGCGTTCCTTATAAGGGTACTTTGTTCGAAGTGATTTACCAATTGGTAGGTGGTCTTCGTGCAGGTATGGGATATTGTGGATCTGCTAATATCAAGGAATTGCATAATGCGAAATTTACTCGTATTACCAATGCCGGAGTAGCTGAAAGTCATCCACATGATGTTGCTATCACTAGCGAGGCTCCTAACTATAGTAGACCTCAATAAACTAATATAAAATGCCGCGTCGTTTACTCGGTGTTTTAATCCTTCTCCTTGTGTTTGTATCTGTGGTGCAGGCGCAAGGAGAAGTTGCGTTATTAACCGTAGGTAATGAAACGGTAGGCAAGGAAGAGTTTGAATACCATTGGAACAAATCTTCGGAAGAACGTGCTCATGTTTATGCTCAGACGTATGGACGTTTTATACAAAAGGTGCAATGGGCAAAAGAGTTGGGATTGGATACGTTGCCGACTTATCGCGAACGGGTTCGTTATTATCGCCGGATATTAGAACATCGGACAAGAATGTTGGAACGGAAACGGATTCACCGAGGTGTGGAGGAGGAATGGGTTAAGTTGAAACACGTAACTTGTCCTTTACACCAACATGAAAGCCGACGGAAGGAGAAGGAAGCGAAGGCATATATAGATTCGCTTTATGTCTCGTTGAAGGAAGGTGCTGACGTCGCATTTGAAACTCTCTCTTGGGTTCAAACACGGCATTTGTTGAAGGAATGGCAGACTCAGTTGGAGAATTTGCCCAAAGGAGAATATTCGGAACCATTCTATTCTTCTCAAGGGATACATATTATTGCTTGGACGGATAGGGTGAAAGGTATTCCGGCTGAAAAGGAGATGATAGACCAAACACAAACGTTCTTAATTGAAGAATTGGAGAACGGATTGTTGGTGGCAGCTTTGGATGCGTATTTGGAAAGTTCATTGGTTTGTACTGATTCAGATCTAGAAGACCATTTTAAGAAGAATCGTGAGCAATATGGTTGGGGGATTCCGCATTTTAGAGGAGCGGTTATTCATTGCCAGAACAAAAAAGAAGCGAAGAAAATAAAGAAATATTTAAGTAAATATCCACTTGCTTTGTGGAAAGATGCATGGGAACGGATGCCTAAGGAGGTGGCTGAAAAATGTCTCATAGAAGTAGGCATGTTCTCTATCGGTAAAAATCCTTATGTAGACAAGTTGGCTTTTAAATGCGGTGAATATCAACCTTTGGAGAATTATTCTTATACTTGGGTGTTGGGACAAAAACTGAAGAAAGGTCCCACCGATTATAAAGATGTCTATGAAGAACTGAAGGAAGATTGCTTAAAATCGAAAAAAGAAGCCGAAATAGAAGGATTTATACAGAAAAATAAGGTGGAAATAGACGAAGAGGTTTTAAAAACCGTTAATCGTTGCAGAAATAAATAATTTAGCATTATCTTCGTCTGCTATTTTGAAGAATATGAGAAAAGTATATTATTGGACATTGATGTTATGCTTATTGAGTGCTCTTGGAAGTTGTACTCAGAAGCAGGATCATAAGGGAAAGAAACCTTTGGTTGAAGTAGGTGGAAAGTTCCTTTATCAAGAGGATCTGCAGGGTGCTTTGCCCTTAAATCTTTCGTCTGACGATAGTGTGCTTTTCGCTGAAAGTTACATCCGGAACTGGATAGAGGATGTTCTGCTATTTGAAAAAGCTGAAGACAATGTTCGCGATAGCGAAAGGGTAAAGGAGTTGGTTGAGAATTATCGGAAAGCATTGGTGATGCATGCCTATCAGGAAGAATTGGTAAAACAGCGTCTTTCAGAAGAGATAACATTGGCAGAGATAGACCAGTATTACGAAGAAAACAAATCTCTCTTTGTCTTGGATAAACCGCTTGCAAAGGGTTTGTTTATTAAAGTGCCTCTTCAGTCGTCAGGATTAGCCGATGTGCGCCGTTGGTATAAGAAAAATACACAAGATGCCATTGAGAAATTAGAAAAATATAGTTTGCGCAATGCGGTTACCTATGACTATTTTAATGACCAATGGAGACCGTTGGAAGAAATAGAGGCGATGATACCGGTGAAAAACTGGAATTCAGGAAGTAGTTATTTGAAACAGAATCAAAACATAGAATTGAAAGATACTGCTTTTCACTACTTTTTGCATATAGAAGAATATTTAGGCAAAGGCGAACAGAAACCGTTGGACTTTGCTCAAGAAGAGATAAAGGAGATTTTAATAAATTTGAAGCGAGTGGATTTTGTCAATCGGGTAAAGGAAGACTTATTCCGTCAGGCTTCAGAAAAGAATGGAATTATTTATTATTATTTGAATTCAGATGAATAAATTGATGTGTGCCAAGTTTTGTACATTGTGTATGCTTTTGCTGTTGTCTGTGACAACATACGGTCAGAACAATGTGATAGACGAAGTCGTTTGGGTAGTTGGTGATGAGGCTATCTTGAAATCGGATGTAGAGAGTGAACGTTTGAATGCTCAGTATGAAGGACGTAAGTTTGATGGTGATCCATATTGTGTTATTCCAGAGCAATTGGCTATTCAGAAATTGTTCTTGCATCAAGCGGAATTGGATAGTATCGATGTTTCAGAACAAGAAGTCTTGTCTCGTTTGGAGCAACAAACCAATTGGCTGATTGACCAAATTGGCTCTAAGGAAAAGATGGAAGAGTATTACAATAAGACTTCTACTCAAATCCGTGAAATGCTTCGTGAGAATATCCGTAATGGGCTGATTGTTGAAAAGATGCAGAGAGAAATTGTAGGCGACATCAAGATTGTTCCTGCCGATGTGCGTCGTTATTTCAAGAATCTTCCTCAAGACAGTATTCCTTTTGTACCTACTCAAGTAGAAGTACAGATTGTTACATTGGAACCGAAGATTCCTCAGGAAGAAATTGAACGTGTAAAGAAGACTTTACGTGACTACACAGAGCGTATAGAAAAGGGAGAAATTGCATTTGGGACTTTGGCTAGATTGTATTCTGAAGATCCAGGTTCAGCACGTCGCGGTGGTGAGTATGGATTCCAAGGTAGAGGTGAGGTCGTTCCTGAATTCGCTAATGTCGTATTTAACTTGACAGATCCTAAAAAGGTTTCTAAAGTTTTCGAAACAGAATACGGATTTCATATTGCTCAATTGATTGAAAAACGTGGCGATCGTGTTAGTTATCGCCATATATTGTTGAAACCGAAGGTGGAAGAAAAGGATTTGGAAACTTCTTTGCTTCGTTTGGATTCAATTGCCAAGGACATTCGTAATGCAAAGTTTACCTTTGATGAGGCTGCTACCTTCATCTCACAAGATAAGGATACACGCAATAACCATGGTTTGATGGCTAATCCTAAATCGGGTACTGCACGTTTCGAAATGCAGGATTTGGCTCAAGTTTCTCAGGAGATAGCAAAGGTTATTAATGATATGAATGTAGGTGAAGTATCGGAACCGTTTACGATGATTAATAACAAGGGCAAGGAAGTTTGTGCTATAGTCAAATTGAAAGCTCGTATTGATGGTCACAAAGCAACCATTACAGAAGACTATCAACGTTTGAAATCAATAGTACAATCAAAACTTGGTGAAGAGAAGTTGCAGAAGTGGATTGTGGATAAACAGAAATCTACTTACGTACGAATCAATGAGAATTGGGTGACATGCGATTTTAAATATCCAGGATGGGTAAGAAAGTAAGATAATGATAAATAAGAAAAAGAATCATAAGAATACAAATGGGCGCAGGATACTTTTGTTAAGTATCTTGTGCCTTTTTGGCTTTTGTTTGGTTGCTCAGGTGCGGCCTCAGAGAAATGCGGCTCAACCGGCAAAAAGCAAAGTGTATTTGCTTCATTCGGATGTATTGAAGAAAAGTAAGGATAATTCCGATGCGCAAATCTTGGTAGGTGATGTGTCTTTTAGACACGATAGTATTTACATGTATTGCGATAGTGCCTGTTTTTATGAAAAGACCAATTCTCTGGAAGCTTTTCATAATGTAAAGTTTGTACAAGGGGATACTTTGTTCCTTTATGGTGATTATCTTTTCTATGATGGCAATACACAATTGGCTCAGGTACGCAACAATGTTCGTATGGAAAATCGTACAACGACGTTAACCACTGATAGTTTGAATTATGACCGCATAGCCAATTTGGGGTATTTCTTTGACGGTGGAACGTTGATGGATGAACAAAATGTATTGACTTCTGATTGGGGAGAATATAGTCCTGCAACCAAAATGTCAGTCTTCAATTATGAAGTGAAGTTGGTAAATCCTCAGTTTACCCTGACTTCGGATACACTTCGTTATAATACGGATACGAAGATTGCAAGCATTGTCGGTCCTTCGGATATTGATAGTGATGAAAATCATATCTATTCGGAACTTGGTTTTTATTATACACAGCAAGGACAGGCGGAATTGTTGGAACGTTCAGTATTGACTAATAATGGAAAGCGAATGACTGGCGATAGTTTGTTCTATGATCGTAATCGTGGAATCGGTGAAGCCTTTCGTAATGTTGAATTGGTGGATACAATCAATAAGAATATGCTGACCGGTGATTATTGTTTTTATAATCAACTAACAGGATATGCTTTTGCTACGGACAGAGCAATGGCAACAGACTTTTCACAAGGCGATAGTTTGTTCATTCATGCAGATACGCTTCAGTTGTATACTTATCATATGAATACGGATTCTGTTTATCGGGAAGCACGGGCTTATCATAAGGTGCGCTTTTACCGTACGGACTTACAAGGGGTGTGTGATTCATTGGTGTTTTCTTCTAAGGATAGTTGTCTTACTTTGTATCACGACCCTATTCTTTGGAATGGAAACCAGCAGTTGTTGGGAGAAGAGATTATGGTTTATATGAATGATAGTACTATTGATTGGGCACATATTCAAAATCAGGCTTTGTCGGTAGAACGTTTGGATTCGCTGAACTATAATCAGGTTTCAGGGAAAGATATGAAGGCTTATTTTGAAGGAGGGGAGATGAAGCAAGTGGATGTGATAGGTACGGTTCGTTTGGTTTATTATCCTATGGAAAAAGACAGTACTTTATTAGGTATGAACTATTCAGAAACAAGTCAGTTGAGTATGTTTTTGGAGAATCGGAAATTGAAGAAAATGTCGATGAGTCCTAAGGCGAATGGTACTTTGTATCCGATGACACAGATACCTCCGGCTAAAATGAAATTGGATAATTTTGTTTGGTTTGATTATGTTCGTCCTTTGAGTAAGGAGGACATCTTTGTATGGCGAGGTAAAGGAGTAGGGCAAGAATTGAAGAAGAGTACTCGTGGTGCAGCACCTCTGCCTAACCAAAAGTTATTTGAAAACACAAAGAAGAAGTAGTTATAATGGGAATTTTTAAATCAGAAAAGCCACGTGCTTTTAATCATCAATATATTTATGTAGACGAACGCAAAGAGCGCTTGGCGAAAATGGAAGAAAACGCCAAACGTGATTTGGGAATGTTGCCTCCTAAAGAATTGACTTCGGAAGAACGAATTCGTGGAAAGTTTGTGGAAGGAACCAAACACCTGAAGCGCAGAAAAGAAAGTGGGCGTAAGCCTTTGACGTATGCTGCTCTTTTGATTGGCATTGGTGTGCTTTGTTATATCCTTCATTATTTAGTAACTGGTGAATTGAATTTTTAAAGTCGCTATGAGTGATATCATTCGTTTGCTTCCCGATTCGGTGGCCAATCAGATTGCGGCAGGGGAGGTGATACAACGTCCGGCTTCGGTCATCAAGGAATTGGTGGAGAATGCTGTAGATGCTGGAGCCAAACACATTGATGTGTTGGTTACCGATGCAGGTAAGACTTCCATTCAAGTGATTGACGATGGAAAGGGTATGTCTGAAACTGACGCCCGTTTGGCTTTTGAACGTCATGCAACATCGAAGATACGTGAGGCGGCCGACTTGTTTGCTCTTCGTACCATGGGATTTCGTGGCGAGGCTTTGGCGTCTATTGCGGCTGTGGCTCAGGTAGAACTTCGTACTTGTTTGGAAGGGGAGGATTTGGGTACTTCTTTGTGTATTTCCGGTTCTAAGGTAGAAAGTCAGGAAACCGTGGCTTGTCCGAAGGGAAGTAATTTTCAGGTGAAGAATCTTTTCTTTAATATACCGGCTCGACGTAAATTCTTGAAATCGAATCAAACGGAATTGAGTAATATCTTGACGGAGTTTGAAAGAATTGCGTTGGTTAATCCGGACGTATCCTTTACCCTTCATCATAATGGGACGGAAATGTTGAATCTTCCGGCTATCCAATTGAAGCAGCGTATCATGGGAGTATTCGGGAAGAAAATCAATCAGGAATTACTTTCGGTGCAGGTGGATACAACAATGGTGCGGATTTCGGGCTTTGTGGGTCGTCCGGAAACTTCACGCAAGAAAGGGGCGCGTCAGTACTTCTTTGTCAATGGCCGTTATATGCGTCATCCTTATTTCCATAAGGCTGTAATGGATGCTTACGAACAGTTGGTCCCGACAGGTGAACAAGTATCCTATTTCCTCTATTTTGATGTGGAGCCAGCCAATATTGATGTAAACATTCATCCCACAAAGACTGAAATTAAGTTTGAGAACGAACAGGCTATTTGGCAGATCCTTTCGGCTGCAATCAAGGAATCGTTGGGTAAATTCAATGCGGTTCCTTCCATTGATTTTGATACCGAAGGGATGCCGGATATTCCTGCTTTCGAGAATTCACCTTATTCGGGATTGCAGATGCCAAAGACTACTTATA
This sequence comes from Phocaeicola sp., assembly GCA_045121515.1. GTDB lineage: Bacteria > Bacteroidota > Bacteroidia > Bacteroidales > Bacteroidaceae > Phocaeicola. Next base: position 8,492 of record JBGVGD010000028.1, on the reverse strand, counting down.
ATCCAGAGTATAATCCGTTCAATACCTCCTCTTCCTCTCCTTCTTATACTCGTCAGGATGCTAAGGGATGGGATAAATTTTATGAAGGGTTGGAACAGCAGTCTTCTCCTGCATCGCCTTTCTCTTATCCGGATGATGGCGATTATTTTGTAGAGCAACCACAAGAGGAACAAACTCCTACTTTGTATGGACAAATGGAAGAGTCTGTTTCGACAGAAACATCTTCTCAGCATTATCAATACAAGGGGCATTATATTATGACTTCAGTCAAGTCGGGGTTGATGGTTATTGACCAGCATCGGGCGCATGTCCGTATTTTGTATGATCGTTATTTGTCGCAAATTGCTTCTCGTCAGGGAGCGTCGCAAGGGATGTTGTTCCCGGATATCGTTCAATTCTCAGCTTCTGAAATACCGGTGCTCCAAAGCATCATGGATGATTTGTCTTATCTTGGATTTGAACTGACTGATTTGGGTGGTGGAAGCTACGCTATTAATGGTGTACCTGCCGGCATTGAAGGACTACAGCCTATTGAACTCGTACAGAACATGGTGCATACGGCTATCGAAAAAGGATGTAAAGTAAAGGAAGAGGTACAAAGTATGTTGGCTTTGTCATTGGCAAAAGCTGCCGCAATTGTACAAGGCCAAGTCTTGTCTAATGAGGAAATGAACCATTTGGTAGATGAATTGCTGACCTCTACTTCTCCTAATTATACTCCGGATGGAAAACCGGCTTTGGTGGTTATTCAGGAAGATGAATTAGAAAAACTTTTTAAATAGATACAAACCTTAAATGTTTAGAGTCATGAGAAAGTTAGTAGTAATGTTAATGGCGCTTGTTGCTTCGATAAGTATACAGGCACAGGAATTGAAGGTAGGTGATGCTATGCCTAAATTTGAATTGACCTCTTCGGTATATGGTGATGTGAAGCCGGCCGACTTGGAAGGCAAAGTCGTATTGGTTAGCTTGTTTGCTACCTGGTGTGGCCCTTGTCAAAAGGAATTGGCTGAAGTACAAAGTACCCTTTGGCCAAAGTATAAGGATAATAAGAATTTCAAGATGTTGGTTATCGGTCGCGAACATACCGATGAAGACTTGAAGAAGTACAATGAACGTAAGAAGTTTACTTTCCCGCTTTATCCGGATCCGAAACGTGAAGTCTTTTCCTTGTTTGCAGAAAAATCCATTCCACGTGCTTATTTGTTTGATAAGAACGGTAAACTGATTTATTCTTCTATGGGATATACCGCTGAGGAATTTCAGAAGTTGATGGAAACCATTGAAAAAGCTTTATAACTGATATACTTGTAATAGGTGGAGGGTATGTGAAGAACATACCCTCTTTTTTTATGTCTACAACATTCTTGAACCTTTTTTGACTGTATGGTGTTATTATTTACAAATGTGATAATAACAATATTTTATTCAAATCTTTTTAAACTTAAAAGCTATGCGGAATATGAAAGTAATGGGAATGTACTTGGCACTGTCTGCTATGGGAGGCTTTATGCAGGGATATGCATCCGAAGGGCTGTTGGAATCAGAGGTCATACAACAAAATGCACAATGTAAAGGTGTGGTGACAGATGCGATCGGCGAACCGATTATCGGTGCTTCTATTGTTGTAAAAGGAACAACCAACGGGACCGTTTCCGATTATGATGGCTATTTTGTATTGGATGGTGTAAAGATGGGAGATGTACTTCGGATTTCTTATGTCGGTTATCAGACACAAGATGTCAAATGGAATGGTAGCCCGTTGGATATTGTATTGAAGGAAGATGCACAAGCATTGGATGAAGTAGTTGTAATAGGTTATGGTGCTGTTCGTAAAGCGGATATGGCAGGTGCTGTATCGGTGATGGATAATAAAGCGTTCAAGGCACAACCGATTACTCAAGTAAGCGATGCCTTGCAAGGTCGTGTAGCCGGTGTGAATGTCGTAAGCGATGGAATTCCGGGTGGTTCGGTAAAGATTCGTATTCGTGGTACCAATTCTATTAATAAGAGCAACGAGCCGCTTTATGTGGTAGATGGTATGGTACGTGAGTCGGGTTTGGAAGGTATCAACCCTGAAGACATTCAGAGTATGCAGATTCTGAAGGATGCTTCTTCTACGGCTATTTATGGTTCCCGTGGAGCGAACGGGGTCGTGATTATCACCACTAAGAGTGGGGTGAAAGGACAAAGCAGCATTACATTCGATACTTCCATTGGTTTCTCCGAGGCTACTCGATTACCGGAGAAGATGAATGCACAGACGTATGCCCAGGCATTGGTAGACTATAATGGCATCAGTGAATTGGATGTGGCGTCGTATATCGATGGAAGTAATTCGGGGGTAGACTATATCGATGAAATGTTCCGTACAGGTTTGGTACAGAACTACAAATTGGTTTTCTCGAAAGGAACAGATGGTTTACAAGCTTATGTGTCTGGTAACTATATGAACCAGGAAGGAACGATTGAAAAATCGTCTTATGAACGATATGCCGCCAAAGCTAATTTGAAAGCCAAAATGACTGATTGGTTGGATTTAACGTTGGATTTCAATGCTTCCCGAAGTATCGGTAAGGGTATCGGTGGTTTGGAGTTGAGTGGGGCAAATCCGTTGTGGGTTGCTTTTAACTATTCACCAAGTATGGAATTGTTGGATGAACAAGGAAATTATAATTACGACCCGTATAGTTCCATTCAGAACAATCCGTTAGGGATTGTACGTGATAACCAACAGGAGCGGCGTCGGGATGTAGTAAGCGGACATGTGGATCTTCGTTTCCAGATTGTGGATGGCTTGACGTTTACTACTAGCAATGGTATCGACTATTATAACAATACTTCTTACGGTTTTTCTCCTTTGAAGATTAATAGCAATGGCAGCAACAGTATGAGCAACAACAATCAACAGCGCGTTTTGCTCCAATCGTCGAATAATTTTACTTATGACAATACTTGGAATGAACATCATCTGACCGCTACGGCTGTATGGGAAGCTACCAAAAGCGATACCCGTTCCATGGGCATCAGTGGACAGAACATTCAGGTGGAATCCGTGGGGTGGTGGAATGTTGCCAATGCCTTGACCCGTAACGCTTCCAACGGTTATTCGGATTGGTCAATGTTATCCGGTGTAGGACGTGTGATTTATAATTACGATAACCGCTATATGTTTACGGGAACTTTCCGTGCCGACGGTTCCAGCCGTTTCACAAACAACAAATGGGGATATTTCCCATCGGTAGCTTTTGCTTGGACGGCTTCGAATGAAAAGTTTATGGAGAAAGTCCGTCATATCATCAGTAACTTGAAACTTCGTACTAGTTATGGAGTAATCGGTAATCAGGACATAGCACCTTATTCCACGTTGGCATTGATGAGCCAGACTACAACTTACTTTGGCAGTAATACAGGAGTAACTGGTTATTGGGCGAATACGTTGGCAACTCCTGACATTAAATGGGAAAAGACCAACCAGTTTGATATTGGTTTTGATTTGGGATTATGGGATAACCGTTTGACGTTGAGTTTCGACTATTTTGATAAGCGGACAACTGATGCACTTCTTTCTACCAGTTTGCCGAACTATTTAGGAGGCACATCTTATTTAATTAATGCCGGTGAGGTGTCCAATAAGGGGATTGACTTTACCATTAGTGCCGATGTATTCAGAACGAATGATTTCGAATGGACCACTTCATTGAATGGTACCTATCTGAAGAATAAGGTTGTGAAACTGACAGCTCAAGAACCACGTTTGTATAGTGGTGTAATGCCAGGTATTTGCGATGATGGTACCAATATTATTACAGAGGGAGAGGCGATTGGTTCCTTCTATGGCTATCGTTGGGCAGGAATCGATGCAGATGGGTACGATACTTATTATAAATCAGATGGTAGTACCACCCGGAATCCTGAACCGACTACCGACCGTGTCGTCTTAGGACATTCTATTCCGGATTTTACCTTGGGCTGGAACAATAGTCTCCGTTACAAGAACTGGAGCTTGAATGCATTCTTCAATTCATCTTTTGGTGCGAAACGCTTGAATGTACTCCGTTTTGCCATGAACGAAATGATTGGTAATTCCCGCATGTTTACTGAGGCAGGACATATTGAAGGTATCGGTACACTTTGGACAGACCCAAGCCGTACAGAAAACAATGTAACGAAAGCCAACTCTTCCAAGTATTTGGAGAATGCCGATTATTTCCGTTGCGAGAACATTTCTTTATCGTATAATATCCCGAAGAATTGGGCTAAGTTTGCAGATATCTTGTTGAGTTTCAGTGTGCAGAATCTCTTTACCATTACCAGTTACAAAGGCTCCAATCCGGCAGGCTTCTCTTTCTCCAGTTCGGCAGGTGACCAAGCCACCGGTGTAGATACGGGTACTTCTCCGGCACCACGTACATGGACATTTGGGGCGCGTTTCACTTTCTAAATCATTAACTATCAATCTACAATCATTATGAAACAAAGAATACTTTCCCGCTGCTTCCTTGCAGCTACTATCTTGCTCGCTACTTCGTGTAACGACTTTCTGACAGAAGATCCGAAAGGACGTCTGACTCCAGATACGTTCTTCTCAAATCAGAACGAACTTGATATGAGTGTTTATGCGCTTTATTGTAAGGTGCAGGAACTTCAGTGCAATTCCAATCCGATGATTCCGCAATGTCAAGGCGATGATGTCACTTCGACGACAGGTTCCAATAAGGCGGCTTATCTTTCTGCCGATGCTTTCGAATATCCGTCGGATGCGAAAGGACAGGAGCAGAGTTGGAGTAAACTTTATGCTATCATTAAGGCGGCAAATCTGATTATAGACAATGCAGAAAAGGTGCCAACTACGCAAGAAGAAATCAATATAGCTCTTGGCCAGTCCTATTATTGGCGTGCTTTCTCTTATTTCAGCTTGGTACGTTTGTTCGGTCCGTTGCCGATGAATTTGCACAATGAACTGGACCATAACGATACGCCTCTTACTCCTGTTGCTGAGGTCTACGCACAGATTGTTTCTGACTTGACCGCTGCCGAAGCATGCAATCTTCCAACCAAGTATACGGCAACGAACCGTGCTATCAATGGTGCCAATATTTATGTGTCTGCCCAAACTGTTAAGGCAACCTTGGCGGCCGTCTATATGGCGATGGCTGGCTATCCATTGAACCAGACTTCATCCTATGCACAAGCGGCTGCAAAAGCGAAGGAGGTGATAGACGGGGTGAACAATGGAACTTACCCACAATCTTTGTTGTCCGATTGGAGTCAAGTTTATTCTTATGGTAATAACTATCACAATGAATCCTTGTTGAATATTTTCTATATGCCTCGCACCGGTGGTTGGAGCAATGGCGATTCGCAGTTCTCTTCCTGTCATCAGATTCAGAGTTTGGGTGGTTGGGGTGACTTCTTGGCAGAACGTCGTTATTGGGCGAACTATCCGGAAGGACCTCGCAAGGATTACGTTTATGCTAAACAGCTGTTGCTGAACGATGGAGTAACACTAGTAGACTGGTGGGCTACTCAGGATGGAGAACCGTACAATGGTGAGAATGCTGTGGTAGGTGATTATCGTCCGATGTTTGTCTCCATGACTGTGAATAAGGATGCTTCGGGCAGTCCTATAGCAGCACCTTACGATTATGCCCAACCGTTCTGGGCAGGGATGTGTATTGGTAAACGTCATCAGTTGATTCGTTATTCCGAAGTGCTCTGTTGGTATGCCGAAGCGGTTGCCCGTTCGGGTGGTGACTTGGCATCGGCAAAGAATGCCTTGAAGCAGGTCCGCGCTAGAGCGTATGCTGATGAGGCTGCTGTTACGGCTATTGATGCCATGAGTGCCGATCAGTTGGCAGAAGCTGCATACGAAGAACATGGTTATGAAGTGGCGGGTTATCTCTTGGCCATGGTTACCCGTCGTGCTGATGAATTCCGTATGGAACGTTTGAAAACTGCTTACGAATATCGAACTGGAGCACAAGACGAGGTGTTGGTGCCTGCTGGTACATTGACGCACAGCCGTGATGCGGAAGGCAATGCTTTTACTTATACTTTGAAGGAAGATGTGGTATTGAAGGAGAATATGTCTGTCTCTTCGTCATGGAATGGTGAGAACAGCATCTATCAGATTTATCCACCAACGGAAGCAGAAAAAAATCCAAATCTGAAACGTTGATAAATGAAGTCTATAGTCCCATAGAATCAATCTGTTGGAGTATGAAATCTGTCTACTTATCTTTGCAGTAGAGAAAAAGAAAAGAAGTGAATAAACCAATAAATAGATAGAATTATGAAGACTTTAGAATATTTGAATTTGAATGAAAATAGTGTAGCGAATGTAGTGGCAGGTTTGCAAAACCTTTTGGCAGACTTCCAAGTGTATTATACCAATCTTCGTGGTTTTCATTGGGAAATTAAGGGACGCGGTTTCTTTGTCCTCCACGAAAAGTTCGAAAGCATGTATGATGATGCGGCTGCAAAGGTCGATGAACTTGCAGAACGTATTCTCACTCTTGGTGGTACTCCGGAAAACAAGTTCAGCGGTTATTTGAAGGTTGCCCGTGTACCTGAAGTATCGGGCGTTTCAAGTAGTCGTGAAGCGGTAGAACATGTTTTGAATACTTACAAGCATTTTATCGCCGAAGAAAGAAAACTCATCGGATTGGCAGAAGAGGCGAACGATGTGGTTACTGCTGACTTACTCACTGGCTATTTGAAGGAACAAGAAAAGATGATTTGGATGCTTGTAGCGTTCAGTACTCGTAGTTGTGACCATAAATGATTGAATAAATACTAACTTTAACTAATAGAAAAGGAGGGTGCATTTTTTGACACACCCTCCAATTCATTTAACAATCACAAATCTGATTATTCGCCGTAAACCTTCGTGATTTGTTTAGTAACAATACCAAAGAAATAAATTGTACTCTTAGCGACACTACACTTAGAACCGAGTGGGTTAGTTGTTGCAGTTACAAGATTTGAGATAGTTACACAGCTGCTAACCAATGCGCAAATAACTACTGCTGCTACTGCTTTCAATGTAAGTTTCATTAGATTAAATTTTAATTTAGTGACTACTTATATTAAATTTGTGCTTTTGGCTTCTACATTTGCACGTTCCACCATTCGCCGAGTCGCTTCGTTCAAAGGAGGGACTGTGGAAGGAATCTCAAATTTGACATCTGTAGGCTTGTTCTTGTATTCTTCCTTGGCTTCCTCTTTGGACAGATAATCGCGATCGACAATGTACAACTCATTCAAGCAACGGATGATAATGGGTTTGTCGGATTTCAACGCCTTGCGGATATACTTCCCTCTACCGTCTGCTTGTATGACAATACTGGCTTCCAGCAAGTCCTTCGGCTGATAGACATCCTTGTCATGCACCCGATAAGCTTGGGTGACATAACCTTGATTGATCTCCATGGTGAAGCCTATAAGCTTCAATGGCCAGGGAGATATTTTATGGTCTTTCGTATCTGCCAATGCGTCCATGCTGATGGTAAAAGTCTGGTCGTTCTGCTTTACAATGAGCCCTATTCCCGACTTTTCCGGTACTTCATAAAGCTTGTCGGTGTTCCCAGGTTCCTTGAAGGATTTCGGAACGGGTATATCTTTGTCAATTGGTTCAAAGATAGTGGTCATGGAAGGAAACATTGTGTCCGGATTGGTCGTAATACTGTCTTCACCGAATAGTTGATAATGCGCATATTGGCGGCTTTTGAGTATGCGCAACTTTGAATCTCCACCAAATTTTGCATCCTTCGAAGTAGGGACAAAACGTTCAGCCATGTGCTCACTGAAAAAAGTGACGGTATCGGTCTCGCTGCTCATGCTGAAATATTCGCGTACGTAGAACGTCTGCTTTAGGATATTACGCTTGACAGGAACGATGACCACTTCCTTCAGTTCATAAGCGATCGGAGTCATTTCCCAAGTCTTGTTTTCGGGACGTTCGATGACAAGCTGCTCGTAGCCCATGCAACGGATAGTAACGGGATAGGCCGATGACGGTATCTCAGAGAATACGCCATCACTCCAAGTGAAGCCTACCATATTGCCTGTAGCATCGAAAATGGAAGCTGCAGAAATGGGGGAATGGTCGGTAGCGTCAATGATGCGCTCTTGGGCATCAACACGGTAGCAAAACAGCAAAGTGCTAATAAGTAGTATTAAAGTATGTTTCATTGTAATATAATTATTCGAGGACAAAATTACTCCAATATTGGGGGAGTATCAAAAAATAAGCATCTGTATTTTTTATATAGAGTGCTAAATCCTGTAATAGGCAAATATAAATTGAAATAAAAACAGGTGGATGTAGGCCTCTGCTTAGATTTTATATACCCGTTGGCGGAATTAAAGTTTTAACCTTTTGAAAACAAAAAAAGTTGTGCATATGGTTGATTTTTAATATATTAGTAGTGACCAAACTATTAATATCCAATCATATTATGCACAACTTATATGCAAGGTTCGTCAAA
>JBGVGD010000027.1:0-52347 GCA_045121515.1 Phocaeicola sp. | reverse complement strand
GGCTTAATCCAGAACTGTAATAATCACGAAGAATCCGAAGACATTCTTCTTCACTGTAATGTTGCCATTTCTTTCGCATACTGCTTACACATTTTTAATCGTTTATAAATGTGTCTACCTATAGCAGTATAAGACATTTTTTTTAAATGCCTAGAGGTTATTCCATACCCTTAATGAGCGAAACACCCAAACCTGGCTTATCCGACGGAATTACCTTACCGTCTACCAATGACAAACCTTCGAAGCGGTCGTTTGCGATGAGGACATTGCCATCAAGGTCAGTCCAGTCTACCAATGGTGACAATTGAGCTGCTGCAGCAATACCACAAGAAGTTTCAGTCATACAGCCAAGCATAATCTTCATACCCAAAGAACGGGCGAGAGTGACCATCTTGTATGCTTCGTGCAAACCTGTACTCTTCATCAACTTGATGTTGATACCATCGTATACACCCTGGAAGCGCAAAATATCCGGGAGTCTTTGGAAGGCTTCGTCGGCAATGATAGGAAGTGGACTGCGTTCACGCAACCAAGCGGTTTCGTCCATCCATTCCTTATCAAGTGGTTGTTCTACGAAGATACAGCCACGTTCCTTCAACCAATGACACATTTCCAGCGCTTCTTCCTTGCTCTTCCAACCTTGGTTAGCATCTACGCAGAGCGGACGGTCTGTTGCCTTACGGATGGTTTCTACCAATTCCTTGTCACCCGGTACACCCATCTTCACCTTCAATACTTTGAAGCGTTCTGATTCTTTGATCTTTTCCTGTACTTCTTCTGGGGTACCATTACTGATAGTATATGAAGTTGGGTGGATATTATCCAAGTTCAACCCCCAAATCTTGTACCAAGGCTGACCCATGATTTTGCCCAACAAATCGTGCAAAGCAATGTCGATGGAAGCTTTGGCAGCACGGTTGGCTGGAGCTACAGAGTCAACATATGCCAAGATATCTTCCATGCGGAATGGGTCGGTGAACTGTTCCAAGTCCAATGAAGACAAGAACTTGGTTACACTTTCCACGCTTTCTCCCAAGTATGGAGGCATGGAGGCTTCACCATAACCAATGATACCGTCGTATTCCAATTCCACTTGAACGTCAGGGGTAGTGGTACGGCTTGACTTGGCCAAATTAAAAGAGTGTTTCAACTTGAGTTCGTATGGTTTGAATCTCAATGTCAACTTGCCGCTCTTTGCGGTAGTTTTGGTAGTAGCAGGGGCATTACTGCATCCCAACATAGGGATAGACATCAATGAAGATGTTGCCAATAGGCCTGCTCCTGAACTAAGTAAAAATTTTCTTCTATCCATATTCTAAGGTTAACTAATTATCAAAAATACCAAGGATGATCCTTTGCCATGATGATGCCCTTTGTTCCAATCATGCCATTGATGCGGCTGATGGAAAGGAAAGGAGTAGAAAGCCATTTTGGAGATTCCGGGTCGAGGCTATTCAACTTCACTTGACCTGAGCAGTGGATATATTCACCGTCCTTCAAGTAGATACCTACGTGGGTCACTCGTCCGCTCTTGGTTCCCCAGAACAACAAGTCGCCCAACTGAGCTTCTTTCCAGTTTTCCGCCTTAATAATCTTACCGGTCAAGGCTTGTTGGGAAGCATCACGCTGAAGGATGATACCATTTGCAAAGTAAGATACCTTCACCAAGCCCGAACAGTCGGTCAATTTGGTAGAAGTACCGCCCCACAAATAACCAGATCCCATCATGCGGGAGGCAACCTTCTTAATCAATTCTGCATTGAAGGTTTGGTTAGCCCATTCGGTCAATTCCTTCACTTCTGATTGGTGTACATAGCCTTCACGTCCGTCTGGAGTAGCTAGTTTGATATACTTACCACTCTTGCCCTTGTATTCAAGAATATTGCCCATAACCAAATCGCTTACGGTCATGCCATTTTTTGGAGCATCTACCAATTGGGTCTGGTAAACATCCACAATGTATCGGGTACTTTGACGCCATGCATCCAATTGTTCTTGGGTAATTTGGTACAACGAGTTCTTTGGTACATACGAGATATATTGGTCTGGAGTCTGTACTCTTGCCCAATCACCAGCATGTTCCAAAATCTTTACTGGAGTACCCATGATGGCTTGTGTTGCCATTTCTGCTGCATGTTTGCCACCGGTACGGAGGGAAGCAATAGAAAGCTTCACAAGTCCCCAAGGCTTTTCTTTGGTGAATTCCAATACAGCAATACTGTCGATGACAGATACATTCGCTTTCTTAAGCTCTTGAAGGACGTTGGTCTTCAATTCTGCTTTGTCCACCTTACCCTTGATGATCCATTGCTTGTCTGCTTTCTGGGCTTCGAGTTCATAGATAGCAACACGTGAATCCGGTGCATAAGTCTTCTTGATAGAAGCCAACAAAGCCTTCATTTCTTCAGCTTCAGTAGAAATTCGGTCAATCTTCAAACCTGATTTCCAGTTGGTGAGGTTACCGCCCTTCCATTCCACTTCACCGGCTTGGAAGTCCACGGTTTCTCGGCGGATATACTGCTTCTTCGGCGAGAATTCCCCACTGATACCTTCGTTGGTAGCCAAGCGATAAGCGTCTGTGCTAGTCTTGAAGAAATCCTGGAATGGTTCCTGGTAAGTGTCACGACCTGCCGATACGTCAGTTGGTACCCAACCGGTTCCTTCGAAATAGATTTCACCCCAATCGTGATAGCCAGTCCATCCGCTTTCATCGAATACCCAACCACTTTCCCAGCGTGCCGGGATACCAAGGCTACGGAGCATGGAGATGTAAAGCAAAGTCACTTGTCCACAATCGCCATGGTTGATGTCGAGTACATATTGAGGAATGCATGGGATGGTGCTATAATCGATGGCACCTGCCCAAGGATAGTTTGCACTGATCCAATCGTAAATCATAGATGCCTGAAGTACCGGATTGGTTTCTGCACCTACAATCTTCTGAGCCAAGGTTTTCATCTGCTTGTTCACCAACATGTGTGGAAGTTCTTGAGCAGTGAATTTCTTGTATAAGTCACTCTGCTTGTCGTAAGGCTTCAAGTTGTTCAAGATATTCGCTTGTTGGAATACTTGTGCACCTACTTCGTAACTGAACTTCATTTCAAAACGAGTAGGTTGGCCTTTCACTGCCTTTTGTTCCATATAGACAGTGTGGTGGAGACTACCCGATGAATGAGTGGCTTGTGAAGACGAAGAAAGCAATTGGAAATTGCGTTGTCTGCCATTGTCAAACGGATAAGGAAGCCATGCCATGATGGTTTCTCCAGCAGGTACTGCATCGGCTGGTACTTCGATATAGAAAGTGGCGTTTACCTTCTTCCAATCACAAGTGTTGTTTTCTTCCAACTTTTGTGTGAGGATATGCTCACACATTGGATGTACCTTGGCATATTCCTTTTTCTTTCCTTGAACGATTTCTGTAGGATATACGTCCTTGTTCAAGAGCGCGAAGTTGCTGATGGTCTTGCGGAACCAACGTTCTTCTCCGTCTATCATTCTTGTTTCCAAGTACTTCTTCTGTTTCCATGCTTCGATCTGCTTGTCGGTAGCACCTGGAACTTTTTCCAGAAGCAGTTTCTTGCCCTCTTCACGGGAAAGACGGAAGTCGTCACGGATACGGGACATCATGGCCTGCAAGGAATCAATCAGCCAAGCATGCTTGTTTTGCTCTTCCTGACTAAGCTTGCTGATGGTTTGTTCCACCTTGGCAAAGTCACCTTTTTTCATATCGGAAATAGCCTTGGCTTTCCATGTTTGTGCATGAAGAGTACTTCCGATAAAGAAAGAGACGGCGATGGTTGCTATGATTCTAGATGTTTTCATTTTTATTTCATTTTTTTCTTAATGGCATCTACCCAAATCTTATATCCTTCTTCTTTCAAATGGAGACCATCGTAAGTCAATTCTTTTCTCAATACATTGGTTCCCTTTTCAGTGAAGAGTGGATAAAGGTCGATGAAATCAATTTTCTTTTCTTTAGCCAATGCTTTCAAGCGGTCATTAATCTCAGGGATTTGGTAAGTCTTGTTGGTCAACTTCTTGTATCGGTTAAAGCTTTCATCAATTGGAAGCAAACTTTGCAAATACAACTTGGTTTCCGGTGATTCACGTTGGATACGTGTCACGTTCTTTTCAATCATGTTGACGATGCTGTCTGTACTCAAGTCATGAGAAATGTCATTCACACCAATCAAAAGGAAAATCTGTTTCGGCTTGCCTGGAAGAATCTGGTGAAGTCGGTCATAGATACCCATGGCTACGTCACCCGAAATGCCACGATTGATGATATTATCCTTACCCAAACGCTTGCCCCAGTCACCACCACCTTCGGTGAGGCTGTTACCTAACATCACGATGTCGTTGCTAGTGATAGCCGGTTCATCCATGAATTGCAAGTAGCGCTTGTAATAATGAGCGAAGTAAGTGCGTGGAGCAGGGCAATTGGCTCCGGCTACAGCGTTGGCTACCAATGAACGCAAACGGACAACTCCCTTACCATCTACTGGATGTACGGCATTGATTAAGAGAATGACAGAAGTGTTATTGTCCGGGTCGATGATGATGGAAGTACCAGTATAACCGGTATGACCGTAAGTGTTCCAACCGAACAAATCACCTTGATTAGAAGCATAGCCACTAGAGTTGTCCCAACCCAATGTACGTCCGAATTGAGCCACATCGCCACGAGGAACAGTACGCATAGCCTTTACTGTTTGTGGACTCAAGATGCGGCGGCCGTTCCATTCACCACCGTTCTGCAAAGCAGCACAAAGGACTGCGATGTCTTCGGCACAAGAGAATACACCGGCATTACCGCTGATACCTCCATTCATGATGCGGGCCAAAGGATCGTGTACTTGACCTAACAATACTTGACCATTGGCTTGTTTTTCAGTCGGAGCGATCAAACTGTGCCAATCGCCTTCTGTCATGCTAGCCCAATGAGCATCGGAAGTATTGATCCAATTGCCCTTCTTGTCGCGAACAGTCGGCAAATAGTCGGTGTGGTCCATACCTAAAACATCGAACAAGTTTTCACGGGCAAATTCACGGAGTGATTGTCCGCTGACCTTCTCGATGATGTTCTGCAATGTAATGAAGTTCAAACAACTGTAACTGTAATCGGTCTGAGGCTTGAACTGACGCTTGCAAGTCTTGATATATTCCATCAAGCCTTCCGGATGAGGAGAACCATATTGTTCTTCCAATTTGGCAGTAGGACCATAAGAAGGAAGACCGGAAGTATGTGTCAATAAGTCAGCTACACGGATAGTTTTCTTTTCCTTGCCGTCTTCACTTGTCCAATTCTCGAATCCCGGTAGATAAACACTAACAGCATCACTCAAGCGAATCTTACCACGTTCTACCAAAATCATGGTGCAGACGGCAGTAGACATCGTCTTGCTGCATGAAGCCATATCGAAAATGGTTGCTGTAGTCATCGGTTCCTTATGAGGATATACTCGCTTATTACCATATGCTTTCAGATAAGCCATCTTGCCATCTTTGACGATTGCCAGTACGGCACCCGGAATATCTTCGTTGGCAACGGCTGAATTGATGATTTCATCCGCATACATTAATCTGCGGGAATCCATTCCCACTTGTTCCGGCGCTACCCTTTGCAAGGGCTGTGCGATAGCAATTATCGCACAGCATAAGGTTATTAATAGGGATAACAGTTTTTTCATAATCAATCAATTTAGGTTATTCTGTTTCCATGCCACGGTAAGCATCTACCGCTTTCTTTACAGAACCGTGCATCAACAACAAGGCTTGTGCTTTACCATAGTCCAATCCCAATTCTTCAACAATCATACGGGTACCACGGTCTACCAACTTCTTATTGCTAAGTTGCATGTTCACCATTTTGTTACCCTTTACACGACCCAACTGGATCATGGTAGAAGTAGTGATCATGTTCAGAATCATCTTCTGACCTGTACCCGACTTCATACGGGAACTACCAGTTACATATTCCGGACCTACTACCATTTCAATCGCCACATCTGCTTCGGCAGCCATCGGCGAATCAGGGTTACTAGTAATACATCCAGTCAAGATACCATGTTCACGAGCTTCGTGCATAGCACCAATAACGTATGGAGTAGTACCTGATGCTGCGATACCAATCACTGTATCTTTATCTGTAATGTTGCGTTCCAACAATTCTTCCCAACCACGTTGAGTATCGTCTTCGGCATTTTCTACCGGGTTACGCAAAGCGGTGTCACCACCGGCAATCAAACCGATAACCAATGTAGGAGGCATACCGAATGTAGGAGGAATTTCTGATGCATCGAGTACACCGAGACGGCCACTGGTACCAGCACCCATGTAGAAAATACGGCCACCCTGCTTCATGCGTGGTACAATCTGAGATACCAACTTTTCAATCTGAGGGATTGCTTTTTGTACTGCCAAAGCTACTTTTTGGTCTTCTGTATTGATGTCTTCTAGAATTTCACGAACTGATTTCTTTTCCAAATCATTGTAGAGCGATGATTGCTCAGATATTTTTACGAATGCCATAGTCTTTCAAATTTATGCGTGATACTTAATTAATCCTTCCATAGGGCTTTGGATGATAGTGCCCAACTGAATTTCCATTGCTTCGGCTGCTTCGGCCAACACTTCCTTGTAATAGAATGCTACAGAACCGATGAGGTTTACCTTTAAGTTTTGGTAGTTTTCATATTGCATGATGTTTCTCTTGAAGAAAGCCTTGAAGCTGTTTAATACTAATTCGTGAACACAAGGTTCGTTGATGTTCTGTGCCAAGAACGGCGACAAGCTAGCCAAGAAACGGTTAGGGAACGGCTTGCGATATACACGGTCAATGATGTCTGCCGGAGTCAAATTGAATTGAGTCAAAAACTTTTCCTTCAATTCCGGTGTCATCTGGTTCTTCAACAAGTCGCCTACCATAAGTTTACCCAAGCAAGCGCCACTACCTTCATCGCCGAGGATGAATCCCAACGGAGATACATTGGCTACGATGTTTTCGCCATCATAGTAGCATGAATTGGAACCGGTACCCATAATACAAGCGATACCTGCTTCACGTCCACACAAACCACGTGCTGCTGCTAACATATCGGTTGCTACTTCAACATTGCCTTTTACCTTCAATTGTTTGGAAATAGCGCGATGTACTATTTCTATTTTGTCCGGAAAACCACATCCGGCACCATAGAAATATACGGCATCAAATTCATCGGTATTCAACTGTGGCAACAAGGCTGTTGCTATTTCATTACTGATTTCCTCTTCAGATTGGAAGAAAGGGTTAGTGCCTTTCGTGAAGATCTGTTGTACGAGTACTCCATTTTCTACAACACACCAATCGGTCTTTGTAGAACCACTGTCTGCAATTAGAATCATAGTATCTTAGATTTAATGGTTATATTTTTATGTATATTTTACGTTTATAAAGTTGATAGCCAATACACCAGTTAATGGTAACAAACAAGATTGCAAAGGCTAATGACCCTCCGGTTTGACCAAAGATTGGCATCAGTACGATTTTATAAAGGAAAGTATGAATACTGATCATGCCATCTTCCCATGGGAAACGAATAGTTCCAAATAAGATGCTGAGTACACCACCTTGTACGTACATGAATAAAGGATTCACACCGAAAGATTCGAAAAACAAACTCCATTTTTTCTTTCCCTTGACATCGATTATCCAAATGAGTAATGCCAAGAAACTGGATGCCAAACCACAGGTGGTAAGCACGAAAGTAGGAGACCAAATCTTCTTGTTGATAGGGCAACCATAACTCAAGAGGAATCCTGTGAAAGTAAGAATAGTACCTACCAAAAACAAAGTGGTAATTTGTGAATTCAAGAAACTCATGCGGTCTTCTGATTTGTTTCCGTCCAACAGCAGCTTACCTACATAGAAACCTAGCAATACATGGGCTATGGACGGAATGGTACTTAGCAAACCTTCCGGGTCTATACCATTGTCCTTATACATGTGAGTCGGTGTCAGGATAGCACGGTCTACTACAGAAAGGATGTTGGTTTCATTATATGCATAACCATTACCGCACATCAAAATGATGAAATAACCCACCAAAAGGCTGACAATTAAGTAAGGGATATGCTTATGCTTCATGGTTAATGCAATAATAGATGTAGCACCATAGCATAAAGCCAGACGTTGCATGACACCTAGAATACGCATGCGGTCGAAAGTCCAAACAGATGCCCAAAGGTTTTCAAAGAAACTAAGATCTTCCGGTGCAGATACCCAATAACGGCAAAAACGGGAGAACCAACCGATAGCCACACCAATTAAGAAGATGACGATAGTACGTTTTAGAATCTTTAAAACCGCAGCCTGATTGAATTCGAAATTGTATTTTTTCAATGATATGTAGGTAGAAATACCCATGATGAACATGAAGAAAGGGAAGACAAGATCGGTCGGAGTCAAGCCATTCCATTCTGCATGGCGAAGTGGAGCATATATATGTCCCCAACTGCCAGGATTGTTCACTAGAATCATTCCGGCAATGGTAAAGCCTCGAAGAATGTCGAGTGCTAAAATTCGTTTGTTTACTTTTGGACTATTCATAATCAATGTTTTTCATTAGTCGTTTTTAGGTTTCGTACATTCGTCCACTAAATAGGCAATAGATACATAAGGTATGCCTGCATTGGTGGTTAATCCTATTTCGCAAGTGCGGCTGTTGGAATAACCCACATGTACACCTGCCTTCTCGATTTGAGGACGAAGTTTTCTCAATGCATACGAGTTAAGCTCCGGATGAGTAAAGCCTTTGTCACCGGCAAACCCGCAACAACCTACTCCTTCAGGTACCAATACTTTTGTAGAGCATAGCTTTGCCAATGCAATGATGGTATCTGCCAATCCCATCTTGCGGGTAGAACAAGTGACATGTACGGCTACCGGACGATTGGTTGGTGTAAAGACAAGCTTGTCTTTCAAGAATGTATAAATAAATTCTGCAGGTTCATACAACTTCATCTTCTTGATACATTCACGCATGCGGTGCAAACAAGGACTTTGATCACAAAGAACAGGATATTTCCCTTGTTCACTTGCTTCCCACAAGGCTGCTTCCAATTCGGCTGATTTCCGGTCGGCGATGTCCAGCATTCCTTTACTTTCCCAAATGGTACCGCAACAAAGTTTATCCATGTTCTTTGGGAAAATCACTTCATATCCCGCCTTTTGGAGCAAGGACATCATTTTATCTACCAATGGTTGGTCTACCGGAGATTCCTTTGGTAAACCCATCGTTTGGTTGATACAACTTGGGAAATAAACGACTTTTAGTGGTTGTTCCTTTACTTTTTGTAAGTTGTGTAAGTTAACCCGATAGGCTTTAGGCATGGCTGGTGTCCATAATGGAATACCTAGGACGTTGTGCATACCTTTGGTTATACTGCTCATGGCTTTAGTGCCTAGAATGGAATGTCCAAAGTTTGCCAAACTTAAAACAGGTCTCAAACTATTTTTAATACCCGCAAAGTGATTGGCAACGAAATCACCGGCTTTATATCCAAAACTACCTTGTGGCAATGCTTCTTGTCGGATGACATGAGTCAAATCGCCTGTGTTGATTCCCATAGGGCATGACATGGAGCAGAGTCCGTCTCCAGCACATGTCTCATTACCTGGATAACGATATTGTTTTTCCAATAAAGCCAAACGTTTAGGGTCTTCATTGCTTTGGCGCAAACGAGCCATTTCACGTTGCAGGACGATACGTTGGCGAGAGGAGAGGGTAAAGCCACAAGATAAGCAGTTCACCTCACAGAAACCACATTCGATGCAACGATTCACTTTGGTTGCAGGACTGTCTGAACCTAGTGGAATCAATGGCAATGGCTTGAAGTTCTTGATGTGACATTGTGGGTCATCGTTGAAGATGACACCTGGATTCAACAAGCCTTTCGGGTCGAACAAATCTTTGACAGCTTTCATCACTTGGAACGCATCATCTCCCCATTCGTGACGTACAAAAGGTGCCATGTTTCGTCCGGTACCATGTTCGGCTTTCAGGGAACCGTCGTATTTATCAACTACCAATTTCTTAACATCTTCCATTAGGTCTTCATACCGTTTTACGTCTGCATCGGTACTGAATGATTGGTTGATGATAAAGTGATAATTGCCTTCGAGAGCATGACCATAGATACAAGCATCGTCATAGCCATGACGGGCGATGAGTTGCTGTAACTCTTCAGTTGCTTCAGGTAAATCTTCAATGTGGAAAGCAATGTCCTCTATCAAACAGGTTGTTCCAGGTTGACGAGTACCGCCTACAGAAGGGAAGATACCTGAGCGGATCGCCCAATACTTAGAATATTCTTCCGGTTTGTTTGTGAATTTTACAGGTATATAATTGTCGAATGATTGTAAACAAGTTTCAATCATTGTTATGTTCTGTTGCAAATCTTCCAGAGAACAAGCTTTCGTTTCGGTCAATACAGCAGTCAGACCTGTTGCTTTTTCATCACCGGCTTCTTCTTTGTATTTCAAGAATACAGGGTCGTTGACCGAAGAAAGACTCTTGTAGTCCAACAATTCAGCTCCTTTAACAGTTGGTCCGTCATTGGTTGTTTCTAATTTTTTCATGGCAACCACTGCACGGCAAGCTTCTTTGATTGTTTTGAAATATAGCATACCGCTCGCTTTGTACGGATAGTCATATTCTGTATTCATGGTAACTTCAGAAAGGAATGCCAAAGTACCTTCTGAACCAACCATGAGGTGTGCAATGATATCGAAAGGATTGTCGAAACAAATAAAAGGTTGTATGTTGAGGCCTGTTACATTCTTAATGGAATATTTGTAACGGATACGCTCGGTCAATGTCTTGTTGGCACGGATTTCATCCCGTAATTCACCGATGCGGCGGATAAACTCTGGGTGGGTTGCTTCGAAAGAAGCTCTGTTGATAGGATCGCCTGTGTCGAGTATTGTTCCGTCTGTTAAAACAATACGTGCTGATACCATGACCTTATCACTGTTGGCATGGGTACCGCAGTTCATACCGGAAGCATTGTTCATCACAATCCCCCCCACCATCGCACTTTTTACGCTGGCTGGGTCTGGAGCAAATTTTCGTCCAAAAGGAGCCAGTATTTCATTAACACGTTGCCCAATGATACCCGGTTGTAACGTAATTTGTTTGTGATCATCGGATACATGGAATTTTTCCCAATGCTTTCCTGCAACGATTAGTATAGAGTCACTAATGGCTTGTCCTGACAAACTTGTTCCAGCCGCTCTAAATGTTACAGGCAATTGATAGCGGTCTGACAGTTTGAGTAAGCGTGATACTTCTTCTTCATCCTGAGAACGAATGACAACTTGAGGAATTAGTCGGTAAAAACCTGCATCCGTACCCCATGCTAACCGGCGTAATTCGTCGGTATACATTCTTTCCTGTGGAATGAATTCGGCTGCATCCTTCAGGAAAGCCATATAGTTACTCTCTTTCATTACTTATACAAATAATATTTTTTCGATAATTTACGGAAATCTTCTACATCCTTATACCAATAGTCGCGGATATCTTCCCAACGATTGGTCTTAGTGAACTGCTCGCGGATAAACTTTGAACCACATACCAAATCGAACATTCTGAAACGTTTTTGGTCTGCATGGTCAAAGATAGCTCTGTCTGGGTAGAGTACCGCAATTTCTTGCATTACCAAGAACTGAATGTCGCTCAATGGTGCTTTCTGAACATCCATGATGTGTACTTGTACACCTTGCAATAATTCACCCTTGCCCACACTATAGAATGGTTTCAGATACATCGGACGGAACACAATACCTGGAACATTCAGGTTGTTCAGGTTCTTGGCCAATTTTTCTGCTTCTATCCAAGGAGCAGCAAACATTTGGAATGGAATGGTATAGCCTACACCAATAGACATGTAGCCTAATTCACCCAAGATACCACTGACCGGATAGAAGAACGAAGAATGGGTATGAGGTACGTGTGGAGAAGAAGGAATCCATTGCAAACCAGTTTGAACGTAATCCATTTTACGCTTCCAGCCCTTCATCTTTACTACATGAAGTTTGCATTGTTTTCCGTCTGTCAACATCTTTTCTTCATTCAACAGGATAGCCAATTCACCGCAAGTAAGACCATAGATATAAGGAATCTTAAATTGGCTGACAAATGAGATACAATCGTCTTCTGCCAAGTTCCCTTCAATCTTTAAGCCACCCAATGGATTTGGACGGTCAAGTACTACCAATTCCTTGCCATTTTCTGCAGCCGCTTCCATAGCCAATCCCATGGTACTGATGTAAGTAAAGGAACGGCAACCATTGTCCTGAATGTCATATACCAATACATCTACGTCTTTCAGCATTTCCGGAGTTGCCTTTCGAGTCTTTCCATAAAGAGAATAGACAGGCAAACCGGTAGTTGCATCCTTGATGTCTGTTACATGATCGCCTGCATGTACATCACCGCGTACACCATGTTCAGGACCATACAAGGCTACCAAGTTTACATTCGGTGCTTCATGAAGAATATCGATAGTAGATTTTAATTGATTGTCAACTCCGGTCGGATTGGTAATCAAACCGACACGCTTTCCTTCCAAGCATTTGAAGTTTTGTTCTTTCAAAACTTCAATACCTGTCTTTATCTTAATCTTTTGTGCTTGCGCTGCACCACAAAGGATGCAGAGCAAGCTGATAATGAAAAGTTTCTTCATAATAGTCTTATTTCTTACCGTAATTAGGGTCAATCTTCTTGTCAGCGAAATAAGTGACAATCAGTGTAGCTATACAGCAACCCATTACCATCCAGAAGAAGTTTACATAGCCGATAGCCTCTTGGATATAACCGGCTACCATACCTGGAAGCAACATACTTAATGCCATGAACGCAGTACAGATAGCATAGTGTGAAGTCTTGAATTCGCCTTCAGAGAAGTGCATCATGTAAAGCATATAAGCAGTAAATCCGAAGCCATAACCGAATTGTTCGATAGCGATAGCAATCGAGATTAATACCAAATTAGTTGGCATGTCGATTGCCAAATAAACGAAAGTCAAACATGGCAAAGTCATACATGCTGCCATAACCCAAAGGGATTTCTTCAAGCCCATGCGTGAAGCGAAGATACCACCAAGGATACCACCGATAGTCAAGAAGATAACACCGATCGTTCCATATACGATACCTACTTCAGCAGTAGAAAGTGCTAATCCACCCATTTCTTTTGAAGCAACCAAGAACGGCATACAGAGTTTCAGTAAGAATGCTTCCGGCAAACGGTAAAGCAACATGAAGCAGATAGCCAAGACAACCCCCGGTTTCTTGAAATAGGTTACAAATGTACGGCCGAATTCACGGAAGATAGCCTTTGCGCTGGCCTTTTCTGCACCCAATACGGAGCGGTCACTGTCAGGACGTGGTACAAAGAAGGTGTGGTAAAGAGTGGCAGCACTGAAAATAACAGCAGTTACCAACATGGTAATTCTCCATGACAATGGAATATCTTGTGAACTTAATTCAATTGCACCGGCAATGGCAACCAATACACCTTGTCCGAAAATAGAAGCAAGGCGGTAGAATGTACTACGGATACCTACAAATTCAGCCTGCTTGTTCTGTGGAAGAGCGAGCATATAGAAACCATCGGCTGCAATGTCGTGAGTAGCCGATGCAAATGCAGTAATTGTAAACAGCAATAACGTGATAGTAAACATGCTGATAGGTGTTGTCTGGCTAGCCATCATTTCTGCTGAAGGTGTCGGAATAGTCAAGGTTAGCAAAATGAAGGCAATAGACATCAACATCTGCATGGTAATAGTCCACCAACGTTTGGTTTTGATAATATCTACAAATGGACTCCAGAAAGGTTTGAATGACCACGGAAGATATAACAAACTAGTAAATAAAGCCATTTCTCCATTTGGTACACCCATTTTCGTAAACATCATCACAGAGATGTTGTTTACGATGAAGTATGGAATACCTTGAGCAAAATATAAAGTCGGAACCCAGAACCAGGGTGATCTTGTTTTTATCATAAAATTCAGTTTTTATTCGTATAATTTTTCAATAGTTGCATCAATGAAATAATGTTGTAAAATGGCGTCATAAGCAAAACCTTGTTCGCCCATTACGGCTGCACCAATCTGGCAAAGACCTACACCGTGTCCCCAACCGGCTCCTGTCAAAACAAAACGTCCAGGGATGCCTTCCGGAGATACATTTTCCTTGTCTACGACAAATGCCGAACTGTATAGGTGAGAAGGAGAGAGGGTACGACGAATTTCCAATTCCTTACCGATAGTAAGTGTCTTCTTAGTACCTACAATCTTCAATTTCCAAAGGCGTCCGCTGGTTCCACGTGCTACAGGAACTAAGTCAATGATTTGACCATAGTCGATGCCCGAGCGCTTGAGGATAAGAGCTGACAACTCTTCTTGAGAATATTCCACTTTCCAACGATAGAAGTCAGTGGTTTCTTGGTCGTAATTATTGAGTACCTGCGAAAGAATCTTCTTGTCGGTCGTATGGCAATACGATTCCGGATACGAACGAATCCATAAATCGGCTTCTGCTTCCTGAGTCAAGTCTGGGATATCGGTATGTTCCTTATGGTCACGAAGTTTGGACAAATAAGGATACTTGATATCTTCCCAACAGTATTGGAATTCTTCAAATACACCGCCACAGCATTTGGAGAAACGGGTATCACAAATCTTACCGTCATACATCATCACTTGTCCACGAGTGGCAGCAATCGCTTGTTTTACGATATCTGTTGAGGCACGGGTGATGCCTTGATAACGCTGGCAGTGGTCATCAGCACATACATCGAAACGGGTATGGTCTTCGCGGTCGTACCAACGGATCAACTCGTCTTCAGTCTGAGTGAATGCAGAATAATCGGTATGGGTTTCTGTGATTTCCTTGTTCTTCTGGATCTGTGCCAACAACCAGCCACGGGAGATTACAGCATGCGCCTTCAACAATTCCAACGAAGCAGTGGCACTCATTTCCGATGAGATTACGCTAGTGAGGTAATCTTCCACGTTGATAACATCAATGGCTGTCAACTTTTCATCTTCCACAATCATTTTCAAGGCACCCAAAAAACGTTGGTTTTCCTTACGTTCCCAATGGAAGTTGATACCGATGGTTACATCTTGCAATTCAAATGAATCGGTAGCTTCATTGTTCGGTTCGAATATCAATTCATCATATAGATTGCCATTCCAGTTGATTTTTCCTTCTTCATATGTTACGGTTTGTTGACCACTCACTTCTTGATTTCCGAATCGGTAAGGATTCAGTAGTACGAAGCTGATTTGTGGTTCAAACATAATTCCGACATGTACTTTAGGTTCTTTCATGGTCGTTTGTTTTTAGATTTGTTCTTGAATGCGTTTACGAATATCTTCAAAATCGTTAGCGCTTACACATACTTCACTCAAAATCTGTGCTACATCTTCGGCTGTAATCTTCTGGAAGTCCTTTTCTACAGGTGTGATGAATACTCCACCTAAGTCTACTGAGGCTGGACTGCTCAACAGATTCGCTTCACCTTCGGCAGTATAGCAAGCAGGGCGATGTTTTTCGCGTGGGAATACAAAGACTACCCATTTTTCGTCTTCGTAAAGTGCCAATACATTCATCATCGGTTCTTCTTCTCCCGGCTTTACGGTCAAAGAACGATAAATGATGTCGAACAAGTGCACGGCATTTTCCTTCGATGAAGATTCGATGACGAGGGTTGCACGAGGAGCATCATTCATGTACCACAAAGTAGCTTGTTCATAATCTGCTACTTTGCCAGCAATCTGGTTACGCCAATACTTTTCAATTGGGAGGAAACCTTTGTTACCTGCTTGGAAATGTGCATGGTCAGGAGCAGAAGCACCACATTTTGGTCCATTATAGAAAATGACATAGTCGGTCAATGCTTGTGCCAAATCCAACATATCTTCCATACGTGTAGCAATACGCTGGTCTACGTGTGCTTGTTCAGGCACGGTGAGGTGACGCGGGAAGATAGGAAATGGATTGACCAAAATGTTATAATGTTCCTTGAATGGTACACCTTTCTGTACCGGAGGCAAATTGGCAGGGCATAAGAAACATTTGCGTTCCTTGATAGTCTTGGCATCTACCTTTGCTCCCGATGAAACAATACGTGCCGGATTGAATTGTACCTTATAAGGTATGCCGTTCACATCCAGTTCCTTTACCTTAACGGTAGAAAGAGCATCGTAGTTATTCCGAGCAGTTTCCCAAGAGGATAACTGCTCGGTAATAAGATTATGTATCGTCTGATTCATACCGATTCCGTTTGATTATTTCTTCTTGTTCAATGCAATACGTGCCTGCAATTCCCAAGTACGGATGCGGTCCTTGTACAAGTTGTGTCCGTTCATCTTCACGATATCCAAAGAAGCGTCTGAGTTGTCATCCCAGCGACGGCAAAGATAAACTACATCGTATACACGACCGATTTGGTACTTACGAGAGAAGTTCAAGCCCAACGCATAGTCTTCACCATAGCTGGTGTTAGGAACCTTTACTTCACGCAATACTGGTGTATAGAATGCACGTGGAGCACCCAAACCGTTGATGCGGAGCGCATTGTTGCGGCCATTGTCTGGTGTCCATTCCTTGTGGTCGATGATACCCGGAGCAATCATGTTCATGTTGAAGTCGGTCATCATGTAAGTACCTACTACCATAGCACAGTTCTGTTCGTAGAAGGCATTAACCATGGTTGTCAATGTGTTTTCATCCTTGTAAACGTCGTCACTGTCGAGCTGAACAGCAAACTTACCGCACTTCGGATGGTGTACACCCATGTTCCAGCAACCACCGATACCCAAATCCTTACGTTCTGGGATGATGTGAATCAAGCGTTCGTCATTCTTGAATTCTTCGATAGCTTCGCTAGTTCCGTCTGTAGAGTGGTTGTCGATAACGATCAAGTTGAACTTGAAATCTGTCTTCTGGCTTAATACCGATTGGATAGCGTCACGGATAGTACGGATGCGGTTACGTACCGGAATGATGACTGATGCTTCATATTCGAAATTACCAGCAGAGAATTCAATGCTTTCGAACTTCGGTTCCAAGTAGCCACCGATTTCCTTCAAATGTTCAGTACATGCCTGTTCCATTTCAATTTGGCGGTTACGGTTTCTTGGGTCTACATAGTCGAAAATCTTTTCACCACTCTTGCGGGTATCGTTTTCTACTTCGCTATAAAGGTACTCGTTGATGTGCATCAAGTCAGCCTTTTGGCTTAACTTCAAGCGTAAGTCGTACAAGCCGGCAAATGTATAGTCTGCCTTCATGCGACTGGCTGCTTCCTTCAACATTTCAGTATTGAATAACAAGACAGAACCGAAGTTGAAGTCATCTCTCAATGAACCGAACTGGTAGTCGATAACTGGTGCATTAGCTTGCTTGCCGTCTGTAATCTGATAGTGGTCTGCATAAACCATACCTGCTGCAGAATCGTCAGCCAAATGAATCATACGTTCCAAAGCAAACATACCCAATTCCAGTGTTGTTTCCTTGGTGTAGAGCAATGTATATTCACCGCTAGCAGCTTCTGCTACAGCCTTGATAGCCTTGTTGCTGAAAGGATTGTCTACCAAGATACATTGGCAACCTTCCAATGCTTCCAATTCAGTATTGGTTGTCAACAAATAAATGTTTTCTACTAGGCCTGTAGCCTGCAATCCTTGTATAGTCTTTTCAACTTGTTCTTTTCCTGCATAAGGAACAAAGCAACTGATCTTTTTCATAATGCGTATGTTTTTAAGGTTTTTAGTTTCTATCTTTTTATTTCATTTTTAGCAACCCCACTTCTCCACTAGTTGCTGTAAACAGAACTTCTTTTTTGTTCAGTGGCACTACGGTATTGATGAGTGAGTTTCCTATTTTATGTTTCCAAATCACTTCTCCAGTTTGAGCATTGAGGGCGAAGATAAGTCCTTCCTTGGTACTTCCATACATCACTCCTTCTTTTTCCTGTGGCATGGAAGGAGCATGCTCATAACCAAAACCGACATTGGATGCCCACAACTTTTTCGGTGTATTATTTGGGGTAGCAAAACAAACGATGCTGTCATTCATGGTCTTGCTATAGATGCGTGTCTCGTCTTCTGATAGACCCACCGTTTCACGTACTTGTGATTCAAAGGTACGCCAAATCGTTTCTCCGTTGTTGATGTCAATAGCAGTGAGAGCACGTTGAGGATCGGCAATGAAAACCTTTCCTTCTGCTGCTACTGGCCAAACGGCGGCAGGAGAGAAGTGCATGCGAGTCAGACCACCAGTCCACTTCCATAACTCTTTTCCATTGTTCTTATCCAATGCATATAGCGTGTTGTCCCAGGCACCGAAAATCACCTTGTTGTTGGTAATCAATGGCTTGGTTTCTATATAGCCTTTTACTTTATCGTAGCTCCATACTACTTTGCCTGCATGAATATCTATGGCACGGAACGTATGATCGCTAGCACCGACATAAGCCAATCCATTGTCAATGGTTACAGCTCCGATTACTGGTTCTTGTGCTACGACTTTCCATAATAACTGTCCGTTTTCTGCGTTCAGACCATAGATATTACGGTCTGCAGAGCCGAAGACAACAATGCCTTCACTGACTGCTGGAGTACCAATAATTCGCTTGCCGGATTGGAAGCTCCAAAGCTTCTTGCCATTCTTTAAAGTGTAAGCAGTGAGATACCCTATATCGTCTCCTACAAAGACCTTGTCCTTTTCTACGGCTGGTGAACAATAGATGCCTACCCCTGTCTGTACTACCCATTGTTCTTTCACCTTCGAATATTCGTTATTTACAGAGAAGTCAGGATATTTATCAGCTTTCCCATAATGGTCGTAATAGGATTCTGACAACGAGAGTGTAGCCCATTGTTTTGGCTGTTCCCCAACTCGTTGGCAATATACGTTGATGGAATCATCAGTAACTTCGTAGATACCATATCCTTGCTTACCATCTTTATCACGTAAGTTACTACGTACTAGGATACCAGGAATGCCATCATAACGTTGATTCTTGTTGGCATGGTAATGACCACCGATAAATAGACGGACATTGTATGGACGTACTGCATCCGTTACTTCGTACCAATTGTCTACATCACCGTCCATGAGTGGATAATGAGTGACTAGCATGACGGGTTTATCCTTTCCTGCTTTTTCCATGCATTCAGTCATCCAACGGATGTCTTGAGGAACTACGTGTCCATAGGCCATGCGCATGAGCGGTCCGGAATTGAAGCCTAGGAACAAGAATCCCTTATGTTCGAATTCGAAACGTTCATAACCGAATACTTCGCCGAAAGCAGTACAACCGGAATCACTCCACTTGGTTTCGTGATTACCTAGCGCCACGTAATATTTCACCTTCAATAAGTCCAGACAAGACTTGGCTTTTTCCAAACAAGCACGGTCTCCTTCCTCTGTAATGTCTCCAGTGACCAATACAAAATCAATGTTGTCTGTCGCATTGATTTGAGCAACAGAACGAAGCAAGTCTTCGGTCGGATTGGGGTTGTTTGGGCTTATATGTAAATCAGTCAGATGAGCGAAGCGGAAAGAAACAGATTGGGCTTGCCCCCAAAAAGCGAGCAAGCCAATCATCATTGTTAATATGAATATCCTTTTAATCATTATTTCCTGGCATTAAAGAACGTCAATATAGCCTTCATCAAAGTTTCCCTTTCTGCTTCCGTGCGAATGGTTTCGAATGGGAATCCCAGGATGTATGTCCTGTAGTCGCCTTGGTAAGCCACCCCGGCACTCAGATTATTTTCTGAATACCTCATGACTGTATAGGCATCTTTGCTGGCCGGTTCAATGGCATCCGGTGCTTCGACTACATACGATTCTTCGTTCAACTCATTGTGGTAAGTGTAGTTTCCGGTCAGCATTGGGAATGGGGAAGCAACACTCTTCACATTACCCTTCAAGGCTGCCTGGCCTACACGCCATTTATATTTTAAGACATCTGTTGCAAATTTCTTGTCGGCTTCTTCGGATGTGGCCAAACGGTTGTCCCATAAGTCAGTACCCACAAAAGCACCGGATACGAAGATACTACCTCCTTGATTGCAGTAAGCAGTTATTGCTTCTTGCATCGGTTGGCTAAAGGTCTTGTACTGCAATGGAGTGACACCACCACGGCCCATTTTGGTCTGATATTCCTTACCCAAAATTAAGTCAACAGTCTGATAATTATTTAAAGATACATGTCCACTTTCTACTACTTCATCACTGCAAGAAACAAAGGCATAACCTGCTTTCATGATAGCAGCACCATGTACTGCCGGATAATCGAAGGTGTTACCTGCGATAACCTTTGTTTCATAGTCGGCATAACTGTCTCCATAACCGGAAGCGTCATCATCCATCCAAGGTATAGCGCGACGGAATTCTTTCATCTTGCCAATGTAACTGATGTCCTTCAAGTAAGGTACACCATGATCTTGGTCATCGAGGAAACCAGCAAATTCCTTATCGCCAGGAGCAGGTGCCACAAAGTCTGCCGGAGCACTGATACGGTCAAAACCATTGACTACCAATACAGTACCCTTGGCTTGAAATGGTTGTCCTACCGAAAGAATTTCAGAAGGGAAACTTAGTCCACCTTTGTTTACGGCTACTACCTTATAACTGTGAATAGTTCCTGAAGAGATATTGGTGCGATAAGAAGTTCCTTCTACCAGAGTACCATTGTCGAAGTCGCCATTACCGATACGGGTATAGACGATGTATTTCTCTGCCTTAGCAGTTGGTTCCAATTGATCTTCTACCGGTTGCCAGGTCAATTCTACTTCATTGTCGCCTGTGAATTGCAATGCCAAATGGTCTACAGGCAATGGTTGTACCACATAGTCCATGTTGTATTGAGCGCAAAGGAATTGGAGCATGCCTTTATAAACAGCACGACTCACTGTAAAGCGGAAGCGTGGATCCAAACCATAACGCATGTCTGCAAAGTTTTGGTGAGAAAGCAACTCCAACAACATAGCCGGAACGCGAGGTACACGTGCTTCGTAGTAAGACTTGTTCCACATGCCACGACGGCTCCAGTTCGGTTCGTAAAGCGTACGGATATCGTTGACAATGTTCGATTGGATCAAGTCGGTCAAGTCATGGCTCAAATAGCGGGAGGAACCATTGGCAAATACTTCATTATCACTGTTGGTGCAATAGATACCCAACGTACCGATGATAGAATCATTCAACGTTGTACCAGCATCGGTATGGAAAGCAAACGACATGTTCACCGGAATATTCAAACCTTCCTCGTCTGGATTCACTTCAGAACCACCAGCCAAGTAGTTTACCCAAATACCACGGCTCTTATAATCGTCTGTATAATCGTTTTCACCTTTGCTGTCTGAATATACATAGTCAGGAACGCCAGCCCATTGCAACCAATAACGGGATGCTTCACAGAAACGAGGATAACCGCTGGTGATGTTACTTTCACCACGGGCTACGTTACCTACACCACCACCTATTTTCACAGCATCAGCAGTAATTACTTTTCCTGCCTTTGCAGAACGGTTGCTTAAAACTACCTTATAGGCATTGCTCTTACCGGCATCAAATCCGAAAGTACCCAAATAAATCCAAGTACCTCCACCCATTTGTTGGTTTACCTTAAACTGTGTTTCGCCACCCTTATGGTAAACGGTATAGAGAGCATCGTCTGCACTGTTTGGTAAAGTCTGATAGGAAACATAGACACCATATTGTCCTGCTGTAGGGATTTCCGGAATCCATTCCACTGTCGTTTCAGTACCCTTCTTGATAGTTTTTACCGCACGGTAGGTACCTTCCTTGAATGGGTTCTCAAAGTCCTTATAGACGTTACGCAAATGAGCGAAACCGGCTCCATTGCCTTTTGTCCATTTCTTGTCACCTACTTTTTCTACATAAGTAGAACGTCCGTTCAATACACCGTCATTGTCGATAACGATTTCGGCAGTATTCAAGTCACGTTCGCGTGGCATCAGGACATTAGCCCCTGCATTTTCCAGCATTGGAACCAGGAACGGCAATACATAACTTTGTGTGTACAAGTCTTCTACTGTCTGGAAAATACGGGCACGCTGCCATTCCCAACGGTCGAGTTTTGGTTCGAAATACCAACCATGACTTTGCCACATGGCGATGTGACGGTTGTACAAACCATTCGTAGGGATATAAGGAGCAGAGATATTGCTAACCAAAGGCTTCGTTTCCTTAGGAGCGAATACCTTGGCTTTCTTGTCTTTCTTGCTGCGCAATGTTTGTGGAATCAGTTCCTCAATCTTACGCTTGTTGGTGTGGATTTCCAACTTATATCCTTTGAATTCCGCTGGCAATATATCAGATACTCCCTGATAGATTTCGGCTACATTGCCTTCACGGAATGGGAAGTCCGCCCAATTCATATTGGCAAACAACTGCAAGTTCTTACCGTTGATTGCTACCGAATCAATCTTGATACGACCCACAGCGATTTCCTTCTTGGCTACATTGTCCAGATAACTGCCAATTTTCTGGCGGATGTCTTGTGACAATTCTTGTGCATTGCCTACTTGAGGAAGTAGGGCAGCAGCCAATAGCCCATATTTCAATAGACGTTTCATGTGCTTATTTGTTTTTCTTGATCAACAGGCAAAGACCCAATGCAGTAATCAAGCCATTGATAATCAATAATTCGAAACTGATTTGATAACCACCGAACCATGCTTCACTATTGCTTTGCAAAATGTAGCAGATGATTGGTGAA
The DNA here is from genome assembly GCA_045121515.1 of Phocaeicola sp. Lineage (GTDB taxonomy): Bacteria > Bacteroidota > Bacteroidia > Bacteroidales > Bacteroidaceae > Phocaeicola. Next base: position 29,535 of record JBGVGD010000027.1, on the reverse strand, counting down.
GCGATAGCAACCAAAGGTACCCATTTGTCGTTTACTGACTTCTTGCAAGCCATACCGAAGATGAACATACCCAAGATAGGACCATAAGTATAAGCGGCCAAACTATATACAGCATTGATCGCACTGTCATCATTCAGGTAGTAGAATACGATGATTGTAAGAATCATCAAGGCGGACATGGCAATGTGTACCATTTTACGAGTCTTGGTCAACTGTACATCGTCCTGCTTCTTGTTGGCTTGGAGGATATCCAATGTAAACGAAGTTGTCAAGGCGGTCAAGGCACTACCGGCAGCCGAATAAGCAGCCGCAATCAAACCGATGATGAATACGATACCGATGAACAACGGGAAGTTTTCACTCCATGCTACAGCACCGAAAATAGCATCTCCTGTAGCGGTTTCACCCGGCATGTAAGTGTCCTTATAAATGTAGAGCAAAGTACCCAAAACCAGGAACAATCCGATGACAAAGATTTGGATGAATGCACTGACAATCATGTTCTTCTGTGATTCCTTGAAGTTCTTGCAACTCAAAGTACGTTGCATCAAGTCTTGGTCCAGACCAGTGGTAGCAATCACCATGAATACACCGGCGATGAACTGTTTCCAGAAGTAACGTCCGTCATTGAAATCTTCCAGGAAGAAGACCTTGCTGGTCGAGTGGTCAGAGATAGCACCTAGCATGCCTCCGAAGCCCAAATCCAGACTGTTGGCAATGAATACGATACAGCAAACGACTGATGCAATCAAACAGAAAGTCTTGAGTGAGTCTGTCCAAATCATGGATTTTACACCTCCTTGGAAGGAGTAGAGCCAAATCAATGCTACAGTCAGCAATACATTCACTTCAAATGGGATGTGCAATGGTGCGAATACCAATGTCTGCAATACCACGCAAACTACGAAAAAACGTACCGATGCTCCCAACATCTTGGAAATGAAGAAGAACCAGGCTCCCGAGCGGTAAGCAGAGAGACCGAATCGGTTTTCCAAATATCCATAGATACTGAGCAGATTCATCTTGTAGAACATCGGAATCAATACCAATGCTACAATTACCGAACCTACGAAGAAGCCAAAGACCATTTGCATGTAGGCATAACCATTGTTGAGTACCGCACCCGGTACGGAAATGAAAGTTACACCCGAGATGCTGGCACCAATCATGGCGAATGCCACCATATACCACGGTGTCTTGCGGTCACCGGTAAAGAATTCGGAACTTTTAGTCTTACGTCCTGTTATCCACGAAATTACGAAGAGCAGGGCAAAGTAGAATGCAATCGTTGCAAGTACAATCCAAGCAGTTGTCATCTTTCTTGAGTTATGAGTTATAAGTTATGAGTTTTGAGTTATTCAGCGTAGAGCAAGTAAGGCTTACGTTGTACCTTGAACTTTTCTACATCGTCTTGCCATGTAGCTCTGATTTCTTCGGCGCTCTTTCCTTCCTTGATCATCTTGCGTACATAGTCGGTACCGATGAGGAGTTCGAAGAACGAACGGAAGAAATGGTCATCCATATTCAAGTTGCGGTAAGCATCGATGATGTAAGTGAGGTCTACACCGCGCTTCCAGATTTCTTCGTTGCTCATGTTGCTCAAGTTCACACCGTAGCATTTCTTGTTGAGCTGTGGAGGATTCTTGGCTCCCGGAACACTGCGCGGAGTGAAACTGTAGTCGTAACCAGTCATGTTTGGATGTCCGTAGATTTGGAACGGAAGGTCAGTACCTCTACCCAAACTTACCGGAGTTGCTTCAAAGAAACAAGTTGCCGGATACAAGTAGATAGCCTTCATGTTTGGGAGGTTAGGAGACGGAGCAATCGGCAATTCGTACATAGTCTGGTGAGTGTAGTTCTTGCAAGGAATGATAGTCAAGTCGCATACGCGTGACTTTGGCAACCAACGTTCACCGTTCACCATTTGGGCAAGTTCACCCAAGGTCAAGCCGTGTACTACTGGAATTGGCAACCAACCCACACCCGACTTGAACTTCATGTCGAGGATAGGACCGTCTACATAGTGGCCGTTCGGGTTCGGACGGTCAAGCAACAACACTTTGCGGTTGTATTCCGCGCAAGCGTCCATGAGGCGGCACATGGTGATGTAGTAAGTATAGAAACGCAAGCCTACGTCCTGAATGTCTACAATCAGGATATCGAACTTACGCATAGAAGAATCACTAGGTTTCTTGTCCTTACCATCGTAAAGTGAGAGGATAGGCACACCGGTCTTAGAGTCTACGGAACTCTTCACGTGTTCACCAGCATCTGCATCTCCGCGGAAACCATGTTCTGGCGAGAAGATAGCTACTACATTGAATTTGTTTTCGATGAGAACATCGAGCAAGTGTTTGTTACCCACCATACCTGTATGGTTGGAGAAAATGGCAATACGTTTGCCTTTCAAGATAGGGAAATACTGGGATGTCTGTTCTGCACCCACGATTACTTGATCCTTCTGAGCATAGCACAAAAGGGTGCTGCACAATAAAAATGCAAAGAATATAAACTTTTTCATAGTAGTAGTATTTAATATAGCAAAGTTACGTTTTATTCTTGATATTAGAAAACTTTTAGGGGGATATTATTTGCTGTTATGTAGGGCTGAAATGGCGTGTAGTGGCGTTTTGTTCGTTTATTTAAACAGCGGTAAAACAAATAAAATAGGGTGCACCTTGCGATGCACCCTATAGGGTTATGATTAGGAATCATAGATTACCAACCTGGGTTCTGTGTCAATGTGAAGCCCTTGTCACTATATGCTGTGATCTGGCTTACAGGAACTGCACGGAGGTAGTAGCGTTCAGAGTTGAGGTCACCTTTCTGGAATACGCGCATACCCTTAGCATAGTTGTACATGATGTAACCCTTGTCTGGAGTCTTGTTGCTTGGGTCATCATAATCGAACAATGTATAACCACGTTCAGCGGCTGGCAATGCAGCTGATGTCGGATAATCATTTACGTTCATGTATGCACCCAAGATAGTCTTGCTAGGATTACCGTTAGCGTCTTCTGAGTTCAAGTATTCATACTTAGCCCAACGACGGAGGTCTTCACCACGACGGCCTTCCATCATCAATTCTACGCGGCGTTCACGACGGATTTCCCACAATACTGGATCAACTTCAGGGTCACGAGCCGGGTCGTTGATAACTGTACCGTTTACGCTCAATGTACCACTTGCGTAAGTCATTGTCGGCATAGTCTTGGATTCTGTATCACCCCACTTGGTCAATTGACGCTTGCGTAATTGGTTGATTGATGCATCCAATACGGCTTGTGAGAAATTACCTGCTTCATACATAGCTTCTGCATAGTTCAACAAAACTTCTGCATAACGGATACATGGAGCATCTGCAGGGCTTTGACGGTTCTTGCAGTATGCCAAGTCTTGTGCAAACCATTCATCGTTCAAGAACTTCTTGGTCGGATAACCTGTAGGAGAACCACCCGCTGTATAGTTCATACCTACTGCACCCATGATACGGAGTGAGTCGGCTACTGTTTGATACAAGCGTGGGTCACGGTTCAAGAATGAATTTTCAATGCTAGGATCTGTAGCGCCTTGGTAAAGTGGAGATTGGCCAATAGGCAAACCGTCGCTACACAAGTAGCTTTCAACTGCATTCTGAGTGATACTACCCATTGTCTGGTCTTCACTTGCATTGTACGAAATCAATGCGCTCATAGTCAAACCGCTGGTGTATTCACGGTACCAAATGATTTCAGGGTTGTTCCAAAGATCGTCTGTAGCGAAGAGAGCTGTGTAAGTGTTGCCGATAGCGAACTTGCCTGATTTCATAACTACTTCAGCACCATTGATTACTCCTTGGAGCATCTTCTTGATGACATCTGCGCTTACAGCTTGAGAGCCTGAGCCGATGTTTGAACCATGATACTTCAACCATGTTGCGTGGTACAACATTTCGCGAGACATGTATGCACCTACTACATACTTGTTCACCTGACGCTTGGTGTCGTCTGTGCGAACATTGTCAAGGGCGAACTGGAAGTCTTCCAAGATTTTTTCTGCTACGAACTGATAGGAATCACGGTCTTTATAAAGTGTTTCCACGTCAGCTGGGTCTGTTACACCCTCCATGTAAGGAACGCCGCCATACACCTTAACCATGCTACTGTAACCCATCGCGCGGAAGTAACGGGCGATACCCATCCAGTGATTCTTGGCTTCTTCGCTGATGTTCATGCCAGGAATCTTTTCAATCATAACGTTAGCCTTATAGACTACGTCGTATCCTGAAGACCATGTTCCGGTTACGTTGTTGTAATCCGTGTTGTTGGCTTTCGGGAAGTAGTAATAACCACCTGCCAATGTCAAGAAGTCATCGGTAAAGTCATCGCCCGAGAAATAATTACCAAAGTCGGTATAGTCGGTAGCATAACCGGTATAGAAAGAAGAGTAGAAATCTTGTGCGTAAGTACGCAATGAAGATTCTGTTTGCCAATATGTGTCATTGGTTTGCTTGTCCAATGGGTCTCTGTCCAGGAAGTCTTCGCAGCTAGTGAGCGAAGCTAGCATGAGAGCGCCTAAATAGAATATATTTCTTTTTTTCATAACACTTTAGAATTGAAGTTAGAAACTAAGTTGAAGACCGAAAGAAATCGCTTTCTGGTAAGGATAACTACGGCCGAAGTTACGTGCATCTGAAGAAGAACCTGATGTACGGATACCGATTTCCGGGTCGATAGCCGGTTTCACACCGTCGATAGTGAACAAGTTTTCTCCAGTGAAGTATACGCGCAAGTTCTGAACTTTATACTTGCTCAACCATGCCTTAGGAAGAGTGTAACCTACTGTCAAAGTCTTCAAGCGCATGTATGCCATATTCAACATGTAGCGGTCGTTGACTGTATAGTTACCGTTCTGACCTTGTCCATATGCCATTGGACGTGGATAGAATGCATCTTGATTGTCTTCTCTCCAGTAGTCTTCTGCACCTACATAGTAAGGTTCACCTGTAGTGAAGCCTGGCAATACTTGGTTACCAGCAGCCCACAAGTTACGCTTAGCAACACCTTGGAAGAACATGCTCATGTCGAAGCCCTTCCATGCTGCGTCAAGACCCAAACCGAATTCGTAGCGTGGCAATGCATTACCGATTACGCTCATATCACCAGGGTTGGTAGTCTGAGTACCCTTCACGATTTGGCCGTCGCCGTCGAGGTCTTTGTAAAGTACGTCACCAGGACCGAAGCGATAACCGCTCTTGAAGACCTTAGTTTGGTTTGGAATACCTTCCTTCAAAGTTCCGTCTGCGTTGAAGTCGTCTGCTGTCAAGAAGCGGTCGAACTGCAAGCCCCAGATGTCACCCAAAATCATACCTTCCTTGTATGCGCTGGTTGCCCACCAACCGCTTGCACCGTAAGATGGCATTGTAGTGTTGTTTGTCCATTTCACAACTTCTGTCTGAGCGTCAGACAATGAAGCGGTTACGCCAAAGCGCAAGCCGTTTTCGAATGTGGTGCGGTAGTCAAGAGCCAATTCCCAACCCTTTGTCTGGATTGCACCTGTATTTTCGTATGGAGCAGCAGCACCCAAAGTCCAAGGTAGGTTAGCTGATGTCAAGATGTCGCTAGTCTTACGGTTGTACCAGTCGAATGTTACACCGAACTTATCATTGAAGAAGCGAGCGTCTACACCGAGGTCAAGAGTAGTAACCTTTTCCCAAGACAATGCTGAAGATACGATTGTCGGCATGCCAGTAGAACTAGTCTTGATACCGTCAATAATCCAGCTGTCTGTAGCTGTAGAAAGAGTAGAAACGAAACGGTCTGTACCTACGTCCTGGTTACCGATCATACCCCAGGAACCGCGAAGCTTCAATGTGCTTACTACTGGCTTGATAGGTTTCCAGAATGCTTCTTCTGATGCACGCCAACCAGCTGACATAGAAGGGAAGAAACCGAAGCGTTGTCCGCTAGGGAAGCGAGAAGAACCGTCGTAGCGTCCGTTCAATTCCAACATGTAACGATCCATGAAGTTATAGTTGATACGGCCAAAGAAACCGGCAACTGCCCAGTGAGTATGAGAAGAACCTACTGTCTGGTCGCCTGTAGCCATATTCAATTCAGGCTTCATCGGGTCAAGCAAGCCCTTGCGTTGAGCCCAGAAATATTGGTATTCGCTCTTTTCGATGTTAGAACCTGCCATTACCTTGAAGTCATGGTCGCCCAACTTCTTGGCATAAGTAGCAACGAAGTTGGCTGTCAAGTTTTCTGTGCGGCCGTTTTCTTGGTAAGCATAGTCATATGAACTTGCCGAAATGTAATTGGTGTAGTTTGTTCTCAAAGCATCAACACTTGTGATAGCAGAGAATACGTTGTAACCGGCAGTCAAGCTAGGAGTACCATGCTTCTTGAAGCGGTTTTCTACTGTGCTATAAGTGAAGTCTGCATCGAAAGTGAAGCCTTCGAAAGGTCTCAAAGTCAAACCACCGTTGAAGCGTACGTATTCACGTTGCTTCTTCATGGTAGGAGCAGTAGACTGTTCTGTAATGGCGTTACGGAAAGGTTTACCTTCGAATGTACCGTAAGGCATCATCGGTTGCCAACGGTAGAGGTAATACATCTGGTCGTAAAGGTCGCTGTTGTAGTTGAACGGCTTGTCATAATCCGAACGAGTCAACATAGCACCTGCACGTACAGAAATGTACTTGTTCAATTCCGAGTTGATAGAGAAGTTGCCATTGTAACGGGTGTATTCATCTGAGTTAACCTTCATCATACCTTCTTGGTTCAAGTAACTCAATGCTACATTGTAGTTAGTCTTACCGTTACCACCATTGATGGTCAAGCTATGGTTCTGTTGTGGAGACCAGTCCTTGATGTATTGGTCGTACCAGTCCCATGTACGGATGAAGAACATACCACCATCGCGGAATTCGAAGTCACGTCCCAATTCCATTTCTGGACCGAATTGATCACCGTAACCGTACTTTTCCCAGTATTCCTTCATCTTTTGGATGTGTTGAGCATCCACACGCATGTTACCTACTACGTTGTAAGATGTAACAGAAGAAGGATTGGCCGCAGCATTCTTTTCACCCTGGAGGTTGATTTCTGCTTGTTGCCAACCTGGAAGTTGTTCCGGGTTCTGAGTCGGAGTACGCCATGAGAAGTTGTTGGTATACTTCACAGAAATACGTTCGTGCTTAGTCTTAGCCTTGGTAGTAATCAACAATACACCGAATGCACCACGAGCACCATAAATAGAAGCCGAAGCGGCATCCTTCAATACTGAGATAGATTCGATGTCGTCAGGGTTTACCATTGAAATGTCGGTAACTTCCACGTTGTCCACCAAGATAAGCGGATTACCGCCATTACCACTTGGAGAACCGATGTTACCACGGATCTTGATGGTTGGAGCACCACCGATTTCACCTGAGTTGGTTGTTACTGTCAAACCAGGAACAGCACCTTGCAATGCACGGCCAATATCAGTAATCGGACGGCTGTCGATTGTCTTGTCTACGTCAACAGAAGCAACAGCACCAGTCAAGTTCACTTTCTTCTGCGAACCATAACCTACAACTACTACTTCGTCCAAAAGTTCGTTGTCTTCTTTCAAAGCGATGCGCATGTCCTTGTTTACCTTTACTTCCTGAGTCTTGTAACCCACGAAAGATACTTGGACGATAGCGCCCGGCTTGATGTTCAAAGTTGCCTTACCATCGAAGTCGGTGATAGTACCGTTGGTAGTACCCTTTTCTACCACGTTAGCACCGATGATCGGTTCGCCCTTTGAATCAACGATTGTAACGGTAATGTTGCTGGTCTGCTGCTGTTCCTGAACCACAGGAGTTTCTGCTGCATGAGCCATCACTGAACCGCCACCTAAGAACAGCGCACAAATAGCGGCTGTCATGAGAGTCTTGCTAGATGCAATGCCTCTTCTTTTGTGATCTTCATTCATAGTGATTAAAAATTTATTGTTAAACTAAAGGTTGTTTCTTTGTTTGATTTTTGTGTGATTTTGTTAAGAATTTAAACCCTGTAAATAATCAGAAGTAAAAATACAACAATTTTCTACATGAACAAAGGTTTTTGGGTGAAAAATGGCTCTAGAGAGTGTTAAAAGTGTATTTTTTAGAGTTATGAGTTATGGGTTATAAGTTATGGGTTGTTTTGGGGCTTGGAGGAACCTTGACCGTGTTTTTTTAAAACGCGGTCGTGTTTTGACTCAAACGCGGTCGCGTTTTAAAAAAACACGGTGGTGAATTCATGTCTTCCTATTCCGTATTGCCTCCGTCTGCTTGAGGGTGGCATGGGTTTCTGGTAGGAAATGTTGCCGGGTGTGAAGTAGAAACAGAAATACTTCTTGGCTTTGGGTGGCGATACGATACGGCTTTCCCATGGCTCGGAACCGACGTCTTCTTTAGACGACGAAGTCGTTATTTCTTATTCTTATTCTTCTTTCTTATTCTTATTCTTAAAAGAACTGCCGTTGATTTTCAAAGAGTTACAAGGCGCTTCCGACAAGTTTCGACATTTTACGACACGTTTTTGTGGCATTTTCGTTTCATTAGAGACCTTTTCTCGTCCAGTAAAGGCGAGTGAAAATCTATATTTTCTACGTTAAAAAGTCTATAGTTGTTCAAGATGTGTAAGGATGCTTGATTGGGGTGATTTTAGGGTGTTTTTGTCAAGATTTAACTAAAATAGAAAGGTTGTATAAAAAGAAAAATCCTTAGCAATCAAAGATTACTAAGGATTTTCTTCGGGGTGACTAGTGGGATTCGAACCCACGACATTCAGAACCACAATCTGACGCTCTAACCGACTGAACTATAGTCACCATGTTAGTTTGTTGTGCTTTCCTTTTCGAAAGCGATGCAAAGGTACGGCTTTTTTTTGAATCTCCAAATCTTTCTCCAACTTTTTTTCAAAAAAAGTATTCTTTTATGCCGATGTTGTACTTTTGATATAACTCCCGTGTATTGTTTAAGAACCTTTGGAATGGAGTAAATTCTTCATTCTGAATAGATTGGCTAAAAAATGAGGCCGGATAGACTTCGTAACTCGTTTTTTTGCCTAAAATGGGGCGGGAAGTCCAAATAAGCGAGTAGGAACAATTTTCCATGCGGGTGATTCCCCAAAGTTTTTTCAGTTCCAGTTTCACCATGGCGCCTCCGTCCGTGTTTTCTCTTGACATATTCGAGATGAAATTGCCTAAAGAGTAAACAATGAGGTGTCGGGAAGGGTGATGTTGGTCTTGTCTTACTTCCATGGGCTGGACTACGTGGGGGTGGGAGCCGATGATGTGGTCTACTCCTTGGTCAATCAGCCAGTCCGCCAATTTCTTTTGGGAGGAATGGGGTAGGCTATGGTATTCCAAGCCCCAATGCATGCACGCAATGATAGCATTGGGCTTCATTTCCCGAGCCGACTGTATATCGGATTTGATTTGTACCGTATCAATGTAGTTCACGATGTTGGGTTCCGAGGGCTTTAAGCCGTTAGTGTCGTAGGTATAGGCCAATAAAGCGATTCGGAAGCCGTTCTTTTCAATCAGTAAGGGATAACGCTGTTGGCGTTCTTCCGGAGTGCGGTAAGTGCCTAAAAAGGGTGTTTTCAGGGAATCCAACAAGTGCGCGGTCCGTTCCAGCCCTTTTTTCCCTCGGTCGAGGCAATGGTTGTTGGCCGTGAGCAGTACATCGAAGCCGGCGTCCTTGATAGCATAGAGGAATTCATCGGGGGCGCTGAAAGAGGGGTAGCCCCGATATGGCTTTCCGCCCAGCGTCACCTCCAGATTGCCGATAGCGATATCGGCTTGGCTGATTTCTTCCTTGACGTGCTTGAAGCAGTCCGAATAATCGTATCCTCCGTTGGTCTGGGCGGCTTTTATCTGCGCGTCGTGCTGCATCAGGTCACCAACAAATAATAGCGTAATCCTCTCCTGAGCGGAGAGGGTTACGCTATATATAATAACAATGATTATGCAAAAGAGATTTCTCATTGGTAAATGGCCTTCTTGCCGGCCAATAAGGTGTTCTTCATCAACGATACGATAGTCATCGGACCTACACCGCCAGGAACCGGAGTGATGAAAGAGCATTTCGGTGCCACTTCATCGAACTTCACGTCGCCGGTGAGTTTGAAGCCTGACTTCTTGGTTGCATCCGGTACACGTGTAGTACCTACGTCGATGATGACAGCGCCTTCCTTCACCATTTCAGCCTTCACGAAGTTCGGTTGGCCGAGAGCAGCGATGATGATGTCGGCTTCCTGGCATTCCTTCACCAAGTCCTTGCTGCGGCTGTGGCATACGGTAACGGTGGCATCGCCCGGGTAGGCTTTCTGCATCATGAGGCTGGCCATTGGCTTGCCTACGATGTTGCTGCGTCCCAATACCACGCACTTCTTGCCTTGGGTCTCGATGTTGTAACGCTTCAGCAATTCCAGAATACCGTTCGGAGTGGCTGATACATAACAAGGAAGACCGATGCTCATGCGTCCTACATTGATAGGGTGGAAGCCGTCTACGTCCTTACGGTAGTCGATTGTTTCGATGACCTTCTGTTCCGAGATGTGCTTTGGCAAAGGGAGTTGGACGATGAAGCCGTCTACATCGGCATCTTCATTCAATTCCTGTACTTTGGCGAGCAACTCTTCTTCCGTTACATCTGCTTCGTAACGAATCAAGGTCGATTTGAAACCGCATACTTCGCATGCCTTTACTTTGGCGGCTACGTATGTTTCACTTCCCCCGTCGTGTCCCACGAGGATAGCAGCCAAGTGTGGGCGCTTGCCGCCATTGGCTACGATTTCGGCTACTTCGGCAGCAATTTCTTGCTTTACCTGTTCCGAGATGGCTTTTCCGTCAATCAGTTGCATATTCTATTAGTTTAAGGTTAATCTAAGGTTGGCTGGAAGTTATCGTTTCATTTTCGGCATACCCGGCATACCTGGCATCATCATCTTGCCCATTTTGCTGCCAGTAACCATTTTCATCATCTTGCGAGTCTGGTCGAACTGCTTCAAGAGACGGTTTACTTCCTGGATGTTAGTACCACTACCCTTGGCGATACGTGTACGACGGCTGCCGTTCAGAATTTCCGGGTTGGTACGTTCCTTCGGTGTCATGGAGTTGATGATCGCTTCGATGCTCTTGAAGGCATTGTCGTCGATATCGATGTCCTTGATTGCCTTGCCTACGCCTGGAATCATGGATGCCAATTCCTTCAAGTTACCCATTTTCTTGATCTGTTGGATCTGAGCCATGAAGTCGTTGAAGTCGAACTGGTTCTTCTGGATCTTCTTCTGCAAGCGCTTGGCTTCTTCTTCATCGTATTGTTCCTGAGCGCGTTCTACCAACGATACGATGTCACCCATACCGAGGATACGGTCTGCCATACGTGACGGGTGGAATTGGTCTACTGCGTCGAGCTTTTCACCAGTACCCACGAACTTGATAGGCTTGTTCACTACGGTACGGATAGAAAGAGCGGCACCACCACGGGTGTCACCGTCGAGTTTGGTCAAAACCACGCCGTCGAAGTCGAGACGTTCGTTGAACTCACGGGCTGTATTCACAGCATCCTGACCGGTCATGGAGTCGACCACGAACAAGGTTTCGTCCGGATTGATAGCCTTCTTGATCGCTTCGATTTCGTTCATCATCTGTTCGTCGACAGCCAAACGACCGGCTGTATCGACGATCACCAAGTCATAACCCTTAGCCTTTGCTTCGTGGATAGCGTTCAATGCAATCTGAACCGGGTCCTTGCTGTCGATTTCGCTATATACAGGTACACCTACTTGTTCGCCAAGCACTTTCAACTGCTCGATCGCTGCCGGACGATACACGTCACAGGCTACCAACAATGGCTTGCGGTGTTTCTTGGTCTTGAGCATGCGGGCCAACTTACCCGAGAAGGTAGTCTTACCAGAACCCTGAAGACCTGACATCAAGATGATAGCCGGACGGCCTTCCAACTTGAGTTCGGCTGTTTCGCCACCCATTAACTTGGTCAACTCATCGTGTACGATCTTGACCATTAACTGGCTAGGCTTTACAGCGGTCAATACGTTCTGACCCAATGCCTTTTCCTTTACAGTATCTGTGAAGTTCTTTGCTACTTTATAGTTCACGTCGGCATCGAGCAATGCCTTACGTACATCTTTCAATGTTTCTGCTACATTGATTTCGGTGATTTTACCTTCACCTTTCAAAATCTTAAAAGACCGTTCCAGTCTTTCGCTTAAATTATCGAACATGTATTTTTATGTTTTTATTGTTTTATCTTCAAATATTTGGGGTGCAAAAATACAAAAAACATCTGTATATCATATCTTTTTATTCTGCCAATTTGCTTTTTTCAAATAAATTAGGCTAGTAACCAATAGTAACCCATAATACAATATCTCTGTCGTGAAACAAATGGCTACCGGTGCTTTGGCCCACCAGCCGATAGCAAAGATATAAATGGCATATACTATCAATGTACTAGTTTCCAGCCAAAGTGCCGCTTGGGTGTTGCCCGTTCCGGAGATACCGTTGAAGTAAATATTGGCAACCGCAGCGACCAGCATGGCTACTCCAATGACATAAAGAGAAGGAATGGACTCGCTAATCAATGCCGTATCATTGGTGTAGACGGAAAGACTCAATTGAGGGAATAGGACGATGAATCCGATGCAGATAATTACGATAATAAAAGAAACCTTGGCTATCTTCTTCATCAATTGCATGACATGGGCTATACCACCGGCGCCAATCAAGTTGCTTACCATGGTATTAGCCGCTGTAGACAAGGCTTGTACTGGAATCAGTAATACGATATAGATGCTTCGGATGATGTTGGCAATAGCCAGTTGGCGTTCACCTAATCGTTCTACCGCCATGAAGAATACAAACCAGGTAGCCATGGAGATGAAATATTGGACCATGGTAAAGCAGGAGATGCTGAGGATACGTCCGAGCAATGCCGAATCCCATTGGGGCCAATGGTTCAGTCCGTATTTTTTCAAGTCTACATAAAGCCAGGTGTAGATGACACCGAAAAGGAAGGAAGCGGCTTCGGCTACAACCGATGCAATGGCTGCTCCTTTCAGTCCCATTTCCGGGAAGCCGAAATGTCCGAATATCAAGGCGTAGTCCAGAAATACATTGACCAATGCCATGATGATAGCGTTGATGGTCAGTACTTTGGTACGGGTAATTCCGACATATAGGGCACGGAACATGACATTGACGAATGAGAAGAAGAAACCGAACATGCGCCAATGCAGGAACTCGCAAGTGGCATCGTAAATGTTGTCCGATGAAATCAGCATTCGTACGATCGAAGGCATGGACCATTGGCACAGTCCGAACAAAACGATAGCAGTGAGAAACAAGAATAGGCATCCTTGCATCATGACAGGGCCTACTTCCCGGTATTGTCCTTCTCCATTGCGGCGGGCAATCATGATTTGTGAACCGGTACTGAATCCGAATGCTACGGTGAAAATACAGATATAGAGCAAACCGCCCATAGCGGATGCTCCTAATTCTATTTCGCCTACATGCCCTAAAAAGGCAGTGTCGGTTACATTAATCACGTTTTGTGCTAGCAATGCCAATAATATGGGGTAACTGACATTCCAGATGTCTTTGTTCGAGTATGACATATATAAAATAAGGTGTAATCGTCGGACAAAGATAAATAAAATCTCTCATTTATGGAAAAGAAAAAAGCCCTTCAGAACGTATTGAAAGGAACAGTTTCGATTGAAACGGTTGGAATTTATGTCTAAAAGCATAAAATAATGCACATTTATTTGGATAGTGTGTAATTTTGCCGTACCTTTGCACTCGCAAATTCAAAATTATTAAAAGAAATGAAGAAATTTTTATTGATTGGCGCAACTGCGTTAATGGTTTCAAATTCAACTTTTGCAGGTGGTATTCTCACCAACACTAATCAGAATGCAACTTTTTTACGTAATCCGGCACGCAATGCAGCCATTGCAATCGACGGTGTATACAGCAATCCGGCTGGTATCGCTTTCTTGCCACAGGGTTTCCATTTGTCAGTAAGCTGGCAGGCAGCATGGCAACAACGTTTGATGGATGTGAACAATTCTACTATCGGTATGAATAAGGAGTTCAAGGGTGAAACAAAAGCTCCTGTTATTCCTTCTTTCCAAGCAGCATACGTTATCAACGATAAGTGGTCTGTTTCTGCTCAGTTCGCAGTAGGCGGCGGTGGCGGTAAGTGTGAATTCGCTGAAGGCTTGCCGATGTTCGAAGAATTGGTAGGAAGCAAGTTGTTGGGTGCACAGGCTACTTCTTATGGATTGAACCAGAACTTGACAGGTGAACAATATTTCTATGGTTTCCAAGTAGGTGCTACTTACAAGCTTACTGATAACTTCTCTGTATTCGGTGGTGCTCGTGGTGTATTGGCTAACTGTAATTATACAGGTGCTATCTCTAATGTTACTGCTAATGGTGTAGCTGCAGGTACTTATTTGACAGGTGTTTCTCAGGCTGCTGCAGCTGCTGCTGCTCAATATGCTGCTTTGGGTATGGCTGCTGAAGCTGCTAAATATGAAGCTGCTGCTCTTGCTGCAGGTCAGGGTGCTGCTTTGTTTGGTAGCGATTTGGTTCTCGATTGCGCACAGAGCGGTTTCGGTATCACTCCAATTATCGGTGTTGACTGGAATTTGGGCAAGTTGAACTTGGCTGCTAAGTACGAATTCCGTACTAAGATTGAATTGGAAAACGAATCAAATAATAGCGCAAACTTGACAGCGTTGGCAACACAGGTTCCAGCAGTAGCAGTTTACGCTGACGGTGCAAAGGTTCGTTCAGATATCCCGGCTATCTTGAGTTTGGGTGCTCAATATGCAATTTCTGACAACGTACGTGCAATGGTTGGTGGTGTTTACTACTGGGATAAGGATGCTAAGGGTACTCCTATCAAGAAGGGTGACAACACTTGGGAAGCTAACTTCGGTATCGAATGGGATGTAAACGACAAGATTTTGTTGAGTTGTGGTGCTCAGCGTACTGAGTATGGTTTCGACGATACTGATATGGCTGATACTAACTTCAATACTAGCTCTTACGCTGTAGCTATCGGTGGTGCATACAAGTTCTCTGAAAAGATCAAGTTGAACGTAGGTTACATGCACTCATTCTATGACAACCACAAGTTTGAGAGAGCAACAGAAAGCGGTCTTAAGACTGCTTGCGACTACACTCGTAAGAACGATGTAGTAGGTGTTTCTTTGGATATCACATTCTAAGAAAAATAATAAATAGTACATCAAAAAAGGTGGAGTGGGTAAAACCTGCTTCACCTTTTTTTTGTTATAGGAAGTGAAAGAAAGAAGTCGATAAAGAATAAAAATGTGAAAAATAAAGCTGAAAATCTTTTGATTTCTTAAATACTTTGGTAAATTTGCAAAAAAACTATAAAAAGAAACGTCATGAGGTTAAAAACGGTTGTCAAATTAGGAACAATACTCTCTGTACTCCTGTTTGTTTTGGCAGTAGGGTATTATGCTTTCATGCGTTTGGACATGATGGATCGTAATCGGAATGTAGACTTGTTCTCTTTGGTACCTTCCACTAGTGTTGGTATTTTGGAAAGTAACAATGTCAATGCTTTCTTTAATGAATATGCTTCGCTGAACTATAGCAGTGAACTACAGAATATGCAGTTCCCTGGTCTCTTCAATTTCCTGATTCATGAGTTGAATATGTATGCCGGCGACAATGCGCATGGATTGAGCAATCAGATGAATCAGTTGGTGGTGAGTTTCCATCAACCGGTCACTCCGCATAATCAGGTCGTTTATTTCCGTTTGGGTATGGCCGATGAACAACTCCTGTCGGACATGTTGCAGGAATATATGTATGGCAATTTCTTGCCGAAGGAAGAAACCTATCGCGGTAAGAAAATTCAGATTTATCCTTTATCGCATGATGAATTCTTGGCAACCTATACCGAAGAGGGGTTTGTAGTGCTAAGTTATCAGAAACGTTTGGTAGAAGAGGTTATCGATGCCCAACTGGATGAAACGGCTTTGGGCCATGATTCTGTGTTTTCCCGTGTGTTGAAAAAGAAAAAATCGAAGGATTTTCTGACTTTGTATGGACGTTCAAGTTCCATTCCTGTCTTGGACCTGAAATCGGAAGGTTGGAGTGAGTATGATTTCCATTTGAATAGTGATGTGGTCTATCTTACAGGCGATATGTATGCTTCGGATGAAACTGATGAAAAAGAAAATATATCCCAATGTCTGAAAGATATTCCGGTGGTCAAGGAAGAAGGATTGTTCGTTTCGGCTGAGAAGGATTCTACGGCTTACTATATGGCTGAGGCTTTCGATGCAAATGATACAGGCAACCGTACCTTGTTTAACGAGTGTGTTGCGAATCTGGCGAATGAGGTTGATTTCTCTTTGGTGGCCGACATGCAGAAGGTGGAAGAGAATCCACAGCGTTTCCAGTCTTATTTGCCTTCCTTTATGATAGAGAATGCATCTCTGTTGCGTTCGTTCATCCTTTCGGCTCAATTATCCTTGAATAGGGAACGTCCTTCCCATATCTGGGTTTTTACTTACAAGAATTAACGGAGACGGTGGCGGTGGAAATGGGGAGTCACTTTCCCGTAGAAATAGAATAGGGAAAAGACTGTTAATATGGCTCCCGCCAAATAGGCTATCTTGAAAGTCGAGATTTCTGCGATATATCCTCCTACAACCATGCCGATGCCGATGCCTACGTCCCAAGAAGTTAGGTAGGTGCTTGTGGCTGTTCCTCGTTGGTTGTTAGGTGCCAAGTTGACGAAAAGTGTGTTGTAGGCTGGAAACATGGTCCCGAAACCGATGCCTAGCAGCAATGAGATAGCAAAGAAAAATACGGTAGTCATAGAGAGGCTCCAATCAATTATCCACCCGCAAGCGCTTAATCCGAAGAAACAGAAACATACCAAATACATGCCTGCCTGGATGACTTGAGTGATCTTGCCTTTGTCGACCAGTTTCCCTGAGAACAAGCGTGATACGGCCATACCGATAGCCATGAGGGTGAAGAAGAAACCGGTGGACGAAGTGATGCCTATCTGTTTGGCATACATGGCTACATAATTGGTGGTCATTCCATAGGGAATAGATAGCAATAACAGACTGATCCCTGCCGGTATACCTTTCAACAGAATGAAACGGTCCAACGAAATGGGTTCTCTTTTCACCGGTGCTTTATAAGGTGTCTGGACTAGGTAAGCGCAGATGAATCCCACTATGCATGCTATCAACGAACAACTGAATATAAAGGTGTAACCTACCGATGCATCGTGTAGGAAAAGTCCCGTCATCGGGCCGATGGACATGGCAATGTTATTGGCTAAGCCATAGTAGCCTAATCCTTCTCCTCGGCGGGAAGAGGGCATGATATCGATGACAATGGTGTTACCGCTTACTGTGACCATTCCGAAAGAAAAACCATGAATGATCCGGAAGATAATGAAAAGAGTCAATGTGCCTGCCAGCATGTAACCTCCGAACATGGCCGTAAAGAAGAAGTAGGCCAATAGATAAAGTGGCTTTCTGGAAAAGGTATCCAGCAGATAGCCGGAGAAAGGTCGCATACAGAGAGCGGCAATGGTATAACAGGAAAGAATGGCACCGATGCTGGTCTTGTCGGCACCGAACACTTCTTGCAGATAGAAGGGAAGTACCGGAATCAGCAACCAGAAACCGAAGAATTGCAGGAAGTTGGCTGCAATAATCAGGATATAACTGGGGGTGGCTAGTCTTTCTTTCATGATAAGAGAAATAAAAAGTGGATGCTTTCACATCCACTTTCATATGATTTAGTTTGCTGCTTCGAATTCTTTCAAGAAACGAGTGTCGTTTTCTGAGAAGAGACGCAAGTCGTTCACACGATACTTCAAGTTGGTGATACGTTCGATACCCATACCGAGAGCATAACCTGAGTAAACCTTACTGTCGATACCGTTCAACTCGAGAACGTTCGGGTCTACCATACCACAACCGAGGATTTCTACCCAACCGGTACCCTTACAGAACGGACAACCCTTACCGCCACAGATGTTACAACTGATGTCCATTTCAGCACTTGGTTCAGTGAACGGGAAGTAAGACGGACGCAAACGGATTTGAGTCTGTTCGCCGAACATTTCCTTAGCGAAGAGGAGCAATACTTGCTTCAAGTCGGTGAAGGATACGTTCTTGTCTACGTACAATGCTTCTACCTGGTGGAAGAAAGCATGCGCACGGTAACTGATAGCCTCGTTACGGTATACACGACCCGGGCAGATGATGCGGATAGGTGGTTGTGTATTTTCCATTACACGGCTCTGTACCGATGAAGTATGTGTACGGAGGATAACGTTCTTCTTTACGTCTTCAGCATTTGCTTCCACGAAGAAAGTATCTTGCATGTCGCGTGCCGGGTGGTCTTCGGCAAAGTTCATAGAAGAGAACACGTGCCAGTCGTCTTCGATTTCCGGACCGTCGGCGATGCTGAAGCCCAAACGGTGGAAGATATCGATGATTTCATTCTTCACGATGTTCAATGGATGACGGGTACCCAAACCGATAGGATAAGCTGTACGGGTCAAGTCCATTTCAGCGGCACTGTTGTCTTGAGTAGCGAAAGTTTCCTTCAAGGCAGCAATCTTTTCCTGAGCCTTGTTCTTCAATTCGTTTACTTTCATACCCACTTCCTTCTTCTGTTCAGCAGGAACGTTACGGAAGTCGGCCATTAAGTCGTTGATAGCACCTTTCTTACTCAAATATTTGATACGCAGCACTTCCAACTCTTCTGCATTGGATGCTTGCAAGCCTTCGATTTCTTGAAGGAGTTGTTCTATTTTTGCTAACATAGTTCCTTTTTATTTTTTAATGGCGACAAAGTTAGCGAATATAAACGGAATATTTTGCGGAAAATTGAAAAATTAGATACATTTGCGAGGAATTTTTCTAAAAACAAGTCAATGAAGAAACTGATTGTTGGAATATGTCTGCTAGGCTGGTTGTCTTCTTGTGGTGGTGGAAAGAAACAAACTGTTACTCAAGAAGAAGATATGGTGTCGGTTGATTCCATGGAAATCGTAGCAGATTCATTGTTGCTGGAAGAAGTGGAGGAAGAACCGGCTGTGCCTGCTTCTGCGGATGAAAGTTTTGCCGATTTCTTGTACAATTTTGCATTGGATGAGAAATTGCAACTTCGTCGTATTCTCTTTCCTTTGCCATATTATATGGATAATAAAAAAGATTCCATTCAGAAGGAAGAATGGGTACATGATCCTCTTTTCAGTCAACAAGAGTTCTATACCATGCTTTACGATAACTTGGATGATTCGGAACTGGAGAAAGATACCGCATCGACCAGTGTACGTATCGAATGGATTGACTTGAAAAATCATAAGATGAAGCGCTATTACTTCGAACGTCTCTATGGTTGGTGGAAACTGGAAGCGATAGACGATGCTACCATGACTAAAGAAGATAATGGCCAAGAGGACTTCTATGAGTTTTATGAACGTTTCGCCAATGACTCGCTTTTCCAGGCAGAGCGCGTAGCCGATCCTTTGCCTTTTATTGCTCCCGATCCGGATGATGACTTTGAGATATTGGAAACGACCATACAGAAATCCCAATGGTTTACTTTCCAACCACAACTTCCGAAAGAATTTTTGACCAATGTCAATTACGGTCAGCGTTTGGATAGAAGTTCCCGTATCCGTATCATTGAGTTGAGAGGTTTCGGCAATGGTTTCAGCAATACGCTTTATTTCCGATGCCGTAACGGAGAATGGAAACTGACTAGATTTGAAGACTTGAGCAATTAAAAGGTAAAATGAAGATTACAATACTTGGAAGCGGAACTTCGACAGGTGTACCCGAAATAGGCTGTACTTGTCCTACATGTGTCAGTACCGATCCTAGAGACAAGCGTTTGCGTTGTTCGGGATTGGTAGAGGTAGACGGTGTGCGTATCTTGATTGATTGCGGACCGGATTTCCGTGAACAGATGATTCGCTTGAATGATTTCAAGGCTATCGATGCCGTATTGGTTACTCACGAACATTATGACCATGTAGGAGGATTGGATGATCTTCGTCCGTATTGCAAGTTCCGTGACGTGCCGGTATATGCCGAAGAATATGTGGCGAAACGTCTTCGTGAACGTATTCCGTATTGTTTTGCCGAACAACTCTATCCGGGTGTTCCTCGTATCTTATTAGAAGAAGTAACTCCAGGTGTTCCTTTTTATGTGAGCAATACTGAGGGCAAGCAAGTGGAAATTTTGCCTATCCGTGTGATGCATGGCAAACTTCCTATCTTGGGCTATCGTATCGGTAACATGGCTTGGATAACCGATATGCTTACCATGCCCGATGCTGAATATACTCAGTTGCAAGGATTGGAGGTGCTGGTGATGAATGCCCTTCGTCCCATGCCTCACGGTACACATCAAAGCATCAGCGAAGCATTGGAGAATGTCAAGCGATTGGCACCGAAGGAAACCTATTTTGTTCACATGAGTCATCATGTAGGTTTGCATGCGGAAGCAGAAAAAATGTTGCCTCCACATGTGCATTTTGCATACGATGAACAGGTTATTGAACTTTAGTCTTTAGCGATTCCGCACAAATCCCATTCAGTCCACATTGCTCGCACTTTGGTTTTCGGGCGATACAAACATATCGTCCATGCAGTATCAGCCAATGATGTGCTTTAGGTACGATTTCTTCTGGAATATGTTTCATCAACTGTTTCTCTACGGCTAGAGGAGTGGTACAACTTTTCGGTACCAATCCGATGCGATGACTTACTCGGAATACGTGAGTGTCTACTGCCATGGCGGCTTTATTGAACACAACACTCTGAATCACATTGGCGGTCTTTCGTCCTACTCCCGGTAATTTGACTAATTCTTCTAGTGTTCCCGGTACTTCACTTCCGAAATCCTTTACCAGCATTTGAGCCATTCCTACCAAGTGTTTCGCCTTGTTGTTGGGATAACTCACACTTCGGATGTATTCGAAGATCACTTCCGGTGTGCTGGATGCCAAGGCTTCCGGTGTAGGGAAGTCTCGGAAGAGAGGAGGGGTAATCATGTTCACCCGTTTGTCGGTGCACTGGGCACTGAGGATTACGGCTATCAGCAGTTCAAATGGATTGCTGTAATTCAGTTCCGTTTCGGCTACGGGCATGGCTTGCTCAAAGTAAGCAATGACTTTATCGTATAGTTCTTTCTTTCTCATGAGGGATAATTTATTTCACAAATATACAATATGTTTTGTGAAAGATGCTTATCTTTGATGCATAATCTTAATCGACAGATCACTATGATGAAGCAACTTTTGAAAAGAATGGCATTGGGCGTGACGCTTTGCCTTTGTGCCGGCTCAACTGCTTGGGCACAATCCTATACACCTACTCCCGAAAACTTGCAGGCTCGTAAGGAGTTTCAAGACAATAAGTTCGGTATCTTCCTTCATTGGGGTATTTATAGCATGACTGCCCAAGGGGAGTGGTATATGAACAACCGGAATATTCATCGCGATGAGTATGCCAAGTTGGCCTCGGGATTCTATCCTTCGGAATTCGATGCAGCGGAATGGGTATCCCAAATCAAGGCTTCGGGTGCCAAGTATATCACCATAACCAGTCGTCATCACGATAGTTTCTCGATGTTCGATACCAAGGAATCCGATTATGATATCGTAGATGCTACTCCATTCAAACGTGATATTATTAAGGAATTGGCCGAAGAATGTCAGAAACAAGGCATCAAACTTCATTTCTATTATTCGCATCTCGACTGGAAGCGGGAGGACTATCCAATCGGTGGAACAGGTAAGGGAACCGGTCGTCCGAAAGGCAAGGAAAACTGGAAGACTTACTATCAGTTCATGAATAATCAGTTGACCGAACTCTTGACGAATTATGGCCCGATTGGTGCTATATGGTTCGACGGTGTTTGGGATCATCCGACTACTTTCGATTGGCAATTGGAAGAACAATATGCGTTGATTCATAAACTTCAACCGGCTTGTCTCGTGGGTAACAATCATCATCGTACTCCGTATGTGGGTGAGGACTTCCAGATGTTTGAACGCGACCTTCCGGGAGAGAACAAAGCGGGATATTCGGACGGTCAGGAAGTGAGTGCTTTGCCACTCGAAACATGCGAAACCATGAACCGTACGTGGGGATACAATATCGAAGACCAGAATTACAAATCCACCAAGACCTTGATTCAACTCTTGGTTCGTGCAGCCGGAAAGAATGCCAATCTCTTGATGAACATCGGCCCTCAACCGAATGGTGAACTCCCTGCTGTGGCCGTTCAGCGCATGAAGGAAATGGGTGAGTGGATGGCTCAATATGGCGAAACTATTTATGGAACCCGAGGTGGTGATGTAGAACCTCATTCGTGGGGTGTGTCTACCCGCAAGGGCAATCGTTTGTTTATCCATGTGCTCGATTGTCAGGATGCTTCCCTTTACATTCCATTGAAGGCGAAGGTAAAGAAAGCCACTCAGTTTGTGGACGGTACTTCCATTGCTTTCTCTCAAGACAAGGAAGGGGTATTGTTGAAATTCCCGAA
Source organism: Phocaeicola sp. (assembly GCA_045121515.1). Taxonomy (GTDB): domain Bacteria; phylum Bacteroidota; class Bacteroidia; order Bacteroidales; family Bacteroidaceae; genus Phocaeicola. The sequence continues at coordinate 6,927 of JBGVGD010000027.1, read as the reverse complement.
GGTTCCGACGGAGACAGACTATGTGGTGGAATTGTTGTTGAAATAAAGATGAAATAAAGTGTCTTGTGTAAGGCGTAAATTCCTGAATGTTTTGTATCTTTGATAATGAAGATATAAACATACCAAATCATGGTTTGTGTATACTGAAATTTAGTAATTACAAACCATGATTTATGTTTTATATACCAAGAAATGGTAAACAATTAATCAAAAGAAGAAAATGAAAGCAAAGTACGACTTTAGAGTAATGCCCGACTTGCAGGGCAAGGAAGAAGAACAAAGGCTATATCCCCAATTGGTCACTTCGGGAACGATAACCTTGAAAGACTTGATGCAACGTGCCTCGAAGCATACGGGATTTAGTCCGGCAGAGGTAATAGGAATGGTCGCTTTTCTGGAAGAGTCCATTGCGGAATATCTCTCGCAAGGCTATCATGTGAAATTGGGTGACATCGGAACATTTTCGGCTAGCCTTACCAGTAGGAAGGTGAATAGCAAGGATGAAATCCGATCGAAGTCCGTCCATTTCAACAATGTAAATTTCAAGGCGGACAAGAAATTACGTACACAAATCGCCAAGCAGATGAAGTTGGAAAGGGTAGAGCCTAACCGGGCCTTCCAAACCTCGTCCGATGCATATACATCCGAAGAACGTTTCCAATTGTTGATGGAGCATTTGGAGGGAAATGGTTTCATTACTTGCAAGAAGTATTCCGAATTGACAGGGCTATTAAAGAACAAAGCTAGTGCCGAACTTCGGACTTGGGCAGAGGAAGGACGGATTTTGCGTGAAGGTCGTGCTCCTCATGTGGTGTATCGGATGATGGCACGTTAAAGAAGTTGAAATAGACAGACATTTAGAAATAAATGGCTATTATTGCATAAATTTTAGAAACACAGAATCATATGAAAAGGATACTTTACAGTGCAGTTATGTCGCTATCTTTACTTGTAACAGGGTGTAGCGATAGTAACCAATATAAATCTTCACTACCACAAATAGACATGAATGCAGAATATCCTGAAAAGGAAATCTGCTTACAGGATGTGGCGGAGGTGAGTTATATCCCGTTGGAAACAACGGATGATTTTTTGTTGACTGATGGGGCGAGCATGGAAATGGTTTCTTCCAAGGGCATTGCTTGCGTGAGTGACGAGAAAGTGCTCCTTTTTCATCCCGATGGAAAGGTGAGAAGTCTCTTGAACAGGAAAGGGGAAGGACCGGGTGAATATCGCTATGTACATTATGCTACGGTGGATTGGGAACGTGAGGAAATATATATACATGACATTCATCAGAAAGCAATGTTGGTTTATTCGTTTGACGGAAATTTCAAACATCAATTCGATATCGATGTAAGGGCTCGTCAACATGATTTGTTGTGTGATAACGATGGACACATTGTGCTGTATAAAGAAAGACCAGGGAGGATGCAACATGGCATGATTGAACCTCCTTATCGCCCCGTCGTGTTGATGTCGAAGGCCGACGGGAAGATAGACAGCCTGTTACATCAGCAGGATTATTATACGACCATGTTCGTGAAGGCTAAATTGGCAAATGGAGGTGATTGGACACTAGATGTTCCCATTCAAGCATTGGTCAAACTGAATAATGAAGTATATGTGAACGAAGTGGCTTCGGATACTATCTATCAGTTAAAAGGTGCGGACTTGGAGCCTTTCGTTAGTCGTACTCCTTCCATAAAGGATAATGAAAGTGGAAAATACTTTTTACAATTGAAGGGTATTACTCCCAATCATTATTATTTCCATTTACAGACCAAAGAACTATCGGGGGGAAGCACTTCTGGTATGACGATTCGGTTGGCGGATGAAAATAGTAAGAATGCGATGTACGATACAAGAATGGGCAAGGTATTCTGTCCGAAGTTCATCAATAGGGACTACACTTCGGAATTTTCTTATGATGGTCTCACTTTCGATGGTTGTGATGCTAATACTGCTTACATGGTATTTGAAGCCTTTGACCTCATCGAAGCACTCGAAGCCGGAGAATTGCGTGGTAATCTCAAAAATATAGCCGAAGGCTTGAAGGAGGACGACAATCCCGTGCTTATGGTAGTGAAGTTCAAGGAATAAATGAAAAATAAATTACTCACTATAACATTGGGGGTGCTGATTGGTGTCATCATCCATGCAACCTTTTTTAAAAGAAATACTCCCGATTTACCCGAAAAGCCTATCGTCATAGTCTTCGAAAACGATGTGCATTGTGCGGTAGACGGATATGCGAAACTTGTTTCTTTGCGTGAAGAACAAAGGGAGCAGACTCCGTATATAGCAACCGTTTCTTGTGGGGATTTTATACAAGGAGATATCATTGGTTCCCTATCGAAAGGAGAAAGCATTGTCAGTCTCATGAACGAGGTGGAGTATGATGTCGTGACATTGGGAAATCATGAATTTGATTATGGAATGCCCCAACTATTCAAGTTGAGGGATAGTTTGGAGGCTACGATAGTCAGTACCAATTTCTGTAATTATCGCACGGGAGAACTAATCTTTCCGCCTTACCGGATTCTTCGTTATGGCGAGGTGGATATAGCCTTTATGGGATTCACAACGACGACTACTCCCACTATGGTGGCACCTCATACCTTCTTGGACGAGAATAAGGAAATAGCCTACGGATTCTATCGGCCTACGTTCTATGAAAATGCTCAGAAACAGATCGATAAGGCTCGTTCGGAAGGAGCAGATTATGTGGTGGTTCTTTCTCATTTGGGAGACATGGATAGAGGGGAACATGCCAGTTCCGTGAGTTTGATTTCCCGAACTACTGGGATAGATGTGGTGCTTGACGGGCATGATCATCGTGTCATGCCTGATTCGTTGGTGTATAATCTCAAGGGAGAGCCGGTGTTGTTAGTATCTACCGGATTGAAATTCAAAAACATCGGATTGTTGACTTTATCCGAAAGTGGTACGTTTACTTCCCGATTGGTTCCTACTGCTGATGTGGAGGCTTCTGAAGAAGCGCAAGTCTTGGTGGAATCCATGAAAAAGAAGGCATTGAAAGAGGGGGAACGAAAAGTGGGAGTAAACGAAGTTCTTTTATCACCGGACGATGCGGAAGGAAAACGTTTGGTACGGAATCGGGAAACCAATATCGGAAATTTCTGTGCGGATGCTTTCCGTGAGGTGTTGAAAACCGATGTGGCGATGATTAATGGCGGAGGTATCCGTGCGGATTTGCCTCAAGGAGATGTGACGTATAATCATTTGGTCTCGGTTTTCCCTTTCAATAATACCGCTTGTACGGCTACGTTGACCGGACAACAATTGTGGGATGCATTGGAGTTTTCGGTCAGTTCTTTGCCTGGTGAAGACGGTAGTTTCATGCAAGTAAGTGGAGTGATATTTGAGGTGGATACTTCGATTCCTTCTCCAATTGTGGTGGATGAATTCGGTGTGTTTCAGCACGTAGGGCAAGGTGCTCGTCGAGTGGGCAATCTGAAGGTTTGGGACAAGGAAAAACAAGCCTATCTTCCGGTGGATTTGAAGAGACGATATACACTCGCCAGTCTCAATTATATGCTGAAAAACTTGGGTTGTTCGGGTATTTTCCGCTATACCGAACTTTTGGAGGATAACTTAGGGCAAGATGTTGATATACTTGCATCTTATATTGCCAATGTCTTGCACGGAAGAGTCGGAAAGCAGTATGCGAAGGTAGAAGGGCGGATTGTCATGAAATAATTATTCTCTTGTTAAGAAATATGTTGCTTCTTTAGGTGGTTTCAGAAATGTTTTTCCTATATTTGCTAGATAATAAATCTAATATCTGAAATCATGGAAAAACATATCTTTTTGGCCTTTGACTTGGGGGCTACCAGTGGTCGTTCTATTCTTGGAACAGTAGCAGACGGTAAAGTGGAAATCAAGGAATTGACTCGTTTCCCAAATGCAGTAACCGAACTTCACGGAAAGTATTATTGGAACTTAATGGGCTTGTACCAGGCTTTGAGAGAAGGTTTGGTGGCTTGTAACAAGGAAGGTATCGTGCCGGAATCTATCGGTATCGATACTTGGGGCGTCGATGTAGTGCCTATTGGAGAAGACGGTTCTATCCTCAGCATGCCTCGTGCTTATCGCGACCCTTATACCGTAGGAATGCCGGAACGTTTCTTTGAAAAGGTTTTGAGAGAGAAAGTCTATGAAAAGACCGGTATCCAAATCATGAACTTCAATACCTTGTATCAGATTTTTGCTGGTATGGAAACAGACTATGTGCCGATGAAGCAAGCCAAGTATCTGTTGTTCATGCCGGATGCATTGGCATATATGCTGACTGGTGAAAAGGTTTGCGAATATACCATTTCTTCTACTTCACAGATATTGGACCCTCGTACCAAGGATTTCGACAAGGAATTGCTCGAAGCAGCAGGTGTAGATGCCTCTGTATTCAGCAAGCCGGTATTCCCGGGTACCGTAGTAGGAACATTGACCGATGCTTTGGCACAATATAGCCGATTGGGTAAGGTGAATGTGGTTTCTGTAGCAGGACATGATACAGCATCGGCCGTAGCAGCCGTACCGGCTTTGGACGAAAACTTTGCTTACCTTAGTTCGGGTACTTGGTCGTTAATGGGTATCGAATCGAAGGAACCTGTCATTACTCCGGAAACATACGAATTGAATTATACCAACGAAGGTGGGGTAGAAGGAACCACCCGTTTCTTGAAGAACATCTGCGGTATGTGGATTCTCGAACAATGCCGTAAGGAATGGGCTTTGTCGGGTAAGGACTATAGTTATCCGGAAATCGTGGAAATGGCGATGTCTGCTACTCCGTTCAAGTCATTCATCCAACCGGATGATCCTTCGTTTGCCAATCCTCCTTCCATGCTCGAAGCGATTAATGCTTTCTGCGAACGTAATGGTCAGGAAAAGCCTGAAAACGATGCTCAGGTTATCCGCTTGATTTTCGAAAGTTTGGCATTGCGCTATCGTCAGGTATTGGAAGACTTGGACCGTATTGCTACTCATCCTATTGAACGTCTGCACATCATTGGTGGTGGCTCGAAGAACCGCTTGCTGAATCAGTTGACTGCCAATGCGATTGGTCGTAAGGTGGTTGCGGGTCCGTCGGAAGCAACTGCTATCGGTAATGTCATGATTCAGGCCATGGCTGCAGGTGTTGTTTCTTCTTTGCAGGAAATGCGTAGCATCATCCACACATCGGTTGAAACGGAAGAATTTGTTCCGGAACTGGTGGCAGAATGGGAGGAAGCTTATCAGAAATTTGTAACTTTAGTGTAAGTGTGCGATGAGTAGTAAGTAAGTTTTAAATTACTGATTTCATGAAAGGTATTTTATAATCGGATGTTTGGGTCTATGTGAATGCACAGACCCAAACATCTTCTCTTTTATTTATATACATAGATAATGTTCGGAATTTTCCGTTCGCCTTGGTGGTCAAACTTGCCGTTGTCGGATGGTGAATTTAGCACTCCGTTCTCAGGAGCACCTTCCAACCATAATGTGGTAGATCCTCCACCGTCTAGATTAAGTGCATCGTGTCCTCCCAATATTCGGATAAGATGGGTCAATTCGGCAATGCTTACGCCTGTGGCATTCCCCTTGCGTCGACCATCAACGGTGATGAATACCGTCTTTTTGTCCTTTGTTGTGAATATGGCACTACGTGGATGTTTGGTCTTGTTGAACGAGTCGTTTTCGTCATTCCATACATCTTTTCCGTTTTGTCTCAATAATGGACCGGAAACCAATGTTGCCCCTTTCCTCTGTTTGTATTCATTTTCTATCTCTTTGTTCCAGGGAAAAATTCGGGTCTTTTTCTTGTGTACATATACGGCACCTGTACAACGGGCGAACAAATGGTTTTGGGTAGTATCGATGACTTCTTTTCCTTTTCCTAAATAACAGACGGAAAATCCTTCTTTCATATTGTAGAAAGAACCATTGATGGATGCAAGTGCTTGATGTTCTCTAGAAATGAGGCTTGTTTGTTTCATCTCCGAAACAGCAATGTCAAAATGAAGTTTCTTGGAAGAAGGTATCTCTATTAAATTGATGTATTGGGGACCTTTATAAAGATCTGTAAAGATGCCCCGCTTGTGTACGATTTGGTCGGATGTTTTGGTTATTTCCCATTGGGCTGCAACAATAGTAATAGAGTCTTTTTCTGTTTGTGCAAAAAGGGAAACTGTCAAACTACATAGTAGTATAAAGAGGGAGATGAATTGTTTTTTCATGACTATTATTATTTGTGGTTTACCATTCTGTCTTATTCTATGGTTAGTTTTTAATTATTGCAAATGTAGTAATAAATAGGAGAACGCTCAAAGGTAAAAGGATTATATTTGCTCTAGGTATAAAAGATATATTAATGAATAGACACGTCTTCGGATTGTAGCCATGTGTGTAAGGAAGAAAATAGAATATGAGTGATACATTATACGTGCGCGTGTATAAATAATAAGGTAAGGCACTTTGTCGAGCAAGGGCAAGGCTCTTGAAAATATGCTCTGTGGAGTTCTTTGATAATCAATGATTTAGTCATATAAAAGCAAAAAAGTATGAAAAAAGAGTTGTTGATGTTTGGAGGATATGTCGTAAAGCAGTAATTTTGCACCCGCTTTCGAGAGAGAAACGCAGATGAGTTGAAATACTGAACAAAGATGGGGTTTTGAACCTGCCGCTTCAAAAAAAACTTTTTTTTGAAAAAAAAAACTTCAAAAAGTTTTGGTAGTTCAAAAATAAGCCTTACCTTTGCATCCGCTTTCGAAAAGAAAGCCGTAAAGAAGAGTTCTTTGAAAGATTTAGATATGAACAAGCAAGTAGTACAATTCTTACTTAAGTAAGAAACAGAAACCGTCAATAAATTAATTGATAGATTTGGTTCTTGAGCAGATTAAAACGTACTAGCAATAGTACATA
>JBGVGD010000026.1:0-4088 GCA_045121515.1 Phocaeicola sp. | reverse complement strand
CACGTTGTCGATGACGTTGAGTGAATGAATTAAATGAAAGCTTTGGAACACAAATCCAAGTGTCTTGTTACGGAAGGCAGCGAGTTCTTTGTCGCCCATGTTTTCTGTGTGTGTGCCGTTGATTTCAATGGTTCCCGAAGTTGGCGTGTCGAGCAAGCCCATGATGTTGAGCAAGGTTGACTTTCCGCATCCGGACGGTCCCATGATGCTGAGGAATTCGCCTTTCTTTACTTCGAGGTTCACGTTTTCGAGTGCCTGTGTTTCAATCTCTTCTGTACGGTAAATCTTGTTGATACCTGTAAGTTTAATCATTGTTGTCATAATGTTTCTTATTTTAAATTGTTATTTTATCTGCCTTTCTTACTACAAAAACCGTGCCAGAAACGTAAAGTGTTGATAATGAGGTGAAGTTGTGAAAACAGGGGTGTCCGATATCGGACACTTTATCCATTTTCGGACACTTGGGGCGTACGGAAATGATCTGTTGGGATAGGATAAAAAAAAACTCCCCATTTTTTAGAATGAGGAGTTCTTATTAGATTATTAATTGAACTCTTATTATAGATTGGCAAGCCACTTCTTGCCTGATTTGGTATAAAGCCAAATTAAGAAAAATAATCCGACTACACCAGAACCTCCTAAAGTTATAATCAATCCTTCCATGATATTATCTTTTTATTATAGTATAACCAATACATGCAAATATTGTTGTCACAAAAACACCTGTTGCTAGTAATAGCCAATAAGGTGTTTGTACTTTATCTGTGAAGAATGAAACAGCACTGCCTGCAACCATAACAGTAAATGATGTTTTGGCTAAGTCGTAGAAAAATTTTCCTAATGTTTCTCTACTGACTTTTTCCTTTTCCTTCACTTCCTTTCTCGCTTCCTGTATTTCTATAAATTTTCCCATAATGCAAAGGAAACGATTCTTTTTCAAACATGCAAATGATATGACAATAACTTTCTATTCATCACGCAAAGCATCCGCCGGAAGCACCTTCACGGCTCTGCGAACTGGAATCAGTGTGCCTACCAACGCAATGAAGAGCAAGGCGAGGTAAGTGATGAGGCTGACCATGATGAATTGTACACCCGGTGATAGCCATTGATTCACAATGGCATATTGCAATTCACCGGTAACGGAAGGTTGGTTCATGCCCTCTGCTATGATCACAAAATTCACCACGAGCGCCAACGAGAACACAAAACCTAACGTCACGAGCAAAGTCGCTTCGATGAGGAATTGTTTCGTAACCCTCTTTTCTGTTGCTCCCATACTCCGCATCAGACCTATCTCGCCACGACGGGCATTGCTTCGAATCCAGAAGGTACTCAGCATACCCAAGAAGATGCAGAGTAGGGTGAAGGATGCCAAGGAAAGATGCAAGCGAAACTTGTTATAAACCCCATTGGCAACGCCCAACTGATAACGATATTCGGACAAAGGTTGGAAACTCTCGAAGTAAAAGTCGCCTTGCTTCATCTGTGGAGCCACTTCTTTCTTGAAACGTTCTTGGAAAGTGTCGAAGTTTACACCGTCCTTCAAGCGGAATATCACTAATGTGGTAAAATGTGTATAGTCGCTGATTCTCATCCCGTAATCAATGTTCATGCACAACGGATAGGAAAGTTCAAAGTCGCATGTTTTGAGGTCCTTGAACACTCCGTCGATGTGGATACTTTGTAAATTCCCACTAAAAATATTCTTACCCACTGCTTGAACCGTACCAAAAGCCCTTTTTGCAAAGGTTTCAGAAATAAAGAAAAAGGAATTCTTTTCCGGCATCTTCATTTCTTGTCCGGTTATAGCATCCTTTATGCCCAATGTACGGAAGATGTCTGCTCCTGGTGAAGCATAAAACTTCCATTTCTGAGAGTGAATCATTCTTTCCAATGCATTTTCTTTGGTCAATCCGGTCGTGTCGGCAAGCCATGATGAACCGCTCCAACTACCTCCGTTGGGAAGTGATTGGTTGAGACAGATGTAATGAGCTTCTATTTCGGGTTGTTCTCCCATCAGCTTAGTAATACGTAGGAAGGCTTCTTTCCGGTGTTCGGCGGTAAGGGTGGTATCACGTAGTCCATGGTTATGTCCGTATGCACCCAACTTCATGACATAGCGCCCTTTTTCTTCATACCCCTTGTCTTTCAGGTGAGTAACCGTCAAGACATACATCGGATCGATGACCGTCCAGAGAAAGAATCCGGCAATGATGATTTCGATGAATATCCAGCTGTTCATGCGTCGCTGGTTCCATATTTGTTTAATTATTTTGTTTGTCATAATGGTTTATCTTTTGGCTTGAATGGAAGATATAATACTATGGCGAAGTGCCAGGATGGTAGGCAACAAGGCCGAAATGACATTGAGTAACACGCAGAGCCCGAACACTACCAAGAAAAGTGTAGGATTGAAAAGCATCTCTGTGGTATAGGATGGATGGACCTTGTCACCGGCAAACGTGTTTTTATCAAACAGATGACATACCCACTCACTTCCGGTCCAGGCTATCAGATAAGCCAATGCCAACCCCAGCAGTCCGCCTATCAGCGTAAGCAAAAGATTCTCGGTAAGCACTTGCGAAATCAAACTGGCATTGGTGGCTCCGTATGCCTTGCGGACACCCAGTTCGCTCATACGCTCATCCATACGGGAAGAAATCATGCCGCAAAGGTTCATTGCCGGGATGAATAGCAAAGCCAATAACATATAAAGAATATTTCTGATAATGCCTGAAATGTCAGGAGAACTACTGCATGTATTCCGGAAAGTACTCTTCCACCAAACATCAGGCTGGTCCATCCAGAAATGTGCATACGTCTGTTCTTCCTGGTCGTAACGGTTCAGGGCATCTATCACTTCGGCGCGAAGAGTTTCTACATCCGATGCAGAAGTGGCAGTCATATACACTTTCACGCTTCCGGATAATCCCATCATCCGTTTGTCATGTCGGTTGGCTCCACCATAGTAAAGAGGAATGTAGATATCGGAAGCCGTGGCGGGAGTAACTCCGGAAACATCCGCCACTACACCCGTCACTTGCATGTTCTGGCCATTGTAAGAAATGTATTTCCCCACCACATCGGTCGAGGCAAAGATACGCTTCGCCAAGGTTTCCGTCAATACAGCTACCGGACGTTCGGCTTCTACGGTCGCTTCGTCGAAAGGTTTCCCATGCAGGAATCGGAAAGTGAACACTTTCCAGAATCCGGCATCTACCATCTCCGGAGTTATAGCCATTAGTTCGTTGGATTGCGGAAGGAGGACGGTGTTTCCTGGCATAGAACTTATCAAAGCCATGCCCACTTGGTCCAGATGAGGCAATCCCTTAACGATTTCTGCTATCTTCGGACTGACACCTCCATTACAACCGCTCCAGCGTTCTTCACTTTTCAGACCAACCGCTGAGGTCTTGATTACCAGTGTCCGGTCGCGGTTATACTCCGGATAAACGGGAGCGAACTTCACATAATAGATAATGAATAGCACCATGGTAAAGGTGATAGAAAGCCCCGTACCGATTACATAGGCGGACGTGAAGAGTTTGTTTTGTCGCATCATCGTCCAGGCTTGTTTGATATAGAGTTTAATCATCATCATTCTTTTATAAGGTTATCCAATTTGTCGACCGTCGAAGAAGCGGATCGTGCGGGCAGTTTGCTTGGCTTGTGCTTCGTTGTGTGTCACCATGACAATGGTTCGTCCGTCTTCCTTATTCAACTTGTGGAGGAGATCCATGACTTCGGCACCCATTTTTGAGTCGAGATTACCGGTCGGTTCGTCGGCAAGGATAATATCCGGATTGCCCACAATGGCACGGGCGATAGCCACACGCTGGCACTGACCACCCGATAGCTGGGTCGGCATGTGCTTCATGCGGTGGCTGAGGCCCACGCGTTCCAATACTTGTTTGGCGAGAGCAGTGCGTTCCGAAGACGACATTTTGCGGTAGAGCAATGGAAGTTCCACGTTGTCGATGACGTTGAGTGAATGAATTAAATGAAAGCTTTGGAACACAAATCCAAGTGTCTTGTTACGGAAGGCAGCGAGTTCTTTGTCGCCCATGTTTTCTGTGTGTGTGCCG
>JBGVGD010000025.1:0-46985 GCA_045121515.1 Phocaeicola sp. | reverse complement strand
TTAGACTTATGAACAAATTTTTTATTCCACTTCTTTTAATCTGTACCTGTTTGGTATCAGGATGTATTGACGATGACAATCCTAAAGATGTCACTGAAGAAATTTGTATCTCCGTTTCTTCCGAAACGGGTGTAATGTATCCACCTTTCTATGAGGAAGGGGTCGAATGTATGCTTGTTATGTCGGAAGACAATCCTGGAGTATGGGAACATCTCGGATTTGGTGAAATCGAGGGATTTACTTACGAAAGAGGCCATGAGTATTATCTCCGTGTCATAAGAACCATTTTAGCAAATCCTCCCATGGATGCTTCCAATCGGATATATTCATTAAAGGATATTATCGAAGACAGACTTATAGCAGAACCAGAAGTGCCAATTGAAAAGGAAATCCAATCGGAAGATGATATAGAGTATCAAGACTTGTGCCCTTTTGAGAAATATGCGATTGAGAATGAATTTACAATCAATGAAAATGGAAATATATTTTATGTTGACGGTTCTCCTTTACCGGCTTATAAAAATGCTCGAATATATTTAAAGAATATTTTGGATGATGCAGACCCCAATTGGGTTAAATTCCAATCTGTCCCATATCAGGCAACCTATTCGTATGTAATCTCTCCACTCACGGATGAAATACGTTTGGTACGGAACGAAAGATCCGGCCCAATGTTCAAGAATATCATTCCAGAAGATGAGTTCACTTATATTACACAAGAGATGAAATCTGGTGAGGAACTGAAATATACGCTGATTCTTGCCAATGTCTATAAAAAAGGACTTCAAAAATTGGAGTTTAGAATAATGAAACGGTAGTTTGCAATTAAAATAAAAGAGTCCTCGATTAAGGACTCTTTTATTTTAATCATTTATTTCTTCTTCGGCTTTCTACGAGCCCAACCTTCTTCCTCAAAGTCTGGCTTTTCACCCTTCAACCATTTGTTGTTTTCAGGTGCGAAGAACTTCATCCAGTCATCCTTTTTCTTAGGACCGCGCGCTTCAGTGTAGCCACGTTCTTCACGGCTTGGCTTGGCCTTCTTTTCCTTCTTAGGCTCTTTTTCAGCCTTGGAAGACTTAGATGCCTTGTCGGATTTGCGTTCCTTCTTCGGAGCATCTTCCTTGCGACCACGCTTCTTGCCGTCCTTGTCGCTCTTGCCATTATTTTCTCCAGCAAGCTCTACAACGACCTTGCGACCCTTGATTCTTACCTTATTCAATGCTTTGATTACTTCGTCGGCTTGGTCTTCCAAGACTTCGAAGAACGAGAAGTTCTGCATCAAGTCGATGCGACCAATTTCTACACGCTTGGTGTTACGGTTAATCATATCAATGATTTGAGTGGCAAAGAATCCGTCGCTCTTACCCATGTTAAGGAACAAGCGAGCATAACCTTCTTCGGCCTTGCGGGCTGTCTTTTCCTTATCAGAACCATGGTTCTTGCGCTTGTTTTCCTTGTCGGCATCTTGGTGGTCTTTCTTGCTTGGTGTCTCGATTTCCGGAGCATTGCTATAGTATTCCAAGAATCGGTTGAACTCCATCGATACCACACGCTTCAAGAGGTCTTCCTTCGAGAGCCATTCCAACTTGCGGTAGATGCCTGGCAAGAAAGCTTCGATTTCTTCCTCGTTTACCTTTACCTTCTCGATGTCATCGATTACCTTGATAAGTTGTTGCTCGCAGATTTCCTTGCCGGTTGGCATATCGCCAAGGGTAAATTTCTTGTTGATGATGCGTTCGATTTCCTTCATGCGGCTCTTCTCGCGGAGGTTCAAGATGGCAATCGAGATACCTGTCTTTCCGGCACGACCGGTACGACCGCTTCGGTGCGTATAGACTTCCACATCATCAGGCAAACCATAGTTGATGACGTGAGTCAAGTCGTTCACGTCCAAGCCACGGGCTGCTACATCAGTAGCCACGAGCAATTGCAGATGGCCTTGGCGGAACTTCTGCATCACCAAGTCGCGTTGAGCTTGCGAGAGTTCGCCATGCAGAGAGTCGGCATTGTAACCGTCCTGAATCAACTTGTCGGCAATCTCTTGAGTCTCCTTGCGGGTACGGCAGAAGATGATACCATAAATCTGTGGATAGTAGTCGGCAATGCGTTTCAAGGCATTGTACTTATCTTTGGCATGAACCATGTAAGCAATGTGGTTCACGTTCTTGGTTCCTTCGTTCTTGACACCGATAGTGATTTCCTTCGCATTGTTCAAGTATTGCTTGGCGATGCGGGAGATTTCGGCGCTCATGGTAGCCGAGAACATCAAAGTATTACGATCTGCTGGTACCTTTTCGAGGATGGCATTGATGCTGTCGGTAAAGCCCATGTTCAGCATTTCGTCCGCTTCGTCCATCACCACGTTGATGATGTTGTCGAGCTTTGCCACGCCACGTTCCATCAAGTCGATGAGGCGTCCCGGAGTAGCCACGATGATGTGAACACCCGTCTTCAGCATACGGATCTGGCTTTCGATAGACGAACCGCCATACACAGGCAACACTTTCAGTCCGTCGATATACTTGGAATAATCATTCAAGTCGCCTGCTATCTGCAAACAAAGTTCGCGGGTAGGGCAGAGGATAAGTGCTTGTGGCACTCGATGCTTCACGTCAGTCTTTTGGATGAGGGGTAAACCGAAGGCAGCAGTCTTACCTGTGCCGGTTTGTGCGAGGGCTACCACGTCGTTTCCTTCGCCGAGCAAATAAGGAATCACTTCTTCTTGTACAGGCATGGGATTCTCGTATCCCATTTCTTCAATGGCTTGGCGTATTTCGGCGGAAACGCCCAATTCTTCAAATGTCTTCATTCAATATTTTCTATTTATGATGCAAAGATACGGAGAAAGGTTGAAATAATCGTTCTTTCTTGTTGGTAACTCTATTGTAAAGAGGTATTTTTGCCGTTAAAATAGAATATTATGGAAAACCAATTACAGAAAACACCGCGCATCGAATTGGTCGATGCTTTGAGAGGCTTTGCCGTGATGGCTATATTGCTTGTTCACAATGTGGAACATTTTATCTTTCCTATTTATCCGACTGATTCTCCGGAGTGGCTCAATATACTCGATAAAGGTACATTCGATGTGGTCTTTGCCCTTTTCGGCGGAAAGGCATACGCTATCTTTGCCTTGTTGTTCGGATTTACTTTTTATATCCAATGCGAGAACCAACGTCGGAAAGGCAAGGATTTTGGCTATCGTTTCCTTTGGCGTTTGGTCTTGTTGGTAGGCTTTGCCACACTGAATGCCGCTTTCTTCCCGGGAGGAGATGTGTTGTTGCTCTTTGCCATCATGGGATTGGTGCTGTTTGTGGTACGTAAGTGGAGCGACAAGGCCGTATTGGCTGCTGCCATATTCTTCACCTTGCAGCCCATGGAATGGTATCATTATGTGATGAGCCTGCTTGACTCTTCTTATCAGCTTCCCGATTATGGAGTAGGACCGATGTATGATGCGGTGGCCGAAGCAACCAAGTCGAGCAACCTCTGGGATTTCATCTGGTGTAATGTAACGTTGGGACAAAAGGCAAGTTTGATGTGGGCGGTAGGTGCTGGCCGTATCTTGCAGACCGCAGGATTGTTCTTGATTGGTTTCTATATCGGTAGAAAGCAACTCTTTGTGGTAGACCGTTTGAAACTTGGCTTCTGGATAAAGGCATTGATTATTAGCGCTGTTTGCTTCGCACCTCTTCATTCGTTGAAGAACCTTGTGATGGAAGGAACTCCGATGGTTCAGCAAACGGTAGGAACCGTCTTTGATATGTGGCAGAAGTTGGCGTTCACTTTCGTGCTAGTGTCCTCGTTTGTGTTGCTTTATCAGAACAAGAGCTTCCAACAACGGGTGAGTAACCTCCGTTTCTATGGTCGCATGAGTCTGACCAACTATGTATCGCAATCCATCATCGGAGCCATCATCTATTTCCCGTTTGCTTTGTATCTCGCTCCGTATTGCGGATACTTCGTGAGCTTGTTGATAGGTTTCATGGTATTCTTTGCTCAGGTGAGCTTCTGCAAGTGGTGGTTCAATAGCCACAAGCAAGGTCCGTTGGAAAGCCTTTGGCATTGGTGGACTTGGGGAAAGAAATAAGAAAATACTGAATTTAGTGGTTGTAACCGCCAAATTTACCCCTAATTTGGCGGTTTGGACAGATTTTAAATCAAGCTGCAAAAGTATCTTTCAAAAAATCAGAATGTCCTAACTGCTTGATTTATAAAACTAATTTCTGACTTTTTGTGCTGAATAATAACTTTTGAAAAAATTAGGAATTATCATTGATAATCAACAGGTTGACTGTTTCTGATTTTTTGAAGGATATTTTGATGAACTTGCGGGAAACATGGCGTGGGTGTAATGGAAGATTTCATCCAATGTGGCGATTGGATTGGTAATAGCCCCTAAACCGATTCCCCATGTCGGTTGGCCATTGATGTCAAATGAAATTTCGGAACGTAAAGACGAAAGGACATTCAGAAATCCTTCCCAAACGGATTTTCCTTTCGGACGGAGTTCATCCAAAACGGCCTTACCGAACACATTGACAAAGTCGCGTACCGAACTGGTGGCATAGATGTCGATGACAAATGTATGATATTTCTCCTTGATTTCCGGTTGGCGGAAACAATGGTGCAGCAAGTCGGTCTTGCCGATTCTTCGGGGAGAAATCAGTGCGACATTGTTTTCATTGGTCAGCAATGAAACAATCTTCTCCGTTTCCTTCTCGCGGTCGCAGAAGTATTCCGGTGATACATAGCCGTTTGTTACAAATGGGTTGTTCATCATACGCTTCTTCTTTTCTGTAAATGTAGAGAATTTCTTCAAATTATCATAAAGTGATTATCATAAAATGATAATTTAAGTATAGGAAAGTGTATTGATTTCCTCTATTTATGTGCGGATTTGTGTGTTTACTCTTTTTCTTCGGCAATCATCCGCGCTGCATTCACCACATCTTCCGGGTATCCGCAAAGCTCTAAAATCCGGATGGCATTACCTTCTTTCACAACGCCGGGCTTCAACGTATAGTCGAAGGAAAGTTTGTCATTGGTTACGGTTTCGCAGAAATGGTATAAGTCGTATTTATCCTTCAGGATTTCCGCCAGTTCGAGGTCGTGTGTAGAAGCAAGCACGATGTTTCCGGCATCAGCCAGTTTGGAGAAGGTTGCGGCATTGATGGCGATACGTTCGGTGGTGTTCGTTCCCTTGAACAGTTCGTCAAAGATTAGCAGACAATTTCCCGATTCTCCTTGTTGCAAGGCATTCTTTACATTCTCGGCTTCCTTGAAGAAATAGCTTTTGCCTTCTAATAAGTCGTCTTCCGTATGGATGACGGAATAGAGCCGACAGGACAAATCCATTTCATACCGATGTGCAAAGCAGGTATTCAAAGCCTTTCCGGTCATCAGATTGATGGCAATGGTGCGGATGAAACTGGTTTTGCCCGACATATTGGAGCCGGTTATCAATGCCGATTTGTCCGATAGGGACAAGTCATTCGCTACACATCCTTTGATTAGTGGGTGATAGATGGCTTGGGTGTACAATCCTTTTCCAGATACGGAATTGGGATGACACCAGTAAGGCAATTGCTCACGCAGAACGGCTATGGAGCATAATACATCGAGTATTCCCACAAAGCGGAAGATATGAGCGATGTCTTCCTTCTTGTCCGACAAGGCGATGATGGAGGTGATGATGTTGAGGGAAGCCGCCAGGAAGAAGATGTTAAGGAACTCGGTGAAGAGATAGGCGAGTGCCGCTCCGTCCCCTTCTAATTTCAAACCGAAACGGAAAGCCTTGAGTTTTCGTTTCAAGCGATTCAGTCGGGAGACGGTTGGGATTATCCCTTTGTCCACTTCGAGGAATATGTTTTCTTTCGTTAACTTTTCCGCAATTTGCAGAAGTCTGCTTAATTGGGGGATTGAAAAGAAGTATTTCAGTTGCTTGTTTTTCTCACGGAAATGGATGATGCCATTGCCGATGTATGCCACAAGCAGAAAAAGGAAAGGTAGAGGGGAGGAAGGAAATATAAAGATTAAGCCCGTAAAGAGTAAAGGTAACCAACGACATACTTGCAATATCATCAAATAACGTGATGAATATTCGTGCTTGTCTTCCGCCAACAAACTTGCTATCGTGTATGCATCGGGATTGCCCAGTGGCTTTAATGTCTGTATGAGTTTTTGTCTTACTTCCGGTTTTTCGGTAAATGTCTGTATCAATGCTTCGTGTGATTTCACATCGGAAACCTTGTCCGTGCAGAGCAGGTGATACAAGTATTGTTTTCCAATGCAGGAAGTGGTGTAATCCAATCCTTCGAACAGGTCATCTACATTCAAATCCCTACAGACCTCTTCCGGAAGTATGGAATCTGGATGGATGTTGCTGATCCAATGGTGGTATGTGCTTTTATCGGTTATGTTCATAATGTCTTGAGTTTGTTCAAAAGTATATGTTTTCTTCCAATAATTATAAAGTTTTTGAGAGAATCCAATCCCAACAAGCATCTTTCCCTTTAGACTTTTCTTCTATTGAATTTGAAATGAAAATGTCAGGATGTAATGTCGTTTCATAATCCAAATCAGAATCGGGCCGTTTGAAGTAGGAGTGACTGATGTATGCTTTTGTCCGGGTGAAAGGCAGAAGGACGGGAATCACATCACCGAAACAAGTGGGCCTTTGTGAAGTGTTGCTTCCTATGATGGGGAACAAACGATTGTCCTTGATGGTGGTGAGCAAATAGTTGGCGCTACTGAACGTGTTTTGTCCTTGTATGAAGATAACTTCACCATTGAAGCGACATCCTGATTTCTTTCGTGTCTTCCATTCCTTGATGTCAGGAAGTGTATCAGTGTTTGCCAATTGATTGTTTCCTGTTGCTATGGTTGAGTAATAGGAATACGTTTCTTTTAAGTAATCGGATATGCGGACAAATGATTGATAAGACCTGAATGTGATATGCTCAGGCAATAAAGTTTCAAGTAGTATGTCACCGAGAAGACTGTTCCCTCCACCATTGTATCTCATGTCTATGACAAGTGTTTGAATCTGTTTCTCTGCTATTTCAGTATACATGGTTTTCAAGAATTCTTCAAAGTTTGGTAAGGAAGCAAGAATGTTTTCTTCTGTTTTTTCACCCATTAGTTGGCAACCGATTTGATAACTCAATCGGTCAATCATTGCATTGAATTGAAAATAGCAGATGTCGTTTACAATCTGATAATGGAAAGGTACATTCTTGGGGCTGGTTATTTGATGGGAAACCGAAGAAAAGGTCATCATTTCTTGTGGCTTTTCTTCGAGGAAAAATGCAGTTTGACTTCCGTCTTTAAAGGTCATCGGCAACATCCCTTTGGAGGAGCTTATGTCGATTGCTTCGAGAAACGAGGGGTTGTTCAGGAAGTAGCTTCCCGAAATTCCGCTTTTTATTGGATTTTCCGAAGGAACCCATTGGCTTAATTGCTTGTGTATGAAGCTTATTTCTTGATTGGCAATGTGAGTGATAACTTTCCCTAATGTGTCTTTCTGTGATGGGATGGTGGAATGGATATAGAACTCACCTTCCCAAAAACGGATAATAAAAGGGTACAATGTGGATGATTCCAATGGAATGTAAGAGTGTGCATCTTGTAATTCAACCAGTAGTCGGTTCAACCATACCTGGAACTTGGATAAGTTCCATTGAACCTTGTCGGATAATTGGTTGCAAATATCCGTAGCCATTAGAGATATTCTTTCGTCAAGGCTTTTGTCAATCAAGAAAGTAGGATGGACTTCTTTTAGGAAAGCCAAAAGGTTCATCAACTCATTTTGATAAATATTGAGTGATGAGTCGTTTGTGTAGATTGGGATTTCTCTATGTTCGTTCATGGTTGATTGTTCTTTTTACTTGATTTTTAGAGGTTTTATATCCAACATTCTATCTGCTTTTTCTTTGTATTTAGATAGATGGCAGAAAAACGTTTGAAAAAAGGCAATCCAATGAGCCTTTTGGAGGATAAATCTGTAAATGTAATGTTTTTGAAAAGTTTTTCATTGATATATGATTCATTCATTTCATAACGGTTCAATATTTGGGTGATGCTAATCATATTGTAGCAAGTATCTGTGCCGATAATGGGAAGTCCCATTAGTGCCAATTCCTTTTGAGGTAAAGTAAAGTCGCTCCGTGTATAACCGGTATCTATCAGCATATCTTTCAATTTGATTGTTCCTATTGCTATATCTGTGTAATAGAGATTATTCCTTTTGTAATATGCAAGAACAAAATCAGCATCTTCGTTCGGAGTATAATTGCTGCAAATCTGATGTTTGTCAAAATCAATCCACCAACAGAAGCGGTCAATGATGTCTGTTCCCCAAATTCCGTTTGTGTCTCCAATTTGTACATTAGAGGGTAATAAAACAACAGAGTGAAAACAATTTTCAATTCCTCCAATGTTTGTCTTGAAGGAATAATAGCGTTTCATACTGTATTCTTCGGAAAATACATCCTTAGCCTTTATGTCGGAGATATGGAAAAAGGAACTTGGGATAGTGTCAGAATATAATATGGTTTCGTTGGCACCTGTGTCAAAAATGAAGGACATATCGTCTTTGCATTTTAAAATCAGAAGATCTTTATCTATAAAATTTGTGTCAATGATTTGTTTTGTTTTTAGAAAACAACATACAATGAGGATACTGATAATACTCGCTAATAATAGGAATTTCTTCATTCTCAGATTGCTTTTAATGTTACCATACTCTTTTATTCTTCACTTCTGAACTCCAGAATATCCCCCGGTTGGCAATCCAATTCCTTGCAGATGGCTTCGAGGGTGGAGAAGCGTACTGCCTTAGCTTTCCCCGTCTTCAGGATGGAGAGGTTGGCGGGAGTGAGGTCGATTCGTTCGGCCAACTCTCCCAGCGAAATCTTTCGTTTCGCCATCATTACATCAAGGTTTACTATAATGGGCATAGGCTTCTCTTTTTAGATGGTTAGATCTTGTTCTTTCTTCATCTTATTGAGCTCTCTTGTCACTATTGTACAACAGGTAAATATAATAAAACCTACGGCAGATAAGATCCAGTCCTTATCCATTATGCTTATAGCTAGTAATGCAATGTTAAGTGCGTTAACTACTATACATATACTTATTAGGATTGTTGCGTTTTTTCTTTTCATAATTCTTGTTGTTTTTATTAGATGGTTAAGTCTTGTTCTTCTTTCATCTTCACACCGAACTTGAATACGCATCCGATAAATAAAAAGAAGAGACCGATTAGGATGTAAATGGTATGCCCATGGCCAGTTATTTCAATTGGAGAAAAAGCGGAAAGTACTCCTAATGTAAGACCATTCAGTTCTATCAATCCTCCAATAACCATGATGAAAGCAGCATTCTTGTGTGTAAATATTTGGTTACGCTTTACACTTTTTAGTATTAACATAATGCAAATGCAACAAAGAATCATCGTAAAAAGAGTAATACTTTCTGGAAGCATTTGCCAAATCAGGTTTTCCGTTGCCTCCTTTGATAAGTCAAAGTAAAGGTTAATATTTCCTAATATCCCAATTGAAAGACAACAACCGCAAGTAAATGAAAGGCACATCATGACAAAATTAAAATCTTTGATGTTTATTCCTTTATCATGTAATTCAAATTTAATATTCATAATGGTATGTTTTTAGATAGTTAGGTCTTGCTCTTCTTTCATCTTCACACCGATGGCGAAACACTCTGCCAAGATAATCATCATGATAACAGGTATCCATGATGGGGATGCTTCGGCATGATCAATGATTTGATAACCTGTGATTTGTGCTTGGGCGATAGCAGCACCTCCCGCTATCCACGCAAACAATTCCATGCTAATGACGATAGCTGTATAAGAATAGACCAAGAAACGGATTCGCCATACATTCGACTCGCAAAATACATTTCGTTTGGAAACCTCAAATAAGAATTGGATGAAGAGGATGAATGCTATGATAAAGGCAATACAACTCAATCCACTTATAATCATGACAAGAGTAATCCACATGGATGGTTGGGTGTATGTGGTTATCTCTGATACTTGATAAGGTAGCTTCCGTTCGGCTACTTCATTGAAGATTGAATCGTTTGTGGTTCCTTCTATGGGAACAACTTCCAATGATACCCGGTAAAGATTGTCAGGTATAGATTTATATGAGTTTTCACCTTCTTTTCGTCCTTCATTGAAACTTCTCAAACCATCATCAAAGTTAATGGCTATACCCACTACCATCGCAATGATAGAAATGATTCCTAAAATTCTGAATTTTTTCATGTTTGATAAGATTTAAATGGTTAATTCCTGTTCTTTTTTCAAACGATAACCGTAGCGGAAGATTTCGGCAAGGATAAAGAGAAAAGCACCTGCACCAAACCAATAGTGAAGTTCAATCTGAAAAGCTTTCCACACTTCCTTTTCACCGAGTATCTGTCCGATAAAATGTACGAACCCTGGAGTGAATAAAGCTATCCCCATGCTATAGAACAACAGATAATTCTCCTTGGTGAAGAAACGCTGTTTTCTAGCATTAAAGACGAATCTGCCGATGCCTGCTACTCCGCAAACGAATGCCAAGAGTTCCAAGCCGTACATGGTGGCAAATGGGGTATTCCCTTCTTTTGCAAAACTCAAGAACGGTTCATACAAGTCTTCAATATTCGCACATACAATGACGAAAAGGAAAAAGAAGAAGACTTCGGTCATATGGTTGAGTGAGGATGTCTTTTTCATGTTTGATAAGATTTAAATGGTTAATTCTTGTTCTTCTTTCAAATGATATCCGTAACGGAAGATTTCGGCAATAATAAATAGAAATACTCCGATAATCAGACACATGATGTAATTGATTTCATTTACTTCTTGGTTTAAAATCTGGATAAGAATACTTCCGATTAAACCTAAAACGAGAAAAGAGCTACCCATGATGTAGAGGCAAATGTGATTCAGTTTGGCAAAGAATTGTTTATTGTTGATGTTCATTACCAATTTGATAATTCCACCTGCTATGGCGAGAAGCAAAAGTAATTCTAATCCCAATAAAATGCTAAGGGGCAAATTGTCTTCGGCAATACTTTGTTTCCACGGAATATACAAGTCTTTTAGGTGATGATTGCCTAAGCCAACTAGAAGACCCGTGAAAAGTCCCGTCAGAAGATTAAGTGATTTAGGGGTTTTCATGGCTTTATTCTTTTACAATGTTGATCATTTCTTCTTCCTTATAAGATGGTGCTTCCGGAAGGTGTTTCTTTAAATAAAGGAACATCCCGATCATTACAGCAAATGAGATAGCAAAGAGCGCATAAGTAGGACCTGCGCCCAACCATTCGATGGTCTTGGTGTTGAACTCCTCTTCTGTTAGGGTAGCCATTTGAAGGCAAGCGATGGAATTGTTGATAAAGTGACCAATGATTCCCGGTACCACACTACCTGTACGATAATACAACCAACCGAAAATCAGTCCGATAGCGAAAGCGAACGGAATCTGAATAGGATTCATGTGAACGATTCCGAAGATGGCCGAAGCAATAAGAATGGCATTCAAAGGCTTCATTCCTTTTCTTAACATAGAGCCTTGGATAGCACCACGGAATAGCAATTCTTCGACCAGCGGAGCCATGATGGTGATGGAGATAATGCCGAATACATTGCGACTCATACCCAGGAAGGTGTCTTGCATCAAGTCGGGAAGACCTAAAAATTCACTACACAAATTGATGAAAAGCATACCTGCCACGATGAGTGGGATACTCAACCCAATAGTCTTGCCCGATACTTCGCCAAAGCTTTTCAGATTGAACTTGACATACTTGAAGTGGATGAGGTGCCAAATCATGGCAATGCCCGAAAGGATCATGGCAATGCCGGTGGTGGTATAGGTTGTTTCACCAGGAGTGAAGCTTGAAACATCACCTCCGTTGTTCATGATTTGAATCCATGTGCTTGGCAAGGCAATAAGAGCCGTGAACAGGAATTGATAAAGGAAATAGTAGATAACTAATTTACAAATGCGTACCATAGTCAGAGGTTTTATTCGTTTAACAATGATTATTTATCGTTTTTCGATATGCAAATGTAGAGAGAATTTCCATATAAGAAAAGAAAAACGGGAAAAATTTATCGAAAAACGATAAAAAGGCTAACCTAGTACTTTGATAGTCTCTTCCTTATCCTTATGCATTTGTGCAATCAGTTCATCCACAGAATCGAACTTGATTTCAGGACGGAGGAATTCAATGAACTCCAGACGCATTTTTTGGTTGTAGATGTCGCCTTGGAAGTCTAGGATATGTACCTCAATGCTGAGGTCATTACCATTGTTAATGGTAGGGCGATAACCGATGCTCAGCATGCCTTTCCATTGTAGGCCGGCTACCTGTACACGAACGGCATAGACACCAATGGAAGGAATCAACTTGTTGGGGAAGTCCACTCGAAGATTAGCGGTAGGGAAACCTATCTTGCGTCCCACTTGATAACCACCCACTACGATTCCCTCGAGGAAGTAGTTGTAACCCAAGTATTTCTGAGCGGTCATGACATCGCCAGAAAGCAAGGCACGACGGATGGCCGATGAACTTACCTTGTCCTGTTCTTGGGTATAGGCAGTGGCTTGCATGATGTGGATGCCCAATTCGCGTCCGTATCGGCAATAGTCTTCGAATGTTTCAGCACGATTATGCCCGAAGCGATGGTCGTAACCGATGACCAGCATCCGTACCTTATATTGTTCATAGAGTAGTTGCATGAACTCCCATGCCGTGAGCTTTGATAGTTTGCGGGTAAAGGGAAGGAGGATGCAATTATCCACACCCGTTTGGCTCAGCAACTCGATCTTTTCTTCGGGAGAGGAAAGCAGTTGAGGCTGATAGTCGCTTTGGATGACTTGGCGGGGATGAACGGGGAAGGTGATGATGGAAGAACACCAACCACATTGGGATGCCGCTATCTTCACTTGATTGATGAGGTAGCGATGTCCCAAATGCACCCCGTCGAAGAAGCCAATGGTGGCTACGGTCGGGGGGAGTGCTTGCGGATATGTGTCTTCTATAATATTCATTTATTCAAATACTTTACTCAAATCATCACCGATGTGATAGTGATGTGCATGAATGCCTACTTCTTCAGCAGCCTTACAATTCGCTTCTGAATCGTCGATGAAGAGTGTCTCTTCCGGCAACAAGTTGGCATCTTGCAATACCTTTTCAAAAATGGCTTTGTCCGGCTTGGCCAAATGCATTTCGTAAGAGAGGAAGGTCTCTTCGAAATAGTCCTTCACCCGGAAACCGCGATAGTTGAAGGCATTCTTGCATACATAATCCCAATGAATAGAGTTGGTATTGCTCAGCAAATATACCATATATTTGCCACGTAAGTCCAATATCAGCTCCAATTTCTCACGAGGAATTTCTAATAACATCGCATTCCATAGGTTATCAACCTCTTCATCGGTCAATTCTACGGTGGAGTTTTCGCGGATAGCGGTACGGAATTCATCGGCACTCATTTCGCCCAATTCGAACTTCTGGAAGATTCCTCCTTGGTGGAGAGTCTGCAATTGTTCCTTTACGTTGGCGAAACCAGCCTTTTGAAGCCCGTTGATGGCAGCCTTGAAGTCCAAATCAACCAATACGCCTCCCAAATCGAAAACGATGTTTTTAATGTTCTTGTCCATAACTCTTTATGTTCTTTTTACCTAATAAATTATGTTATCCTATTGTTTCTTTGCTTTGAGATGTTGGATCCAACGCCAAATTTCGCCTACCCATAGCACGATAGAAGTGCCGGCGATGATATATATCCATTCAGTCAAAGTCAAAGGTACGGTACGGAATACTTTTCCTCCGAATTCGACAATGATAATCTGACCAATCAAGATAATGATAGCTACGCTCAACATTCCTACGGCATGACGGGCATCCTTGAATACTGAATGATTGGTGCCGAATACGCTGGCATTGAATAAGTTCCAGAACTGCAACATCACGAAGATGGTGAAGAAGGCAGTCAGTGCGGTTGGTACTTCGGCCAATGGCAATCCCTTGATATAGACGATGAGGCTCATCAAGATTATCAAGAAGCAAGTCGCTACCCCTAAGATGTTATAGCGCATAGGCTTGGTAATGATGAAGTCGGATGTTTTGCGAGGTTTCTCCTTCATTACATCGGCACTTGGTGGGATAGAAGCCAATGCCATAGCAGCAAAGGTATCCATGATGAGGTTTACCCAAAGCATCTGTGTCACGGTGAGCGGAAGTTCGGTTCCCAAGAAGGCACCGAGTAATACACTTGCCAAGGCTACCACGTTGATAGTCAACTGGAAGACGATGAATCGCTGGATGTTCTTGTAGAGCGAACGGCCCCACATGACGGCAGTAGCAATGCTATGGAAGGAGTCGTCGAGCAAAGTGATATCACTCGCTTCCTTGGCCACAGAGGTACCTGTACCCATGGAAAGTCCTACTTGAGCATGGTTCAAGGCTGGGGCATCGTTGGTGCCATCGCCAGTAACCGATACTACAGCTCCCTTTTGTTGGAGAAGTTGTACGAGGCGTTGCTTGTCCATCGGACGGGCACGGCTCATCACCTTGATGTCGAGTACGCGTTCGAGGGCTTCTTCATCACTGAGGGCAGCAAATTCCACACCGGTGATGCGGTTTCTATCGGTATCTTCCGGTTTCCACAAACCAATCTGACGAGCAATTTCGGTAGCAGTACCTGGAGTATCACCCGTTACAATCTTCACACCGATACCAGCCGACTGGCATTTGCCTACGGCTTCCGGCACATCGTGACGAATTGGGTCGCTGATAGCAAAGATACCCAAGAAGGTCAATCCACCTTCACCCACGAGCTCGGCACAATCATTGCTTGCATTTTCATCGATAAACTTGTAAGCGATGCCGAGGGTACGCATGGCCTTGTTTTGAAAAGCCAAGAGGTTTTCATTCAAACGCTTCGATGTTTCAGTAGAAAGATCGAAGCATTTTCCCATTACGATTTCGGGGGCTCCTTTTATATAAAGTACTTTCTTGCCTTGGATAGGCGATTGCACCAAGGTAGCCATGTACTTGCGTTCGGTAGAGAAAGTCAATTGATTGATGACCTTGGCGTTTTCACGGAGCTCGTGATAGTGCTTGCCTTGTTCGTTCAACCATAAGAGGAGGGCTACTTCGGTTGGGTTACCCACACCCGCTGGCTTCTTGCCTTCTTCCGCTTCTTCCAAGAAAGCAGTCGAGTTGGTACTGATGCCTTCGGATATTAAATCCATCTTTGTCTCATCTACTTGTGCTTCATGTACTTGCATCAAGTTTTGAGTTAATGTACCTGTCTTGTCGGTACAAATCACGGTGATGGCACCCATGGTTTCGCAAGCATGCATTTTGCGCACCAAGTTGTTGGTTTTCAGCATTCGGCGCATATTGAGTGCCAAACTGAGGGTAACACTCATCGGCAAACCTTCCGGTACGGCTACTACAATCAAGGTTACAGCCATCATGAAGTATTTCAAGACGATGCGGGCAATGTGCATCCATTCTTCCCAACCAGTTACGCTGGTCACGGACAAATATTGGTACAAATCCTTGCCGGTGAATATAAGGAAGGTAAGGATGGCAATGGTGAATCCAACCTTTTCGATGAACTTGGCAAGCTTCGAGAGCTGAATGTTCAGCGGAGTTTCTTCGGAACTTTGTTCAGTAGCTTGGGTCGCTACCTTACCGATTTCGGTGGCATCGCCTACTTTGTTCACTTGCATGATGCCGTGTCCGTCTGTTACGGTAGTTCCACGCATCACTTCGTTGCTTGGGTAAGTCGCTTCCTCGTCGAACGAGGCTTCGTCGGTAGTTTTGTTTACCATAAGTTCGCCTGTCAAGGTCGATTCGTTGACCTGAAGGGAGATAGCCTCCAATAAAGTACCGTCGGCCGGGATTTCTTCACCTGTGTTCAAGATGACGATATCGCCTACTACCACTTCTTTTCGAGGAATTTCTTGAATCTTTCCGTTTCGTCGGACGGTGACAGGTGTTTCTTCGCCTACGGCATTCAGCAAGTCGAATTTCTTGTTGGCATCGTATTCGAAATAAAATCCGATACCGGTAGCCAAGAAAATGGCAAAGAAGATACCGATAGTTTCAGCATATTCGCCTTCGATGATAGAGATGACGAACGAGAAGAATGCTGCCACCAGCAAGATACGGATTACGGGGTCATTAAACTTTTCGAGGTAGAGTTTCCACATGGAGGGACGCTTGGGAGGGGTAAGCAGATTCCAACCATACTTTGCTCTGCTTTCCTGGACTTGTTTGTCAGTTAACCCATTGTGAAGGTTTTCAGATCTAGTTTTAGTCATAAAACATTTATGCTTTATAAGTGAGATGCAAAAGTACAACAAATAAATGGGATAGACCTTCTATTTAAGGCTTTTTATCAAAAAATGAGTTCTATTCCTTGCGTAATTCAAAGAAAACGTATACTTTTGCACTCGCTAAGGAGAAATCCATATGGCTCGGACTTGTAGCTCAGTTGGTTAGAGCAACAGACTCATAATCTGGAGGTCCCTGGTTCAAGCCCAGGCTGGTCCACTTTAAAAATCAAGCAGTTACGAAAATTCGTAGCTGCTTTTTTCTTTATCTGCGTAAACAATGCGTAAACAAACTGTTTGAGTTAGAGGATGATACTTTATAATACTCACTAAGACTCCGAGAAGATTACTATCCTTGAATTAAGGGGTGCTAATTGCTTTTTATACGCCAAAACCTTATTTTAAAGCAATGAAAAAATCAATGGCTAAATCTATTAGTAGTCCCATGGTACTTACGTACCTTTTGTCAGATTCGTTTTCGAGATTACGTTTTACGACAGAGGTCAGAACACTATTGACTATGTGCAATGATTTATTTAGCGGTTTGTCATATGGTTTATTGTTTAGAGCCAAATCGATACTCTGCATGACGGTAATAGTATCACTTATATCAGAGGTCTTTTCATTGGGTTGTATAATTTCAAGTACTTGCAAGGAAAATTTAGCTACCGATAATAAGTCAGACACCTTAAGCGTATTGTTTTTTTTCGTCATTGTGTCTTTAAAAACATATATTTTTATGCTCAAATCACCTGTATATCGCAAAATTTAAAGTATTTTTGTAGTAAAATTCGGTGTAATATGAAGTTGAATAGAATAAAAGATATTCTTGACCAAAAAGGTATATCCCAAACATGGCTTGCAAAGCAGGTAGGCAAAAGTTTTAGTACAATTAATAGCTATGCTTGTAATAGATACCAACCAGATTTGGAAACACTTTTGGCTATATCCAAGATTCTCCAAGTTGACTTGAAGGATTTAATAACGGATGAAGGCGAACGTCAGTAATTCTGGCGAACGAATATTTGACTCGTATTTTATATAACGGAACTTCTGATAATACGGAATTATCTGCGAAAGGATAGACATATGAAGCCTGAAGAAAAAGCAAGAGTAAAGATTGACCAATGGCTAACAGAAGCTGGTTGGAAAGTAATCAATCGAGATGAATTCGAAGCAGACAGTTCGGCTGTTGCTGTAAGAGAAGGTTTGCTAAAAGGTAACAGAGAAGCAGACTATTTCCTTTTCATCAATGGAAAGGCTGTTGGCATATTGGAAGCAAAGCGTGAGGAAATAGATGCCAACAAAGGCGTGGTTTGTGACCAAGTTGAAGCCTACGCAAGAGGGGTTCCATCTTTTTATACAGCATATCAAAAGCCAATCCCTTTTTTATACACATCCAACGGCAAACAGCATTACTTTCATGATTTCAGGAAGAAGGATTCCGATTATGAGGAAATATTTGCTATGCATAAGCCAAAGAAACTTGTTGAGATGTTGGGGATTGAAGACCCTTTTGCAGGATTGCCCACATTGAATCCAAAAGGTTTGCGTGCATGCCAATACGAAGCTATAAATGGATTGGAAAAGAGCTTCCGTAATGGGCAGAATAGAGCATTGATGGTGTTAGCGACAGGAGCTGGTAAGACCTACACGGCATGTTTGGCTTCTTATCGAATGTTGGCATATACAAAGATGCGTCGTGTGCTTTTCTTGGTTGACCGAAACAATCTTGGTAAGCAGGCAGAGGGTGAATTTGGTACATTTCGCTTAACGGAGAATGGAGATGCATTCAACACTATATATTCTGTCAATCGTCTGAAATCTGCCAAAATACCAGGTGATAGTAATGTGGTTATATCAACTATCCAACGTCTTTTTTCCTTATTGAAAGGAGAAGACATTACAGATACAGACGATGATGACGCAGACAACATCACAAGCGAAGTTGTTCTGCCTGAAAATCCAAATTTGCCTCACGACTTCTTTGACCTTATCATCATCGATGAGTGTCACCGTTCTATTTATGGCAATTGGCGAAAGGTTCTTGAATATTTCGATACCGCCAAGTTGATTGGATTAACAGCAACGCCTATTCCTGAGACAATGGCTTTCTTCAATAACAATCGTGTGGTAAACTACACGTTGGAACAAAGTATTATTGATGGAGTAAATGTTGACCATCGTGTATATCGAATAAAAACCCAAGCAACCGAAGAAGGTGGTGCTATCAGAGAAGGAGACAAACTTAGAAGAGTAACCTGTTATACAGGAAAAGTGGAGCAGATACTCAATAAGGAGACAAAAAACTATTCAAAAACAGAACTGAATAGAAGTGTTATCAATCCTGCCCAAATAAAACTCATCTTGCAGACCTATAAAGATGCGGTTTATCGGGATATGTTCAATGATCCACAGCGTGAACCCAATTTTGACTATCTTCCCAAGACTCTGATTTTTGCTCTTAATGAAGCCCACGCCACCAATATTGTAAATATAGCGAAAGAGGTGTTCGAACGTAACGACGACTGTTATGTACAAAAGATTACCTATTCGGCTGGCGATAGCAATGAGCTTATCCGTCAATTCCGGAATGATAAAGATTTCCGCATTGCGGTTACTTGTACATTAGTTGCCACAGGTACCGATGTCAAACCGCTTGAAGTGGTTATGTTCATGCGTGACGTAGAATCAGCTCCGCTTTATACCCAGATGAAAGGACGTGGAGTACGTACCATCGGAGACGAACAACTGCGAAACGTAACCCCTAATGCCTTTAGCAAAGACTGTTTCTTCTTAGTGGATGCTGTGGGTGTAACCGAACACGAACATACCATACCGACACAAGTTGATGGACCAGATACGGAAGTCATCACTTTAGAAACACTACTGGAGCGTATTTCGCATGGTTTCTTACCTGACAATTATTTGAAGAGACTGGCTGCTACATTATCCAGAATCCATAACAAGGCCAACAACCAACAACGTGAAGAGTTCTTCAATCTCGCACACGATGCGATGAATGAAATCGCGTCACGAATTTATGATGCGCTTGAAAACCAACAGTTGCCTGAGTTTATCGATACCAACCATCCAAACAACGAACGTAAGGGATTGGTGTCTGCTTTGGCGAACCATGCCCATGCACGTAGATATATCCTCATATTGGCGAAAGGATTTGTAGAGACTTTGATGCCTGGCGAAGACACCCTTATTTCACAAGGGTTCTCTAAAGAAGAGGCGAAAAGTACAACAGATGCATTCGAAGAGTTCTGTCGCATGCATTGCGATAACATAGAAGCCTTGCGCATCATCTACAACAATAGTGGCGAGGCTGTCACATATTCCATGC
Organism: Phocaeicola sp.; assembly: GCA_045121515.1. Classification (GTDB taxonomy): domain Bacteria; phylum Bacteroidota; class Bacteroidia; order Bacteroidales; family Bacteroidaceae; genus Phocaeicola. The sequence continues at coordinate 27,254 of JBGVGD010000025.1, read as the reverse complement.
TGAAAGATTTGGAGAATAAATTGAAATTGGCAAATAACCGCTTCACTTCTAAACAGCTGTGGAATTCTTATTCTATTGTTGTACCAGACCAAGTACGACGTTCAACCAAGAAGGAAGAAGCCGATGCACTTACCAATATCATCCAATTGGTACGGTTCGCTTACCAACAAGTAGAGAAGTTGGAAAGTGCCGTCAGTTCTGCCGGTCGTTATTTCAACCTTTGGGTTGGACACTATCAGCGTAACTACAATCTTACCGATAAACAGCGTGACATCATGGCTTTGATAGCAAACTACATTGCTTGCAATGGTGCATGTACCGTAAAGGATGTGAGAGAAGATGACCAAGACCGAGGCATACAGCTAATTAAGGCATTTGGTAATATGGCAAAGGCAAATGAGGCCTTACAATCCGTATTCAATTTTGTAGTATATAGAAAAACAGCATAACATATATGGCAACAAATATCTCAACCGAGCAGACGCTTACCAAGAAAGTTTGGAATCTCGCTACAACCCTTGCAGGACAAGGAATTGGTTTCACAGATTACATCACACAGCTTACCTATCTTCTGTTTTTGAAGATGGATGCAGAGAATACCGAACTCTTTGGAGAAGAATCCGCTATTCCTGTAGGCTACCAATGGACAGACCTAAATTGTCTTGATGGAATAGAACTGGTAGAACAATATGAGGCAACTCTTAAACTTCTCAGTGAGCAGGAAAACCTTATTGGCACCATCTATACAAAAGCGCAAAACAAGATAGACAAGCCAGTTTATCTGAAAAAGGTCATCACCATGATTGATGAAGAGCAATGGCTCATCATGGATGGCGATGTAAAAGGTGCAATTTACGAAGGTATTCTTGAAAAGAACGGTCAAGATAAAAAGAGCGGTGCAGGTCAATATTTCACACCTCGCCCACTCATTCAAGCAATGGTAGATTGCGTGAATCCTCAGATTGGCGAAACAGTTTGCGACCCAGCGTGCGGTACAGGTGGTTTTTTGCTGACGGCTTACGACTATATGAAAGTTCAGTCGGAAAACAAGGAGAAGCGAGACTTCCTTCGCAACAAGGCATTACATGGTGTGGACAACACACCACTTGTGGTAACATTGGCATCCATGAATCTTTATCTGCATGGAGTGGGTACAGACCGAAGCCCAATTGCTTGTGAGGACTCATTGGAAAAGGAACCATCTACATTAGTTGATGTTATCTTGGCTAATCCTCCTTTCGGTACACGTCCGGCAGGTTCTGTGGAAATCAACCGCCCCGACTTTTATGTGGAGACAAAGAACAACCAGTTGAATTTCCTTCAGCACATGATGCTGATGCTCAAAACAGGCGGTCGTGCAGCCGTTGTACTCCCTGATAATGTATTGTTTGAAGCTGGTGCAGGTGAAACTATCCGCAAACGATTGTTGCAGGATTTCAATTTGCATACCGTGTTACGCCTACCGACAGGTATCTTTTATGCACAAGGTGTAAAAGCCAATGTGCTATTCTTTACAAAAAGTGAACCAACTAAAGATATTTGGTTCTACGACTATCGTACCGACGTAAAACATACTCTTGCCACCAATAAGTTAGAACGCCATCACTTGGATGATTTTGTGGCTTGCTATCATGCTGAGAACATCAATGAACGAACAGAAACATACAATGCGGAGACCAATCCACAAGGCCGTTGGCGCAAATATACGGTAGAAGAAGTAACTTTGCGAGACAAAACAAGCCTTGATATTACGTGGATTAAGCAAGGTGGAGATTCCGATGACCGTTCCTTGGCTGAATTGATGGCAGACATTAAAGATAAGAGTCAAACAATAAGTGCTGCAGTGCTGGAGTTGGAAAAGTTATTGGCAAACATAGAAGAGGATTAAAGGTATGGAAAACAATATAGTCATATCGATGGAGCAACAGTTTGGCGAAGTTGTTGATATTATTCTTCAACATAAAAGCCGTGCATCCAGAGCCGTTAATGAAGAATTACTCCTTACGGCTTGGCATGTGGGTGGCTATGTTTCTGCCAAACTGAAAAGCGAAGAATGGGGAAGTAAGGTGGTATCTCAATTATCAGAATATATACGTTCTAAACGACCGGATATAAAAGGATATGGACGTAGCAGTATCTACAATATGGTTTTGTTTTATGATGAATATTCATCTGAAACATTTACTTCAACAGTAGAACGATATTTGAATTCCGAATTTGTCCAGCCAAGAATTGGACAAATTGAAACATCCGTATTTCTATCTTCGCAAGAAGCAAATGCAATTGTGCAGGCAACGTCTGCACAATTTGTCCAACCATTGGCCGGACAAATGCCTAAAATATTGGAATTGACAACGTTTACAAATCACACAGAAATTCTTTGTCGATGCAAAAGCAATGAAGAACGGTTGTTCTATATTCTTTATGCAAACAAAGAACATTTGGTAAAAAGAGAACTTCAACGGTGCATTTCCAATCAGACTTATTCAACGCTGTTGAGCGGCAAAAACAACATGTCAAAAGGATTGCTTGAAACATATCCCAATGCACCTGTAATGTTCAAAGATACGTTGTTTGTTGATTTTCTTAATCTACCGAAGAAGCATAGTGAAACAAAACTGAAAAACAGTTTGGTGGAAAACATGAAACAGTTCATCCTTGAATTGGGAAAGGACTTTATCTTCATGGATCAAGAATATAAATTGAATGTCGGTGCATCGACCTATAAAGCTGACCTCTTGTTTTTTCATCGTGGTCTGCAGGCTTTGGTAGCGGTAGAACTGAAAAAGACGAAGTTTCATCCAAGAGACCTCGGACAATTGGAATTTTATTTGGAAGCCCTTGACAGAGATGTGAAGCGTTCCAATGAGAATCCATCCATTGGAATTATTCTTTGTCCCGAAGCCGACCGAGTGGTAGTGGAATATGCAATGAACCGTAGCATGAGTCCCACAATGATAGCAGAATATAAGCGTATTCTTATTCCACAAGAACGTATGCAACAACAGCTGAATGAATTTTGCGATTTGTTTCTAACTAAAAAATAATAGTCATGGATACCAAGAAACTACGTCAAAAGATACTCGACCTTGCTATTCATGGCAAGCTCGTACCACAAGATTCCAACGATGAACCAGCATCGGTGTTGCTTGAACGCATCCGTGCGGAGAAGGAACGACTGGTAAAAGAGGGAAAAATAAAGAAAAGCAAAGCCTCAAAGACTTCCGATACGCCCCATTATGAGAACGTGCCGTTTAAGGTGCCTAGTTCGTGGGAGTGGACAACAGTAGAAAACATTTGTTCTAAAATAGGATCCGGAAGCACTCCTAAAGGAAGTAATTATGCTCCGGATGGCATTCTCTTCTTCCGTTCTCAGAATGTTTATAATGATGATGTTGCTCTTGAAGACATAAAATATATTTCAGAGGAAGTACACCAATCTATGATTGGAACAGAAGTTCTTCCTAATGACTTGTTGCTAAATATAACTGGAGGTTCATTAGGACGTTGTGCTATTGTCCCAAATGAGATTGATAGAGGCAATGTAAGTCAACATGTTTGTATTTTACGTCCAATTATAATAAAACCTGAATATCTACACACATTTATCCTCTCATCGTTCTTTACTAAAACAATGAAAATAACTGGTAGTGGTAGAGAAGGATTACCAAAATATAATTTGGAAAAGATGCTACTACCTGTACCACCTTTAGAAGAGCAAACAAGAATAATACATGAATTGAACAAATGGAATGATTGGGTAATAGCAATTGACAACAATCAACAAGATTTAGTCGAAACTATTAAACAAACCAAAAGCAAAATACTCGACCTCGCTATACATGGTAAATTAGTTCCGCAAGATGAGAATGATGAACCAGCGTCGGAACTACTTAAGCGTATCAATCCAAACACCGAAATCACTTGTGATAACGGGCATTATCAGAACTTGCCTGGTTCGTGGTGTGTTTCACCTATGGGAATGCTGTGTTCTTTAAGCGACGGGGAGAAGCAAACTGGTGTAGAAAGAATAAATCTTGATGTCAAATATTTGAGAGGTGAGCGTGATGCCATAACTCTAACAGCAGGTAAGTTCACACCAGCAAATTCACTTCTGATATTGGTTGACGGAGAAAATTCTGGAGAAGTTTTCAGGACTCCAATTGAGGGTTATCAAGGCAGTACTTTCAAGCGACTGTCTATAAAAGATGATATGAATACAGACTATGTCCTGCAAGTTATAAACTTACATCGTAAGATACTGAGAGAAAATAAGGTCGGCTCTGCAATTCCGCATCTGAACAAGAAACTGTTCAAAGAAATAGAAGTGCCAATCCCCCCTTATAATGAACAGAAGAGGATTGTTGAAGCTATCAACATCACATTCAAGCATCTTGATACGATAATGGAGAGCCTATAAACTCTCCATTATTGCGTCTAATTGAGCAAATGTCTTTCTAACTGCACTTACGATTCTTTCTTGTTCTCCCAATGGAGGCAAAAGAAAATCAAAATTGCCTATTACGTTAGCACTGATATTAGGTTGTGCACCACCATAAGCCAGTTTTAGTATTTCTTCCACTTTTGACTGCATAAAATAATCCCTGTACGATGCTAGCAATATGGAATCATCTAAGATACGTATGTTCGCAACTCGTTGGTTCAAATATGAAGTTCCTTCGTATGAATAAACCCCCATTTTACCCGTTGTAGCTCCTGACATAGCTATCAGTAAGTCTCCTTTAGCCACAATAAATCTGTCATCAGTTTTATTTTGAATATAAACACATTCTGTTAGGTCTATGGAGTTGTTTACAATATTTGATATGCGTACCAAAGGAGTACCTTCTGTTTTGTAATCGTTGCTACTGAAAGCAAAACCATTTTCGATTTTACACAAATCTGAAAGCTTGCATATTGCCCAACCAGAAGGCAAGTTCTGATAATGCCCGATACGCCTTCTTTATATTGATACCGTATTCATTTTAAATTTAGTGTAATATGGTAACAAAATTCAAAGGCTATCTTGCCAAAAGTAATTTGGCAAAGAACACCGTTACTTCTTATGTATGGACGGTACAGTATTTTCTCAGTCATTATGGGGAAGTCAATAAAAAGAACCTTTTGGCATATAAAGGGTATTTGGTAGAGAACTTCAAGCCCCAGACCGTAAACCTACGTTTGCAAGGCATCAACAAGTATCTTGAATTTACAAAGCATGAGAAACTGAAAGTGAAATTCGTAAAAGTCCAACAGAAGAACTTCTTGGAAAATGTAATCAGTGATGCCGATTACAAATTTCTCAAAACACGTTTAAAAGCGGACGGCTATGATGAGTGGTTTGGTTTATGGCTGCAACTGGCGCTCGTGTCAGCGAATTGCTTCATATAAAAGCAGAGCACGTGCAAGTGGGGCATCTTGACCTTTATAGCAAGGGCGGTAAAGTTCGTCGTTTGTATATCCCTAAGAATTTGAGAATCGAGGCCACAATATGGCTGAAAGCACACGGACGATCTTCTGGTTACATCTTCCTCAACCGATTTGGCGAACGTATTACCACACGTGGCATTGCCCAGCAGCTTAAGTATTTTGCAGATAAATACGGAATGAACAGGGAAGTCGTTTATCCCCATTCATTCCGTCATCGTTTTGCTAAGAACTTCCTCGACCGCTTTAATGACCTTGCGTTACTTGCCGACCTGATGGGGCATGAGAGCATAGAAACTACTCGCATCTATCTTCGTCGTACAGCAAGCGAACAGCAAAAGATTGTAGATAAGGTGGTGAATTGGTAACGTTTGATAGTCCTTAGAAGTGCATTCATTTACACTTCTAAGGCTTTTTGTATATTGTCAAGGGAAGAGAATAGTTCTTCGATTTTGGCGACTATGCGGTATTGCTCAATGAGAGGGGGTAAGAATATCTGCATATTCTCTAAAACCCCAATGTACAATTCCTTCTGGTTTGTACTTCCTGCAAGATTCTCTTCCATATACTGTTGTATGGAGTTAGAAGATATAAAAGCAAAAATATACTGAGGACAAATACTTTTCAATACTCTTACGACAGAAACATGCGAATCTGGAACTACAAATGGATAGTTACCCAAACAATTTGTATTGAATAATCTCGTTCTTCCAACAGTGCCTGTTCCTGTTGAATTTACAAGGATATCCCCTGTTTGTAATTTGTAAACATCATTCCACTTGTTAATTGTAGAAGGGTCTAAAAATCTTGCTTGTTCTAATGATATGCCACCATCTTTCAAATTACACTTTTGAGCAAATACTGGGTATATTTTATCATCATCTGAGTATTTAGGTGACTTTCCTCTTGACAAGAAAGAACATATATCACCTAATTTACACAAACACCATCCTTTAGGTAACTTCCCATACTGCCCGTTATCACAAGTGATTTCGGCATTGGGATTGATTCGTTTGAGCAATTCCGATGCAGGCCCATCATTTGGGTCTTGGGGAACAAGTTTGCCATGAATAGCGAGATCGAGGATTTTGCTCTTAACTTGTATGATAGTAGTTTGCAAATTTGCTTTGCCTTGCTCAATAGTATTTACAACTGACATCCATCTATCTACCTCTTTCAAAATTCTCTGTTGTTCTACTAAAGGCGGAATAGGAATGAAAAAGTTTTTTAGAATATCAAAAGGAGGTATGTTCTTTATTGCAGTACCTTTACTTTCTTTATAGGCTTCCCCTTTTAGAATATAATCAAAATAGAGCAAATAAAAGCGTTCAATATCTCTACAATACAGACGAATCAACATTAAAGCTTGGTTGATGATACCTGCTTGTATATTTGATGGCAATACATACGTCTCTCCGATAGTTCCAGCACAACTGACAATGATATCATACGGTTGAACTGCAAAGCCATATAGAGACTCATATTTCTCATTAGAGATAAAATACGAACCTAACGAATGGTCTTTTTGAATTGCATTCTTTTGTTCGTACACTTTATAAGTATTATCAGCCTTGGGAACAAACATTGATTTTGTCAAACTACTTCCAAATGGCCCCTTTTTGTAAAATGCTAAATCTCCAAGTTTGCACCACTCCCACGAACTTGGTATTTCAAACGGCACGTTCTCATAATGGGGCGTATCAGAAGTGTTTTATTGTTCTCTCTCCATGAATATTAGGCGATGAACAATCTCCACCGATACTGAGATGAACTTCTACAGGACCACCAGCCAATATCTAAAAAGTAGCACCAAGTTGTTGGCGTTTTTTGTTTTTTATACTTTAAGCCTCTTTCTCTTAAAGTTCCGTAAAATTACTTCATAAGTGCTTTAATGTACCATATATATTTCTACCTTTACGAAAAATAACATAATATTACACTTTAAAAATTATCATAAAATGAAACATGGCATTTTAGGCTTGCTGATATTCTTCTTGGCAAGTATTCCAATGGGCATGCATGCTCAAAAATCACAAAGTTCTTATTCAGTAAAAGGTGTTTTGGTGGATTCTTTATCGAATGAAGGAGAACCATACGCTACCATTCGGATTTCTTTGTCGGAAAGTCCGACTAAGCCGGTGCGCCTTGCGGTCACATCGGACAATGGTAAATTCAACGAGAAGCTGACTTCTCCCGGTCGTTATATCATTTCTTTCTCTTCTGTAGGAAAGAATACAGTTCAGCGTGATTTTACTTTGTCAGAACAAGTCAAGGCAGTTGATTTAGGTAGGATTCTTATGTCCGAGGCTACAGAGATGCTGAAAGGTGTGGAAGTGGTTGCCCAAAAGCCATTGGTTAAAGCAGAAATGGACAAGGTGACTTATAGTATGGAGGACGATCCGGATGCCAAGACCAATTCTACGCTGGAAATGTTGCGAAAGGTACCACTTGTTACCGTGGACGGAGAAGACAACATTAAAGTGAATGGCAGCAGTAATTTCAAGGTACATGTGAATGGAAAGCCGAATAGCATGATGAGCAATAATCCGAAAGAAGTGTTGAAGAGTCTGCCTGCCAATTCGGTCAAGTCGATAGAGGTGATAACTGATCCGGGGGCTAAATACGATGCGGAAGGTATCGGGGGAATCCTCAACATTATTACTATCACTGGAAGTAGCATGCAGGGATATACTGTTTCCTTAAATGCTGGAGTCAACAACCAAGGTTACAATGCCGGGGCCTACGGAACGGTACAAGTGGGCAAACTCACTGTTACAGGAAACTACTCATACAATCATAATGATTCTCCAGGATACCAATCGACCAACACCCGTGAAGATTTCACATCGGACTCCTATAAATATCTAAGCCAAGAAGGTTCAGGAAAGAATAAGGGTAATTTCAATTTCGGAAGCATGGAAGGTAGTTACGAAATAGATACTTTGAATCTTGTCACTTTCTCCATGCAGATGTATGGAGGTAAATACAAAGGTTGGGGTAGTAGTCAAACACGGATGCTGAATTCGCTTCACGAACATGCTTATAGTTACAATACCATAAACCGGAGTGAGAACGAATGGAGCAGTATTGGTGCCAACTTTGACTATCAGCGTTCGTTCAAGAAAAAGGGGGAATACTTGACATTCTCTTACCGATACAATGGCTCGCCGGACAATAGCGAGGCGTATACTGAATACGAAGATATCCGGGATTATCCATACGATCTCCGCAACCAGCATTTTGATAATGATGCACGCACCGATGAGCATACTTTCCAATTGGATTATACCAATCCGATATCGGATATGCATAACATCGATTTCGGTGCCAAATACATCATGCGAAACAATAAGAGCGAAAGCCAATATTTCAAGGAATATAATGGCGAATATCAAGTGGACAAGGATTTGACGGACAACTTCAAACAAACCCAAAACATCTTGGCTGCTTATGGCGACTATAAGTTGAAGTGGAAGAAAATGGGAGCCAAAGTGGGTGTGCGTTACGAACATACTTTTATGGATGTGGAGTATGACAAGATGCCTGAGAAGAATTTTAATGCCGGGTTTGATGATATCGTTCCTTCGATGATGTTCTCTTACCAATTGGGACAGACCAAGACATTGAGAGCCACTTATAACATGCGAATCAGTCGTCCGGGTATTTGGTATTTGAATCCTTTCCGAAACACCAGTAATCCAACTAGCATCAGTTATGGTAATCCGGATTTGGAAACAGAGAAATCGCACTCTCTGGGATTGGCCTTCAGTTCCTTCTCGGCAAAGTTCAATGTCAATGCCAATTTTAACTATATGTTTGTGAATAATGGTATCCAGAATTATTCGTTCATGAACAATGGGGTTATGGAAAGTACTTATGGAAATATCGGTCATACCCAGCGCACTAGCCTCTCGTTATGGATGAACTGGAATCCAGGCAATAAGACCCGACTTTCTATCAATGCGAGCGGAAGTTATGTGGATCTTAAGAGTGATGAGCCTTTTTTGCGTCAGAGCAACAGTGGTTTCAATGGAAATCTCTTCCTCAATGCACAGCAGACATTGCCTTGGGATCTCCGCTTCAGCCTATACGGTGGAGGTAGCACACCTTATATCAGTTTGCAGGGAAAAGGTTCTTCCTATTCTTATTACGGCTTCAGCCTGAGCCGTTCGTTCTTGAAAGAGAAGCGATTGAGTGTTTCTATCAATACATCCAATCTTTTCCACAAATACTTGACCTTCAAGAACGAAACAGTTACTGATACTTTCCGCTCATGGAGTGAAAGCAAGCAACAACAGCGCTCATACGGCTTGAACATCAGTTGGCGATTCGGAGAACTGAAAGCGCAAGTAAAGAAGGCCGCTCGTAGTATTACGAATGACGATGTGTTGAGTGGAGGAAATTCAAATTCAACAGGTGGCGGAGGTAATTGATGTCATTTCTTTTCCGTCGGTAAGGAAAGCAATAGGCTGATCACCTCTGCATAATTCTTCTTCCCGGAAGGAATCTTGTTTCCTTTCAGGAGGAGGTTGTAAGTGAAATCCTGAATTTTTCCAATCCACGGGGAATAACGTTCTTGCCAATATGTGTTTTTCTCATTGTACTGAGTGCGGACCTCCGGACGGATTGTCTTTATCCATGCTTGGAAGTCTTCTTTCGGCAACAAATAGGAGGCGTTGGAAATGACGTATGGCAATAACCCGAAGTAACCGCAATATTGCAATGCTGGTGAGGACGATTCCGTACAAGCCCGATACGCCCAATAGTTGGCTTCGGCTTCGTTGCTTACACCCAACAAATGCGAGAACTCATGGGCGTAGGTGAAAGGATATTGCACTTCCGGTAAGTCGGCGTTGAGTTGGGCTTCGGAGAAGAATGGTCCCATTGATCCCAAGACACTAACTTTCGAATAAAGGGGAGTAAAGATGAACTTCTTGGGATGTTGCCAAGACTGAGGTTGGGTTAATCCGTAAATCTCAGGAAGATTTGCGTAAAAGGAACCTATATGATGTCTTAACGTATCAGAATCAACTTCTGTTTGTGGTTGATAGGATGCGTTAAGGCATTTGGTATATTCCTTCAGGAAATCTTGGAAGTGCTGTTCTTCGTAAGCAATGGGAGACGTTTGCAATCGGGTATAGATATTGTATCGGTAATAGTTCAACCCCCAACTCAAGTAAAACCAGACATATACCCAAGCAAGCATTTCTATTTCTCTGAAAAGAATCTTTCGCCAGCAAATCCCTTTCCGACGTTTCCATATCGGGTAGCAGACAAGCCATAGGATAAGGCCTACCACGAATACTTCCATCAAAGGGAAAGGGAAGAGAGATGAAAAGGCGGACAATGCTGCCGAAAGCGAAGGATAAACCGTTAGGGCATACCCTTCTGCCAGGTTAGGCATAAATCGGCATAGTATAACAAATATGATGCCTAGTAATAACAATGTCAGACGTAGAAACTTTTTCATTCGATGACTCCAAAATGCTTCAATGCTTTGTAGATACCATCTTCGTCCACACTGGCTGTCACATAATCGGCAGCAGCCTTCACTTCATCGTTGGCATTGCCCATGGCGATACCGATGCCTGCATGGCGGAGCATGCCGATGTCATTGCCACCATCGCCGAAAGCCATGGTTTCTTCCAACTTGAATCCGAAGTGTTTGATGAACTCGTCGATACCATTCTGTTTGGTATTGCCTTTAGCGGTGATATCAACGAAAGCCGGATGCCAACGGCCGAACTCTCCATTTGTAATAAAAGGAAGCACTTCCTTTTCTTGTTCGGAAGTGAAGAAAGGAGTCAACTGATATACCTCTCTTTGGGTAGCCTTTTCGAAATCTTCTTCCGGAAATTCCTTCACACCTAGATGCTCATAAAAGATGTATCGGAGCAAATCGTTGGGTTGGCATACGGAGGCATCGTGTTCACCCACAAAAATACAAGGGAAACCGTTTTTCTTGCAGAAATCGGCCATGCACTTTACGTCCTTATCAGGAATGGAACTCTTATAGATGATTTTATCGCCTACATAGCAATAGCCACCGTTCATGGTGATATAGCCGTCAATCAGTCCACGACTTTGCAATTCACCCAGATTGTTGATGATTAAGGTCGGACGGCCTGTGGCTATAAAGATTTGGATACCCTTTTCGTGTGCCAGAGTGAGTGCCTCGATAGTCGAAGCCGGGATGACGTGTGTCTGGAAACTTACCAGCGTTCCGTCGATGTCAAAAAACAATGCTTTCGTCATAATGTTCCGTTTGTTTGTGACAAAGGTAAATAAAATCCTTATCTTTGTCGAAAGTAAAACCGTGATTTATGCAATTGTCTCCTGAAACACTCCGCTTCATAGAAGAAAATTCCCGTGCCGATGTCCGTTCATTGGCTTTGCAGGCAAAGAAATATCCACAGGTCGATATGGCTATGGCCGTGGTGCAGATAGCCGGTCGCCAGATAGCCGAGGCGAAAGTTCCTACATGGTATCGCATTGAAGGTTTGTTTTATCCTAAACATCTGTCTATGGAGCAATGTTCTTCCGAGGCTACCGCTATCTATAAAGCGAACTTGGTGGAGGGGGAAACCTTTGCCGACTTGACGGGGGGCTTCGGGATTGATTGTTCGTTCCTTTCCCGTAAGTTCAAGCAAGCCGATTATGTGGAGCGCCAAGCCGAACTGTGTGAATTGGCCAAGCATAACTTTCCGTTATTGGGATTGAACATTGGTGTCCATAACGAAGACGGTGTAGAGTATCTGAAACAGATGCAACCGGTAGATTGCCTTTTCCTTGACCCTGCTCGTCGGGACGGTCATGGAGGAAAGACGGTGCCCATTTCGGATTGTGAACCGGATGTCTCTGCTTTGGAAGACTTGTTGGTGGAGAAAGCCCAAACGGTAATGATTAAACTCTCGCCGATGCTCGACTTGTCTTTGGCGTTGAAGGCTTTAAGATATGTAAAGGAAGTTCATATCGTTTCGGTGAACAATGAATGTAAGGAACTGCTGTTGATACTTCAGAAATCAAAGCCTGATTCGGAAATCGTGATTCATTGCGAACAGATTACCAGTACGGGTGAGCATCAGCATTACACCTTTACACAAGAACAGGAACGCACTTCCGATTGTCCGTTGGCTACCGAAGTTGGTGCATATCTATATGAACCGAATGCTTCCATGCTGAAAGCCGGAGCCTATCGTTCGCTCACGCAGACTTATGATGTCAAGAAACTTCATGCAAGCAGTCATTTGTATGTTTCTCCCCAATTCATCGAAGATTTTCCCGGCCGTCGTTTCAAGGTGGAGGCAGTCAGCGGTTTCGGGAAGAAGGAACTGAAGGATTTTCTACAGGGTGTGGAAAAAGCGAATCTTACTATCCGCAACTTCCCTTCTTCTGTGGCGGAACTCCGTAAACGTTTGAAACTGAAAGAAGGAGGCGAGGATTATGTCTTTGCCACGACTTTGGCAGATGAAAGCAAGGTTTTGATAAAGTGTAAAAAAGTTGCTTCACTTTTTCACTAACGTCATACTTCTTGAATAACAATGGATTAAAATGAAGTTCCCGACTGAAGAATAATCCATACTTATCTTGCCGAATCTGTGTGGACTTATCCATATTCCGATATTTTTCTCAAAGGTATCGCTTGTTTTTTTAACTTCCAAGAAATGCCTGTTTTTTCTGCTTTGTTTTCTGTATGGATATGGGAAGATTCTGTTGTACATCAGCATGAAAAGTATTCTATCCCTTCATCTAAAAGTTAATCACAAGTTTTGATTGGTTAATCATAACTTGTGATTGTGTGATTATAACTTATAATTGCTAAATCATAACTTGTGATTAACTTTAGGATGAGGGATTTGTAACGAATAGTTAAGTATCTTATTTGAAATGATAAAAGACGAGAACATCACCTTGTTTCTTCAATGTTTCTTCCATTAATTCACTACCTTTGTTGAAACCTAGGTTGACCATCTTCTGATAAATGTCGTAATCTGCTAAATGACCAATAAAATACGTTTCTCCGGAACCGATTATAGGCATTAAAGAATTATATGCGTCGGTTTTAGAATTGAAAGAGATTTCTCGTGTAACAGTATTATATATTCCATACTTGCTTCGTCCTTTCTCGCAAAATACAAGATAGACATACTGTTCGCAAACGAAAGGTGGTTCAATTATATATTGGTATTCGTCAATTTCATGAAGATGAACGTTGTCCTGCTCTGCTAGACCTTTATCAAAATTGATGTTGATATGTTTCAATGCGGATAAAGTGTCTGTATCAATGATTGTATATCCATTGAAATGATATGAACCAAAATAGAGGTTGTTCCCACCTTTTGTGAAATAGATTCTTTGCCCTAAAGCATCAGATTCGTTATCGTTATATTTAAGCATCATCTTCTTTATATTTAAATGAGAATCTGTTATGAACAATTTATAAGGTGGTTGCTTGATGGATAATTTACCACCATTCATAGGAATGAAAGAGTTTGGAATATAAAAGATTTTTGTGGGCAAAGAAATGTAAGAAATAGATTGAATCGTTTGGAAAGATGCTTCTTGTAAGGAGGCAAAGAAGGTGAGGCTATCTGGCAAGGAATATCCGTTGTGTAATCAGGAGTTTCTCTATTATTGATGTTTGTGGATAACCCCGACCATACTTTGTCTCGTGAAGAAATCAAATATAAATTGCGGAACTCCAACTGCTTGAAAAACAGCCGGAATGACGCAAGTGACGAAGTGAAGTTCGCTCATTTTCAATCCTTATCCCAAGAACATGGCGGCATGTACGGCCGTGACTTTATCCGAAAAATGATGGGTTTCCTTGTCGTTGGACAAGACGAAGCCATGCAGAAGAGGCTTGTCCAATATCGGCTCTACATTCAACAAATGTCGTGCATCGATTGGAGAAACATGCTCGGCCATTTTCACTTCGAAAGCATAGTAACCTTCTTGTGTCTCTACCAGTAAGTCGATTTCCTTGCCGTCCTGAGTGCGGAGATGATGAAATGATGCATCTATTTGCAAATTCTTGACTTGTTTGTAAATTTCAGCGATAATCAGGCTTTCGAATTCGCTTCCGGTCAATCCGCCGCGTTTCTGTAAAATGGCTTGCAGTACCCCGTTGTCCATGAAGTGTACCTTGGGTGCTTTCACCAACCGCTTGGCGGTGTTTCGTTCCCAAGCTGGAAGTATGATTACCTGATAGCTCAGCCGGAGATATTCCAAGTAGCGTTGTGCCGTCTTGGAAGTGACACCCACATCCCGAGCAAAGTTGGAAGCATTGAATAGTCCTCCCGTATATACCGCTACGGCACGCTGAAGTTTGATGAAAGGCTCTAGGTCGCGGAAAGAAACCAAATCGCGCACATCCCTTTCAAGATAAGTATGAACGTATGTCCGGAGCCAAGTGTATTTGTCGTCTTCGGTCATGTCATCGGCCACCAAAGCAGGATAGCCTCCCAAACGAAGGTAATGTTCCCATGAAGCATTTTTGACAGGCATCCGTTTGTCCATCAAGAAAGATGGAAGAATGGCAGCAGAATCGCATTGGCGAGTTATGATTTGTTGCCACAATGACGGGATGATGTCATCCTCCCAAGTTTGGGTAGCAAGCTCAGGAAGGGTCAATGGGTAAAGCTCATAAATCAAGCATCGACCGGCCAAGGACTCGCGTACCTTTTCTAATAAGAGCAGTTGGCTTGATCCGAGGAGTACATAATGTACATCCTCGTAAGTATCGTATGTAGCCTTGATGCTTTCAATGAGTTGAGGCTCTTTCTGTACTTCATCCAATGTAGCTTTAGGAAATTGTGATTTCCATTGTGCGGCGGAAAGGTTCAGATAAGCTTTCCTTAGGATTGGATCTTCGATACTCAGATATTCGTATTCAGGGAAAACCTGTTTGACCAGAGTTGTTTTCCCTACCTGTCTTGCTCCCGTAAACACGATAATCCGTGCATGGCGCTTGTCCTTGACGGAAGAAATGATTCGTTCGATTTGTCTGTTCTTGCCCATATCCTTGTTTCTTGATTTAGAGACAAAGATAGCATAAATAAGGATATAAACAAACGGCTATTCCAAAATTTACGTAAATATTTGGAACGGTATTCCAAATATTACGCCTATATTTGGAGGATAATTACAAATCACACCTTATTCATTGGCTCCCAACTCGAAACCGTCCATGTGGGGCATCATGACAACATCTGATGTAAATTTCTGCCTTTTCATCGGAGTATTTTACAGCGTTATTTGACAAGTTACTTATCATATTCGACAAATGGGTACGATCTGCACGGATGGTAATATCCTTTCCCGCAAACCGAATCTGGTAGCGAATCTTTTGGGTAGGTACCAGTTGGCGGCTATTCAAGGTTTTTATGATATTCGTCCAATGGGAAATGTGGATGCTTCTTTGCAATGGACATTTGCCAATCGGAAAATGAAATTGATACTGAAAGGAGAGGATGTATTCCGTACCTCTATTCCGCATACGTTGATTGATTGGGAAGGCCAACGGAGGAGCGTCGTTTGGATTGGAATACTCGTAAAGTGTCGCTTACGTTAGTTTATAAGTTGGGAGGATATAAGAAGAAACGGGAGGCAGTGGATACTTCGAGAATTGGTAGGTAAAGAAAAAGCACGGCTTAACCGTGCTTTTATATCCTTATGCCATTTTTGCTTTGAATGCCAGTGCATACATGCGCATTTGCTTCACCATGGCCAAGAGTCCGTTGCTACGGGTAGGAGAGAGGTGCTCTTTCAATCCGATAGCCTCGATGAAGTAAAGTTCGTTTTCCAGGATTTCATCCGGAGTGTGGCCGGATACAACCTTTATCAAAAGGGCGATGATGCCTTTCACAATAAGTGCATCACTTTCGGCTTGGAATTCTACCTTACCGTCCACCAAGTCGGCTTGGAGCCACACACGGCTTTGGCATCCGTCGATGAGGTTTTGGTCATTCTTGTATTCCGGGGCAAGTGGTTCCTGTTCGTTGCCGAGGTCAATCAGCAATTGGTACTTGTCCATCCAATCGTCGAAGTCACTGAATTCTTCAATCACTTCGTCTTGTAGTTCATTGATTGTCTTCATATCTGTGGTTCTTATTTTTCATTATAAATTACATCCATAACCGTTTGTCCTACGGCTTTCAACGTATTGCGGTCGATGTTGCTGATGTTGTCGTTTACAGTATGCCAAGTAGGGCCGAAAGACGAGTTCTCATAAACCGGATCGTAGTTGATGATGTCTACACACGGGATACGTGCCAATTGGTTCACGTATACATGGTCGTCGGTCACTTCGCTGCCTTCCTGCTTTACAAAGTAACTGCCATAACCTAGTTCGTGTGCCTTTTCCCAAATCTTCTTTACTTCCTTACGAGCGGTACGGTACGAATAAGGTTCGTAATAGAAGGTACCTCCCTTACCGCCTACCATGTCTAGCAGAATGCCGTAACGGGCATAGTAACCTTGCACATGAGGAGTTCTTCCCCAATATTGTGAACCCAAGCACCAATCGTGCGGCTTGTAATTTCCGCGATGCCAAGCCGGAGTACCATAGTCTTCAGCATCAAAGAAGATGATGTCGATGCCTACTGTTGGGGCTTCCTTTTGAATTTGACGGGCGATTTCAAGTAATACACCTACGCCACTGGCACCGTCATTGGCACCGTCGATAGGTTTCTTGTGATTCTTTTCGTCGGCATCGTAATCGGCATACCGACGACTGTCCCAATGGGCACAGAGCATGATACGTTTCTTGCTGTCGGGATTGTAGGCACCGATGATGTTACGGGCTTTCAGAATTGTACCGTCCCAGGCTTCAAGGTCGGCGTATTGGTTGTAGACCTTGGCGCCGAATTTCGCCAATTGTTGGGCGAGGTATTCGCCACAATCACGATGTGCTTGAGTGTTCGGGACACGAGGGCCGAAGTCGGTCTGTGCTTTTACGTAGGTAAATGCGCTATCGGCATCAAAAGCCGGTGCCTTGATGACAACTTTCTTTTCGGTTGCTTGGGTATCGTCTGACTTCTTGCTGCTTCCACAGGATACGACTCCTGTAAGGGAGAGCAATAGAATAGGAGCGATGAATAAGTTCTTTATTCTCATAATGATATTGTTATGTTATAACCTCCCCTCTTGAGAGGGGGAAGGGGTGTGTTAAAGTACATCAATTTTATGGGTATCACACACCCCTTAACCCCTCTCAAGAGGGGAACGGGATATTTGCTTGCAAAGGTAATCAAACTTTTTGTACTTCCTCCATAACACGCAGGAAGTTTCCTCCCCAAATGCGGCGGATGTCTTCCTCGCTATATCGTTCCTTCAATAAACAACGGGTAAAGTTAATCAGTTCGGAAGCCGATGCACAACCAATGATTCCTCCGTCTCCGTCGAAGTCCGTGCCGATACCTACATGCTCGATGCCCATAATATCCACCATGTGGTTGAGGTGTGCAATGGCATCTTGAATGGTTGCTTTCCCTTCTTCCTTCAAGAATCCATTGTACAAGGTAACTTGTGCTACACCACCTTTTTGGGCCAATGCCTTCATTTGTTCATCGGTCAAGTTGCGTGGATGATTACAGAGCGCACGGGAAGAGGAGTGCGAAGCCACAATCGGTTTCGTACTGATGTCGAGCGCATCGTAGAAGGTTTGGATACCGGAATGAGAGATGTCTACTATCATGCCTACCCGGTTCATTTCATGGATGACTTGTTCGCCGAAAGCGTTTACGCCCAAGTTCTCGTCATTGTCCCGACAAGAGCCGCAGAGTTGGTTATTGCCGTTGTGGCAGAGAGTCAGATAGACAACCCCTCGTTTGCGGAAACGTTCTACATTCGTGATATCTTTGCCGATCGCATAACCGTTTTCAATACCGAGCATAATGGCTTTCTTTCCTTCGGCCTTCAGGCGGTAGAGGTCGGCTGGAGTGTAAGCGATATTTACATAATTCTTACTCTTTGCTACCATGGCTTCGATTTCATTCAGGATGCGGTCGGCCTTGGCAGTAGCAGCCAACAAATCTTCGTCGGTTAGTCCTTGCTGTTCCAGATAGGCTACCATGATCGTTGCATCCAGTCGGCCTTCCGTCATCTTGTGCAAGTCTACCAATATCTTTGGATCCCGACTGGCAAAGTTGATGTCTTGGTCGAAGAACATCGGGGTATCGCAATGCGAATCGAGGGTCAGGATGCGGTTATGCAGTTGCTTGGCTTCCATGAAAGAAGTGGCTTCCAATACTAGAATTTCAGCATATACTTCCAGCATGGCGGGATTGGTTTGGACTGTCGGAATTTGTCTGTCCTCCGCCAGTTTGGTGAGCAAGCGTTCTAGCGGGCGATCGTCTACCAAGAAAATACCGTCCAAGAGATTCACTTGGTTGACCAACCAATCGGCTTGGTGGTGTGGAGGAAGGATGATAGGAGCCCCTCCCGCTTTCATGATAGCCTGAGAGATAGAAGGATTTCCGTTGGTCAGGCCGATGATAGGACTCGCCTTATACCCCGGGAATGCCCGGTGGAGACGTTTGTATTCAGCCTTTATATCGAATTTGTTCGTTGGTTTCATATCATTGTATAGAATTAAAGTCGGTTAGAAACAGATGCGGAAACGGGTGATGCCGTCCGGATAGGTGCGTAACGAGAAAGTATATCCATGCTTCATCAATACTTCACGGATAAAGATGAGGCCGATACCTTGTCCGTTCGGCTTGGTGGAGAAGAACGGGGTAAAGAGTTTGGTCTCTACTTCTTTGCTGATGCCTTTACCGGTATCGCCGATTTCGAGCATAAGCGGAGAAGCCGAGGTGCGGATAAAGATTTTTCCGTTGGCATCGATGCTTTCTGTGGCGTTCTTGATGATGTTGATCAGGACTTGCTCAAAAAGAGACGTGTCCATGCTGACCACTGGATTCTCTTCGCACAATTCCAAGTGAAGGTCAATATCCCGATTCTGGCATAGGTTCTCCATAAAGATTTTGCAAGCCGTTACCCGGTCGTTCAAATGTACTTCCTCCTTTTGTGGTTCCGGAATCTTCACCACATCGGCAAAGTTGGTGATGAACCGGCTCATGCTATAACTTCGTTCCACGCATACTTTCATTACTTCGCGGATGTCTTCCGTATCGTCTATGGTTTGTAGGGCATCGTCTATGGTGTCGAGGGTAGAAGTGATGCCGGCTACGGAATTGTTCACTTCGTGGGCAATCATGCGGATGACCTTCTCGTAGGCTTTCTTTTCCGCCTTCATTACTTCGGAAGTGAGGCTTTCTATCAAATAGAACGGATGAGCAAAGCCTCTATCGATGAACGAAAGACGGGAACAACGGTAGATACGGGAGTCACTCAAGCGAATGGTAACGGTGGTATCCTTCGGTATCCGGTTGAGCTCTTCGGCCAGACTTCCGCTCAGTTCGTCCATGGTTTTGTTCATGATGTCTTCTTCCGTACCTTCGTCCAGAAATTCCAATGCGGCCTTGTTGGCCATGGAGATTCGTTCATCCAAGGTCAGGATGATGACACCCATGGGCGATACGCTGATGAGCAAGTCCAGGAAATGGTTCTGTTCCCGCAGTCGGAGACGTTCTTCCTTCAACTGGTTCATCATACGGTTGAAGATAGACACGATGCGGTCGGCTTCCCGTTGCCCTACGGGTGACAGACGACTGCTGAAATCTTGTGCCTGAAGCAAGTCCATACCTCCGGCAATGGAGTTCAAAGGCTTGACAACTTTCCGATAAAAATAAATAAGATAGAAAAGACTGAAAGTAACAATCCCTTCTATCAGATAGAACTTCCACCCATTTTCTTGTGTGGCGACGAACAGCAGTATGATCCATACTACTATCAGCAAGAATGCCAGGATGAAGAAAAAGGATTTCAGTTTCATGGGCTTATTCTCTGATTGTAATGTTATGTTTTTCCAAACGGCGATACAAGGCTGGTCTACTTAGTCCCAAAGAAGTGGCTACCTGCGTCAGGTTGTTGCCGTATTGTTCCAAAGCCAGCAGGATGCGTTGGCGCTCCAGTTCGTCCAAAGTCAGATTATCCAAACTCTGGGAAGGGATTGCTTCTGCCGAATGAGGGTTCTGTGCTTTGAAGTCATCAACATCCAAGGTTTCTTTCCCACTGACCAATAGTGTACGCTCTACTAAGTTCTTCAACTCACGGATATTGCCCGGGTAAGGAAGACCTTGCAGGTATTTCATGGCTTCCGGGGTGAAATCCACCTTCGGAAGTCCGTTTTGCTGGCATTGTTGGTCGGCAAAATGGCGGGCGAGCAATGGAATGTCATCCCGACGCTCACGCAAAGCCGGTAGATGAACGGTAATCAAGTTGATGCGATAGAACAAGTCTTCGCGGAAGGTATGTTCCTGTACCATTTGGCGAAGGTCGGCATTGGTGGCACTGACTACCCGGATATCTACCTTTCGAGGACGGCTATCACCCAATACTTCAAAGGTCTGTTCTTGCAAGACCCGAAGCAGTTTCACTTGGCAACTCAAGTCCAAGTCTCCGATTTCGTCCAGGAAAATGGTTCCCTTATCGGCCAGTTCAAAACGTCCCACTCTGTCCGATGAAGCATCCGTAAAGGCTCCTTTCTTGTGTCCGAACATTTCACTTTCGAACAACGATTGGGAGATACCGCCCAAGTTCACTTTCACGAATGGTTTCTTGGCTCGTGGACTGTTGCGGTGTACGGCTTCGGCTATCAGTTCTTTCCCCGTTCCACTTTCTCCAGTAATCAATACCGAAGCATTGGTTTTGGAAATCCGTTCGATAGTGGCCAGTACATCCATGAGTGCCTTGCTCTTGCCGACGATGTGGCTGCGGTCGAACTTGCCTTCCTCCTCCTTCTTCAGTTCCTCTTCCTTCTTCTTATTGTTCAGTGCAAGGGCTGTCTCAATCTGATGCATCAAAGCCGCATTGTTCCATGGCTTGGTGATGAAATCGAAAGCACCGGCTTGCATGCCTTTCACGGCCAGTTGGATGCTTCCCCAAGCCGTCATGAGGATGACAGGTGTTTCCGGTTGGAATATCTTGACTTGCTTTAAAAGGGTGATACCTTCGTCGCCCGTTGTGGTGAGCGAGAAGTTCATGTCCATGAGGATGAGTTCAGGGGCTACGGAGCGTACTATGGCTATCGCTTCCTTGGGAGAGGAAACGGCCTGAACATCGTACTTGGCCCGCTTCAGCATAAAACTGAGGGAGGTACGGATAGCGCTATCGTCGTCGATTACCAGTATCATAGGCTACAAATATACGGATTATTTTTGGGAATGATGTATCTGTTCACACAAATTGCAAAAAGTAGGGACGCAGCGTGCTGCGTAAAAACATCGGTGTGGATGTATGCTGACGCAGCATGCTGCGTCCCTACAAGGATATTATTCTTTAATTTTTAATTATGGCTTCAAAGTCTGCATCAATGTTGGTGTTCTTCTCGAAGTCCCAAAGGGTGAGGCTTCTCAACTGATAATAATAATACCAGTAATAGAACAATTCGCTGATGTGTTTCTGGCGGGCTTCGTCCTTGCTCACCTGGGCATCGTTCAAGTCGAGGGTGCTGATGCGCCCGATCATGAAGGTTTCCACATTGGTCTTGTATCGTTGTTGGGCGATAGCATCGGCTTCATCGGCAATGTCGAGTTGGGCACGCTGGTTGTTGAACTGTTCTACTAGGATGAAGAGGTTTTGGTTGAAGTCCATGGTTTCCTGACGGAGTCGGCTTTGTACCACTTCACGATTGCTTTGGGCCACCTTCACTTGTCCTCGGCGCTTTCCCCAGTCGAGCAATGGAATACGGAATCCTACTTCCACCACCTGATTGTCCTTCAACGGGTCATAGGCTCCCTTGAAAGTCTGGTCGGTACCCGTAAAACCTACTTGGGCAAACAAGGAAATCTGACGGAGATTCCCTTTCGCCTTGGCCACTTCGTAATCGGCTTCCAATTGGCGGCGACGGATGTTATGGGCAAAGGAATTGTTGGCCAAAGCCTTTTCCAAAGCATCCTGATAGTTTACAATCATGGAAGGGAGAGTGTCCGGCAAGATTGGTTCCAGTTCTTCGTTTTCACCCAAGGCGAGGAACGAACGGAGTTGGAACATGTTGCTCTTTAGGGAACTCTCGTAGTCGGTCAAGGTTGATTGGGCATTCAGCATGTTCAGTTTCAGCTGGAGCACATCATTTTCGCTGATTTGTCCCATGCGTCGCTTGGCCTTGGCCACTTCGTATAACTTTTCGGCATTCTCCAAGTTCTGTTTAGCGATGTTTACATTCTCCTTGGCCAGGAGGAGGTTGAAGAAGTAGTTGATAGTGGTCATGGTCACTTCTTCGGTTTCGCTGAGAAAGTTGGCTTTCGCTTCGGCATAGCGGACCGGCTCGATACGGCGGTTCCACTTGAAAGTGTTCACGCCGAAAATCGGTTGGTTTAAGGTCAAGGCGATAGGGACGGACATATATCGTTTGTCTTTTGTGTTGTCTAATTGCTTCATGAAGTCGAGCGAGGTGTTGAGCGAGAGTGTACCACCGGTGAACCAGATGTTCTGGTCGATAGAAAGCGCACCGGACATCTGCATGAAATTATTCCGCACGAAGGTGTACGAACCGTCGCTTTGCTGGTAACTGTTGTAACTCTTGGCATAACTCGGTACGGTTGCGGACAAGTTGACTTCCGGAAGAAGGTTCGCTTGGAAAGTACGATACTCCCAATAAGCGGTTTTCAACTCGTTCAATGCCACGGCCGCATTGACACTCTGTACTCGTGCCAAAGTAATGGCTTCATTCAAGGTGATTGGGCGGATGCGTTCGGCTGTTTCCGCCAAGGTGCTGAGGGTGGTTCCTAAGGCAACCACTAGGGCTATAAATTTGTTTGTCTTCATAATCGTACGTTTTTGTTTAATCTACTACAAAAACCGTGCCAAAGTTAACTTGTATTGATAATCAGGTGATTAGCAAAAAGAAGGGTGTCCGATATCGGACACTTAGTTCGTTTTCGGACGGTCTTAATAGAAAAATAAAGAAATTATTTGTTTTGTTGCTTTAGATTTACTTACTTTGCGCTATGGGAAAATTTATAGAAATACAGGAAACGAGAAAAGTACTAAACGAGAAGAATAAGTTTAGGAAAGAAACTCTTGGTAAGTTTTTTTATGATTTGGCAAAATTATCTTTTGCGGGTCTCGCCATTGGTTGGATAATGCAGATAACAGAGAACCAAAGCAGTATGGATAATGTTATTATCTTATTACTTGGAGTTTCGTTTACTATTATATTTAGTCTTATTGGTGATAAAATTTTAAGATAAGAAATTATGGAAATGCTAGGATTGACATATTTTATAGGATGCATCATTGGTGGTGGCATCTTGATTTGGTTGAATACTAAGTCTGGTAAGAAATGGTTAGAGGAATTATAATAATAAAGAGAATCGGGGGATGCATCAATTCATCCCCCGATTCTTTTTTATTCATTATGCAGCGCCTCTGCCGGATCAATCTTCATGGCCTTGCGAGCCGGAATACCGATACCAATGGCAATCATCAATGCGATTAAGGCAAAACTGATGCCTCCGCAGAATAGCAGACGATCCCATTCCAGGGTAGTGCCATTGCGCCAAGAGTTCAGCTCGGCATGAGCCAAGTTGAAATCAATGAGCAAGGCTATCGGAGTTACGATAAGCAATAACAACCAACCTTCGCTGAGCAAGCGGGTAAATACCATTCCGTTGGTCGCCCCATGTGCCTTGTGCAAGGCGATTTCGCTTTTGCGTTGCTGGGTGCGGAACCAGAAGGTGCCGAGCAGGCCGAGGAAGATGTTCACGAGCAAGAAGGCCATGCCGGTAAAGTTGTTTCGCATCTCATTGTATTGATATTGCTGGAAACTGCGGCGGAGGTCCTTGAATGAACGGATATTGCTGATAAAGATATTGCCGATGCGATATTGGCTTTCGCTGTCTGCCTTCAGTCGGGCAATGAAATCCTGGTCGTGTTCGGGACGGACACGGACACAAAGTTCAAAATAACTTCTGTACCAATAAATCTTTTGCATCATGCTATAACTGTTTCTTGCTTGTTGGAAGTCATCGTAGCGAACAGTCTTCAATGCAGTTCCCAAGGTATAGGTTTGGGTGGTATCGCCATGTAGATAGAAAGGCTTTCCGATGTAATCCTTCAAATTCCGGTTGCCTAACTTCTTGTGGTTATATACATTTTCCGAAGCCAGGAACTTGCCTTCTTCCAGCATTTGAGCAAGTTGTTCGGGAGTTTCGCCATTGGCACCTTCGTAACGGAATACCCGTACAAAGTCGGGAGTGACAAACCGGCGGATAAGCCAGTTGCTGATGATAACACTGTCGCCTTGCAATTGCATGGAAGTGGTACCATTACTACCATTATAAGGATAGGAGTTTATGGAAAGGCTGGCAGCTTCTACATCCGGACGGTGCTGGATGCGGTTTAGGAGTTCCAGTACATCCCTTTGTTCATCGCCTTTACCATATTCCACATAATCGGGGCTCTTTTCATTGAGCATACCCATTTCTATCAGGTAGCAATGGCTGATGTCGAAACCACGGGGTTCCATATAGGTGGCGATGCGGCAATAGAGCATATCGGTGATGAACCACATCACCACGCTTACCACCAGGAGTTCGATGGCGAGCCAAGTATTTCCCCGCCATTCGTTCTTTATTTGTGTGAAAAGTTTCTTGTTCATAATTATTCTTTTTTGTCTCCCCTCTTGAGAGGGGGAAGGGGGTGTGTTATAATCATTCACGTGGTTGTTTTCTAACA
Organism: Phocaeicola sp.; assembly: GCA_045121515.1. Taxonomy (GTDB): domain Bacteria; phylum Bacteroidota; class Bacteroidia; order Bacteroidales; family Bacteroidaceae; genus Phocaeicola. Next base: position 2,024 of record JBGVGD010000025.1, on the reverse strand, counting down.
CACCCCTGCCCCTCTCGAGAGGGGAATCAACATTTACTAATGTAATTTCCCACTAATCGCATTCACAATACCAATGCGTGAAGCCCGCCATGCTGGAAAACTCGACGAGAGCAAGTTCAGCACGAAGCAAAAGAAGAATGCCCATAAGAAGGTATCCAATTGCAAGAGCATGGTGATATCCACTTCGGGAAGCACAGAATTGTAACTGTATTCTTGCGCAAAAATCATCGAACTACCTGCGAAGGCAAAAATCACACTCATCAGTAACCCTAAGGCACCTGCCATTATCGTGACAATAAAGTTTTCAGCAATGATTTGCGACATCACCTCCATGCGGGTACTTCCGAAGGCACGGCGTACACCGATTTCGCTTACTCGTTGGCGGAGTCGGCTTTGAGTCATGCTACTGATGTTGATGGCTGGTACGATGAGCAGAATCAGGAAGATAATGAGCTGTTGGCGACGATGGGCAGAAAGGTCAGGCTCCCAATTGGCTGCAAAGGCGATGGCTTGCTTCTCTTGGTCGTAAGGACGATTACGGGAAACGATTTCCCAACCGTCCTCGCCAATAAGCTTGTTGTATTCCGCCAATCGGCGATTGGCTTCTTCGCGAATGGCATCGAAGTCGTCACGACTCTTGGCAAGTATGGTACAACTCATGTTTCCCATGTGACCGTCGGCTTCTGTATCCTTATCCATTCCTCCTGCTGTATAAGGTATCCATAATTGTCCGTAGGCGTTGGTGGCAAGGGTAGAGACATCCTTCACCACACCACACACTTGATACGGGGCATGGTTCAATAAGAATTCTTTACCTACGATACCTTCTGTCGTTCCGAATACGGTTTGGGCTACCGTCTCCGTAATCACGGCTACGGGAATGGAGGCCTCGAAAGTGGCTTGGTCGTAAGGTTTCCCGTCGATGAACTGGAAATCGAATACCTTCCAGAAGGCAGCATCCGTCTGACGGAGGTCGAAACCGGTAGCTGCTTGCTTCGGCAAGCTTACGGGAGTGGGCAGCGCCATGGCTCCATAAATAGTTGCAGTTTCGGGAGTCTTCAATGAAACATAAAGTTCCTTGGCGGTTTGTACACTCATCGGGCCATTGCTGGTATCTCCTTTACCCCACATTTTTTCATTACCTAAACTCATATAATGTACATGCAGGAACCGGTCGCGGTTGCTTTCCGGAGCAAACGGGGCGGTCTTCACTTGTTGCATCATCACCACGAGCATAATCAGGAAAATGGCTAGAGCCGTCCCGATGATGCTTACCGCACTGATGATAGGTTGTTGGCGTAATTGCGCCAAGGCTTGTGTGATGTATTGTTTGATCATTGTTTTTCTTGTTTTTATCATTCCATACAGGGATAGTGTGAAACAACCCTTCACCCCCTTCACCGGGGGTAATGTCTTTTCACCTGTCCCTAAAGATGACCGTCTTTTTAAAAAAGATGACCGCCTTTTTTTAAAACGCGGTCGCGTTTTTTAAAAACGCCTAGGCGTTTTAAGTGAAGGGGGTGAAGGGTTTGAAGTGTACCTTCTTGTAGTGTTATTCCACCTGACGACCGTCGAAGAAGCGGATCGTGCGGGCAGTTTGCTTGGCTTGTGCTTCGTTGTGTGTCACCATGACAATGGTTCGTCCGTCTTCCTTATTCAACTTGTGGAGGAGGTCCATGACTTCGGCACCCATTTTTGAGTCGAGGTTACCAGTCGGTTCGTCGGCAAGGATGATTTCCGGATTGCCCACAATGGCACGGGCGATAGCCACACGCTGGCACTGTCCACCCGATAGTTGGGTTGGCATGTGCTTCATGCGGTGGCTGAGTCCTACACGTTCCAATACTTGCTTGGCGAGAGCAGTGCGTTCCGAAGACGACATCTTGCGGTAGAGCAATGGAAGTTCCACGTTGTCGATGACGTTGAGTGAATGAATTAAATGAAAGCTTTGGAACACAAATCCAAGTGTCTTGTTACGGAAGGCAGCGAGTTCTTTGTCGCCCATGTTTTCTGTGTGTGTGCCG
>JBGVGD010000024.1:0-94377 GCA_045121515.1 Phocaeicola sp. | reverse complement strand
ATATAAAGTTTGTTTAAACTATGGTTGGCATTGTTCAAGCCTTTGGCTTCATATCCATTTGTATCCAAAATGTCACCTGCTTCAAAAAAAGCATACAACTTCAAATTGTAGAAGTCGCACACAGATTGAACTCCAGCCAATTCCATTTCTACAGCGATGCACCCTTCTTCCATACGTTTGCGTACAAGTCCTTTTGTTTCTCTGATCATCGAATCTGTCGTCCATATTTTACCTGTAATATATGGTACAGATAATTTGTCGAAAATTATGGAAAGTTCCTTGCTTGCGGCTATATCAATATAGTCGGATGGTGCTGCAAAATAATATGAACACCCGTCCCCTCTGTAACTTTGTGTCGGTATGATAAATCTACCTTGTGTGGTTGTACGGTCAAGACTGCCACAGGAACCGAACATAATGAACTTTGATGCTCCAGTTAGCCAGCTTGCAAGATGACATTGAGAGGATGCTACTGCTGAACCTATTCCTGACAGGTAGAAAGTTATCGTAACTCCTTTATAAGTTGTTTTATAGATATGCGTATCGCCATTGCAAGCCGGCATAGTTGCAATAATTTCAGATTCGTAGGAATCAAGTAAATGCCGATGAATCTCCTTCGAGAATATTATCAGGCATATATCTGCAAAATCTCCACGTCTGCCGTAGAAATCAAACAGATTGATCATTGGTTCAGTTTCAATATCATAACTATCAGTAATCATAGCATATTGAATCAGATGTGAGTTTTATATTGCTCCGGTATCTCAAGATTGAAAGTTCTGCATAACAACAGAACGTCGTGAACATCATTTTCATCGTATTCATATCCAAGATGGAACTGTACCTGTGCCTCCGGGTTTATGCAGGACACCTCAATATTCCCGATTTTTCCTTTACCTGAGAAAGTTTCGCTTGGGAAAGTGTATCCGTCATATAGAATTCCATCTTCGACATATTCGAAACAATGCAGATCGATTATTCTTCCGTTATCATCTTTCCAGACAGTATGGCTATCGGTCGTATAGTCCATTACAACTTCTCTGTATCCCTTCCAGGTAATCACGGATATGGCCTTACCGTAGTCTTTCTTCTCAACGAACAGATCGATATCATTGTGAATTCTTGTTTCCCTGCCTATAAGTGCGTCAATGCCCCAACCGCCGTCCAGAAACACCTTTACAGATGCTTCAGACAGCATTTCAAGAATCTCACATGCATCAAAATAAGTGACCATAAAATTTCGATTTATGGATGTAAAGATATATAATCCGATTGTAAAAATCAATATATCAGTATTTTTAATTAATATGCTCAAGGTGTACACTATCTCTCACCCAGCATCCCACAAAGATACCAATCATTCCAATCATATCCAAATGCGTGTTAAATTATTAACGAGATGGTATAAATTTCAAAACTCAATTCATAGAGTGTGCCTGCTGTTAGACACACTCTTTTTTCAAGGATTTTATAAGTTTTTGTATTTATGAAGTAATTATATAGATATAATAATTCCCAATAATTCCATAAAATTATTACCTTTACACTTTGTAAAGAGTTATTTGAAAAGCATGAGGAATATAGTGTAACAAAACAAGTTAGCAATTTCTTATCCATTGCCCATTCTCATGCAAGTTATTCTTAATGGTTTGATACTCAAAGAATCTTAATCAAACTACATCAAATATACGAATTTATATAGGTAATAGCAACAGATATTATCTTTTAAATTTCCCCGAAACAAATTCCCAACAGCGACATTCATCTATAGAGGATTCACCTTCTCTTTTTAAATGTCCATTACTCTAAAACCGCAACAGATTATTAAACAATAACTTACAATCAATTATACGCATCATTTTGTCCATTACTCTCTGCTTGTCCTTCCAAGAAATACCCGTAAATTTGTGACAAAAGAAAAACGATATGAAAGCAATGTATGCATCTTTGGCAGCGATGACGATAGCATTGGCTGCCTGTTCGGGAAGTGAAAAAAGTCAGTTGGGTGATGACAGAAGTCAGTTGGGTGATTTGCCGGTAGTGGCACATTCGGTAGAGGTGAACGGACAAAAGATGACCGTTTGCGAACTTGATTTATTAAAGGATACTATCGACCTCCCGTTAAGTTATTGGGTGGAGGACTTCCAAGCCGTGAAGTTGGACGGGAAGGATGAAGCCTTGGTAGGACAAGGACCAATTTGTGTGTCCGATAATTATATTATGGTAGGAAGAGCCAACAATGTGCCTTGCAAACTCTTCCGCAAAGACGGTTCATTTGTAGGAAGCGTAGGAAGTATCGGTCAAGGTCCCGGTGAATATACCATGGTGTACGATATGCAGATTGACGAAAAGGCAGGACATATCTATCTCTTGCCTTGGAATGCCAAGTCTATCTTCGTTTATGATATGAACGGGAAATACATGAAGGACATTCCTTTGAACAAGAAATACGAGAAACAGATTGTACCGAAAGGCAAGTTCAAGGTAGATGCAGAAAAGAACCGAGTAGCCATGATGCTGCTTCCATTCGACTATTTGCCGGTTGTGGCATGGATACAGGATATGGAAGGAAATGTGATTCATGAAATCCCGATGAACCATTTGAAGGTGAAACCCGATTTCAGTAACGAAGTCGTTTCCTCCAAAGCTCCTGCTGATGCATTGGATGTATCCCTCTGTACGTTTTGGGAACTTCGCAAAGACACTTTGTATCATCTGAACATGGAAAGCGGAAAACTTCAACCGAAGTTTACGTTAGATTTCGGACAACGGAAAATATGTATCCATGATTATCATGAATTGCCTAGCCACTATGTGGGTGCATTAACCAATCCGGTACAAGTAGGTGATAACATGTATGAGACAAAGGGTGAAACCTTTTTCATGGTCGATAAGGCAACCAACCAAGGAACATTCTTCCGTATCGGCAACGACTACTTGGACAACGAACCTATAAAATACATGCCTTTTCATTGCAGCAATGGCTATTATACCCTAAACATGGAACCGGCAGTCTTGATAGAAAGAATAGGAAAAGGATTAGCAGATGCCACTATAGATGCCGACAAGCGAAAGAAGTTGGAAGACTTGTTGGCAAGCATCGATGAGGACGACAACAACTATATATTTATTGGCAAGTTAAAGAAAGAGTTTGGCGATACGAGCGAAAAATAGTATGTTTGTAATCGTATGAGAAAACTGTTGTATCCTTTTCTTCTATGCGTGTCGTTGATAGCATGCAACGGTATACACTATGGTTCCGACAAGGCCTTTACCTTGTCGGATATGGACTATTCTGTATTATTGTCCATGGAAAAGGAGCAACTGGATTCTGTCATTCGTATAGGAAAGAAACATTATCCGAGCGGACATGACGAGGCCTTTCGCTTGGGACAGATAGAGTTTGTCTACTATTATCATCGACTAGATGACAAAAGACGGGCAGATTCGCTTGCAAACGAACTGAGGTTTTGCATCAAAGACCACCGCGATTCCGCTATTTGGTACATCTATAAGTATCAGACGAAGTGGGCATTGGAAGAAAAGGATTCGGCCTTTCATTATGTGAAGGATGCCATTCGGTTACAAGTCTGGCCAGAAGTGTATGCGCATGAACAATTGGCATCAATCTATTCGGACAGGCATCAACCCGATTCCGCTATCACCCATTACCTCAAGGCCATGGAACTGGATACTACCCGAAGTGTATTCTTCTTGAACAATCTAGTACTGGATGCATTGGTCAAGGTGAAAGACACCCGCAAGGCATTGGAATACTTGGAGAAAGCAAGAGCACGAATGGGTCGTCCAGACGTACCTTACTATCATTTAGTCAAAGGCGATTATTGGTTAGAGATGCACGAACCCGATTCGGCGATGAAGCACTATCGGATAGCAACGGAAACAGGCAACGGCTTCGTGGCATCACAGGCTTATGAACGAATGGGCATGTTGATACAACCGAAAAAGGAAACCTTGAGCATGTATCAGAAATCTCTACGAGTATACAATGATCTTTATCTATCAGCGGACAATCGAAAAAGCACACAAGATTTTGAAGCCCTGAAATTAAAGAACCAATTGAATGAACTGGAAGTAGAACGACAGAAGCACATCATCCTTATTTTGGGATTGGTTTTATTAGTTGTTACACTTATTGGAACTTTCGTATTCTATCTTTCTCACCGTAAACGGATTAGCGAATGTAATCGTTTGATTCAAGAGAATCTACTGCTGAAACAACAAGAAGAATTGAGTGTGCTCCGAGAGAAAGAAGCGTTGTTAAGAGAAAAGGATGCCCGAATGCGTGAAGAACTGTTCAAACGAATGAATGTATTCGAGAAACTCTCGGACACTGAGAAGGAAAAACACATCCAACTATCGGATACAGACTGGAAAGAAATTCAGTTGATGCTTGATAGCGGATATGACGACTTTACCAAGAAACTTCGCCTCCAGTTCCCAATGCTATCCGAAAAGGACATCAATTTCTGTTGTCTGGTCAAAATAAACATGAGCATCCAGAGTTTGACGGACATTTATTGCATCAGTAAGAATTCTATTAGCCGCAGGAAACTTCGTTTGAAAGAAAAGATAGGAATAGAAGACGGCACAACGCTGGATGAGTTTTTGAATTGCATTTAAAAGGGCCGACTTTTAATAAAGCCAGCCCTTATCTATTTATAGAAACTTTTATCGTTTCGGAATATCCACAAACGTTTCCTTTTGACCCTTCAAATGTTCTGAGAAGTAGTCTACCAAACGCCAGTAGAAGTATTCGTTCATATCACCGAAGCCATGACGTTGCTGCGGAAGCATCAACATATCGAAACGCTTGCCAGCACGAATCAAGGCATCAACCACACGCATAGTGTTACCCGGGTGTACGTTGTTGTCAATATCACCGTGAATCAACAACAAGTGGCCCTTCAAGTTCTTTGCAATCTGCGGGTTAGTAGCAATCTTGTAAACGAATGTAGTATCACCCTTTTCAGATACTTGTTCCTTCACACCATGGTGAGTTTCACTCCACCAACGGTTGTAGATGTTATTATCGTGGTTACCGGCACAAGAAACAGCAGCCTTGAAGAAATCAGGATATTGGCACATAGCAGCCGTACTCATGAAACCACCACCTGAGTGACCGTGGATACCCACCTTATCAATATCAATAAACGAGTGACGGTTAGCCAATTGTTCGATAGCATACTTGTGGTCTGCCAATGGATAGTCGCGCATGTTGCCATACCCCCAGTTGTGATACCACTTCGAACGGCTTGGGTGACCACCACGCTGACCTACTGAAATCACGATGAAACCAGCCTGTGCCAAACGGTCTGTACGAGGACTCATGCGAGTAAACGGATAGTAAACAGCTTCTACCTGAGGACCTGGATATACATAATCTACAATCGGATAAACTTTAGTTGAGTCGAAGTTGAATGGCTTATACATGACACCATAGAGGTCAGTCACACCATCAGCAGCCTTTACTGTAAAGAGTTCAGGGAACTTATAACCATTAGCAAACAACTGAGAGAAGTCACTTTCCTGCAAATCCATCACCTTATTACCTTGGTTATCAAGAACCACTGCAGTCGGGATAGTATTTACACGAGAATAGTTGTCTACCACGAAACGAGCATCATCATCCACTTCTGTCTGGTGGAAGAAGTCACCCTTAGTAATCTGCTTCAAGCCTGTACCATCTGCATTAACACGGTAAAGGTGTTCATAGTACGGATTTTCACCCTTGTTCTTACCATTGGCTGTGAAATAAATAACGCGAGCCTTTTCGTCTACCTTCAAGATTTCTTCCACGTGCCATGGGCCCTTAGTGATACGGTTCTTCAAGTTACCCTTATCATCATACAAGTAAAGGTGTGCCCAACCATCACGTTCGCTCCACTGAATCAATTCCTTACCACCATTCAATGTCTTCAATGGGCGAGTTTCCTGGTAAGTATTCATACGTTCCTTAATTACTGGCACGATGCTGTCTTCACCAATGGTATAAGAACAGATATCGATGCGGTACAAGTCACGGCTGCTACGAGTCAAGAAGAAGCGGTTGTTGTCACCTTGCCAGATAGCCACACGTTCTTCCATATCACGTTGTTTCTGTTCCATCGGCTTGCTCTGGAGACCAATAGTCTGGTCCTTGTAAGCAGCAGTCTTGATTTCCTTACGGGTATTGTTCTGCATGTCGAACAAGTAAGTATGCACAATCGGAGCTTCCTTTTCACCCGGCATCTGGTACTTGTAAGTTTCCAATGTAGGACGTGGCTGAGCCATTACATTGATTACCCACAAAGGCTTTACAGCACGGTTGTCCGATACAGTCATCACAAAGTGACGAGAGTCTGGAGACCACAAACCATATACACCACGACGCTTGCCGTTACAAATAGTATCGGTATTCAATACATTGCGAGGGATACCATAGCCGAAATCTTCCTGACCATCGGTAGTCAACTGGATTTCCACGATAGTAGAGTCCTTTTCATCCTTCTTGGCCTTCAAGTAATCTTCGTAGCTCATCTTGTACAAGTTCATATCCTTGGCATATACCACGGTCTTCTTGTCCGGTGAGATAGAGCCCCACATCAAGCGCTTCGGGTCTTCTTCCTTGTCCTTCAGGTGAGTAAGTTTGCGAGTCGGATAGTCATAAGAGAAGTAGAACACTTCCTTTTTGCCCTTCTTCGCTTTCTTGTCATCCTTCTTTGGTTTAGCATCACGAGTAGATGTCACTTCGAAAGTAAAGGTACGTCCATCTTCCTTTGCCTTAAGGTTACGGATAGGCAACTGACGTGCTTCGAACGGATCTTGTACGATTTCAGTCAACTGTGAAGCCATTTCTTCACGGTCGAACAACAAGTTCTTGGTGCGAGCAGTCGGGTTGACTACATACCAAAATGTACCTTCACTGGTCTTGTACTGATACCAGAAGTTATTACCTTGTTGGAACCAATGCGGATCTACTGTTGTAGAGAACAACATAGTACCCAGTTTTTCCTGAGTAAATTTCTCAGCCTGAAGATATTCAGGCAATCTTTCCTGTGCCTTCAAAGTAGTGGCAGTTCCCAACAAGCCAACTACCGCCAAGGCCATTACAAACATTCTTTTCATCATTTTTACTAATTATTATAATCTTGACGGCAAATATAGCGAAAATATATCATAACAAACAAATAGATTAGCTAAACAAAGTTCCAAGATACTAGACAGTCTAACCCTTTCCTCAAATAGATACCAATTTCTTGTCTAAATCATTTATTATTCATAAATTTGCACGTATTCAGACATTTTTACGACGTTGTAAAAGAATAGTTATGAAACATTCAATTTTCACATACCTATTTCTATGGTTAACTTTAGGATTACAAGCTCAAATCCAAACAAAATATGAAACCATTCTTCTTGATACTGACAAAAAAAGTTACCTATATACTGATACCATTTACATATCTGGGATGTTGGTAGCCATCGATGTCATGATGCCAAGCGGAATCAGTAAGTATGCAATAGTGGATGTAGCCGATGACAAAGGAAACATCGTAGCCTTGAAGAAAGTAAGATTGGAAGATTCATTCTTTAATTGTAGGATTCCTATGACAGAAACAGGGAAATCATCCTTTTTCATCATACGAGCATATACAGAATTCATGCGGAATTTTCCAGAAAGCACATGGCCAAGAATAGCTGTAGGAGTAAATAATAGAAGTATTCCCGAAATAGTGCAAGATAAAGGGCTGTATTCATTAGAGAACATTAAGAAAACTTCATTTATATCCTTTTCTACCAACAAAGAAGAATATTACCCCAATGACACGCTCCGTCTGGAAGTTTCGAATCTTGGGAAAGATGCACATTTGATGTTACGCATAGAAAAGGACAACAAAATAGGAACCTCTTTATTGCAAGGTGCCATTCGCAGATTCAGAACAATCAATAAAGAAGAGTTCGAACTCATCATGCAAGGAAATTACAACTTACGTTATTATCCCGAACAAACACTGTCTATCGGGGGAAAGGTAATGACAGAATTCCGACGAAAATTCAAGAAAGGTGGAAAGATTGTCACATTCAGTCATCAAACCGGCGCCATTTACGAATATGACATAGACAATAATGGAAATTTCCTTTTTGCCATAAACGACTTCAAGGATGGAGAAGTATTCTTCCTACAAGCCTATGACAAGAAAGGGAAAAGTTATTATTACGACATAGACATACCCGAACCCACATTTCCAAATGCGACAGTACCTGACATTGAATGGAAAAACGAGCAGAGTACATTACCAAACAATGTATCCATCAAATTAGATACGATACGTACTCATTGGATTCCAGAAATTAAAATCACGGCACGCCTAAAGAAGGATGATTTCTATTCTCCTAAATTTTACAAAATCAATTATATGGAAAGGAAAGATTTGCTGAAACGAAATTATGTAACGTTGGAACAGATTATAGAGGCAATGCCTAGTGTGGAAATTGGTGTAGATTCGTCAGGAAGGAAAGCGGTCCTATCAAGAAGAGGCGGATCTATTTTAGGGAAGAAGCCTATTGTCAAATTTAAGATTGACGGTGCATGGGCATCTTCACATTTGTTAAGTGTAGTTGAAGCCGAACTGAATGTTCAGGATATTGCCTCCATCGAATACATCCCAGCTGCACGATCCTTTGCCATTCATGGGCCAAACGCATTCTACGGTGTCATTTTAGTTACGACAAGGAAAGGTACTGACAAAGAATATATTCAATCCAAAGGAGTCCGATACCAACCATTAGGATTATCAGACAATCGTCCTTTTCACATAGACATACCATTACATAATCTGCGAATTGAACAAAATAAGACAAAAACAGTCCAATTTATTGCACCTAATTATGCCGGTGACTATCAAATTATTATAGAGGGTGTAGGAAATCGGAAAATGATATATGAAGAGATTCCCCTAAAAGTTATTCCTTAATTCACAAGAGGAGAACAAGAATACATAAAATGTTTATAAATAAGATTCTCTTTCAGTATTTCTTCCACCCCAACCACAATCAATCGCTTACGGGCACGAGTCAAAGCCACATTGAGTTTGCGGTCTATCTGTACACCGTTTTCTTCGGTAAGATTGGGAAGAAACTTCAGTTGATAACTATGGTTCACACAGAAGGAATAAAGGATAACATCTCGTTCACTCCCCTGATAGCGTTCAACCGTATCCACCGTAATTTCCATCAAGGCAGGGATGCCCTTAGTCTGTAACTCCTTCCGAATCAATGCAATCTGACTCCGATAGGGCGTGATGACACCCAAGGTGTGGTGAGGATCGAAAGTGTCGGGCGACTCCTTCCAGATGCGCTCCGCCCAATCTGCCACGATGCAAGCTTCATATCGATTGGTCTTTCCCGACAGACTTTCCGTATCCCTTTTGGAAGGGAGGAACAAAACTGGAGTCAATATTTCTTCCTGCTGATGCGGCAAACCGACAGTTTCCAACCTTCCGGCATAAAAAGCCAGATTGGGAAAAGAAGCCACACCGGGATGCATCCGTCCTTGCCGACAAAGCATATCAACGGTAGGGCTATCCCCATCCGACAAATGCGAACGATACAAACGTTCAAACAAGGAATCCTTCAGGTTGTACAATCCCATCTTCCTCAATCCTTCATCGTACACTTCGGAAGCTTCCGGTCGTTGGAGCACCACGGCAGGGAGTTGTTTATGGTCACCTATCAAGATAAACTTGCCCACAGCGTCCTGCCCGTCCGACGCCTTGGCGGACAAGATCCACAACAACTGAGGCTCGAGTATCTGCGTAGCCTCATCAACAATCGTAACATCAAAGCGTTTCAGTTTAAACAATTCCGTCTTTGAAGAGAGGGATGCTACCGTTCCTACATAAACACGGCATGCCTCCAAACGTCGACGCACTTCTTTCCGATTATTCAATGCCTCCAACACATTTTCCACCAAATGTTTCCGATAACGCACATCACATGACAATTCGCTTCCAATGCGAATATAGTCGATTGGAGGAACAATGGTACTCAAAGAGGAACAGATTTCATCCACCGCCCGATTGGTATAAGCCAATAGAAGAATCCGCACATTCGGTTGCGCATAGAACTTTTCCACCATCCGACGAAGAGCCTTGGAAGTCTTTCCGGTACCGGGAGGACCAACCAACAAGAAATAGTCTTTTGCCGCTATTGCCTTAGTTGCCACCCGTTCAAAATCATCGATGGAATGGGCCGTTTTCGGCAACAACGACTCATCAAAGAAGGGTTTTCTTTTTCCTAGCAACAAATCTCTCCGTCCCTGATTGGCATCCATAAATGCCGACAAGCCAAGGTACATGTTCCGGAAAGTGGAGTCCATATAGTCGTGCTCCATCGCATAGAGACTATGAGGAGGGAATATGGACATGTTGCGCTGCGAAGCACGTAAACGAACACAAACCTCAGAAGCTGTAAGTCTTTCAATATTTCCCTTAATGACAAGCTTATTGGTTACATTGTCGGCCGGTTCATTGCGTTCATAAAGCACCACCACATCCCCGATTCGAAAATTCGGAAGGAATGATTCATCGTATACCGGAATCTGCAAGGTGATAGTCGCCTTATGAGGTTGTGAAGCCTTGTTCTCAACAATACGTAAATCATAAAGAATTTCTCCCGCTTCCCGCTTTTCATCTAACGTACTCAACCATAAAGTAGAGGCACCGGTTTTGGTCTCGCAATCTATATCACCCGACTTAGAAGTATAAAGTTCCTTCGTGATGAAATTATAAAGAGTATAGACGTATGCCTTCTCCAAAGTATCCAAAGACTGAATACGCTTTTGGAAGTTTTCAATGCCGGGTACTAAGTACTGTTCCCAAAAACGGCCTCGCATCTTCTTCTCATTCAAGGTGATAGGATTGATTTGCGCCAACAGTTCTGCCGTATAGGAAGGATGATTATGCATCTGTGTGGCATATTCATTTGCCACAATGCGATTTCGCAAGGCTATGATGTGTCGCACCTGTGCCCACGATGCCCGGGCAGGATAAAGCAACGGATAACGGGTATAGAACAAATAAGGATGTTGCTTGCGCCGGTCAACACCCATGCTGTATTCAAGAACGGCCATATAAAGCAACATCTGCACGCGATTGTTTTCTTTCGGTTCAATCTTGCCCTTGATGGCATATTCATCCGCCTTGCCCGACTTCATTTCAATGAAAGAACTCATGTCACGTTGCATATAGTCGAGGCGACCTTGAATGCCCAAAGCCTCACAAATATAAGAAGGCTCAAGTACGGCATCCGACTTGTCAAGGTTGTAACCAGGAGCCAAGAAAGTTTCCGTCACCGTTTGACGGATATGTTCGAAATGCATTCGGCTATCGTTGAAGAATGCCTTTTCCTTCTCCGGATCAAGCAAATCCTCGCAAGCAGCCAACTCAATGGGATATTGTTTGAAAGCCTTCTTCATGCAAGCCATGTAGTCAGGTTCTTCACCTGCTGCATGTATCCATTCGTCCAAGAAAAGATTGGCAATATTACCCAACAACAAAGGCCGCGCATTGTCTATTGGCACCAACCTACTCATCAAATAGTTGGCTGGATGACTTCCATAATCCCGATAACATTCCGCCAAAGAGCTGATGTCAATCAAATAATCAGGTTCGAGCACGATAAAAGAAGGCGTATAAGTGCCGTCTTCATTCCGTTTCACATCCAGAAGGTTCAATTGAGCATGACGCCAATAATCCTTAACGCCTTCTGTAAATTCATCATTAATCCCTATTTGGTTGTATCTTATCTTCCAACAATCTTCCGAAACCTCATCTACCGGAGTTACATAAAGAAATTCATCATCCGCATACTCAAAACAGACACGAATACGTCTTTCCAATACATTTTTCCCCCTTTTCATCGAGTTTTTCGACATTCGGGCCGGAAGTATTTCGGCCAATTCCTTGGGTACAGAAGTCTGAAATATCACTTGTATAACCTCTGCCACCGAGCGTACATCGCGGGAAAACTCCTCGGCTAACGGTTCTTTCCGATGATTCATCACATCATTCGAAGTCAAACGAAACGTATGCAAAGCATATTTCAGCCACCCTTCGAAAGAAAACTGGGTAGACAAATAATTGATGCGTGCCGACAAGTCGGTCGCCTGCAAACTTACACCTTGCATTTGCTCACGAGCCACCCGTTCAAACAATTCCCTTAACGAACGATATTTATGACACAAAGGTCGCTCCACATCCTTGCAAAGCGACCAAAGTTCGATATAGATTTCCCTTACCTCCTCACTCATTCATCCAAAACCAGAATTAATCTTGATAATAGATTCTTTTCACACGATTAGAAACGCTAGTCAATATTTCGTACGGAATAGTTCCCAACACATCAGATAACACCGTCACAGGCAAGGCATCACCGAAGATAACCACCTTGTCCCCTTCCCGACAATCAATGTCCGTCACATCTATCATACAGACATCCATACAGATATTACCTACATAAGGCGCCTTCTGTCCATTCACCAGACAATAAGCGTTACCATTACCCAAACGACGGTTCAAGCCGTCCGCATAACCTATAGGAATAGCAGCAATCCGCGAATCACGATTCAAACGGCCTTTCCGACTATAGCCAACTGAATCTTCTTGAGGAACATTCCTTATTTGAAGAATGGTTGTTTTCAGCGTACTTACATTATGCAGCATCTGATTGGTATATGGATCGACTCCATACAACCCCAATCCCAAGCGCACCATTTCAAACTGTGCACCCGGATAACGCTGAATACCCGCCGTATTACAAATGTGACGTAAAATCTTATGAGGGAAGGCCGCTTGAAGTTCTCCCGATGCTTTTTCAAATGTTTCAATCTGCATACGAGTAAAAGAATCAAATTGATCACCATCACTTCCCGCCAAGTGCGAGAACACCGAACGAGGAATAACCGAAGTCTGACGTTTCAAGCGTGCAATCAACTCAGGAACATCTTGTGGTGCAAAACCCAAACGATGCATACCTGTGTCCAACTTAATATGTATAGGAAAGTTAGTAACCCCTTCCTTCTCTGCTGCTTTTATCAGTTCATTCAACAAATTGAAACTGTACACTTCCGGTTCCAGTTTATAATCAAACATGGTTTTGAAAGCGGTCAGTTCCGGATTCATGATAATAATGGAACTCGTGATACCAGCCTTACGAAGTTCGGAACCTTCATCTGCCACGGCAACCGCCAGATAATCCACCCGATGATCCTGCAAAGTTTTGGCCACTTCATATGAGCCTGCTCCATATGCCGATGCCTTAACCATGCAAACCATCTTCGTTTCAGGCTTCAACTTTCCACGATAGTAGTTCAAATTATCGACCAAAGCATTCAAATTTATTTCAAGAATGGTCTCGTGCACTTTCAATTCCAACCTATCGGATATATCATCAAAATGAAAACTTCGCGAGCCTTTTATCAACACGACTTCATTTCGAAGACTGGCCAACATATCTGAAGCAAGAAGTTCTTCTGTTGTACGGAAGAAATATTTTTCCATTTCGAATCGGGAGGAAGCGGAACTGATTTCTTCACCAACGCCAATAATTTTATCCACCCCTCTGCTTTGTACGAGGTCGGCCACCTGGCGATAAAGTAATTTACTGGATTGACCGGTTTCCAATAAATCCGATAAAATCAACGTCCGCTTACGACCTTTATCCTCCGAACGGCGAGACATAAAATCAAGAGCAATATCCAAAGAGGCCAAGTCTGAATTATAACTATCATTAATCAACACACAACCATTCTTGCCTTCTTTTACTTCCAGACGCATGGCTATCGGCTCCAAGCATGCCATACGTTCTGTTATTTTTTCCGGAGAAAGCATCATATACAAGGCTACCGCCAAACAATGAAGAGAGTTTTCCACCGAAGCATCATCTATAAAAGGAATGGTATATTCATTCGGCATACCCAAATATCGATAACGAATGGTTGTAGTCTTTTCTCCTTTCTTAATCCATTCAATATATAAAGGACGATCATCATCCTTTCTCGACCAGGCTATTTCACGGGCACCAAACAAGGACTTAGAAACACACCCACTAATCATTTCATTATCGGCATCATAAATCACCACATCACATTCCTTGAAAAGCGCTAGTTTTTCCATACACTTATCCGTTACCGAATAGAAATTTTCCTGATGCGCTCCTCCGATATTAGTCAGAATTCCGATAGTCGGTCGGATAATGCTTTGCAAAGCCTCCATTTCTCCCATTTCGGATATACCTGCCTCAAAAATCCCCAATTCGGTTCTTTCAGTCATCAACCAAACTGACAAAGGAACACCGATTTGTGAATTATAACTTCTCGGAGAACGAGTTATGATACGTTCCGGGCTCAACAATTGATAAAGCCATTCCTTGACTACGGTTTTTCCATTACTACCCGTAATACCAACAACCGGCACATCAAACTGGGCACGATACTTTTCCGCCAACTGTTGCAATCCTTTCAACGGATTAGCCAATTGCAAGAAATTTGCATCCGAGTAATTTGCCAAATCCTCCGGCAAGTCGCTTACAACAAAATTCCGGACACCTCTATCATACAATTCCGGTATATATTTATGTCCGTCATTGCGTTTACTCTTCAAAGCAAAGAACAAAGTTTCTTCGGCAAAACACAACGAACGGCTATCTGTCAAAATCCAATCAATTTCCGCGTTTCGGTCACCTATACGATTGGCATTCAATATCTTTGTTACATTTTCAATCGAGATTCGCATAATTCCATTTCTTTTTGCACCTCTAAGTACGGAAATTTTTCTTTCATTTGCATCATCTTTAACACTATTTGGGATAAAAAAGTCCTATACGCATTCGAATCAGGGCGGAACGGCTTATGGTCAATCGCCTTTTTTATCTCTGTCCATTCCTTCATGACCATTTGTGTTTCCTTCGAAAAATAACACTGACAGAAACATTCCCAGATGTATTCTACAGCCTTGGATGATAGATGAATCATATCATCGGCATAAAAACGATAATCACGGAGTTCATCCATGACTATTTCATAGGAAGGGAAATAGAAACAATTCGGACAAGATCTACAAATTTCGTCTATAGCCAACAATAGTGTCGCCTTGCTTAACTGGTTACCATGCATACCATCCTTAGCATGACGAATAGGACTCACCGTAAACAAAACTTTCAAGTTCGGATTGACCTCGCGGCATTTTTTTAAAACGCCGAGGCATTCTTCCACAAACACCGAGGCGTTTTGCCTCGAACGTCTAAACGTTTTATCCGGTTGTTTGTGGCAATTACCTACGACCATTTGCATATCCTCATGCATATAGACATAGGATGTCCCCCAAGTCATCACTAACCAATCTGCCGTAACCAACTCCTCCGAAGCCTTTCTCAACCGGGAATTAATCCGTTCCAAACACTCTTCCGAAGAACTTGCAGAAAAATCGCTATGATGCATCCAACTATGCCACAATCCCCCCGAAAAGAACAAGTCCTCTTCCCGATACTCCTTCCTTTCAAGTATCTGATTCAATGCACAAACAATGGACAATGGATTGTACAACACACCAAAAGGATTCACATCACATCTGAACTTATTTTCTTTCAACAGATTTCCAATATTCTCCGCAAAACAGGAACCAAAAAGCAGAATCTGCTCTGAATGACGGATTTCTGTCTCCTTTTCCGGCAATTCAACTTGCGTTCTGAAATTCATACTTTCATCAAACTTCTAAAATTTAGGAACAAAAATAAGCATAATACATATAAAAGTGCTATTTTTGCGTAACATTTATCAT
Organism: Phocaeicola sp.; assembly: GCA_045121515.1. Lineage (GTDB taxonomy): Bacteria > Bacteroidota > Bacteroidia > Bacteroidales > Bacteroidaceae > Phocaeicola. The sequence goes on along the minus strand of JBGVGD010000024.1, from coordinate 78,538 downwards.
AAAGTAGAGAAATGGAACAAGATAATTCATACCCATTGCTGACGAATATAGATACCCCAGTCGACTTGCGCAAGCTAAAACTTGAGCAATTACCTGAAGTATGTACGGAACTAAGGCAAAAGATTATCGATGAACTATCATGCAATCCGGGTCATTTCGCCTCCAGTTTAGGCGTCATCGAACTGACTGTCGCTTTACATTATGTCTTCAACACTCCTTACGACCGTATCGTTTGGGATGTTGGGCATCAAGCATATGGCCATAAGATCTTGACCGGTCGTCGGGATGCTTTCCATACGAATCGGAAACTGAATGGCATCCGCCCTTTCCCATCACCCAAGGAAAGTGAATACGACACCTTTACCTGTGGGCATGCATCCAATTCCATATCTGCTGCATTGGGCATGGCCGTTGCGGCCAAGCACAAGGGAGAAGACAACCGTCATGTAGTAGCCGTTATCGGAGACGGTTCCATGAGCGGAGGGTTGGCTTTCGAAGGGTTGAACAATGCTTCATCCACACCAAACAATCTACTAATTATCCTGAATGACAACGACATGGCCATCGACCGTAGCGTAGGTGGCATGAAACAATATCTGCTCAATTTGCAGACCTCGGAAAGTTACAATCGTTTCCGCTTCAAGATAGCGCGCTTATTGGAGAAATGGGGCATTTTGAACGAAAAACGCCGTAAGAGCCTCATCCGTTTCAATAATAGTTTAAAGTCGATGCTTGCCCAGCAACAGAATGTATTCGAGGGCATGAATATCCGATATTTCGGTCCTATCGACGGACACGATGTGAACGGATTGGCTAAAGTATTGAAGGATATCAAGGATATGCAAGGCCCGAAACTTCTGCACATTCACACGACCAAGGGAAAAGGCTTCGAACCTGCGGAAAAAGCAGCAACCATTTGGCATGCCCCAGGTAAATTTGATAAGGAAACAGGCGAACGCATCGTAAGCGACACCGAAGGAATGCCACCATTGTATCAAGATGTATTTGGGCATACCTTATTAGAATTGGCCAAGCAAAACGACAAGATAGTAGGTGTTACTCCTGCTATGCCATCGGGTTGCTCCATGAATATTTTAATGAAGGAGATGCCAGACAGAGGATTTGACGTCGGCATAGCCGAAGGACACGCCGTTACCTTCTCTGGCGGTATGGCTAAAGACGGCTTGATTCCTTTCTGTAATATATACTCATCGTTCATGCAACGTGCATACGATAATATCATCCACGATGTAGCCCTCCACAAACAACATGTGGTATTCTGTCTTGACCGCGCAGGATTGGTAGGTGAAGACGGACCGACTCATCACGGTGTCTTCGATTTGGCTTACTTGCGTTCCATTCCGAATCTGACTATTGCATCCCCACTGAATGAACACGAATTACGCAAGTTAATGTATACAGCCCAATTGCCAGAAAAGGGGCCTTTTGCTATTCGCTATCCTAGAGGCAGAGGAGCATTAGTTGACTGGAAATGTCCGTTGGAAGAAATACAAGTCGGCAAGGGGCAGAAATTAAAGGAAGGCAAGGACATTGCAGTCCTAACCATAGGTCCAATCGGTAATGAAGCCATGAAAGCAATCGCTTCAGCAGAAGCAAAAAGCGGCAAAAGCATTGCTCATTACGACCTCCGTTTCTTGAAACCGCTGGATGAGCAAATGCTCGATGAAATCGGCCAAAATTACCAATTCATCGTTACTGTAGAGGACGGTGTATTGAAGGGAGGTATGGGAAGTGCTATCCTTGAATATATGTCCGACCATGGGTATTCACCTAAGATACATCGCATCGGCATACCAGACAGTTTCGTACAACACGGAACCCCGAATGAGTTGTATAAAATCTGTGGAATGGACGCAACAAGTATAGAAAACGTATTGTTGTCATTTTAAAATACAACAGATATGAAAATCATTATCGGAGGAGCAGGAGCGGTAGGAACCCATTTGGCAGAGTTATTGTCGAATGAGAAGCAAGACATTATCTTGATGGACGAAGACAAGGACAAACTCAGCGCCATGGATTCCAATTTCGACTTGATGACTGTATGCGCATCCCCCACTTCCATTCAAGCCTTAAAGAATGCAGGAGTCGATGATGCTGACTTATTTATAGCTGTTACCCCAGAAGAAAGCCGTAACATGACGGCATGCATGATTGCCAACAACTTAGGCGCCAAAAAGACTGTGGCACGTATCGACAATTATGAATACCTATTGCCTAAGCATAAGGAATTCTTCTCCAAACTAGGGGTCAATTCACTTATCTACCCCGAAATGTTAGCAGCAAAAGACATTGTGGATGCTATCAAGATGAGCTGGATTCACCAATGGTGGGAATTTTACGGAGGAGCGTTAATATTAGTTGGGGCCAAGATGAAGGAAACGGCACAGATTCTGAACGTCCCCCTTTTCGAATTGGGTTCACGCAACATACCTTTCCATATTGTAGCCATCAAACGCGGAAATGAAACCATCATCCCGCGAGGAGACGACATGATAAGGCTGAATGATATTGTTTATTTCACTACCACAAGAAAATACATACCCTATATCCAGAAAATTTCCGGTAAAGAACATTATCCGGAAGTCCGCAATGTAATGATTATGGGCGGAAGCCGCATTGCAGTCCGCACCTCACAATACATTCCTGATTCCATGCAAGTAAAGATCATCGAAAGCGACTTGAACCGTTGCCATCGTCTTACCGACTTGGTTGACGATAAAGTAATGATTATCAATGGAGACGGACGAGACTTGGATCTTCTGACACAAGAGGGATTGAAAGATACAGATGCCTTTGTGGCATTGACAGGTAATTCCGAAACCAATATTCTGGCTTGTTTGGCAGCCAAACGAATGGGTGTTACCAAAACGGTGGCAGAAGTAGAAAACATCGATTATATCAGTATGGCTGAAAGTTTGGATATCGGCACCGTCATCAACAAGAAGATGATTGCTGCCAGCCATATCTACCAAATGATGCTAGATGCCGACGTGGCAAATGTAAAATGCCTCACTTTTGCCAATGCAGATGTAGCGGAATTTAAGGTTAAGGAAGGTTCACGTATCACACAGAAACCAGTCAAGGACATGGGACTTCCTAAAGGCATCACTATCGGTGGACTTATCCGCAATGGAGAAGGACAACTTGTGACCGGTAACACCATGATCCAACCGGGCGACCACGTTGTAGTTTTCTGCTTAGATATGATGATTAAAAAAGCTGAAAAATATTTCAACTGATGATTAACTGGAAGATGATATATAAGATTATGGGATTCCTGCTCTTCATTGAAGCAGGCTTCCTTTCTTTGTGTATCGCCTTATCCGCTTTTTATAAAGAACCCGACCTACCGGCATTTATCATATCCACCCTTATCACGATAGCCGTAGGTATACCCCTTTCTTATGCAGGGAAACACGCCGAACGTAAATTGAGCCGGAAAGACGGATATATCGTCGTCACATTGGCATGGATTCTATTTTCTCTATTCGGGATGTTACCTTATTATATTAGCGGATACATTCCAAACCTTACCAATGCATTTTTCGAGACCATGTCCGGATTTACCACTACAGGAGCCAGTATCTTGGATGATATCGAGGCACTTCCGCATGGATTGCTTTTTTGGCGAAGCATGACGCAATGGATTGGAGGCATGGGGATTGTCATCTTTACCATTGCTGTCCTTCCGATATTTGGAGTAGGTGGAATCCAGCTTTTTGCAGTTGAAGCAACAGGACCCAAGTTCGACAAGATTACTCCTCGTATCGATGTAACTGCCAAATGGATCTGGACGATTTATTTTGGTCTGACCATTGCCGAAACTGTACTACTAATGGCAGGCGACATGCCACTATTCGATAGTGTATGCCATGCCATGACTACTACAGCCACAGGAGGATTCTCCACCAAGCAAGCAAGCATTGCAGCATTCAATTCCCCTTACATCGAATATGTTGTTTCGTCATTCATGTTCTTTTCCGGAATCAACTTTTCTTTGCTTTACTTGCTATTCCTAAAAGGTAGTATTAAACGAGTATTTAATGACACGGAAATCCGTTGGTATGTAAAAACGCTAATTTTCTTTACTTTAGTCATCACTATCGGACTATTAATCACTTCACCAATGGGAATAGAAGAATCATTCCGTAAAGCCTCGTTCCTAGTCATTTCTTTGCAAACTACCTGCGGCTTCATAACCGCCGACTATATGTTATGGGCACCCCCTTTATGGATGCTTACTACCATAATTACCTATTGCGGAGCCTGTGCCGGTTCCACTTCTGGAGGTATCAAGTGTATACGTGCTGTAGTCATGGCACGCATAGCCAAAAATGAATTCAAACAGATTCTCCACCCCAACGCCGTCCTGCCAGTACGAGTAAACGGAATAAGTGTAACTGCTACCACCAAGAGTACAGTCTTGGCCTTCTTCGTGGTATTCGTCTTGTTAGTATTTATCGGTTGGTTTACCATGATGTGTATCGGCTTGAACTTCGATGATGCTTATAGTGTAGTTATTTCCAGTCTGGCCAATGTAGGTCCAGGTATCGGTATGTGTGGACCGGCCTTTTCATGGGATGCACTCCCTGATGCCGCCAAGTGGTTAAGCATTGTCTATATGCTCATCGGACGTTTGGAATTGTTTACCGTATTACTGCTGCTAAGTCCTACTTTCTGGAAAAAGCGATAAAACTTTTATCCTAGTTTTAAAAAAATGGCTAACTTTGCACCTCCAAAAAAGAAAAGGTGGAAAGATTGGGTAAATACATCAGTTTATTGTTCCTTTTAGTTCTGTCCATTATGCAGACAGGGCTACAGGAAGAACCGGTATCGAATGAGCCGATACCGCAAGAGCAACGAATCCATGCCTTCGTAACCGAGCGACCTTTTGCTGAAAGAACAATCACCCATTTATATTCTGAGCAGATAGCAATTCCTGTGCTGGCTGCAGGAGAACTCCCAGGGTATCATCCTCATCATTCCAAGCCTAAATGCTTGCACACAAACTTACAAAAGAACCGTCATTCGATTTCTTATGACAATCAACATACGCTCCACCACTCTCCTTACTTTTACCATGTGATAGACTATTACATCTATACGTTGGAGCATATTCTCATTTAGCACATACTTTTTATCTATAATGATAGCCAATGAATGCCACATACCGCAGGCAGTCGTTGGCAGCACTTGTTTTGTATCATCACAAAAATTTAAATATATGTATTTTACACTTCTAATTGTCGTTATCCTGACGGCTATTGCATTGGTAGCCGTAGCACTAGGTATCGCCAATGCGATTTCGCCACGTTCCTTCAACTCTCAGAAGGGAGAAGCGTACGAATGTGGTATTCCAACCCGTGGGAAATCATGGATGCAATTCAAAGTTGGTTATTACCTCTTTGCTATCCTGTTCCTGATGTTTGATGTAGAAACAGTGTTTCTCTTCCCATGGGCCGTCGTAGTTCAAGACTTGGGTGTCTATGGACTTGTCAGTATCTTTTTCTTTTTAGTAATTCTTGTATTAGGCCTAGCATATGCTTGGCGGAAAGGAGCGCTTGAATGGAAATAAAGAAACCTGTTATAAAATCAATTCCTTATGAGGAGTTCAAGAACAATGAGTACCTGGAAGAAATGGTCAAGCAACTCAACGAAGGCGGAGCCAATGTCATGTTGGGCTGCCTGGACGACCTTATCAACTGGGGACGAAGCAACTCTCTTTGGCCGCTTACCTTTGCGACCAGTTGTTGCGGTATCGAGTTCATGGCAGTGGGTGCTGCCCGGTATGATTTCGCCCGTTTCGGGTTTGAAGTAGCCCGAGCCAGTCCGCGCCAGGCAGACATGATCATGGTGGCAGGTACTATTACCCACAAGATGGCACCGGTATTGAAGCGTCTTTACGACCAAATGGCCGACCCTAAATATGTAGTAGCTGTAGGCGGATGCGCTATCAGCGGTGGACCGTTCAAGAAGTCTTACCACGTCTTGAATGGAGTAGACAAGATTCTACCGGTAGACGTCTATATCCCAGGCTGCCCTCCGCGACCGGAAGCGTTGCTATATGGCATGATGCAATTGCAACGTAAAGTGAAATTAGAGAAGTTCTTCGGTGGTGTAAACCGCAAGGAAGAGAAAACTGAAAAATAAGAATGATGATAACAATAGAACCTGAAAAGTTACATAAAGCCTTGACTGACCTCCGAGCAGAGGGGTACGATTTCTTGCGTTCCCTTACGGGTATGGATTGGGGTGAAGAAGGCTTGGGTGTCATTTATCATATCGAAAAGACATCAACCGGGGAAAACAAAGTGGTTAAAGCCATAACAACTAACCGCGAAAACCCGGAACTGCCAAGTGTATGCGACATTTGGAAAGCGGCCGAACTGAACGAACGTGAAGTTTATGACTTCTTCGGTATCCATTTTATCGGGCATCCGGACATGCGCCGTTTGTATTTGCGTGAAGATTGGGTAGGCCATCCGTTCCGTAAAGACTACGATGAAAGCCTCAACCCACTTCGTATGACCAACGAAGAGCCAGACGATGTCACCCAGCACTACGAAGAATTGCCTGACGGAAGTGTCATCAAGAAACGTGATGTCATCTTCGACGAAGACGAATACATTATTAATATCGGTCCTCAGCACCCGGCTACTCACGGTGTGCTCCGTTTCCGTGTTTCCCTCGAAGGAGAAATCATCAAAAAATTGGACGTACACTGCGGTTACATCCATCGTGGGATAGAAAAGATGTGCGAAAGCCTGACTTATCCACAGACATTGGCCTTGACAGACCGTTTGGACTATTTGGGCGCACACCAAAATCGTCATGCCCTCTGTATGTGTATTGAAAAGGCGATGGGCATCGAAGTGAGTGATCGTGTACAGTACATCCGTACTATCATGGACGAATTGCAACGTATTGACTCCCACTTATTGTTCTTCTCTTGTCTGTGCATGGACTTAGGAGCCTTGACTGCGTTCTTCTATGGTTTCCGTGACCGTGAAAAGATTCTCGACATCTTCGAAGCAACCACCGGCGGACGTTTGATCCAAAACTACAACACCATTGGTGGTGTACAATACGATATTGCTCCTGACTTTGTACAGAAGGTGAAGGAATTTATCGCCTATCTCCGTCCGATGTTGAGAGAATACCACGAAGTATTCACCGGCAATGTCATTGCTAATGGCCGTTTGAAAGGTGTAGGTATTTTAAACCGTGAAGATGCTATCTCATTTGGTGCGACAGGTGGTACTGGCCGTGCTAGCGGTTGGGCATGCGACGTTCGTAAACGTCATCCGTATGCCATGTACGGCAAGGTTGATTTCAAAGAAATCATCCGTACCGAAGGCGACTGTTTTGCTCGCTATATGGTCCGTATGGAAGAAATCATGGAAAGTATGAACATCATCGAGCAATTGATCGACAACATCCCTGAAGGTCCGTTCCAGGAAAAGACCAAAGCAATCATTAAGGTACCTGAAGGCAATTATTATGCAGCAGTAGAAGGTAGTCGTGGTGAATTCGGTGTCTTCTTGGAAAGCCGTGGAGACAAGTACCCATATCGTTTGAAGTTCCGTTCAACTGGCTTGCCACTGGTTTCTATCATGGAAACAGTTTGTCGCGGTGCCAAGATTGCCGACTTGATTGCTATCGGTGGAACAGTGGATTATGTAGTACCTGATATTGACAGATAATAGAAAGGAATAATTATGTTTGATTTTAGTATAGTAACCCAATGGATACATAACTTGCTCACCTCTTTCCTTCCGGAAGATGTGGCCGTATTCATTGAATGTCTGGCTATCGGTGTCTGCATCCTATTGACATACGCCATTATCGCCATTATCATGATTTTCATGGAGCGCAAGGTCTGTGCGGCTTTTCAATGCCGTCTTGGTCCGATGCGTGTAGGTCCATGGGGAACCATTCAGGTATTTGCCGATGTGTTCAAGATGTTGATTAAGGAAATCATCGCCATCCGTCACTCTGACAAGTTCCTGTATAATTTGGCTCCGTACATTGTTATCTTGGCCTCCATCATGGCTTTCAGCTGCTTGCCGTTCAGCAAAGGTATGGAAGTACTCGACTTCAACGTAGGGATCTTTTTCCTTACTGCTGCTTCCAGTATCGGGGTAGTAGGTATCTTGTTGGCAGGTTGGAGTTCGAACAATAAGTACTCTCTTATCGGTGCCATGCGAAGTGGTGCGCAGATGATTAGTTATGAACTTTCCATGGGATTGAGCCTTCTGACTATCATCGTATTGACCGACACCATGCAATTGTCCGAAATCGTGGAACGTCAAGCCGACGGTTGGTTCATCTTCAAGGGACATATCCCTGCATTCATCGCCTTTGTGATTTACCTCATTGCCGGTAATGCAGAAGTAAACCGTGGCCCATTCGACTTACCGGAAGCAGAAAGTGAATTGACAGCCGGTTATCACACCGAATACTCCGGTATGCACTTCGGTTTGTTCTATGTGGCAGAGTTCGTAAATTTGTTCATTATCGCGGGAGTAGCAGCTACTATCTTTTTGGGTGGTTGGATGCCGTTGCACATTCCTGGATTGGATAGTTTCAACACTGTCATGGACTATATTCCAGGATTCATTTGGTTCTTCGGTAAGGCATTCTTTGTCGTTTGGATTTTGATGTGGTTCAAGTGGACATTCCCACGTCTCCGTATCGACCAAATCCTAACTTTGGAATGGAAATACCTCGTACCAATAGGCTTGTTCAACTTGCTGTTAATGGTAATTATTGTCGTATTTAACTTACACTTTTAACCCATGAAAGAAAAACGATCATATTTGGGAGGACTGATGCATGGCATCGGCACCCTATTGACAGGGATGAAAATCACCGGTCGTGAATTCTTTACGAAGAAAGTGACCGAACAATATCCGGAAAATCGCAATACATTGGAAATATCTCCACGTTTCCGTGGACGCTTGACTATGCCAATCGACGAAAACGGCAATAACAAGTGTATTGCTTGTGGTTTGTGTCAGATGGCTTGTCCCAACGATAGCATCCACATCACAAGCGAAAGTGTATTGGACGAAGAAACCGGCAAGAAAAAGAAAGTATTGGTGAAGTACGAATACGACCTCGGTGCCTGCATGTTCTGCCAATTGTGCGTGAATGCTTGTCCACACAACGCTATCGCATTCAGTACTGAGTTCGAGAATGCCGTATTCGACCGTACGACATTGGTTCAAACCCTCAACAAGAAATAAAAGATTGAAGATATTATGACACTGAATTTAATTGTATTCATCGTATTGGCTCTGTTCATCGGTGTATGTTCGGTACTGGCAGTTACCACCTCACGTATTTTGCGTGCGGCTACCTACCTGCTCTTCGTACTGTTCGGTACAGCCGGTATCTACTTCCAATTGAACTATTCCTTCTTGGGAGCCGTACAATTATTGATTTATGCCGGGGGTATCACCGTACTCTACGTATTCAGTATCTTGCTTACCTCCAGCCAAGGTGATAAGGCTGAGCCGCTGAAGAGCAAGAAAATGATTGCCGGCCTTGTTTCAACCCTCGCCGGATTGGGCATCTGTCTCTTTGTGATGCTGAAGCACAAGTTCCTCCCTTCACAATTCGTTGAAGGTGAATTGGACGTGCGCACCATTGGTCATACGCTGATGGGTATGGAGAAATATCAATATGTATTGCCTTTCGAAGTCATCAGTATCCTGCTGTTGGCATGTATCGTGGGCGGAATTATGATTGCACGTAAAAGATAACGGATTATGGTATCAATGGAATTATACTTGGTGGTGTCCACCTTCATGATGTTTGTGGGCATCTACGGGTTCTTTACCCGACGTAACTTATTGGCCATGCTTATCAGCGTGGAATTGATTCTGAACTCGGTAGACATCAACTTTGCCGTGTTCAACCGCTTCCTTTTCCCGGGACAACTCGAAGGCTTCTTCTTCGCCTTGTTCGCCATTGGGGTAAGTGCAGCCGAAACCGCGGTAGCGATTGCGATTATTATCAATATCTACCGTAACATGAAGAATATTCAAGTCAAGAACCTCGATGAAATGAAACATTAATTATGGAATATACTTTGTTTATCCTCCTGTTGCCTTTCCTGAGTTTCTTGATTCTCGGATTGGCCGGCATGCGTATGAAGCACCAATTGGCTGGCGCTATCGGTACCGCTTCGTTGTTGGGAGTAACCGCCTTGTCGTATTTGACAGCCTTCGATTACTTTACAGCCGGACGTACTGCGGAGGGTGTTTACCCTACACTCATGCCTTATAACTTTGAATGGTTACCATTCACCGATACATTGAGCATCAACATGGGCATTTTGTTGGACCCGATTTCGGTCATGATGCTCGTGGTTATTTCTACCGTCAGTTTGATGGTACACATCTATTCCTTCGGTTACATGAAGGGCGAACGTGGATTCCAGCGCTACTATGCATTCCTTTCGCTCTTTACCATGTCCATGTTGGGATTGGTCGTAGCCACCAACATCTTCCAGATGTACGTATTTTGGGAATTGGTAGGTGTTAGTTCATATTTGCTTATCGGTTTCTATTATACAAAGAAAGAAGCGGTGGCAGCCAGCAAGAAGGCCTTCATCGTTACTCGATTTGCCGATTTGGGTTTTTTAATTGGTATCCTGATTTATGGTTACTATGCCGGTACATTCTCCTTTACTCCAGCAATCGGAGCATTGGCCGCTGCTGGTGCTATGATTCCATTGGCTCTCGGGCTGATGTTCATTGGTGGTGCCGGTAAAAGTGCCATGTTCCCTCTCCACATCTGGTTGCCGGATGCCATGGAAGGTCCAACCCCTGTTTCTGCCTTGATTCACGCTGCAACCATGGTGGTAGCCGGTGTCTATTTGGTGGCTAGAATGTTTCCTATCTTCATTGGTTATGCACCGGAAGTCTTGCCTTGGATTGCCTATGTAGGTGTATTCACAGCCTTCTATGCAGCAAGCGTGGCTTGTGTTCAGAGCGATATCAAGCGTGTATTGGCCTTCTCTACCATTTCACAAATCGGTTTCATGATTGTGGCTTTGGGTGTTTGCACATCTGCCGACCCTCATCATGGTGGTTTGGGTTACATGTCGAGCATGTTCCACTTGTTCACTCATGCCATGTTCAAAGCCTTGTTGTTCCTCGGTGCAGGTAGCATCATTCATGCCGTACACAGCAACGAGATGAGCGCGATGGGTGGTTTGCGCAAATACATGCCGATAACACACATCACCTTCCTGATTGCTTGTTTGGCTATTGCAGGTATTCCTCCGTTCTCGGGCTTTTTCTCGAAGGACGAAATCTTGACTGCTTGCTTCCAATTCAGTCCGGTAGTCGGTTGGATCATGACAGGTATTGCTGCTATGACAGCCTTCTATATGTTCCGTTTGTACTTCGGTATCTTCTGGGGCAAGGAAAACAAAGAACTTCACGCTCACCACACACCGCACGAATCACCATTAGCCATGACTTTCCCATTGATCTTCTTGGCGGTAGTGACTTGCGTATCAGGTTTCATACCTTTCGGTGAGTTCGTCAGCAGCAACGGTCAAGCCTACCATATCCACTTGGATATGCAAGTAGCGACTACCAGCATTGTGGTTGCTGTCCTTTCTATCGGTTTGGCTACCTGGATGTATATGCGTCCGGAACAACCGTTTGCAGACATGTTGGAAAAGAAATTCAAGACCTTGCACACAGCCGCTTACCGTCGTTTCTACATGGACGAAGCCTGGTTGTTCGTAACCAAGAAAGTGATTTTCCGTTGCATCAGTACTCCATTGGCATGGTGGGACCGCCATGTCATCGATCAATTCTTCAACTTCACTGCTTGGGGAACTCATGCAGCAGCAGAAGATATTCAGGATATGCAGAGCGGTCATGTACAACAGTATGCTATCTGGTTCTTGGCCGGTGTCGTATTGCTGACTATTATTTTATTGATGTTATAAAGGAGGACTCAAATTATGAATATATTAAGTCTTTTTGTACTTATCCCGTTGTTGATGCTCGGTGCGCTTTGGGCAGCCCGTAGCCTCAACCAAGTGCGTGGTGTCATGGTAGTTGGCTCAACCATTCTATTGGCCTTGTCCGTCTATCTCACTATCGATTATTTGGCTTTGCGACATGCTGGTGCTACTGCCGAAATGCTATACACCGCTTCTACCGTTTGGTATGCCCCATTGAACATTTGTTATTCTGTGGGTGTGGATGGTATCTCCGTTGCCATGTTGTTACTTAGTTCTATCATCGTGTTCACTGGTACATTTGCTTCATGGCAATTGAAGCCGATGACCAAAGAATACTTCTTGTGGTTCACCTTGTTGAGCGCCGGTGTATATGGTTTCTTTATCTCGACCGACTTGTTCACCATGTTCATGTTCTACGAAGTAGCCTTGATTCCAATGTATCTGCTCATCGGTGTATGGGGAAGCGGTCAGAAAGAATATGCAGCCATGAAGTTGACATTGATGCTCATGGGTGGCTCAGCCTTCTTGTTGATTGGTATTCTCGGCATCTTCTATGGAGCCGGTGGCGACACCATGAATATCCTTGAAATCGCCCAACGCCACATTCCGACCGAAATGCAGCGTCTTTTCTTCCCGCTCATCTTCTTGGGATTCGGTGTATTGGGTGCCTTGTTCCCCTTCCATACTTGGAGTCCCGACGGTCACGCTTCTGCACCTACTGCCGTATCTATGCTCCATGCCGGTGTATTGATGAAACTCGGTGGTTATGGTTGCTTCCGTGTAGCCATGTACCTGATGCCGGAAGGTGCTGAAATGTGGGGCGACTTCTTCTTGGTATTGACTACCATTTCTGTGGTTTACGGTGCATTCAGTGCTGTGGTTCAGACCGACTTGAAGTATATCAATGCCTATTCTTCCGTTTCACACTGCGGTTTGGTATTGTTCGCCTTGTTGATGATGACCCGTACATCTTGTACCGGTGCTATCCTCCAGATGCTTTCACACGGTTTGATGACTGCGTTGTTCTTTGCCCTCATCGGTATGATTTACGGTCGTACCCATACTCGTGATATCCGTTTCATGGGTGGTTTGATGAAGATCATGCCTTTCTTGGCCGTAGGCTATGTCATTGCCGGTTTGGCTAATCTCGGTCTTCCAGGCTTGAGTGGCTTCGTGGCAGAAATGACCGTATTCGTAGGTTCTTTCCAAAACGATGATACCTTCCACCGCGTATGTACTATCGTAGCGACTACCAGTATCGTGATTACAGCCGTGTACATCCTCCGTACTGTGGGTAAGATTCTGTTCGGCAATGTACAGAACCCGGATCACTTGAAACTCACCGATGCTACTTGGGACGAACGCTTTTCTGTGATTTGCCTCATCGCTTGTGTAGCAGCCCTCGGTATGGCTCCATTCTGGGTAAGCGATTTGATTAGCGAGAGTGTAGAACCGATTATCTCACAATTAATAAAGTAAGACTATGGATTATACCTCTATATTTTCGATGCATCAAGAATTGAGCTTGATTGCTGTATTTCTATTGACCTTCGTGATGGACTTGTTCCTTCCCGAAGAACATCGTTACCTCGCCCGTCGAGGAGCTTGTATTGCGTTAAGTATCCATTTGGTTCTGAATATTGTTCCCGATGAAGTGGTGCTGTTTGGTGGCATGTATCACTCTACCCCGATGGCTTCAGTTATGAAGAGTATCCTCACCTTGGGTACTATTTTGGTATTCTTGCAGAGTAGCGACTGGTTGAAGCGTCAGGACGTGAAGCACAAGAACGGTGAGTTCTACATCCTTACCCTCAGCACCTTGATTGGTATGTACTTCATGGTGAGTGCTGGACACTTCCTGTTGTTCTTCCTCGGTTTGGAACTTGCTACTGTACCTATGGCTTGTTTGATTGCTTTCGACAAGTACAAAGGTCACAGTGCCGAAGCCGGAGCCAAGTTCATCCTTTCTGCCTTATTCAGTAGCGGTATCTTCTTGTATGGTATCTCTATGATTTATGGTACAGTAGGTACACTCTATTTCGAAGATATCCCAGCCGGTTTGGACGGAAGTCCTTTGCAGATCTTGGCTTTGGTTTTCTTCTTCTCAGGTTTGGCCTTCAAGTTGAGCCTCGTGCCTTTCCACTTGTGGACAGCCGACACCTACCAAGGTGCCCCGACCAGCGTTACCGCTTACCTTTCCGTTATTTCGAAAGGAGCAGCAGCCTTTGCTACCATGGTGGTATTGGTGAAGGTATTCGGTTCGATGACTGAACATTGGAGTTTGATGCTTGCTATCATCATTGTAGCAACCATTACTATCGGTAACTTGTTTGCGATGCGTCAGAGCCACTTGAAGCGTTTTATGGCGTTCAGTAGTATCTCGCAAGCCGGCTACATCATGTTGGCTGTATTGGCAGGCACTCCGCAAGGCATGGCTTCGTTGGTTTACTACATGGTGGTGTATATCGTGGCTAACCTCGGTGTATTCGGTGTAATCGCATCCGTAGAACATCACACTCACGGCAAGCTGACTCGTGACGATTACAACGGCCTCTACCAAACCAATCCGAAACTCACCATGGTAATGACCTTGGCGTTGTTCTCGTTGGCTGGTATTCCTCCGTTCGCAGGCTTCTTCAGTAAATTCTTCGTATTTGCAGCAGCCTTCCATAGCGGTTACTACTTGATTGTGTTTATCGCTTTGGTCAACACTGTCATCTCGTTGTACTACTACTTGCTGATTATCAAGGCCATGTTCATCACTCCGAATGAGCAACCGATACCTACCTTCCAAAACGGAAGTGCGATGCGTGTCTGTTTAATGGCTTGCGTGGCAGGTATTCTGTTATTGGGTATTGTCAGCAGCGTTTATGGTGTATTGAGCGATACGTCTGTTAACTTCTAAAGAAGTTTTGGCATTTACATAGAAAAGTCCGAGAGTGTCCATCATTCCCGGACTTTTTATTTACTTTTGCACACAAAAAGAAATTGACAATGAAAAAGAATACCCAAGCCATACTTTTAGCTCTTGCTGCTGTCCTCAGCTGGTCTACGGTAGCAACAGCCTTCAAGGTAGCACTGACTTATCTTACCCATTTTGAGATGCTGTTGATTGCCAGTATCACCAGCCTATTCATCTTTGCTGTCGTCCTTACTTTCCAAAGAAAATGGGGATTGGTAAGACAAACGACAAGCAAACAATGGAAACAACTAGCCTTCCAAGGTTTCTTGAATCCCGCAGCCTATTACTTGATTCTATTCAAAGCATACGATATGCTGCCTGCTCAAGTAGCCCAACCCGTGAACTATGCTTGGCCAATCGTACTTCTTATTCTCTTGGCGATATTTGCGAAACAGCCCATTCCAGCGAAGAAATACATCGGTATGATCATTTCCATGGCAGGTGTCGTGATGATTTCGTTGGGCACTGGTCAGTTAAGCGGAATGAGTGTTCCGATCAATGGTGTTTTGTTGGCTGCTCTCAGCGCTTTCTTTTGGGCAGGTTATTGGATGGTAAATAATAAGTTCAAACATTCTATCGATGCCATTGTGTCTTTGTTCGGGAGTTTTTTATGCGGCAGTCTTTATCTAATTGTCTGTATTCCCTTCTTCGGTTTCAGCATCCCCAACCTCAATGGTTTATTGGCAGGCATGTATGTAGGCGGTTTCGAAATGGCTATTCCGTTCATTTGTTTCGGTATTGCCATGCGCATCACGACCAATCCGGCACTGATCAACCAACTTTGTTATCTTTCTCCTTTCCTTTCGCTGTTCTTTATTGCGATGGTACTTCAGGAACCGATTGTGATTACTACTTATATTGGGCTAGCGCTGATTGTGGCAGGGATTGTATTCAATGAGTATTTTGTGAAAAAGAAATAAAGTTATCTTCACTTTTACACTATCGGCACTCCATACTGATTGACAAGCAGTTGAAGTGCCGATAGTAAATTTATGAAGTATAAATTATATAGACAACATACTTTTTTATCTAAATTATTTCAGAATTCCTACTTTTTCACTAATATTGCACTCAGTTTTAGGTGTTCGGTATCGGCAACGCCGTTATCGAGTGAAAAGGGAATCCGGTGAGAATCCGGGACTATACCCGTAGCTGTAAGTTTCAAACAAACTTCGTGCCATCTTTCGGTCACTGCCTATAAGGTGGGAAGGCCGCACGAAGGAAACAAGTCAGAAGACCTGCCTCTAACTGCCAACGTGATGCTTTCGGGAGAAAAAGTATCGTGGATGAAGTCTTTCTTATATTCTTGAGATTCATTGTCCGCTATCTCGTAAAGTATCATTTTAATTGTTTTCTTAAATTAAAACATATGATACTGACAGTTGTAAAACGTGACGGTAGAATCGTAGGGTTCAACCGAGAGAAAATTGCCGCAGCTATCCGCAAGGCTATGTTGACAACCGAAAACGGCGAAGACGAAGTACTCGTCTATAAAATAGTAGACCGTATCGAAATCCGGGGAAAGGAACAATCTTCGGTAGAGGAGATTCAAGATATGGTTGAGTTTGAACTGATGAAATCTCCACGAAAAGAAGTTGCCAAGAGCTATATTGCTTACCGTGACAAGCGAAGCATTGCTCGAAAAGCAAAAACACGAGAAATGTTCTTGGAAATAGTTGACGCCAAATCAAACGATGTAACACGTGAAAATGCCAACATGAATGCCGATACACCGGCAGGAATGATGATGAAATTCTCATCGGAAACCACTAAACCGTTCGTAGATGACTATCTATTGTCCGAAAAAACGCTTTGGGCTGTGCGCAATAATTACTTGCATATCCATGACAAGGATTATTATCCGACCAAATCTCTCACCTGTATCCAGCATCCGCTCGACAAGATCTTAGAAAACGGATTCATGGCAGGACACGGCGAATCACGCCCCACTAAGCGTATCGAAACGGCTTCCATTATGGCTTGCATTTCCATGGAGACCGTACAGAATGAAATGCATGGCGGGCAAGCTATCCCTGCATTCGATTTCTACCTGGCCCCCTATGTACGCAAGAGCTACATCGAGGAAGTGAAGAACATCGAAAAACTCACGGGCATAGACTTGAAGCATCTGTACGATACACCCATTGAAGATTACCTCGTGAAAGATTTACTTTTCATGCAAGGCGATGAGCGTATGAAACAGCATGCCATCAACCGAACAGTGAACCGTGTACATCAATCCATGGAAGCCTTTATCCATAACATGAATACCATTCATTCCCGTGGTGGCAATCAAGTGGTATTCTCTTCTATCAATTATGGAACAGATACCTCTCCCGAAGGACGATGCATCATCCGTGAATTACTGATTTCTACCAACGAAGGTGTAGGAAATGGTTCTACTGCGATCTTCCCAATTCAGATTTGGAAGAAGAAGCGTGGTGTAAGTTATCTCCCAGAAGACAAGAACCACGACCTCTACTTGCTGGCATGCAAAGTGGCTGCCCGCCGTTTCTTCCCGAACTTCGTAAATCTCGATGCCACTTATAACCAACATGAAAAATGGAACGAAAACGACCCGAAACGCTATCTATACGAAGTAGCAACCATGGGATGCCGTACCCGTGTATTCGAAAACCGATTCGGTGAAAAGACATCTATTGCCCGTGGAAATCTCTCTTTTTCTACCATCAATATCGTACGATTGGCCATAGAATGCATGAACATTGCTGACCAAAACCAGCGTATCGAACACTTCTTCTCCAAACTTGACGAACTGCTCGAAATCACAGCCAAACAATTGTGCGAGCGCTATGATTTCCAAAAGACGGCTCTCCGCAAACAATTCCCACTATTAATGTCCTCCTTATGGGTAGGTTGCGAGACGTTAGCGCCCAACGACATGATAGGAAATGTCATTAACCAAGGAACATTGGGTATTGGTTTCATAGGCTTAGCAGAATGTCTTATCGCCTTAACAGGCAAGCATCATGGAGAGAGCAAAGAATCACAGGCTTTAGGATTGCGTATCGTAACCTATATGCATGATCGAGCCAATGAATTCTCCGAACGCTATCACCATAACTTCAGTGTATTGGCCACACCAGCCGAGGGATTATCGGGTAAATTCACACGCATCGACCGGAAGAATTTCGGCGAAATAAAAGGGATTACAGACAAGATTTATTATACCAATTCCAATCATGTACCGGTATACTACCACTGTTCACCCAAACACAAGGCAGAAGTGGAGGCCCCCTATCATGAACTAACTAGAGGTGGACACATCTTCTATATCGAAATAGATGGTGATGCTACTCACAACCCACAAGCTATCATGGACATTGTGGATCTGATGGACAAGCATAACATAGGCTATTGTTCAGTGAACCACAACCGCAACCGATGTATGAATTGTGGATACGAGGATGCACAAGAAAACCTTGCCGCTTGTCCGAAATGTGGAAGTGAAAATATCGACAAACTCCAGCGTATCACTGGTTATCTAGTAGGAACCACCGAACGTTGGAACCAATCCAAATTAGCAGAGTTAAATGATAGAGTCATCCACCAATAACATCCGTATCCTATCCATAAAATACGGGACATCCGTCGATGGCATCGGTCTCCGCACCTCGCTTTATTGTGCTGGGTGCGAAAACCAATGTCCGGGATGTCATAACCCCCAATCGTGGGATGAGAACGGAGGTGAAGAAAAAAGTGTCGAAGAACTATTCCGCCTCATCCAAGAAGCGGACATGAACGTGACCTTCACAGGAGGCGACCCTATGCTTCACCCCGAAGGTTTCACTACCCTTGCCCGTATGATAAAAGAAAACACCGATAAGACCATTTGGTGCTACACGGGCTATCGCTTCGAAGACTTAATTCATCATCCCCAGCGAAAAGCCTTATTGGAATGGTGCGATGTACTGGTAGACAGTCCTTTCATATGGACTGAAAGAGATTTATCGCTCCCTTTCCGAGGAAGCCGTAACCAACGGATTATCGATGTGCAAGCATCTCTGAAAGGAGGTATTATAGAATTATGAAACGAATCATACTCATTACAGGAGGTGTACGTTCTGGGAAAAGTTCGTATGCCGAAAAACTGGCTTTAAGCCTCTCCACAAATCCCATTTATATGGCAACGGCTCGTGTGTGGGATGAAGAATTCCGCCAACGGGTCATCCGTCATCAACAAGCAAGAGGACCGGAATGGACCAACATTGAAGAAGAGAAAGAACTAAGCAAGCACACAATAGAAGGACGTGTTGTATTAATCGATTGCGTCACTTTATGGTGTACCAATTATTTCTTCGAAAACGAAGGGAATGTGCTAGAATCTTTGGAAAAAGTAAAAAAAGAATTCGACCGATTTACTGACCAAGAATCGACCTTCATCTTCGTGACCAATGAAATAGGTCTAGGAGGAACATCTGAAAATGAACTCCAACGCAAATTTGCCGACCTGCAAGGATGGATGAATCAATATATCGCCGCAAAAGCCGATGACGTAATCTGGATGGTTTGCGGTATTCCAATGAAAATTAAAGAACGTATAGCATGAAAACATTTCATATTACCTTACCAAATGAACAAATCCGTACTGCAATCACAGAAAAAATCAACAACCTTACCAAGCCCAAAGGTTCTTTGGGAACTTTGGAGGAGTTGGCACTACAAGCAGGGATGATTCAACAGACATTATCTCCGTCTCTATGCTGTCCGCAAAACATTATCTTTTGTGCCGACCATGGCATTGAAGCCGAAGGAGTAAGTGTATCCCCTAGAGAAGTGACTTGGCAACAGACTATCCACTTTACCCAAGGCAATGGAGGAGTAAACTTCTTATGCAGACAACACGGATTCAAACTGAAAGTGGTGGATGCAGGTGTAGATTATGACCTTCCGACCGATAGAGGGATTTACCCATATAAAATAAGGAAAGGAAGCCGTAATTTTCTACACGAACCGGCTATGACCGAAGAAGAAATGAACCTCTGTATCGAGCGAGGAGCAGAAATCGTCCGTATATGCCATGAAGAAGGAAGCAATGTATTAAGTTTCGGAGAAATGGGTATCGGAAACACATCGGCTTCTTCACTCTGGATGACATGCTTCACCAACATCCCGTTACAACAATGTGTAGGTGCAGGAAGCGGACTGAACAACGAAGGTATCCGACATAAATACAAAATACTGAAACAAGCATTAGATAATTATTCAGGTGACGATTCACCTCTCGAAATCATCCGCCATTTTGGTGGATATGAAATGGTTATGGCCATAGGTGCCATGCTACAAGCAGCTGAGCTTAAAATGATTATTCTAGTAGACGGTTTCATCATGACCAATTGTATCTTGGCTGCTAGCAAACTCTATCCGGAAGTGTTGGCGTATGCCGTATTCGGACATTGTGGAGATGAATCAGGACATCGCTTGGTGCTTGATACATTAGGAGCCAAACCTCTCTTAAATTTGGGATTGAGATTGGGCGAAGGAACAGGTGCCATCTGTGCTTACCCAATATTGGATTCTGCCATACGTATGATCAATGAAATGGACAGCTTCATCGGAGCTTCGGTAACCAAATACTTCTAAGTGATGAATTTATTGGCAGCTTTCATATT
Source organism: Phocaeicola sp. (assembly GCA_045121515.1). Taxonomy (GTDB): domain Bacteria; phylum Bacteroidota; class Bacteroidia; order Bacteroidales; family Bacteroidaceae; genus Phocaeicola. Next base: position 57,927 of record JBGVGD010000024.1, on the reverse strand, counting down.
CTTCACTCGCCTCCCCTTTTGGCGTTTGAAAGAAGTACCTTCGGAATGCTTCAAGCATGTGGTCCCCTATTGGCCATGGGTGGGATGGCTAACTGGAGGGATAATGGTTATTGTCCTATGGACATGTGCCCAATTCATGCCTATATCCTTGGCATGGATATTGGCCATTATTACCCGATTATTTGCCACGGGATGTCTGCATGAAGACGGATTGGCCGACTTTTTCGATGGATTCGGTGGAGGAACGACCCGTGAGCGTACACTTGCCATCATGAAAGATTCGCACATCGGTACTTATGGCGTCATCAGCTTGATTATCTATTTTTCACTCATGCTAGAGATGCGTCATCTCCCCCTTCCGTTGCTATGTACATTGATTATTTGTGGCGATTGTTGGGGTAAGCTTTGTGCATCACAACTCATCAACTTCCTACCTTATGCCCGAAAAGAAGAAGATAGTAAGGCCAAAGTGGTATACCACCGGATGAATCTACGTGAAATATCCATTGGTATATTAGGAGGAACTATCCCTTTCCTGATATTTCTCCCTTTCCACTTATGGATAGCACTAATCACCTCCAGCCTTGTTCTCTTCTTTCTTATCCGACTAATGAAACGACGAATACAAGGCTATACAGGCGATTGCTGTGGTGCGACTTTCCTGCTTTGTGAATTGACTTTTTATCTCACCGCTATAATTCTTTTGTAATCTATGGAAATCATTCTCATTCGCCATACTTCAGTCGATGTGCCTCCGGGCACTTGCTACGGACAAACCGATGTACCTCTGAAACCAACGTTTGAAGAAGAGGCGCTCATCACTAAGGAGAAACTGAAAGCGTACGGGCACTTTGACTGTGTGTACACAAGTCCCCTTAGCCGATGTACCCGATTAGCCGAATTCTGTGGATACCCCAACGCTAACCGGGATACACGAATACTGGAACTCAACTTCGGAACTTGGGAAATGCAGAATTACGACCATATCACCGACCCCAGACTACAAGAATGGTTTGATGATTATTTAAATGTAGTAGTCACCGGAGGCGAATCATTCGCCATGCAATACGAACGAGTCGCCCTCTTTTTTGAAGAACTAAGAACCAAACCATTTCATAGAGTGGCCGTATTCACTCATGGAGGCGTACTGATTTGTGCTCAAATCTATGCAGGATTGCTGAATCTGGAAGATGCTTTCAAATCCACAACTCCTTATGGAGGAATAATCAGCATAAAAATAGAAACAGCACAATAACCACCATCATCACCTCTGCCAACCGATTAATACGGATAGCCACTTGCATATCACGAGTATTCAATAAGCGTTCGTTAGATCCAATAAATGGTTTCCACACTTCTTGACCGAAATAATGGTGAGGGCCACCGAAACGGCAATTCAATATACCAGCTAAAGCAGCTTCGGGATAACCCGAATTAGGACTGGCATGTTGATTGCCATACTTCCACACAAATTTGAATAAAGACCATTTCCCCGAAGCAAATACCATGAGAATAGCTGTTATCCGCGCAGGAAGATAATTGGCCACATCGTCCAATCGGGCTGCAAAGCAACCAAAATCCTTGTATCGTTCATTACGATAGCCTATCATGGAATCCATGGTGTTTACCATCTTGTACGCCAACATACCGGGTACACCCAGTAACGCATACCAGAACAAAGGAGCAATCACCCCATCACTCAGGTTCTCAGCCAAAGTTTCCAAAGCTGCTGTACGTACTTCTTGAGCAGAAAGTTCGGAAGTATCGCGTCCTACAATACGAGCCACCTGTACTCTTCCTTCTTCCAAAGAACGGTCTACCGCTCTAAATACTTCACGTACCTCACGAATCAAAGTAGTACCCGCCATACAATAGAATATCAACAGTGCACTGACAAGTGTATGTAGTACTCCAGGCAAGATACCTAACAAACAATCCGATACCACCAAAGTAGCCACTACAAGAATGATAGCCATCAAGGCTCCTTTCCATAAGCGTCCTTTTCCTTTATTCCAAACGCGCTCACCTTTTGCAATCAGCTTGCCGAAACCGACAACCGGGTGCGGTAATTGTATGGGGTCGCCTAACCAAAGGTCCAATCCCCAAGCCAACACGAAAGGAAGTATATCCATTATCTGCATCATTGTTTATGATTCCTCCATCCATTTACTTATTGCATTCACCAACCGGTCGTTCTCTTCCGGTGTTTGGGTAGCCATACGGAAAAATCGTTCGTCCAACCCTTCAAAATTCGAAGCATCACGTATCAGAATACCATGTTCCTTGGCCAAATATTCTTTTAATGCCGAAACCTTGCCGAAGCGCAAACAAGCCAACATGTAATGCGTTTCGGTGTGCCATACATCCACCATTCCCAATACCTGTAACTTTTCACGTAAGCGATTGGCTTCATTCAAATAAGCGACCAAATCGACGGGTGCTTCATGAGGATGATCTAACAAGTAGAATCCGGCTTGAATGGCCATCTGATTAACCGACCAGGGCATCCGGTTGGAACGCAAACGATTCAACAACGCAACATTTCCTGTCACATATCCCAATCGTAAACCAGGCATGGCATAACGTTTGGTCATGGAATGAAGCAACAATACATTGGGATATAAAACGGCTTCGGAGGCAGTAAACAAGGGTCTCAACGTGAAGAACTCATAAGACTGGTCTATCACGAAACAAACCTGAGGATTCTTCTCTATCAGTTTAGCCAACTCGCATTTCTCTACGACTCCACCCGTAGGATTATTGGGATTACAAAGCCAAAACATCCGGATATCCGAAGGAAGACGATAGCCCTCCCCTTCGCCCGGCAATTGGAAAAGGGACGCTACCCGGTGTCCATGCATCCGGCAAGCATCGGCATACTCACTGAAAGTGGGTTGAAGAATGGCCGTATTCGTCCCCCGAAAGGTTTGAGCAATGAGATAGATAGCCTCCGTTGCGCCATTCGTTACACACACTTCACCCTTATCCAACTGATAACGGACGGCCAAACGGGCTTCCAACGTATAAGGTTCGGGCTCAGGATAACTGCCTATTTCATCCATACAATGGCAAAGGTGGTTCTTCAATCCACTCAAATCGGCTCTCCCAAATACATTCGAACTGAAATTCGAAGTGATGCGACAAGCATATTGATATGCATCGTCTCCGTGTCCTTTAATCATAGTCTTCTGTCAATATTTGATAAACAAGTGGGATATTAACATGTGCACGCACATGGTCGGCCAACTTGTCGTATTGTTGTTCTTTATAAGTTTGATAATTGAATGTCTCCGCTTCTTCCGTCAACCGATGTGCGTAGGGTTTCAAAAGAAATTCAATGAACGAAGCATTGTCCAGGATACCATGTATATACGTACCCATACACTTTTCATCCACCCTACAACCATCCATACTTCCATCTTCCAATCTATTCAACGGACAGACAGTTTCACCTTCTACCGGAGTGGTCACGCCCATGTGAATCTCATAACCATCCATCCTATCCGAAGAACTTCCGGATAGTGTAAACTTGATTTGTCGGGTAACTTTCTCTCCGCTCATTCGTGTTACCATAGGGAGCAGTCCCAATCCCGGTAAGGCTTCCAAATCTCCTTCCACATGTTCGGGGTCTAATATCTGCTGCCCCATCATCTGATAACCTCCACAAATCCCCATGATGGTCGCTCCCCGACGACGTGCCCGGACAATGGCCCCTGCCACTCCATTGCGACGCAGTTCATAAAGGTCATCCAAGGTACTCTTGCTTCCCGGCAATAGTATAATATCTGCTTTTTCCAATTCATCGACATTGTTGGTATAAAACAAGTGTACACGCGGATCGCGTTCCAAAACATTGAAATCAGTGAAATTACTGAGATGACGAAGCAATACCACCGCCACATTCACCTTGCCCTGCATGGCATGGACTGACTTCATGGCAAGTGACACCGAATCTTCTTCCTCTATGTGGATATCCTTGTAATAAGGTACAACACCCAAAACGGGTATACCACAAAGTTCTTCCAACATCTTTATGCCTGGCTCAAACAAGCGGATATCTCCTCTGAATTTATTGATAAGGATACCTTTTACATGCTTTCTTTCTTCGGGAGTAAGCAACATCAGCGAACCATACACACTGGCAAATACTCCACCACGGTCAATATCCCCAACCAAAATGACATCCGCCCCTGCATGAATCGCCATAGGCATATTCACCAAATCCGTTTCACGGAGATTTATTTCGGCCAAGCTACCGGCTCCTTCCATGACTACGGGATTATACCGTGCAGAAAGACGATCAAAAGCTGCATACACTTCTTTTCTCAAGTCCTCTCTACCTTCTTTTCGGAAATAATCGTAGGCAGGTCGATTACCGATTGGCTTGCCATGAAGTACCACTTGCGAAGTATGATCGCTCTGAGGTTTGAGTAATAGCGGATTCATGTCTGTATGGCAAGGCACACCTGCAGCTTCTGCCTGCACCGCTTGTGCCCGACCGATTTCCAATCCTTCGGGAGTAGCATACGAATTAAGCGCCATGTTCTGCGCCTTAAAAGGAGCTGGACAATAACCGTCCTGCTTAAATATACGGCAAAAAGCAGCCGCAATAATACTCTTGCCTACATCACTGCCCGTGCCGGCAAACATGATAGGGTGTAGTTTTTTCATAGTCTGTTCTTTCGTTTATAAGTAAAAGCCTGCCAACGTTCTTCCGGCCATTGCTGTTGATGCATCTCAAATCTGGCCATGATGAAGAACAAATCAGACAATCGGTTCATATAGGAAAGTATCAATTCGGGGATTTCATCCTTCCGATGCAAAGTCCATAACCTTCTTTCTGCACGCCGGCATACCACACGTGCCCAATGAAGCTGGGAAGAAACCAACGTTCCTCCCGGTAAGATAAAATAACCGTCATCGTCCATCTGTACCGTCAATGCATCTATCATCTGTTCACAGTCGGCCACCATTCCTTCCGGCAATATATTCGGATTCTGGTCACGAATGGCAGAAGGAGTAGCTACATGACTCATCACCGACATCAAATTTCGTTGAGTAGTATGCAAAAACAACTGCCAATCATGTTCTATCGGCAATAAGGCACGTACCATGCCAATCACGGTATTCAATTCATCCAAACACCCGTTGGCCTCAATCCGAATATCATCTTTAGGAACTCTTTCACCACCATGAATACGAGTCATACCTTTATCGCCGGTTCTTGTATAAATACGTTTCATCTTTCCTTCCAATTAAAAATGTGTCCTTCTTCATCTATCAATAAGATGGTCAATTTTCCATCAGATATAAGCGGGCGACAGTGAGCATAGCAATTATCCAATAACTCTGTAAAAAACAAACAGGCATCCGCCTCAGACAAATGTTCCCATAATTCTCTCGCCAATGTCAAGTTTTCAATCAAAGCAAGAGCTTCTTGTGAACACCCGGATTTGATCGCCAACTGCTTTAAGAACGCTTTATTCATGACCACTTTCTTGCTATGAGTATCCAAAAATCCTTCAGCCAGTTTAACCGCTTTTCCGATCATGATTCCCATAGTCACCTCTGGAATATGCAACTCATCTGCAATCCGCAGCGTCTCTCCGATAAAGTTTCCAAAGTGTACAAATGCTTGTGGTAACAAATCAGGAAACTCAATCTTTAAATAACGTTCACTCTTAGCTCCTGAATTAATTACCAAGTGTGTACATCCCAATGCTTGGGCAACCTCTATCTCGCGACGGATAGCCTCAACAAATGCTTCGGATGAGAACGGACGTACAATCCCCGAAGTTCCGATAATCGAGATACCATCTACAATACCCAATTTGGGATTAAAAGTACGTTTGGCCAATTCACGACCATCAGGGACGGATATGGTTACATCCAAGCCTCCTTGATAGAGAGCAGACAATTCTTGTTCCATCATTTGTCTAGGCACTTTATTAATGGCCGGTTCTCCTATTTCCAATCCTAGTCCAGGTAAAGTTACTTTACCCACGCCCTCACCTTGTAAGAAATGGATGCCAGGATGAGAACTGAAACGGATGGTCGAAACAATCCGATGTCCATGGGTTACATCCGGGTCATCCCCAGCATCCTTCACAACGATTGCCGAAACAGATTCTTCGCCCAATTGTACATCTACAACAGGTAGTGATAACGTTTCTCCATTGGGAAAACGAATCGGAATCAGAGAGGGTATATCTCGTCCCAACAATCCCAATAAAGCCGCTTTACTGGCAGCCGTCGCACAAGCTCCTGTCGTATATCCACTTCGCAAGGGATAGAAACCTGGCACCCATTTTTCTATCTGCTTTCTCAATCCATATTCTCCCGTTACATTCATAAAAGAATCGGGTAACGAAGGACGTTTAACCACATAGACCGGAATGCCCAACATCCGTGCGGCATCTATTTTCTGTTGGAAACCTCCCGTTTCGCCACTCTCTTTCGTCAAAATGGCTTGGGGAGTGAGACGTTTCAACAGGCTTTCTTCATCCTCAGCCTGATAATAGACGATACGTTGTTCATCAAAACCTTGACTACGTGCCAATGCCAACGATTCATCGCGCTTCAAGATGCGGAACCAACAAGGATGTTTCACCCAGTAACCACGAAGTTTCCCGATAGTCTGTACACCAGTCAATGACAATAAAGAATGAATCCGGTCTTTCTCCAGCTGACGAACAGCATCCTCATAATCCTCACACCACACAATATCGGTAGCCCGTTCGGGATAAGAACGCTCCACCCGGACAACGGGTAAATTCAAACGTATGGCCGTCTCATAAACCGTTTGATGAAGTCCTACAGCAAACGGATGGGCCGCATCCACCAACAAACGTATCTGATGATGAATGCAGAAGCTGGTCATAGCTTCTACATCCATACCACCCGTCAAGTGAATCCCATTCCTACAAGCAATTTCTTGTTGAATCCCTCTTGTGGAATAATAGTAAGGTGAACCGGCTTCATCCGCCACCTTTACAGCCAACCGTCCTTCTGTAGTACCTCCCAATATCAATATCATGATCGGAACAAATGTTTGAATTGATGAGAATACAAGCGTGACAATCCTTGGCGGTTATCAATAGCCTCTCCAACCACCAAAAGAGTGGTCAAAGTCAGATTGTTTTCACGGACTATCTTAGCCAAATCCTTCAATTGTCCTCTATAAATCCGTTCCTCTTTCCAAGTCAGTTTATAACATGCCGCCACGGGGGTTTCGGGAGGATAAGCCTCCAACAATTCCTTCTGCACTTGCTCTACAATACCAGCACTCAGATAAATACACATGGTACTTTGAGATTGTGCCAATTGATGCAACTGTTCCTTTTCGGGCATCGGTGTACGTCCTTCGCCCCGTGTCAAGATGATGGTCTGCACTTTCTCCGGTATCGTAAATTGTGAACGAAGGGCAGCAGCTGCCGCTTGGAAAGATGAGATGCCCGGAGTGATATGATAACTCATCCGATATTGGTCAAAGAAAGCCATTTGTTCCTGAATGGCACCATAGATACATGGGTCGCCTGTGTGAAGACGAACAACCAATAGACCTCTATCATAAAACTCCTTCATCAGCGCGAATTGTTCTTCCAGCGTCATGGAAGCCGAACTACGGACTACGGCACCCTGCTTGGCATAATGAGTCAACTCTACAGGAACCAAACTACCTGCATAAAGAATCAAATCGGCTTGCTGAAGAAAATGCTTGCCACGAACAGAAACAAGTTCCGGATCACCCGGACCTGCACCTACAATTTCGATATGGCCTTCGCGACATGCTTTTCTATCCAAACATACAGCAAAGGTAAAATGGTTTCCTTCCACCAACAGCCCCTTCTGTTTTTCAATCAGCATCATGCCCTCTTGACTGCTTTTCAAGGCACAAGCTTCGGCTACTCCATAAACGCCTGTCACTGCGAATGCTTTTTCTGAAGGATTGGGAACCTGGATAGGCCGCAAATCATCCACCGAATAGATATGGCTCTCCAAAGAATTTCCTTGCTTCATGAACTCTTGCCACAAAGGTTCATCCTTCTTCAATTCAATGGAACTGATGGAAGCCAAAGCCAATGGATGGATTCCCTTATCCAGCATCGACTGATACATATATCCGACAATACCATCCGGACAACATTGCCTGCGACAACCAAATCCCAAATGAAGCACAGGAGCATAGAAACACAGATGTGGTTTGTGGAATGCTTCCAACGGATAAGCCCGATAAGTAACCGAAATAATCAACTCAAATTCGTCTTGCGGTATATCTTCCAAATGATAGAACACCTTGACATGCTCCGGCTTGGTCCGCTCCAGATAATCGGTTCCTTCATCCCTTATCTCCAACAATAAAGCCGTCGGCTTCTTTTCCACAAATTGGTAGACGAACAGATTCATCCGGGTATGGTCGGCATCCGTCTGCCATCCGTATGTTTTAGCCAATGTATCCAAAGCCCACAAACCCAGATTATCACTTTGAGTGGTAATGACAGCCTCCCCACCCAGAATTGCAGCTATCCGCTTACTATATTCATTGGCTCCTCCGATATGTCCGGACACTACAGGAATAATGTATCTGCCCGTACTGTCTACACATACCACAGCCGGGTCTGTATACTTATCCTCCAATAAAGGAGCTATCGTGCGGACACAAATGCCCAATGCACCGACAAAAATCACACACTCCAATTCCTTCCAATGTTCGGAAAGAAAAGAGCTGTCCGACATTCGGATGATTCCAGCATCCATCCACTCTCTTTGAATCGTTCTTGCTATCGGCAAGGCTGATTCGGATATGGTAATAATTACTTTCATATCGCTTTTATGATTGTTATGGGATTATATGAATCCACAGTTATACCTATTTCATTGTCTATACGACGATCTATTGCCTCTATACCTTCCCGAAAAAGATGCAAGCTATTTTCACTAACCGAGTTAAAAACAATGCACCCTCCCGGTAATAAATAACGGTCTATTTTCTGCAACATTTCTGTCAATTTGCCTCCATGACCGCCAATGAAAACAGCATCAGGAGCCGGCAAATCGGATAGATCCAGTTCCATAAAATCACCTATATAGTATTCAATACCCGGAGTGCCAAACTTTCTTGTATTCAAGTTTATCAAAGTCTCTCCTTCCGGTCTACACTCAAAGGCATGAATCTGCAAATGAGGGAACTGCAACTTAGCTTCGATGGACACAGAACCTGTACAAAAACCGATATCCCAAAAAGTATGTTTCTGATGCAAATCCAACATACTTAAAGCCTGCAGACGGATAGGGCTTTTGGTTATCATCTTCTCCCGACCATCCAATAAATGGAAAGAAGATTCCGGTATGCCGAACAAACGTTCACGTTGATAGGTCTGCTCCAATATCAGACAATTAGGAAATCCGAACTCCCGACCTATCACTTCGTCCAAAGGCAACGTATGCACTTCTTCCGCCTGCTTGTTGCCCAGGTGTACACCGACAGTCATGCGATAGTTGTCATATCCATATTCCAAAATTCTTGCAGCGATTCGGGAAGGAGTCTTTTCACGGTCTGTCAATGCTCCTATCAACTTATCACCCCGAATAAGGGCTTCATCCAGATTTTGCCACGGACGACCTGTCAACGAAACAGTCCGCATGTCGTGATAAGGCAACACCAACCGATGAGCCAACGTCTGCAAGGAATTGAAAGTAGGATATACCCTCATCCATGCATTGGGTAAGCGTTTCTTCAACGTATTGGCAAATCCAAAGAACAAGGGATCGCCCGACGCAAATACGATAATTTCAGCATACGCCTCATATTGGCTGAAAACTTTATCCAAAGGCACTGTAATATCTATCCAAACAGCATCTTCGGGAAGCAGACTAGCCACGATTTCATGATGCCTCTTGCCACCAGAAAACACCTTTCCCCGACCCATCAATTGAAGTATTTCTGCCGAGAATGTACCACTTTGGTCATCTGTCATGCCTATGACATGAAATCGTTGTTCAGACATCTCTACCCGGTTTTAAATGTTCTGCATCATCAAAAGTTAATATCGCATTGACCAGCGTAGCTGCCAAGTTGCTTCCACCCTTTCTTCCTTCCACAATGATCTTGGGAACAGGAAAAGGCTTTACCATGTGCTTGCTTTCACATACATGCACAAAACCTACCGGTGCAGCAATGACACCTGCCGGTCGTGCCTTTTCCTTCTTCATCAAATCGCAAAGTTCCATTAAAGCAGTAGGTGCATTGCCAAACACATAGAGCGCATCGGGATGCTCCTGTACCGCTAGCCGGATGCCTGCCTGTGTGCGGGTGATGTTTTTCTCTTTGGCCAATGCCACAGCCCTTTCATCGGACAAATAACATTTCACCTCAACTCCCAATCGCTGCAAAGCTCCTTTCCGGATACCGGACGCAGCCATCGTCACATCGGTAATGATTGTTTTTATCTGTCCTTTCTTAAAAGACGCATGCCATGTTTCTACCGCCCCTTCATCTACCCGAACGATTCGTTCCATCTCAAAATCGGCCGTCGTATGGATGGCATGGAGCAACGCCCATTTCTTTCCCAAAGGGATATCGGGATATTTCAATTCCTTCTCAATGGTCCGGAAACTATGAATCATGATTTCTTGTCCTACCCCTTTCGCCTCATCCTGCGCTTCTTCCCGATAATAACCACGTGGAGTAATCATCTTATCCTGATAAAGATAGGTTTGCGAATTACCCAGCAGAACGATGGTAAACATGTCCACATCTTCCGGATTAAATGCTTCCAAAGTAGTAACATGTACCGATTCTTCCTCCCGTCCTGCCTGTCTGACAAAGCCGACCGGTGTATGAGGATTCCGTTCCTGCAAGAAAATTTCCTTCAACCGATAGAGCTGCCAGTAGCGTCCTTCACTTTTCGGATTATAGACAGCCGTAATAAAATCAGCCGATGCAGCTGCCTGAATCCGCTTTTCTATCTTTTCCCAAGGCGTCATCAAATCAGAAAGCGAAATGATACAGAAATCATGACCGATAGGTGCCCCTAAGAGCGAAGCCGCCTTCTGGAATGCACTGATTCCCGGAAGCACTTCAATCTCTATTGCGCTGTTACGTTCCCGTTTCATCTCATAAATAAGTGGTGCCATGCCATAAATACCGGCATCACCCGAACTGATGATACAAACCGTCTTTCCTTGCTCCGCTTGTTCAAAGGCTTGCAAGGCACGGGCTTTTTCTCTTTTCATTCCCGTATCTATACACTCACATCCCGCATTCAGGTAAGGAGTGATAAACTGGAAATAATATTTATATCCTATCACCACATCACTTTCTTTCACGGCTTGTATCACCGCAGGCGTGATGTCGCATGCCGAGCCGGGACCAATACCGGCTACTATCAAACGTGGTGTTCCCATATATTCTTTTATTATTATGATTATTCGATTAACACAGTCAATAATTCCTTAATTGTTCCAACCCGATATTCTTTATCACCGTCACGAAGAATATAGAGTTTCTTTTCCTCATCAATTTCTATCGATACCAAAGAATCAACATCCATAGAAGCATCAATACCATTTCTACGCAAAGCCTTCTGTACCATGGTGTATCTTTCGGATATTCCTTTCAGACGTACACTCCGATGAAACTGATGGTCGATGCGATACAAGCCCGTGGACTTTTCGAACGCGATACCTTTCCGATGACGGAAGAAATTCTCTAGACTTCCGTCCAGCGCCAAATCTTCCGGAGTACCGGTCATCACCCCCTTTTTTCTATCCATCAGCCATAGCTGATCGGCTATCTGCAAGGCCAATTCCAAATCATGGGTAGAAAGAAAGATCGTCTTATTCATTTCTCTGGACAACCGATGAAGCAAATGCAGGATTTCCACCTTGCTCGGATAATCCAGGAAAGCCGTCGGCTCATCCAAGAAGATGACCGGAGTTTCTTGTGCCAAGGCTTTCGCAATCATCACTTTTTGCCGTTCACCGTCACTCAAAGTATGCACCATCCGTTCCTTCAAGTCCTCTATGCGCACCAATGCAATGGCATCCTCCACTATCCGACGGTCATTTTGGGATAAAGTTCCCCAAAAGCCTGTATACGGACTACGCCCCATTCCTACCAATTCGGTCACCGTCATATTGCGCAACTGGCATTTCTCCGTCAACACCACTCCGATGACGGTAGCCAATTCCTTATCCCGGTAATCCGATAACCGCCTACCTTGTATCCAAATGTCACCACTGAGCGGTTTCAAAAACGCGGAAAGCGTTCTCAACAACGTAGATTTCCCGGCTCCATTGGCTCCCAACAAGCAAGTCAGTTCACCACTACAAATCGTAGCATCCATATCCTTGGCTATCACCTTGGTTTCCTTTTTATGGATATAGCCGATAGACAAGCCCTGTATGCTGATAGTTTCTTCTTTCATCATTCACTCATATCATTGCGTCGTTTCTTGAACAGCACCGAAACGACCACCGGTGCACCGACTAAAGCCGTTACTGAATTAACAGGCAAAGCCCCCTCGAATCCCGGCATTCGGGCAATCAAATTGCAAAGCAATGCCAATGCCGCTCCAGCCAATAAAGAAGCAGGCATCAATATCCGATGATCGGAAGTCCGAAAGATTCCTCTGCACAAATGAGGTACCGCCAAGCCCAAGAAAGTGATAGGGCCACAATAAGCCGTAACAATAGCCACCAACACACCCGAACACGCAATGACTTGCAGACGGGCACGCTTGATGTTCAAGCCCAAATTCCTGGCATAGGCATCGCCCAGCAACAATAGGTTCAAGGTCTTTATCAACAGGAAGGACAAAGGCAACAAGACAGCCATGATACAGACAAATACCATCATCTGATTACCAGACACACGGGCAAAACTACCCAAACCCCAAATGACATACGCCCGGATATCTTCTTCTACACTGAAGAATTTCAAGACTCCAATCACCGCATTCGCCACATAACCTATCATCACCCCAATAATGAGCAAAGTTACATTTCCATGTACCTTTTGCGATACATAAACAATCAATGACATGATAGACAACGCACCGATAATGGCAGCCATCGTCAAAGCTATTTCACCCATGAATCCCAATCGGCTCAAAGCTATCCCTCCGATACTGCCCGATAATAAGACCACAAAAGCGACTCCTAAACTGGCGCCCGAACTGATACCCAATACCGAAGGCCCAGCCAACGGATTACGGAATACGGTCTGCATCTGTAAGCCACTTACCGCCAATCCGGCCCCGGCCACCATGGCCGTCAACGCCTGTGGCACACGCGATTTCCAAATGATATTCTGCCAAATGACAGATTCTCCCTCATCCATCCCCCAGAGGATATTCCAGATGGAACGGAAAGGTATATCCACTGAACCTAAAAACAGATTCAGCAGAAACAGTACCCCAATGGATAATGCTAACAACAGTATGTATAAGGTAACCGGCTTTTTCATTTCAACAATTCATAATAAGCAGGTTGATAATCTTCCGGTAACAATTGTGGATGAAAAGCTTTGATCAAATCCGCCAAGATAAGTTCAGGCTCTACGGGCATACTTTCATAAAACGGCTTTTCACGCATATTGCAATACACCACTCCCTTCTCCTTGAAAGCACGGAAATCAGCATAACGTTCATCATCTTCCTTCAATACATCGTAGGTGAAAGCTCCCGGATAACTATTGACAATCCGCCAATACTTTGCCTCCGACGCTTGTTGGTATACAGTTTCGAAATCGAGGGTTACACCACCCGACTCCTCATTGTCCTTCAAGAAATAATCGGCGCCGGCATCCTTGAACAATTGGGCCAAGAAGCTCTTTCCACCTACTGCATACCAGTTGCCTCCCCGAAGCTCACCACTGAATACTACCGGACGTTCCTTCACTCCAGAAGCCCGGGTCTTCAGTTCATTGTACTTCTTCTCTATTTCAGTAAAACGATGGTTTGCCTTCTCCTCCGTACCTGTCAGCAAACCTATAAACTTCATCCATTCGGCTTGTCCCAAAGGGGTCATTTCCTTGTAGCCTAAATGTGGTATCAATGGGATACCCACTTCCTTCAAGGCATCATATCCTCCTCGTTTAAAAGGAGAAATCAAAATGACATCCGGATTGACAGCCATAATCACCTCATTGTCGAAATTGCCTTCAATACCAATCTTATGGGTACGACCGTCTTTCAATCGGCTGTTCATTTCCTCGTTGAACAAATGCCGGGTACTGGTAATACCGACTACCCGATCCGTCTCCTCCAACTTGATGAAATTGGACAATTGCAAGGAGGTCATACAAATCACGCTCCGCACAGGGACCTCAATCGGTGTATACTTATCGGAAACTTGTTTAGGAGTTGTTCCTCTAGGTATCAATACATAATGAAAAGACTGCCCACCTTTATTCTGTGGATCCTGAATATCCAATAAGCATCCTTCTTCCGTATAAGTAACCCGAAAGCCTTCTGCATACTTTGGCTTTATTTCCTGTACCAAAGCTTGCGCCTCCTCTACCTTTGCCCCTTCTTTCTGCTGCTTCTTACCTTGGCATCCTACCAAAAGGAGCGCCAACATCCATACACTTAATTTTGTCCAACTCTTCATATCAATCTTTCCTTTCCTAGTTAATTCCACAAATCCATGATATTCTTTTCTCCCCAATACCAATGAGTATATCCGGCTATCACATTCTTATACCGATAGATGGGTGTCTTCACCTCCATGCCTTTGGCATTTTGCAGCACCGCTATCGAAGGACAAGCATCCGGACACACCATATCCGAGTAATGAAATTCATGGCCCCGCCATTCTTCATCTGCTATGTTCATTTTTCGATAACCCAAATGCAGACGGGCATTTTTCATCGTACAGTCCAACGGCAAGATACCCGCCATCCGATAAGTCTTGTCTCCTTGACGGTTGGTCAATGACCGACAAAGAAAAATCATCCCCCCACATTCTGCCAATACACGTCCCCCCTGTTCTACATATTCCTTCAATTCATTCATCAGTCGTTCCTGTTTCTGCAATCGATGCGCATACAATTCCGGATAACCTCCCGGCAAATACACTAAATCTGCTTTCGGCAAGGCATCTCCCTTCAATGGACTGAAGAAGACAACACTTCCCAATCTGTTCAGTTGGGCGATATTTTCCCTATAAACGAAATTGAAGGCGGCATCCTTGGCCACTGCTATGGTCATAGTTACATGAGGGGCATTTTCTTCTACTCCATTTACAAACGGACATGAAGTTATTTCCAACAACCTGTCTACATCCACATATTTTTCAATCAGTTCTGCCGCTAAATTCATTTGGGCATCCATCCGTTTCTGTGTGCCTAGAGCCAAACCCAAATGTCGGGAAGGTACTTTCAGGGTAGGGGTATTAGGTATATATCCCAAACATTCCATGTCGATGTCCCGACACGCTTCCTTCAAAAAATCATAATGAGATGAAGAAGAAACTTGATTGAATACCACCCCGGCTACTTTTACATTCGGTGAGAAATGAGCAAAACCACTGATAAGCGGAGCCACGGAATAGGCCGTAGAACGCGCATTCACCAACAAAATAACGGGAATATCCAACAAGGCAGCCATTGCCGCACTGCTTCCTTTCATTCCCGAGTATCCGTCATAAAGTCCCATGACTCCTTCTACAGTACAAACATCTGCGTCCTTTCCATACGAATGATACAAAGAGCGCACATGTTCTTCCGAGGCTAGCCATGTATCCAAATTGACAGATACTTGCTTCGAAGCCAAGGAATGAAACTGGGTATCGATATAATCCGGACCACATTTATAAGGTTGAACCCTCATTCCTCTATGAGCCAAGGCACGCAACAATCCCATGGTAAAAGTGGTCTTTCCACTTCCCGAAGAAGCTGCTCCAATGATAAATTGTGGTTTCATAAACATTTCTTTTAAGGAACAAAATTCAGGCGACAAAGGTGGCAAGGTCTTTTTATACAAAAACCTGCCACCTGTTTCATCACTATTCAGATTATTAATCTACAAATTATTTTTCTATTTTCATAGCTCTGATGATATCGAAGCAGAAGCCGCTTTCCAACTTGACACCTTCTTCTACCTTTCCTGAAGCGATATCATAAATATATACACCTGCGCTCAAAGCCTCTTTATCAGCCACACCAATATAAGCTTTGCCGGCAACAATAACTGAACGTTGAGAGAAACGGCCACTGCAATAAGGCAAATCTGTACCATTGTACTTCACACGCTCTCTAGTATTGCTATTCAAATCAACAACAGCATAGAAATTGTTAACTGCATCAATACCAGTCGGTTTGACACCACTTGCCAATTCTGCCTTATGGTTACGCATATAAACCAATGCTTTTCCATTGCCTAAGTATTGAATGGTATGCAACTTTCCTTCCGGATTAGGCAAAGCGTTGTAGTTTGCATCAAAGTTTGTTGCACCAGCCTTCATACGCAACAAAGAACCATATTCGATGCCGTTTTCCTTCAACAGACCTGCCAAGTAGAGATTACCATTTTCATCATACATCACTGTGTTCTGCATCAATTCACCATATGCACTGGCTGTCGATTCAAGTGCTAGATTAGCATCCACTTCATTGATTTGGGTTACCTTCATTGTCTTAGGATCTGGAATCACTGCTACACACAATTTAGATTGTTCGGCATCAGTGATACCCTCACCGTTCTTGGCAATAAAGAAGTAAAGCAAATCACCTGATTCCTTACGATAGGTCAAGATACCAGAAGTAGAGAGGTCTGTGTAACCTTCTGGAATAGTCAAGTTCAATACACCGTTGTCAATAATCTGCATGTTCTCTTCATTCAGCTTCACCCAATACACCAAAGTCTTGTCACCGTTTGTTCCCATAAGCAACAAGGTCTTGTCATTATCAATCCAAGCATGTGTATATTTACGGCCTGAGAATGTCGGAGTAATTTTCTCGCCATTTACGTCAACCTCCTTCATACCTGCTTGAGGAACACTTACTTCGTCTGCTACGTATTCATCACCGTTTGCATCTACTGCAAAACGGAACTTAACGAAAGCGCCACCTTTTTCTGGTACTTGATAATGATACTCACCCTTTGTAATACTTTCCATGGTGTATTTACTGGTCAACTCATAACCCTTGCTTGTAAACTGCACCATCGGTTGGTCAGCATTCAGTGAAGTTACACTTCTCACGAATGTACCGTTCTTGTTCATGCTCATACCACCATGTTTTACAGGGCATACATACAATTCAAAACGATAATCAGAAATGTCTTCTACCGGCACTTCAGGTTCTACTACAGGATCATCATCATCATTCGAGCAAGCTGCAAAAGAAGCCGCCATCATCAGAGCCATAAAGGCCATTGAAAGAAATTTAAACTTTTTCATTTTCTTGTTATAATTGATTAATGAATAAATAATCTGAACTTGGCAAAGAAAGCTCTTCCCGGCTTCTGAAGCATGTAATTGTCATACGCCAATTTATCAAATAGATTGGTGCATTCCAATGACAGATTGTATCGTCCGTCCCTCCAGCTATATTGCAAGGCCGCATTCACAAGGTTTTGCTCAGGAATACGAGGTTTAGTCTTGGCAGAGCCATAGGCTTCCCATGTCAAGTAGAACCAATGTACCCACTGATAATCCATACTTACCTTCAACCGACTTTCGGGCAACAAGACGTTGTGGAAAGAATAGGAAGCTTCTGCATTGACAAATGTCCAAGGTTTGTTGGGGACACGATTATTGTAAGTGGCAGATATAGCTCCGCTTTCCAAATATTTCCGCTGATCGCGCGAGTCTTGATAACTTGCATTGAGCATCAATCCCAATTTGTCTGCCCAATCATAGCGTACTTCCCCTTCCACACCTTTGATATGAACCGCCTCCACGTTTTCGTATTGCATCATTCCTTCCTGCTCTTTCACCGTTGTCTTGATGTAGTCATCCACCAGACGGATGAATCCGTTAATTTCATAATAAAGATGATGCATAGGAGCCAATGTGATGTTTCCAAACATGCCTAGATTGAAATTCTCGCTGCTTTCAGGACGCAAGGCAATGTTGGGATAGATCGTTGAACCATTCCCCAACAATTCACGAGCAATAGGTAGACGTACACTGTGTTCATAAGAAGCCTTTATCGCTAGCGGCTCGCTCATGGTCATGCGTGTTCCCACGCCATAGCCCCAATAACTCTGTGTATTGCTCGGCTTCACTTCATCCGAACCTGTAATGAAGGACAATTCGGTTTGTTCCACTCTCAGGTGATTGATATAATCTTTTAGAAAGAATACATTGTTGAGCTTGCCATCAATGAAAGACTGATTATAGGACAAACCCACAATGTGCTTGACCAATACGTCATTGGTAGGCACATTAGTCTTGTCCATATCATCGTATTGCTTGTTACCTGCCCGATTCAGCACATAGTTCAAATTCAAGGAATGCTTGTCATTAAATCGGAATTCAGCATTGGAGCGTACAATTGTCATCGGACGCTTGTAGTGACGCAACGACTTACCACGTCCTCTGATTTCACTGGAAGCGTTCTTGATGTAAGAACCGTCCCAATAATATTTACGGAATACAGTATCTACCGTTTGCGAATGATCCCATGTTTGGGAAAGGGATGCATTAAAATCCAAATTCTTAGCTAAGAAATCAGCCTTATTATACCGAACGGACACATTGGCTGATTCCGTTTTTCTTTCGGCCATACCATATACCCATGATTGCAGAGACCCTGTTTGCAGTTCTTTGTCAATCTTAGAGACAGAAGCTGAAACGAAAAAATCATCCGCCCATGATTTGTTTGTCACACCAGCTTCCAATTGTCCGAACAGAGATAGATAATCATCATGGAAACGTCGGCAATCTTTCGTCACAAAAGCAGTCTTGTCTTCACTAGGCACTTCCACGTTCTTCATCTTGTAGTCATTCTTCGAATAGTTTACACCTACCACCGGTTTGACGATGATTCCCGTTTGGGGCATCACATATTGCGCATTGAAGTTAAACTGATGAGTATGAAAAGAACCGATACTGTATGAAGCATCCAAGAAATTCTTCTTGTTCTGATTCGTAATAATATTGATTGCACCGCCCAAAGCATCGGAACCCAAATGTGCCGGAATCACACCTTTATAGATTTCTACCCGTTCGATAATGTTGGTAGGAAGATTGGCCAATGTTACACCAGTACCTTTGGAATCCAGCGGCATACCGTCCAAAAAGTATCGGATGGAGTTACCGGACAAGCCATTGATAGAAAGGTCATAATCCGAACCTACGCCACCTTCCTCACGCACTTTTACACCAGTTGTCTTATTGACGATTGTATTCAGGCTCTGTGTGGTATTAACTAGCGGCTTTATGTTCATGGCATTGACAGCATATGCCCCTTCCCGCAATTGCTGAGACTTGCTCTTTCCGTATACTTGCACTGATTCCAGATTCACAGCGTTCTCTTTCAGCACAAAATCCACCCGCTGATCAGCACGTACCGACACCTTCCGCTCTTGCGGTTCATACCCCATCATCGAGACTACCAACGTGTATTCCCCTTGAGCTACAGACAGGGCATACTTTCCCTGTTCGTCCGTATAGCTACCGTTTGAGGTATTCTTGATGGCTACAGCTGCGGCAAATATAGGCTCACCCTGAGTGTCTTTTACCACCCCGGTCAGTTTAAACGGATGTTGGGCATGAGCCCCTAAAATGATACATACCAGAAGTAGCAGACTAACAATTCCTTGTTTCATTATTCATATTTTTCATCATTATCAACTACCTCTCGGGATAAAATGACGAAACGCAAATGAATACATGAATCCGTTAGCCCTACATCTTTTTTCAGAAGATACGAGAAGACCTCATGAATACAGTGTGTCCGAAGCTTTATTACCCGAAAGCTTTTAAACATCTGAAGTTGGCAGGTCTTCTGGCTTGCTCCATCCTCGATGCCTTCCCATTCCGCTTAGGAACAGTGGCTTTAGAGATTTCGAGGACACTTTCGGAGCTTACAGCAGCGGTGTCTGCTCAGGATTTTCACCTGATTCCCTTTTCACTCATCACCTCTAGAATTGAGGAGATGAGCACCAAAATCGAAGGCAAATATACGGAGGATTATTTAATAAACAAGTATTATAGACGTTTTTTTTATGACATATCATAAAGGCGGAACCTTTCTCACGAAAGATTCCGCCCGAATAAACCAAGTTAAAGAGTTTCATGAATGATAATATCCACTATGCTTGGTTCATATATGGATAGATATTTTAAAAGCAGATAGTCGACTTTTTTTCTTCTTTCTAATAAACCAAGTTTTGACTCCTAGTACTACACCCGTCAGACATACGATTCCGCATCCGATGCACAAGAACCACAGACAGAAAGTCCATAAAGCCGGACGACTGATTATCCATCCCATATTCAAATAATGAATGGCACTGAAGAGCCACTTGTCCACAATCTTATTCTTGTTCAAATACCGGATATAACCGTCACGAGGATTCACATAATACAAGTTATGGTCGTCATCGTCCAATTCTACTTTGTATACCGGCAATTCCAGTGTTCTTCTCAGATTCACATAATAATTATCGTACTTGTCCAAAACGGTCACCGTCATTTTCACATCATCGCCATGAATCTTCCGGAATCCCTCTTCGACG
This sequence comes from Phocaeicola sp., assembly GCA_045121515.1. GTDB lineage: Bacteria > Bacteroidota > Bacteroidia > Bacteroidales > Bacteroidaceae > Phocaeicola. The sequence goes on along the minus strand of JBGVGD010000024.1, from coordinate 37,237 downwards.
GTCTTTTGTGGAACATTCAAAGCAACCACTTCAGTACCCGAAGCATCAATGTACCGTTCATTTTCACCTTCAATGACCCGATAGGCAGGAATATCCGCAAATCTCACCCATTCTACCTGTTTCAACTCCGGATAATATTCCTGCAACTTCCGATAATCCAACTGATAGGCCTCCAACGGCAAGATACCTTTCCCCCAAAGTCTGGTCGTATTGAAACTGAACTCAGCCTTGGTTGGTACCAACCATTGCGGTACTCTCGACATGGAGAAGATGCCGCTGATGGACCACCACACCAAGAAGACTCCAAATACTAGGCCGGTGGTATAATGCCAGCGTTTCCATCCTCTTTTATAGGGAATTTCGAGGCGTTTCTTTTGTCTGTATCTGTTTACCAACAAATAAATGCCCAAGATGAAGCCCGTCAATGAAGCGACCAGACAAATGGATCCGGAAGCCACAATCCATGCTTTCCATCGGTCCACATCCTTACGGATATATGGGAAATACAGCTTGTGCGGAATGGCACCTATCCATGACCAAAAACGCTGTTCCAAAGTCGTAAGCTGTATAGGCTCTCCATTTTTACCTGACACGAAAAGTTCGGTCTTCTGGTCATCATCAAAATAGAACTTATAGATAGGCATCATCCGATCGTATTTGGAATAGAGTACCCATTGTTCCCTTTCATGCAAAGTATCCACGCGTATCACAGACGCATCACACCACTTTGCAGCTTCAGCCTGAACAGTCGCATAAGTCAGAGGTTTCACCTGTTGGTCCTGCAAGGTATCGGCTACCAGCGAAAATTTCTTCTTACCTGCCTTTACTTCAAACAGGGTCTGACCTTGAAACTGACGTAACGACAAGGATTCCATCTTGCCATCCACACGCCCTATAATGGAGGATACATCGGGCAATGAAGAACAATGGATCGTTTCCATTCTTTCATTCACCATCTGCTCCGATATACGGGGATAGGGATAATACACAAGAATCACTCCTGTAATAAACCACATCAGAAAGAATATAGCAATAAACCCTCCAACATATTTGTGTATTTTAAATAAAAATTTCACCATTTTCTTCATTGTACCGAATTAACTAACATATAAATTATTGTATTGAAGTTACCTTTTCTCTCTCCATCGGAACCAGACGTCTGAATGAGTAACCTTCTTGTACAGAAAGGCCCTTAGTCATCTGTTCGGTTTTCATATCATAGATATAGATGCCTGGAGCAGCAGTTTCCGGATTGGTTGCTAAATAAATCTTATCGTCTCTCACTACTGCAAACTGTGCAAAAGTACCCATGCTGTATGGAAGCGGCTTGCCATTATACATCAATTCAGTTCTTTTATCGGTTGTCAAGTCAAGAACGGCAAAATAGCAGTTGTAGTTGTTACCCCAACCTGCAGCATTGGTATGAACAGGGTCCTGAAGGTAAAGGATAGCCTTGTTGTTACCCATATAAGTAGATGTAATGAGCTTACCGGCATCGTAGTTATGACCCATATAGTTAGGGTCGAACTGGAACTCGCCCTTATTGATACGCAACAAGTTACCTACCTGCTGAGTATAGCTGGTTGCATCTTCTCTTTCGGTGTTACAAGCCACATAAAGATTGCCCTTGTCATCCCAGAAAGTCTTGTCCTGCAAAAGTTCACCATATGCAGTACCCGCCATGGTATGAACACGATTTTCTTCTACATCGCACTTCACTGTCATGTCGCTGGCCTTGATGAAGATTACATTGAAGTTATTGCTCCAAAACTTCGACTTCTTTTGGGTCATATAGATGATATAGCCATCCGATTCTCTATACTTAGCAATACCTGATGTACTGAAATAGAAACCGTTTTCCACATCAATCTCTATACCTTCCAACTGACCTTCTGCAATGATAGTCATATCGGTTGTGTTCAATTTTGTCCAAAGAATACCCGGAGCAACCTTGTCACCATTATAAGCCATGATACAAAGCGTAGTGTCATCCAACCAGCAGTGTGTATAGCGGTATGTCTTATATGTATTGTTTTGGAAAGGACGTTCTGCAATGACATCCAACTTACCGTCATAGATGCGATACTTACCAAAGCGGTCGCCCGATGTCGGGATTTCATAATAGTAACCATCCTTGAAAATGATTTCCTCATCCAACTTTGCAGTAATGTCAGCACCGGTGTTCTTGTAGTCGATAACCAAATTCGGATCTGAAACATCCGACACATTTCTTACGAGGAAAGAAGCCTCGTCTGTACCGGCCTTCACCCAAATATCAAAATACTTTTCTACGGTTTCTTCCGGTTCCTGTTCCAATTCCGGAGTGTCATCATCACTACAAGATGCGAAACTCAAAGCAAACATAGCCGCAACGGCCATCAAATAGAATTTAAATTGTTTCATTTTTATTTATTAGATTAATTGATGAATATTCTGAACTTGGCAAAGAACGAACGTCCCGGCTTCTGAAGCATGAAGTTATCGTACAATTCCTTGTCGAACAAGTTATTGCAGCCGAATGAAACATTATAGCGTTCGTTCTTCCACGAATACGAAACCACCGCATTGTGCTGATGCTGGGTAGGAATCTTGGATTTACCATCCAAAGAGCCGTATGCCTCCCATGTAAGGTAGAACCAATGTACATACTGGTAATGATAACTCAACTTCAACTTGTCGCCATTCTTCAACACATCTCTGAAAATATAGTCTGCTTCCACATTACTGAACAACCAAGGTCTGTTCGGCAACTTGTTATTATAGGTAATGGACGGCTTTCCGTCATCCTTGTATCGGTTCATGTCTCTTGCATCCTGATAGCTGCAATTCACCAGCACACGCAAGTCATCCTTGTATTGGTAGGACACTTCACCTTCAAAACCCGACACCTTCACACTGGACACATTCTCGTATTGCGAAAGGCCGTCTCTCTCCGATATAACCAATCTGACATAGTCCGATGCATCTCTGATGAATGCATTGGCTTCATAACTGAAAAGATGACTAGTTCCGGTTTTCCATGTACCAAAAACACCAAGATTGAAATTATCACTATTTTCCGGTTTCAAGACAAGATTAGGCAATACAGTAGTACCATTACCCAACAGTTCATTACCTAACGGAAGACGTACACTATGCTCATAAGAAGCCTTTAAAGCCAATTCTTCCGCAAATGTATATTTGGCAGCTGCACCATATCCCCAATAATTCTTGGTAGCTTTCTTATCCACTTTATCCGAGCCTGATACCCAATAGTCATCCTTTTGTGTAACCATCAGATAGTTGATGTAATCCTTCACAAAGAATACATTGTTCATCTTCCCGTTAAACAATGTCTGATTATAGGAAAGACCAAGGATATGCTTGGCAAGTACGTCATTGGACGGAGTGAACGATGTATCCACCTCGTCGTAACGCTTGTTACCCAGTCTGTTCATCAAATAATTCAGATTGATGGCATGATTCTCATTAATTGAATAGTCAAAACCGGCTCTTGCCACCGTTCTAGGACGTTTGTAATGTCTGATGGATTTACTGTCACCTGTAATTTCGTTACGAGTAGTGGTGATGTAATTATTGTTCCAGTCATATTTCCGGAATGCAGTATCCACCGTACATGAATGGTCCCAAGTATATGAGAACAACGCGTTCACATCCAGCTTATCCACAAAGAAATTTCGTTTCTTATATGTCGCCGAAAAATTTTTGGAATCGGATTTTCTTCTGGCTTCACCATACACAACGGTCTGTATGGAACCCGTTTGAAGTTCCTTGTCGGTCTTTGAATACGAAGCAGTTACAAAGAAATTATCCGCCCATTTCTTATTGGTAACACCTACTTCTACCTGTCCCAACAAAGAGAAATAATCATCGTGGAAACGCTTTCTTTCTTCATATACATATTTTCCCTTTTCCTCGTTCCAGACTTCTACGTTCTTCACCTTGTAGTCGTTCTTCGAGTAATTGACACTCAGCGTAGGCTTGACGATAATGCCAGCCTTAGGAGTCACGTATTGACCATTGACATTGAACTGGTGAGTATGGAAAGAACCGATGCTATAAGATGCATCCAAAAAGTTCTTCTTCTGTTGATTGGTAATGATATTTACTGCACCACCCAATGCATCCGTTCCTAAATGAGCAGGAACCACACCTTTGTAGATTTCGATACGGTCAATAATGTTAGGAGGAAGATTTGCCAAGGTCACACCCGATCCTTTGGCATCTAGAGGCATACCATCGATAAAATAACGGATGGAGTTACCGGACATCCCATTGATGGACAGATTGAAATCCGATCCCAATCCACCTTCTTCGCGTACTTTGACACCGGTAGTTCTGTTTACGATCGCATTCAGATTCTGAGTCGTATTGACCAACGACTTCACATTCATGGCATTTACGGTGTATGCACCTTCACGAAGTTGCTGTGCCTTACTCTTTCCGTACACTTGTACGGCATCCATACGGACAGAACTTTCCTTCAGCACAAAGTCCACTTGCTTATCCGAACGCACATGGATTGTCTGTTCCTGTGATTCATAGCCCACCATTGAAACAGCCAACACATACTTGCCGGCACTTACAGACAACTGATAATGTCCGTTTTCATCGGTATAACCTCCATTGGGAGTTCCTTTCAAGGCAACAGCTGCCGCAAAGATCGGTTCGCCATGGGTATCTTTCACAACCCCTGACAAGGTAAATGTCTTTTGGGCAAAAGTGCCCACAACAACCACTAAAGATAAGAGCAGACTAAGAATTCTTTGCTTTTTCATTCCATCGTTTTTAATCATTATCAATACCACCGGGAAATGAATCACGACAGAACGCAAAAGAATACATGAATACCAACAGTCTTTATCCTTAACTAAAAGAAACCTGAAGACTTTTCATTATATGCAGTGTGTCCGAAGCTTTATTACCCGAAAGCTTTTAAACAACGAAATTGGCAGGTCTTCTGGCTTGCTCCATCCTCGATGCCTTCCCATTCCATTTAGGAACAGTGGCTTGGAGATTCGAGGACACTTTCGGAGCTTACAGCAGCGGTGTCTGCTCAGGATTTTCACCTGATTCCCTTTTCACTCATTACCTCAAGAATAGAGGAATGAGCACCAAATTCGGCAGCAAAGGTACAAAGTTATTTTGAATCTGCAAGTATTATTTCAACGAAATTATTGAAATAAATAAAATTGGTTTACATTGAAAAATCATCTTCAGGAACTTCAAATCCTGTGTATATCAAATTGTTATAATGAAGTTCCTTGATGAAGTTTACAGCATCAGCATCAATATGATTTGAGCGATAATGACTCTACAGAACATGGACAGGGGGTATACGGTAGCATAACTCACGGCAGGATTGTCGCCAGGCAATGTGTCATTGGCATAATTCAATGCCATAGGATTGGCCATACTACCGCACAACATACCACAAATGCTTCCAAAGTCCAGACGAGTAATGCGCAAGGCCAGCAAGGCCATGAATACCACCGGTATAAAAGTAATGGCAAAACCAATGCTAACCCATATCAAGCCTTCCGGACGCATGACCGTTTCAAAGAAATGCTTGCCAGCATCCAGTCCCAAACATGCCAGATAAAGGGAAAGACCAATCCCTCTAAGCATCAGGTTTGCACTACGGGTGGTATAAGTGACCAAACGGAACCGGGGACCGAAACTACCTATCAAGATACCTATCACAATCGGTCCTCCTGCAAGCCCTAGCTTTATCGGTGTACTGATACCCGGAACTGCAAACGGAATGGAACCCAACACCAGCCCCAGTACAACACCAATGAAAATTGCAGCCAGATTAGGGTCTCTCAAAGTATCCGCCGAATTACCCAAAAGCTTTTCCACTTCCTGAACGGCCGACACCTCTCCTACGATCGCAAGGCGGTCTCCCAACTGAAGCACCAGATTAGGAGTAGCTAGCAGACGCACACCGCTACGAGTCACACGGCTGATATTGATGGCATACGTATTTCTCAAACGCAAGGACCCCAGTTTCTTTCCGTTCAACCCCGATTTGGTTATCACCACATCCCTGGACACCAACTGATTGTCAAGGGCATCCCAGTCAATGTCTTTCCGATTCCAATCCTCCTGTTCCTGCTTGCCGAAGAGAATGCCCAACCGAATGGCATCCTTATCGGTAGTGGTAACAAGCAGACGGTCGTTTTCCTGCAGCTTCATATCAGACACAGGGACACTGACTCTATTTTCTCTCCATAGACGGGAAATGACAAACTTTACACCGGCCCATTCTACTATGTCCTTAATCGTTTTCCCGACGATAGCCGGATTACAGACTCTAAAAGTAGCAATATAGGTTTGGTTGGAAGCATCCAAGTCTATCCGTTCTATGTCTTCTTTACGGACAAACAATTTCCGCACTACCAGCATGGCAAGTATTACCCCCACCACCCCCAGTGGATATGTGATGGCACAACTCAAGGCCGCTCTGCCGGCATGTTCTCCTAATTGCTCAAGCGTCTGTTGGGCAGCACCGAGAGCCGGAGTATTGGTAGTCGCACCACAAAGGATACCTATCATATCGCCCATCGGCACATGACCTATTTCACTGATGAGGACAGCCATCAGTGTGCCTATCGCAACTACACCGAAGGCCAACATGTTCAGCAGAACGCCTCCTTGACGAAACGAACTGAAGAAGCCCGGTCCAACCTGCAACCCAAGTTCATAGACAAAAAGAACAAGACCAAAACTTTCGGCATACTTCAGCATGGCGGGATCGATGGAAAATCCTAAATGCCCTATCAGGATTCCGGCAAAGAAAACACAAGTCATCCCCAACGAGATTCCACCTATACGAAACTTGCCAAGCCCCAATCCCAAGGCTATAATGACCGCCATTATAATGACTGCCTGCATAGCACTATGCTCGATAAACAAGCTGTTGAACCATTCCATAAACGATGTTCTTTTCTCTTAGATTAAACTATTTGTTACCATAAAACTCTATCGATTTCCTAATTTCAACGGAACCTTTCTCCCGAGAGATTCCGTCAAAGGATTAGGCTAACCAAGTAAAAATTGTCGTTACAAAAACCACCATAAATGCTTGGCCACATATGGATAGATATTTCGAAAAACAGATAGTCTACACCATCTCTCGGGAATAAAGCCTATGTTTACAACTAGAATCTCCCTACCCTTATTACGGTACAGGAAATATAAAGTGCGTCTTTAAGCTCTTATTACCCGAAAGCTTTCAACAACGAAATTGGCAGGTCTTCTGGCTTGCTCCATCCTCGATGCCTTCCCATTCGCATAGAACAGTGGCTTGGAGATTCGAGGACACTTCGGAGCTTACAGCAGCGGTGTCTGCTCAGGATTTTCACCTGATTCCCTTTTCACTCATCGCCCCAAGAATAGAGGGATGAGCACCAAATTCTGTGGCAAATATACAGAGGTTTTTTTAAATATGCAAGCAAATTATTAACGAATTTACAGAATTAAGTAAAATTAAAATGCTTACTTGTCTCATACCAAGTTCATCGCACCTTCTTTCAAAGAATGCGGAAAACTTTCCAGTATCTTCCTCATCAATAATCTAATCATAAGTTCTAATCATATAATTACAAGCTGTAATCATGCAATTATAAGTTACGATTATATAATCACAATTTATGATTTGCTTTTACATAAAGAAATTATTATCTTTGTAACTAGAAGAAAACAATTATATATCAAATACATACAAACATTATGGCCAAGTACATCAAGCAAGAGTTACCGGATCTCCAACAGACTGGAGAACAAAAAGTTTACTATCGGTTAAAGACCAACCGCAATATCGACACACCTGAATTTGTCCGTTCATTAAGCCATGCCTTCAATGGAATGAAAGAAGGAGACATCATCCGTGTGCTTATGGCAACAGCCGATCATTTGGGAGAACTTTTGGGAGAAGGATATTCTGTCACCCTCAATGGAATCGGAAATTTCAAGGCCACTATCGGTTTAGAAGAAGACAAGGAACTGGATACGCTGGACGGCAATGAGACCAAACGAAATGCCCGAAGCCTGCAACTGAAAGGAGTGAACTATAGAGCGGACAAGGAATTGATCAAGAAAGCAAGCCAACATTGCAAACTGGAACGGGAAGGAATTGCCCGTATTCATCGTTCGCCCTACTCCAAAGAAGAACGTCTAACCTTGGCATTGGAGTATCTGGAAAAACACGGAGCCATGAAAGTGGCCAATTACATGGAACTGACCGGACTATCACGTACCGCCGCCACATTGGAGTTACAGGAATTCCGCAGGGATATAACATCCGGCATTGATTTCATCGGACGGGGAAGTGCAAAGGTTTATGTAAAAAGAGCAAAAGGCTGAAGTTCAGCAAGGAACTTCAGCCTAATATCCTTATTTTCAGGAAGTCTGAACTTCCTGAAAATCTGAATCACTATTTAATCCATTCCGATGGATAAGTGAACTCATTGATCACTTTTTCACCTTTCAAGCGAATCCAACTACGGAACTGACGTTCGCCCTCTGTCAATTCAATGATACGGGCACCGTTTCCACCCGGCATATCGTGATAAACGGTTTTTCCACCAGTAAAGCGACCATAACAAAGCATGATGCCTTTCCAACTCACAGCATAGTCGTTCACATGGTCATGTCCCACAAATACGCCCAACACATCGCCAGCTTCCTTCATGGCAGCAAACAAACCGGTATTGATTTCCGGAGCACAAGCTTTTTCCTTGCGAGTACCAATCAAGAACGAACCTTCGTTCTGAACAGCTTCGTGAAACTCAGGCAATGGGATATGGAAAAACGACAAAGCTGTAAGCGGAGTGCCTCCATTGGCCTCGGTGAACTTTTTGCTTTCATCGATGTACCATTGTACTTGGTCATGCTTAATCCAGCCGTAACCTTTTATACCTTTCAACGTTGCATAAGAATGGCTATCGAACACATACAAAAGGGCTGCATCCTTACTTCCATCCGATGTCTTCACGGGAAGGATGTAATTGGTCACACCCGAAATACCTTCGACTGTAGAGGTTAGATTACCTGGCATATCCTTGATGAAATCATACAATTCCTTGCGGCTCATACCCAACTCATCGTCATGATTCCCAAAAGTCACAGCAAACGGAATACCTCGCTTGATGGTAGGTTCCAAAGCACGTCGCATACTTTTATCGGCAGGTTTACCAAAAATCACATCACCGGTGAAAATCACCAAATCCGGCTTCTCTGCATCAAGCACTTCACCCATACGCTCACCCGCTTCTTCCGAGGCAATGCTATCGGCCTTCCAATGCACATCGGTAAACTGGACAATCTTGAACTTCTTGTCTTCACCGAACTTCAAATCCTGCGATTTCATCGGAGAAATTCCGATACACACCAGTAAGCATATTAGCTGCAATAACTTTGTTGTTTTCATGGTTTTCTCTTCTATCTGAATGACATTGACTATTACAAACTCTTTAAATAATCAATCAATCCGTCCACATCTTCTTCGGTAGTATCCCAAGAAGTGACGAGACGCATTTCGCCTGCGGCTTCATTCCAATAGTAAAAGTAATACTTTTCATGCAACTTTTCTTCCTTTTCCTTCGGCATGATAAAGAAGAGCTGATTACTTTCCATCTTCTGAGTGAACTGTACATCCGGCATAGCAGCCAAGGCATCGTGAAGTTTCTGAGCCAAACGATTGGCATGGCTGGCACACTTCAACCAAAGCTCATCAGTCAAGAACGCAGTAAACTGACAAGACACATAACGCATCTTACTAGCCAACTGGCAAGCCTGCTTACGGGCATAACGGGCTTCCTTTACCAAGTCCGGATTGAAGATAACCACACACTCGGCCCCCATCAAACCATTCTTGGTACCTCCCAAAGTCAAGGTATCCACACCACAAGCGCCAGATACTGCATCAAGGCTTACACCAAGGGCAGCTGCTGCATTCGAAATACGGGCACCGTCCATGTGAACCAACAATCCATGAGCATGGGCAAAGTCACAAAGTGCACGAACTTCTTCCGGCGTATAAACGGTACCTAACTCAGTACATTGGCTAATATAGATAGCACCCGGTTGAGAATGATGCTCTACCCCAAAGTTAATCATATAAGGTTGAAGCAATTCCGGTGTTAGTTTTCCATCGGTAGTCGGAATGGTACGCATGAAACATCCGGTACCCTTACTTGGTGCGCCACATTCATCTACAGCAATATGACCGGTTTCGGCACAGAAGATGATGTGATACGGACGAGTCATCAACTGAAGTGCCATGGTATTACTGCCAGTTCCATTGAATACGAACAAGGCATCGCAAGCATTGGCAAACTGCTTCTTTACCATTTCGGTGGCTTCTTCTGTCCAAGGGTCACTGCCATATCCTACAGCATGACCGGTATTCGCTTTCATCAGGGCCTCCATGACCAATGGATGCACCCCTGAATTATTGTCTGATGCAAAACTTCTCATAATCTATTCTTGTTTTTAAATAATGCTGACAAAGGTAAATATTTTCATAAAAAAAACATAGAAAGTCCTAGAAATCTCTTACATTTGTAGTCAAACTGAATCATAACATTAAAATAATAACCTTATGTATCCATTTAAATTTAATCCTATTTTGAAGTCCACTATTTGGGGTGGCGAAAAGATTATTCCGTTCAAGGGCCTTGACATCGACCAACCGCAAGTAGGCGAAAGTTGGGAAATCTCGAATGTTCCTGGCGATGAATCAGTCGTTTCTTATGGTGCTGATGCTGGCAAGAACTTGAGCGAATTGGTTAAAGAATATAAGGGTGCTTTGGTAGGTGCTGCTAACTACGAACGTTTTGGCGACAACTTCCCATTGCTCATCAAGTTCATCGATGCTTGCGATGACCTTTCTATCCAGGTTCACCCAGACGATGCTTTGGCAAAGGTTCGTCACAACTCAATGGGTAAGACTGAAATGTGGTATGTAGTAGACAACAACAAGGGTCAGGCTCATCTCCGTTCAGGTTTGAAGAAAAGCATTACTCCTGCTGAATATGAAGCAATGATTGCTGATAACACTATCTGTGATGCATTGGCTGACTATGCTGTAGAACCGGGTGATGTATTCTTCCTCCCAGCAGGTCGTATCCACAGCATCGGCGCAGGTTGTTTCATCGCTGAAATCCAGCAGACATCTAACGTGACTTACCGTATCTATGACTTCAACCGTAAGGACAAGAATGGTAACACTCGCGAACTTCATACTGAACTTTCAAAGGATGCTATCGACTATAGCGTAGAAGAAGACTATCGTACAAACTACACTCCGAAGCAGAACGAATCGGTAGAATTGGTTACTTGCCCATACTTCACTACTTCTGTTTACGATTTGACAGAAGACATGACATTGGATTACAGCGAACTCGATTCTTTCGTGATCCACATCTGTATGGAAGGTTCTTGCACCGTAACTGACGATGAAGGTAACTCTGTAGAAGTAAAGGCTGGTGAATCTATCCTTTATGCGGCTACTACCAAGGAAGTGAAGGTGACAGTGAATGGTCACGCTAAGTTCTTGGAAACTTACGTATAATATTTAGCTCCAATTGTCATTCAGAGGAGCATTAGCGACGAAGAATCTCGAATACATCAACGTGGGTGTTTTCGAGATTCTTCGCTTCGCTCTGAATGACATATCAAAATTACATAAACTTCAAACATACAGGTTTACTGGTTTCAATCTTCTTCCCCGTATCGACTAACAAGCCTGTTTTTTCATCTCTCGCGAATATCTGAACAAGATTACTATCTCGGCAAGCCACCAACAAGAAACGACCGTCTGGAGTCATCACAAAATTACGTGGATGAATACCCGTCAGTTGATAACCGACTTTAGTCAATAGTCCTGTCTGATTATCCACAGAAAAAATAGCGATTCCATCGGCTTTCAAACGGTTCGACGCATAAAGGAATTTTCCATCCGGCGATAAATGAATATCTGCACTTCCCTGAGCATTGACCGTATCGGACTCTATGTATTGAATCGGTGTCAGATTCTTTCCGTCGTACGTCAAAGCAGTAACCTTCCCCGAAATCTCGTTGATGAGATAAGCGAATCGTCCATCCTCCGAGAAACAGATGTGACGAGGACCTGAACCAGGCTCCAATTCTACATCAAAAGCATTCTCCTCATCCAAGTTTCCCTGCAAATCCAAAGGGAAGGCATGTATCTTATCAGTACCCAAATCATTGGCCAAAAGAAACTTCGCATCGGGAGTGAATTCCACACAATGCAAATGAGGTTGGGATTGGCGCTCCTTCACAACACCTTCGCCTTCGAAAGCAAACGTCTTGACGTTTTCATTCAAACACCTTGATGTTTCCAAAGGAATCACAGAAATGTTAGCACCTACATAATTAGCAGTGATTACTGACTTCCCATTCGGGCTGATATTGATATAACAAGGTGCGCCACCTTGCGTGAGTTGTGTATTCATCAAGGTTAGTTCCCCGTTCGCCTTATCAAAAGACAAAGCATGAGCCGTAGAAGTCAAGCCATCGTCCTCTCCCACCGAATAGATACGCTCACCGTCTGCAGACACTACTTGATAGGAAGGATTGGAAATCCCTGCCAATCCACTGACGTAGGTAGCCTCCCCTTTCTCATTGTCCCAAGCATACACTTTGATGCCTTCTTCTTGCGGTGTTGCATAACTTCCTACCAACAAATACATATTCTCCATGGTTTCGTTTTGTTTCGTCGATGTACAGGCATTCAACATCAATGCACCGACACATCCTAAAATTATTCTTCTCATACTTTATATATATAGATTTCAAAGATAGCAGTTCTCTATTAAATATTCACAAATCATTCGGTGAAATTTGCATCAAACCAATAAATGCATTACATTTGCATTGTCTTTAGGACACATACCAGTACGGGCTTGACTGGATTTGACAGCGGGTTGGAGTGGTATGTAAGCATGCAGTGCGTCGGTGATTGGCACTTTAATCCCAGTTATCAAGCTATTATCTGGCAACAATACTTATGCTCTCGCAGCGTAATCGAAGCACAGTAGATTACCTTTATTTCTGCCACAGTGGCGGAAACGGGATGTCGCTCAAAAGCTCTTGTTCCGAAGCGTTTGGTAAAGCGGCACAGTAAAATCGGGAATAGGTGGAGTCTTGCTTCGCGGCTCTTCCGAAGTTTTAGAAGCTAAGGTATAGGTTGGTGGCTCTGGTCTTGCCTATACTCGAAAACCGAAGGCAGAGATAAGCATGTAGAAAGCATATGGCTTCCTCGTTTGGACGAGGGTTCGACTCCCTCCAGCTATAAAATCAACTCTAAAAATCAGCAATTTACAGACTTAACACCCATTTTAACACCCTAAAATTATTTCTGATCTAATTTTAGGCTTTATTATATTTCATAACACTTCCAACTCTTAAAATATTTAACAACTTGATATTCTTTGATAGAATAAGATATATTAGCAAATAAAATTAGTCTCTTTCCAAAAGATTCTCTATCTTTGCAACATCATTCATGGGCTTGACTGGAATTGACAGCGAGTTGGAATGGTATGTAAGCATGCAGTGCGTCGGTGATTGGCACTTTAATCCCAGTTATCAAGCTATTATCTGGCAACAATACTTATGCTCTCGCAGCGTAATCGAAGAATAGTAGATTACCTTTATTTCTGCCACAGTGGCGGAAACGGGATGTCGCTCAAAAGCTCTTGTTCCGAAGCGTTTGGCAAAGCGGCACAGCAAAATCGGGAATAGGTGGAATCTTTCCTTGCGATTCTTCCGAAATTTTAGAGGATAAGGTACAAGTTGGTGGCTTTGGTCTTGCTTGTACTCGAAAAATGAAGGCAAAGATAAGCATGTAGAAAGCATATGGTTTCCTCGTTTGGACGGGAGTTCGATTCTCCCCAGGTCCACAAAAAGGCAGATAGTATATCAACTATTTGCCTTTTTTATTGAAATCGATGTTAAAGTCTATCATTAATTACAGTATGATGCAGAATTTTATATAATTTTGCAATCGAATGTAGGAAGCACAGAAGTATTTCCATATAATACGTTCCATCCGATAAGCGAAAGAGTGGTATCTTTTAAACAACAACGGATGTGTACACCTGTAACTGCATTCAATATTAATCTTTAAGGAGGTAATTAATGAAACCATACTACATATATATAATAGGTATAATTCTATGTTTGACATCCTGCAAGAACCATTCTGAGGAATGGGAGAAACTGCAAGATGTAGAAACATATATCGAAGAACAACCTGATAGCGCTTTATCTATCTTACAAAGTATAAATTCCGACAACCTTATCAATCTAAAAGAAAAAGCCAAATATGCTTTATTGCTTTCTATGGCAATGGACAAGAATTATATAGACCATACTGATTTTGAAGTATTGCAACCTGCCATTAACTACTATCGGAATCACGGTACGACAACGGAAAAATTGCGTGCCTTATACTATGAGGGGCGTATCTACACCAATCAAGGTGATAATGTTTCTGCTATTATCCGCTTCAATCGGGCGTTAATTCAAGGAACCACATCAAATGATATCCGTACTAAGGCAAGAACTCGTGTTGCTCAAGCCAAGATTTATAAAGACCTTTATCAATTCGACAAATATGTACAACTAAACAAGCAAGCTGCAGAGCTTTTCAAAAAGACAGAATTAACCAACAGCTATGCCAACTGTATTATCCGTATCATAAATGGCTATATTTTATTAAAAGACAAAGAAAACACCCAAAAATACATTAAAATCTGCAAATCGCTGCTTCCATCACTCAGTATTGCCAAGCGTAATGAATTTTATAGTGCATATCTGATTCATCTCACAAACTATGGGAAGAAGGAAGAAGTTGCATTTGTCTTAAAGGAATACCAGACTACCATTCCCTCCGAAAAATTGGACTGGCTAAGCATTGCCAAAGCTCATCTCATGATAGGAAACTATCAAGAAGCACTTTCCTGTATGCAAAATTATCAACCGCTTTCTAATACAAAACAAGATATTCGTTTTTATGCTATTTCCACACAGATATATAAGAATTTGAATCAGCCAGAAAAAGCATTGAATGCTTATCAATGTTATACAGCCTTTTCTGATTCTATTGATTTAGTGACATACAAAAAAAATGCCCAATTCATCGAAGAATTTTACCAAAACGAATTAAAAAGCATTAAAGACAAAGAAAGAACAAATCAAATTATTTTTGCTTCTATTCTTATTGTGATTATTCTTTTAACCATATGTCTTGGAATACGTTTCCGTCTTGTTGTAAGAACCAAACAAAAAGAGCATCTGGAAGTAGAAAAAGAAAAATATCGGTTACAATGCTTACAAATTGAAGAAGAATATACTAATCTATCTCAACTTCTGACCCAACAACATGAATTAAACGAAACGACGCAACAAATTCTTTCAGAGCGTGTATCTTTACTAAACAAATTTTTCGTTACCCATATCAAGTCCTATGGTGAACCTGACGATACCATTAATGAAGAAATAAAAAGACTAATCAGAGATAAAGAAACTTTTATAAATTCCAACCGTGTATCTTTTATCGGAAGCCACCCTAAGTTTATCCAATATTTGGAAGAAAAAGCATTAACTGAATGGGAGATCAACTATTGTTGTTTATATGCTTTAGGCCTAAATGGGAAAGAAATAGGAACATACATAAAAATGCGAAGCCATTATAACCAGAGCAGTATTATCCGTGAAAAACTAGGAATCGGTGAGCATGACACCAATTTAAGTATTTATATTCGCAAACTATTGAAAGAGTTTTCTTCTTAATCCCCACTTACTTAAAAAAAGAGAAGACATACGAAATATTGGATTCGTTTGTTTTCTCTTTTTTTCTTTGCCCAATTACCTGTTTCATGCCTTTGCCTCATTCACGTGAAACTTTTTGTGAAGGCGTGCCGTAAATTTACCCCCCCCCCGATTTTATATACAGCTAATTATCAGCCACTTACATCATTTAAAAAATTAACAATCTGAAACTTTTAATTTGGTAGTGAAACTATATACAGCTAATTTTGCAGTATCAAAAAACAACAAAAATAGTAAGTAAAATGAAAAACGGTATTGTATCGAATTTCAAAATGGCTAAAACCACATTTGCAAATAGCCCTTTTGATTCTGATGAATGCAAAAATTGTAACGTATTTCCTATATGTGGAGGAGGTTGCCCTGTAGATAGACTTAATCTTAAAAATAAAAAGAAAGTAAACTATTGTTCTCATTATAAGAACAATCTAGCAGACCTTTTACCATATTTTTACAAACATCAATATATTCTACAAAAATGAAAAAAGGAATTCTTAATATCATATTTTATATTTGTTCCATATTATCAGTTGGGGCACAAAGTTCTATACCAGACAGTACCATTTTAAAAACTGTCTCATTAGATTCAATCACAGTAATCGGACGTATGCCTAAAGTGAAAACATCTGGTTCGATCACCACAATTCAAGTAAGTAATACCGTGCTTGCCCAAATGGGAACAGTTGTTAATATGCTTAGCCATACACCCGGATTACATGTAGGCAGTGAAGATATTGAAGTAAACGGATTAGGTGTTCCTGTTTATGTTCTTGACGGAAGAGTATTAAATGACCCTTCTGTCTTATTGACATTGCAAGCCAAAAACATCAAGAAAATCGATATAGACAAGATGCCTTCCGCACAATATAGTCCCGAAGGAAAACCAGTCGTTAAAATAACGACTATCAAGCATTTAAGTGATTGTTTGTTTATGAATGTAGGGAATCACATGAAACAGACCCGCAAATTTACGGATGTAGGTTTCTTTAATATAACAGGGCAAATAAACAAAATTTCAGCAAATTTATCATACATGGGAGGAAAAGAAGGAAATATGAATAAAGAAACATATTTTCGGAAGATTTATCGTGATGACTATATTTTCGAATCCAATCAGCAAAGAGTAATCCCCATTAATGAACAAGCACACAGGATAAGTTTCTCTGCTGACTACGAAATTGCTCCCCAACACAAACTTGGGTTGTTATATTTTTATCAGTTTATGGATGGCAAAGAACAAACGGAAGGAAATGATTATTCGGGATGGTTGGGAAATAGCAAAAATAAGAAAATAAACCGAAAAGCAAAGAATATAGGGAACATACATAGTGCCTCTATACAATACAGTTATTCAAAGAAAAGACATCAGTTCGACTTTAATCAGGAAATTGCTATACAGTCAAACAAAAAAGTTCAAACCACTTATGAGGAATCCACTGTCTCACAATCTAATATTTTAAGCAACAACAATAATGACTATTCTATATTAACAACAACCGCTAACTACAGATTCCCATTGCCTTGGGAGATCAATACTATAGCAGGTGTAAAATACAACCATGTAATATCCGATTCCTATACCTATTCTAATGCTCCCGGCATAATGGACGGAAGTTACATGAACAAGATGAATGTGAAAGAAAGTAATCCTCAAGCATATATATCATTAGCCAAAAGAATAGGGAAAGTCATTATATATCCTGCTATCAGATACCACTATACATATAGACAGATAGACAATCTGTCAGGAGACGACAAGGAAACCACAAAAATTAGTGAGAAATTTTCATCGCTTTGCCCCATTATAAAGATACAATACCAACCAAGCAATGACTGGATGGTATCCATGAATTATCGGAAAACAATATCCCAGCCACAATTTTCCCAAATAAATTCTGGTCTAATTTATGTTGATTCATTATTATACAAAAACAGCAACCCGAATATCGAAGCTGAAATAACAGATCGTATTAGCAGCAGCATTTCATGGAAAAATTTGACACTGAACTTACGATATACTTATAGGCATAAACCTATTATAACTGTTCAGGAACAAATAGAAAAGTCAAGCAATATTATCACATCGTATGCTATCAACTTCCCTAAAGCAGAAGAGTTCAGCATAGGAATTGCTTATTCTAAAACCTTCTCAAAACTTCAGTTATCATGTGAAATAGAATCTGTATTCCCACAAGGAGAGTACTTCTTCAACAACAATCTACACAAATCAAATCTGATAGCGATTAACGGGCAAATAAATATGAATTACGCTGTAACACCCAATGTTTATATCTTTACAGATTTTACTTACCAAGGACGTAATGAATATCTTACCTGCATCCAAAAAGCAGTTAGTAATTGGAGTTTAGGAACGACAGCTTCTTTATTTAAAGGAAAAATGGAGCTATATATGGCATTGAACGACATATTGGGAAAAGCAAATTACAATAATGTCACATACCGATATAATAACATTACCAATGGAACAACAGGGAAAAACGACATACGAGGATTTGAACTTAGAGTCTCTTACAATTTATTTAACAAGCCTATTAATGTAAGGGTTAAACGTCAAAATGAAGAAATCATACAGAGGACTTTATAATGAAAACAATTCAATTAATAAGGCAACACGATTCCATGGAATGTGGCATTAGTTGCCTAAAAATGATATTCAAGTATTATGGGAAAGAGTATTCAATCGATACTCTTTCTCGCTTCTGCTTCGCTACTACGGAAGGAGTATCTCTTCTTAACATTAGTGAAACAGCTAACAAATTAGGTCTGCAAAATATTTGTAGCCGTATTTCAATGACACAAATAGAGCATGCACCCTTACCTTGCATTTTACATTGGAATCAGAATCATTTCGTAGTCTTATATAAAATAAAGAAAGGAAAGAAATACTATATAGCCGACCCTGCAAAAGGATTGACTTCTTACACTTTAGATGAATTTAAAGAGTATTGGATTAGCACCTGTTCACAAGGTGAAGAAAAAGGAATCGCAATGTTCTTTAAACCAAGCAATACATTCCATGAGCAAAAAGAAAAAGTGATAAAGAAGAAACATTCTTTACATTTTTTGTTTGGTTATATTAAAAAATACAACTTATATTTTAGACAAATTATTCTTGGTACTTTAGTGGGATGTTTACTACAAATGGTGTTACCTTTTCTCACACAAGCCATTGTGGACATCGGTATTAAACAACAAAATTTAAACTTCATATATCTGGTATTGTTTGGACAACTTATACTAACTATTAGCCGTACCACCATTGATTTTGTTCGGCGGTGGATATTGTTGCATATCAGCATGAGAATAAACATCTCCCTGGTGTCCGATTTTTTCATCAAGTTGTTGAAGTTGCCGATGTCGTTCTTCGACACCAAGCTGATGGGTGACTTGCTGCAACGCATGAACGACCATAGTCGGGTGGAGAAGTTTCTCACCAGCCAGATGTTGAATATCACGTTCTCACTATTCAGTTTCGTGGTGTTCGGGTGCGTACTGTTCTATTACAACCTCACAATCTTTGGCATCTTCCTTTCTGCCAGTCTGCTGTATGGCGGATGGATAGCTTTTTTCCTGAAACAACGAAAACTGCTGAAGAATTCGAAAGCACTTTTATTAGCGCGATGTAAACAGATTTCGTATCGTTCAGAATGACACATTAATTGGAAATGCCATCCACATGCGCTTCAAATCAAAAAATATAACAATATGAAACCAAAATCATTCATCATACTGAATCCTTTTATATATCTGATTCTTTTATGTACATTGTGTTCTTGTAATAAAAACGAAGAAGATATATATCAATATGACAATATCATTTTTTCATTGGAAGAAAATGATGGTATAAACTATATAAAAGAAAGCCTAACAGAAATATCAGTCAGCAATAATGGAGATACAGATATTATAGCACCACGTTATAATATTTATCAGAATTTTCAAGAATCATATCATTTCACATCAGAAAATAGTTTCCAGCCATCTAATAATATACAGATTCCTATAGCAATAGAAATATGGGAAGATGGTACTATTGAGAAATCCACAGATAATTACACATATAATAACGAGGAAACCATAATATCTAATCTACACGAATTATCACCTGAATTTATTATTCCACCTCACAAACATTTAGAGGTAAAAGGAGAAATAACAATAAAAAAAATCACTTTAACATATCTATTGTTGGTAACCAACGTTGCAACTAATATAAAATATGAGATAAAAGGGAAATTCAATTTTTGCAAGCCTACTACAATTAATTATAAATCCAAAATTTCCGATTTATAAATGGGTGGGAACGGTCTTGTCAACCGTTCCCTTAAAAAGATGTTCTCCCAACCTCTTACTTTATGTGAATTATCTTCTCATTGAAATTCCTCTTTTAAAAGTGTGGTCATAGTGACCATCCACAACATTATCAACTTCCCGTCTGGCCTTAATCTGTTCTCTACTGTCAAGTTCTCCTTTTTGTTTGGCAGTGAAATAGAGGAAATCACCAGCTGCTTGTTGAGATTGCTTGTCATCACCGAATAATTTCAAGGCATTCTTAACCTCAGTGACCTGCCCGACATCGAAACGTTGCTGCCAATAATCCTTAGCCAAATGTATGATATTGTTCACAGCCTTACGGAAGATTTCATTCGTTCGGAGCAACAAATAACCGAGATAACTGATTATGTGGTTTTGCCATGAGATACGTTTTTTGAGCCTGTCTATTTCCTCATTTTTCTGTAAAGCAATGTTTCTCACAGCCATATCCAGTTGTCTGGTCGCTTGTACCTTATAAGTCTCAAATTGGGCAAGCACCTCCTGCGTTTTCTTGCGTTCATCGGCTATCGTTTCGTGTGCTTCCGCCAAGTCAAGTTTCAAAACCTCTATATTACCTTTCAAAGCTTTGGACTTACCCGTAGCCCAATCAGCGACAGCACCGAGCAGTTGGTTTCCTTTCTCCTTGTTCAGTTTGGAACGTTTGTCGTTGATAGCCTTGTCGAGCATTTCACTCTGCTTCTCCTTTTGCTGGGCTTCATCACGCAGGGCTTTTGTTTTGGCCTCAGCTTCTTGAACCTCCTGCTCGGCAAGTTCAACCTGGAACTCCTTGTATCGCCTAACGGCATCCATATGTAACAACTCGGATTTCTGCTTTTCAAGAATGTAATCGTTACGTTCCAAATGTTCCTTGCCCGTTTCGACTTTGGATCGTCCTCGTTCCATTAAGAGGATTTCAGAAACCAAAGTCTGCATTTCCATCATGTCATCATCATTGAGTTTGCAACTCTTTCCCGTATCGTGATTCATCCAGTCAAAAACGATATGGGCGTGATAGTTCGGTTTGAACCATCTGTCACCTATTTGGAAACTCTCCTTATCATCAGCATCGGGTTCACCACTTAACCAATGCCCTTCATCCTTGTGCATGAAAATCTGCATTGCAGTAATTCCCCAACGCTGGTTGCATTTATCACAAAATCTGCGAAGATCATTCATGGTGGTATCTGCCTTGATGAGCAATACGCCTTCACGGATGGGCGAACATCCTGCCACCTTAATAATTTTGCCGTTCTTACCTTTGCGTTCACGTTCCTTCTCTTGCATGGCACGTCCGGTCTTTTCCTTGACCATTCGTTTGATGTTATCATAATGCGTCTGTAAACCGACATTGCCGAAACTCGGATTTATCCACTGCTCGTTATCAGCTGAGAGTTCAGGAACGATATAGATTTTGGAGTCCCCGATATTACGCATGTATTCGGGAGTCCTGCGGTTATGAGCCTCGCTGGATGTGATGTTGCAAGGCTTGATATGTATACTACTTTTCGTTGCCATTTTTTTGAATTTGATTTGAGTTATTGACAAACATTCTTTCTCTGTCCGCTCATAACCGTACAGGGTTCTTAGGGGTGCAACCCATAAGCGGAGATTGCAAAGAGAGGGTCACTCTTTGCTCTGGGTTCTCAGGGGAGAAACACCCTGAGTGGGTCATTAGGGCAAAGTCCTAATCCCCTCGGGAGAGCCCACAACTACGGAAGCGAAGCGTGTAGTTATAGTGGGCTATAACCGAAAGCCTCGTTTCTTCTTCGGCCCTGGTTCCTGCATCCGGCTAACGGATTGGACTTGCCCGTTTTTCTGCTCTTGTTTCAAGGAATCATTTGCCATCTTACTGCATAGGAAATCATTCACGTCCTTGTAATCGGAATAGCGGACAGACATGTCGTTTACCCGTTCTCCCAATAGTGATTGCAGCTTCAGACAAGCCTCCTTTCCAACCTTGTCATTGTCGAGATAGCAGTCTATCCGGGAATAAGGTTTCAACAGTTCTACTGTCTTATCCATGTTGGTAACGGAATTGAGTACCATGAAATCGGAATGTAGAAAATCCTTGTGGACTGCATCCCTTTTCAACCGCATGGTCAAGTATGACAGATAGTCCAAGAAACCTTCGAAAAGACAACAGACGGAAACTTGTTTCCCATGCTTTCGAATATGAGTTATGTCCTTGGGAGCGACACATCCCTTGAAATAACGGTTCCGGACTTCATAACCGCCCGACCTGTTCGGGAATCCGATGGCGAAATAGCTCTTCCCGTCATGTACGAAGCGAAGCTCCCTACACTCCATTCGGGCTATCTCCATATCAATACCTCTTTCCTTCAGATAGGACAACAAGGCAGGGGATTCCAAAGCCTGTACTTTCAAGTCCTGAAATCCTGGCTCCGAAGATTTCTGCTGACCAAAAGAGAAAGAGGCAGGACGGATATACGGAACACGTTCCGCTATACGTTCCAACAAGTACGGAATATTACTGCTCTGATAGAGTTCCTCCGCCAAAGCAATGATGTTACCACCTTTCCCGATTCCGAAGTCATACCATCTGTTCAGTCCGGCATTAACCTTGAAAGAGGCTTCCGTTTCATTGCGGAATGGCGATTTATACCAGTAGTTCTCACCTTTACGGCTGACAGGTGAACATCCCAAACTTTGGAGATAGTCCACCAGACTTATTTTCTTTATTTCTTCAATATTCATCGTTATAGGAATTGGATTGTTTCTCTTTTCGCCAGTCCTTATATAAAGGCATGGCGAAACATATACACATACCTTTACTTTATTATTCGTATATATATGTACGGTAGAAAAGTAAAGGAAACCAGGAGTACCGGAAGTGCTTCCGCTTTTTCCTTATATATAGACACCCGGAATAAAGTAAAGCACTTCCGATATGGACATCAGTAGTGGAAATCGGGCATGAAACTGTACTTCTTCCCCTTGTCCTGCACCACCATCCGCTTGTTACGGAGCATCACTATCAGGCTGACTGCCTTGTTATGGTTGAGCTTTATACCCACTTTACCGTAGTTCTCTACCAGAGAGGTTTTCAGGTCTTCATAACCGTACTCGGCTTTCAATCCGAATACGGCTTCCAAAGCTATACGGTGCTGCTGTTCGGTAATGTCCTTGTAAGGGTCGAACTTCTCCTTGGCCGGTCTGCCTGCCTGTTTCTTTTCCGGAACATAGTTCTCTACCAGTTCGGGCAGGGCTTCCTGATTGATTCGAAAAGCAAAAGGTTCAAAATCCATCGCCCGGATATGTACCGCTGCCACTTTACTGATATTCCCATCTGACGGATCCTTTTCGACAAGCAATACAGTTTCCGCCTTGTTGTTCAGTTCCGTACCGATATGCCCTCTTGCATTTTCATCCCCTTTGTTCTGATGCAGGATGGTATGGATATGTATCTGCCTTTCATCCGTCCATTGCATCAGCTTGGATATGATGTTTGTAGCCTCACTGGGGCTGTTTATATCATATACCATATCACGGATTCCGTCAATGAGTACAAGCCCGAGATTATCGGTATTGTAGATTGCCTGTTCCACGATCATGATGCGTTGTTCGGGCGAATACTTGCGTAATGCCAGGAACTCCAGACGGTCATCATCCCTGTCAGTCGGAAGTCCGGCCAGCCGCAGGATACGTTTCATCACTTTTAGGCAATGATACGGACTCTGTTCCGTATCCACATAAAGAATCTTCCGCTTGCCTTCCGGCAATTCAGCCTTATAACGGAGGACGGTATCATTCTTCAATGCAGCCGCTACGATAGCGGAAACATGGAATGTCTTCTTGCTCTTCGCCTTGCCGATGGAAGCACTGAAATTCCCAAAAGTACAGACGACTGAACCGTCCACTTTCATGATTTCGGGTGCTTTTTCATAGCTTTTGGTCAGGCTCAATATGGAACTCTGCCAAAGGACGATAATTTCATCCTTGGTCATGTCTTTCTTATCTTTTCTGTATTCCATAACGACAACTATTTGCGTCCTCCTGTCTTGCGTCCTGCAAGCTCAAGGGCGAGTTCCACATCAACTATGATTTTACGACCAATCTGCGTGATGGCCTTGTCTATCTTTCCGCTTTTCTTGATACGGTTGGCGGTCGGAAGACTGCACCCGAAAATTTGGGATATGCCATGTATTCCGTACACGTACTTACGTTCCGTATCCGTTACGGTCTGCGGTCTTGCCTCTTCCTTTTGGGAGGCGTGTCGGTGGAGATACAGAAATTCCTCTCCGGTCATTTGCCACACGGGCTTCAATAAAAGTTCGTCAATTTGCATGATTTACCTAATTTTGGTTTGACTTGTAGCCCTGCGCACAGGCTGTTGTTTCGTTCGAACGATGCAAAATTAGGTACGGCTATGAGTGGTATGGAGGTGGATAGCGTAATTTTCAGTATTACGCTATCTCTCTAAATATCAACAAGTAACAAAGAGTGGTAAAATAAATTTTGAGTGGTATAAGTGGTAATATCGTAAAATCTTACGGAATATCATTTATAATCAGAATATTTTTGCCATTTCCTTGGCAAATTCCTGGTTACTGTCACTTGGGAAATCGGATACAGGATCCTTGTACTTGGACCTGTAATAGGACGTTTTAATATCCAATTGTTGGAGAATAGTCTTTTTCCATTCTTTCCGTTGTTTTTCAGAAAGACGTTCTCCCAACAAATAGATAAGGTAGCACACACGGTTTTTTTCATTGGCACTTACTTTCAGTTGCTTTTCACATGGATACAGGTTCAAATTGGCATGGAAATGGATTTCGTCCATTTCTTCGAACTGCTTTCCGTTGCAGACCTTATGGATGGAGGATGTAAGCTCTTTCGAGAAAAGGGTGACAAGACTTGGTTCTACCGTTTCTTCAGGTATTTCGACTGTTTCTTCCTGAAGCAGATATTTCCCCACCATTGAAAGGATTTCCTCGTTCAAGGTGTCAATGGAAGAAAAACGGTTGGTAATACATCTGTATGCTTCCTCCCTCGCTTTCTTCTGCAAGGCATACCAATCATCCAATTTGGCTTTCTGTTCCTTGTATTCCTTGTTGCATTGGTCATATCTACGCTGCAACAGTTCTTCTTCATCCCGGGTATGCTCTTTATAAGCCATTGCTTCCAAGGAATTGTTCACGTCCCGTAACTCATTGCTGTGTTCCCTGACAACTGCCATCTGTTCTTCAATCTGTCTGTCGAAACGGTTGGCATGGGCAAGGCATACTTCTTCCGTATTCAGGCTGTCAAAAAACATCCGGTTGGCAAGATAGAGCATACGGCTGGCTTCGACTTCCTGCTTCAGGCTTTTCAATATAACCGAAGATACGCCTTTATCACCGGAGAGTATCAGTTTAATCACGGAAGATTCAAGTTCATCCATCTCCTTGATTTCTTTGTAGAAATCGGTAATGGATTCCTGTTCGTTGAAATAAAGAACTCCACGACCAATTATCTTCTTATATAATTTGTTCAGTTCACCATATCGTGGAATGATTGACGCAATTCCTGTATCTTTCATTGGATTGTCTATTTGTTTTTATCAAGCAACAAGGTAAGTTCTTCTTCCATTTCTTCAATAGTAGGCAGAGTGGACTTCAAATCTTCCGGAACTGCCTTGCTCAACTGGTAATCGCTGACTCCTATCGGCTGGTCATAGCCTCGCAACGCATATTGAGCGACAACCTCATCCTTTCCCTTGCAAAGCAGGAGACCGATAGTCTTGTTGTCCTTTTCGCCTCTCATTTGGTCGTCCACTACATTGATGTAGAAGTTAAGTTGTCCTGCGTATTCCGGTTTGAACGGAGTCGCTTTCAGTTCAACGACTACATAGGCATGGAGTCTTATATTATATAGGATAAGGTCTGCATAGAAATCACTGTTCCCGACTTGGAAGTGTTTCTGCTTGGCTACAAAGGCAAATCCGTTTCCCATTTCCAACAGGTATTTGGTGATGTGTCCGACAAGCAGCTGTTCTATGTCACGTTCATCAGCCGCTTCTTTTGCACTAGCCATATCAAAGATATATGGGTCTTTCAACAAGTAGTTTGCCAGATCACTCTGTGGAGAAGGCAGTATGGCTGTAAAGTTGCTGACCTTACGGGCTTCTATCTGACGTTTGAACAGATTGCTTTCGATTTGCATTTTCAGGATTGTACTGCTCCAGCCCATTTCAACAGCCTGTTTCATGTACCAATATCTGATGCCCAAAGGAAGTGAAGCGTTCATCAGAATCACATGACTTGCCCAATTGGTTCCGCATAATGGAGAATGGAGGAAAAGGGATTCCAGTTCGTCCATGTCTGTATTTTGGTTAGCGGATATTACTTGGTCTAAATCTTCAATTTGTGCAAGAGGTTCTTGCATAATTGTACCGGATTGTGCGGAGTCCTGAATTTGTGCAAGAGGCTCTTGCATAATTTCAATACCATTTAATTTGTCCGTTGCATGAAGGGCTTTATCCAATGTCGGCTCTTTCAAATCCGAATCACATTCCTTTAAAGCCTGTAAGACACCGATAGGATATAGTCGTGCAAACTGACACATATATGACAGGTTACGGTATGAATATCCTTTCTTTTCGGGGTATTTCATCCGTATTGCCTGTGCTAATTGAGAAATCACCTTTCCTCCCCAACCCAATCGGTTCTGATGGTATCTGATGAAAGTGCCGAGTTTCCAGTAATGAAACAACATTTGCGTATTGGCTGCAACAACCAGCTTCACCTGTGCATGTTCTATCTCAAAACCGATGGCATGTACAAGGGCTTCAAAATCCTTTCGTTCTATAGGAAGGTCTTTTCTGTCCATAATTCTATTCGTTAATTGACTTACAAAGATAATCAGAAAATATCATAACATATTAAATTTACTCATAGCATTTGCTTTTATATCATCAGCAACATCAATATAGGGCTTCATTGACTTATAATCACTATGACCAGTCCATTTCATTACTACTTGTACAGGGATACCCAAAGCAAGAGCATTACAAATGAATGTTTTTCGCCCTGTGTGAGTTCCTAAAAACTCATATTTTGGCATTACTTCATCGATACGTTCACTTCCTTTATAATAAGTTTCTCGAATTGGCTCATTAATTTCAGCCATTTGCCCTAATTCTTTAATGTATTCATTCATCCGTTGATTACTAATTACAGGCAAAGCCTTGTTTTTCGGGAAAGGTATATCTTTATACTTTGTTAAAATAGCCCTACTATGGTTATTCAGTTCTATGATTAGGCTATCTGAAGTCTTTATTGTTGTCACTTCTATATGATTTTCCTTTATATCGCTACGCTTCAAATTATATACATCCGAATGTCTTAATCCTGTAAAACAACAGAATAGCAACACATCTCTTACCCTTTCCAAATATTGTTTACTCTCCGGTATTTGAAGCATGCGAATACGATTTATAATTTTATTTCTAGTTCAAATACACAAATCTTGAAATATATTTTTTTAATATAACAAGATTTTATACCTTTGCTCTTGAATGTAGGAATACAAGAGTAATCCATATTATACGTTCCATCCGATAAGCGAAAGAGTGGCATCTTTTAAACAACAACGGATGTGTACACCTGTATCATTGGTACGGGATGCACATTGTTGTTGTGGGCAAAGCCACTCGCCTAGCTGTCAATGGGCAGACCGTACCTTTTTTAATTACAAACAACTAAAGGTACAAACCTATGAAAGGTCTATTGCAAATAGGAATCATTATTTTATGCACCACAATTTTAATGGGCTGTAGAAACAATCTACAACCTCAGTCAGAAAACAAATACTACAACCAGATCGTTCATCTATTAGAGACAAATCCAGACAGTGCCTTGCAATTATTCAATAGCATCAATGAAGATTCATTGAGCGAGGCCGCCTTTGCTCAAAAGTGCATGCTGGCCGGAAAGATTACAGACAAATTATACCAAGCCATCATTCCTACCCATCATTACGAACGTGCTCATCATTGGTTTTCAGAGCATGGCACACCTCTAGAACAATCATTGATTCTGCTATATTTAGGACGTTCGTATGCCGAAGACGGAGAATATAATCATGCTATGACAACCTATACAAAAGGAATGAATATAGCAGAAAAGTACTCGTTATTCGACATTTCCGGTCTTATCAACAGTTATATGGGCGATTTATATGAATCAAAAGGCATGATTGAATTGGCCATTGACAAATATAAAACGGCTGCAGATTTGTTTCTTAAAGACTCAAACAAGAAGAGTTATGCTTGTGCATTGAGAGATTGCGGAAGAAGTTATGCACGAATTGATTCTATAGAAAAGGCTATCAATATCTTGTTACAAGCTGACTCCATTGGTAATGAAATTGACAATCCAAACGTCAAAGCATCTATTGCAAACACGATTGCAGGCACTTATCTGCTTTCATCCAACTACAATGAAGCAAAGACTTTCTACAACAAGGCTTTACTATTCAGTAAGAACAAGACTCCGAATTACATCGGTTTAATCGAAATCTATCTTGCTACCGACTCGCTAGAAAAAGCCAAAAACTTATTGTACGAACTTCCTCAAAGTACTTCTCCATATATTTATACGCTGAAAAATTTGGAATACGAAATCAACAAGAAAGAGAACAACTATGAAGAAGCATTGGACAATCTGGAAGATTGCCTATTTTTAATAGATTCTATCACAAGAGCAGAAAATCAATCTAAAATCTATGAGATCGAAGGGAAATACAACAGTCTGAAAGCCAAAGAAAAAGTCAATGAACTTATGATAAAGAATCAGAAGCATCTAATTCTGACTCTACTTATTATAGCAGTAGCCTTAATTGTTATTTTCATATTAATTATCCAGAGAAAGAGAGGAAAGGAGAAAATCCATGAACAAAGGATTGCATTGGATAAGATTAAAATAGATTTCCTTAATTTATCCATTGACCTAGAAAAACAACAAAAACAATTAAAAGCCTACGATGAACAAAGCGAGCAATATACGCTTATTTTGAATAGTATCTCATTATTACGAGAGAACTACATCAAATTACAACATAAAATGGTTGTCAGTTCAAACATCTACAAGGAATTGAATCTTCTTGCGAATAAGAATATACCTCGAAATGACAAACCACTGATTACAAGCAGACATTGGGAACTCATCGTAAAAGAAATAACAGAAATATATCCTAACATCTATTTCCTTATAAACGATACATGCCCCAATATCTCAGAACAAGAATGGCAATACTGCTGTTTAAGCATGATGGAGTTTGACTCAAATGCCGAAGCCAAACTTTTAAACATTAACACGTCATCAGTCCGTACCAAACGATTAAGACTTCGACAGAAATTAAATCTCACGTTAGGTCCTAAAGAAACTTTTTGCCGTCATATAGCCGATAAATTAATCCCTTGAAACGCTTTAGTCTACATCGGACGACATAACACCCTGATTTTCAAGTACCGTTTGTATACTCTACCAAACGGTGCTTTTACATTTTGAATTAAATGTCTTTATATCTTTGCGGTAGAAACTTTAAAAGATAAAGACATGAAGAAATTTATTACATTTTGGATTTTTATTGCTGTATTATTAACATGTACAGCCAGTACATTAATCACTCAGGAATCTGATCGCGAAATCATTTTAACCGATCGCGACAGATGGGATAGAGGAGAAAAGAACCTTGTAGACTATCCCATATCGGCAACAATTAAAGATGAACATTCAATCATCATCTATTTTCTGCAAGAATACAATCATTGCGTAACCATTCAGATCGCCGACAATGCAGGTAATGTTATTTATACCAATACATACTTACCTGACAACCAAATCTCAATAGACATAACCTCCTTAAATCCAGGTATATATAAATTAATGTATTCTTCTCCTGACTATAACTTGTCGGGTAACTTTTCTATCAATTGAATCACGCTACATTATCCACATATTTCACTTGTGTTTGGCCCAAGTTGGCCAAACACAAACTATTACATCTACTAAAATAAAAAGAAAAATAAAGCAGCTGGTTCGCAGCTGCTTTATTTTTTCGCAAAAAAATCGCTTTTCGTGTAACAACATCGAAACATCTCCCGTCTGTACTAATGAAAGCGCTTTCAAAGAAACTGATTAATGAACTTTAAACAAAATAAAACCATGAAGAAGTATTTAGTAGCCATTGCATTGATGATAGCCTGTCAAACTACATTCGCACAAAGCACAAAAGACTTATTTGAGGAATTCGGCAAGGAATGGAATGCAGAAAGTGTAAGCATATCCCCTTTTTTGATGACTATCGGACGTCTATTTATGGACAGTGATACTCCCGACATAGCTAAGTCTATCAGCTCCATGAAAGTCCTAGACTTGGAAGATTGCTCAAGCAAAGTAAAAACACGTTTCAATGAAAAAGTGAACAATTTGCAATTGGAAGGATACGAAACCATGATTCAAACCATTGAGAATGGCGAAAAAGTTCGTATCTTGACCCGCATGAAAAACGATGCCATTCGTGAGTTACTCATTGTATGTACCGGGAACGACGATTGTGCCCTCATCCAACTGAATGGCAAAATCAAGAAAGAAGACATTGCCGAACTGGTGAACGAAGAAACAAAGAAAAGAAAAAATGGACGCTAACCAATTCAAGGAACAATTCCTACCTTATCACGCTAAACTCTATCGGGTGGCTTTCCGACTCATGGAAAACACCCAAGATGCGGAAGATATGGTGCAGGAGGCGTATTTGAAATTATGGAAAAAGCGCGACGAACTGCCCAACGACATCCAAAGCATGGAAGGCTATTGCATCACATTGGTCAAGAACATCTGCTACGATGCCTTAAGGCTTTCTCATTTGGATGAAGACGGACGCTCTCCTGAGGAACAGAATGTGTCGGGAAGTACGAACGTAGCCATTGAAGTTGAATGGAAGGATGAAGCAAACCAAGTGATGAAACTGATTGGCCAACTTCCCGAGCAGCAACAACAGATTGTCATCATGCGCGATGTAGACGACCGACCTTATGAAGAAATAGAAGAAGCCACCGGACTTTCAGCCGTCAACATCCGGGTTTTATTAAGCCGTGCCCGTAAAAAGATACGCGAACAATTTAAAGAGATTATGAACTATGAAAGAGTATAGAAACATAGAAGAATTGTTGGAACGTTACTACAACGCCCAGACTTCCGAAGCCGAAGAGCAGCGGTTGAGGGAATACTTCATCCATGAGGAAACGCCGCCGCATTTGCAGAATGAGAAGGAAATGTTTCTCCAATTGCAAGCAGCAAAAGTACCCGAAGGACTGGAAGAAAGACTTTCCAAGCAAATCGACCAATGGGCCATACAGGAACGCTTCATACCAAAGAGTACACCAAGAAGAACTCTTCAGTGGATAGGAAGCATTGCTGCCAGTCTGCTGATTTTGTTCGGCATGGGGTGGTACTTCAACGATGCCCAGCCCAGCTATCGACAAGATACTTGCGCTACTCCCGAAGAAGCCTATGTACATACCGAAAAGGCCTTGATGATGTTTGCCCAAGCACTGAACAAGGGAGTGAAACAAATGGAAGCCATCCAGGAAAGTACCGACAAGGTAGAGAGAAATATCCAAAAACAATTGAATAAACTTAATAACTAAGAATGATGAAACGAATCTATATCCTCGCTTTATTAACAACCGTATTCAGTCTGTTCGCTCAGGCACAACAATCCTTCTTCGACAAGTATGCCGAAATGGAGGGAGTAACCTCGGTTTATATCAGTAAAAGCATGCTCGGCTTATTGCCCGATGCAGACAGCACCGTCAATGGAATCCATATCGGAAGCATTGCCAGCCGATTGGACAATATTCAAATATTATCTAGTGATGAGTCGGCAATCATCAGCAAACTTCGCAAAGAAACAGCCGATATCAACACGAAAAACGGCTATGAAGAATTAATGAGAGTTCGGGAAAACGGTGAAAAGACCACCATTTATTTCAAGGACAAAAAAGGGAAGAAGAAAGAATTTGTCCTCCTTGTTGATGGAAAAGACGAATTTACGATTATCTCCATTGTCGGTGATTTAACACTAAAAGAAATTCAAGGAATGATTCAAAACGAATAAAACCATGAAAAGAACCCTCCCTATCCTCTCTTTCCTCCCATTAGTTACACCTAATGGGATGCATGCTGTTGAGCCGATCAAAAAACCGAATGTCATTATCATATATGCTGACGACCTCGGTTATGGCGATTTGGAATGTTATGGAGCGAAAAATGTAAGGACTCCGAATGTAAACCAATTGGCCAAAGAAGGCATCCGCTTTACCAATGCTCATGCTGTAGCAGCAACCAGTACTCCTTCGCGCTATTCATTATTGACAGGCGAATATGCTTGGCGAAAGCCGAATACGGACGTAGCAGCCGGCAATGCAGGAATGATCATTCGCCCTACCCAATACACCATGGCAGATATGTTCAAAAGTGCAGGATATGCTACCGGCGCTTTCGGCAAATGGCACTTGGGATTGGGAGACAAGACAGGTGAACAGGACTGGAACGCTCCTCTCCCGGCATCATTGGGCGATTTAGGATTCGACTACCATTACATCATGGCAGCCACTGGCGACCGGGTACCTTGTGTCTTCATCGAAAACGGTCAAGTGGCAAATTACGATGCAGCGGCTCCAATTGAAGTGAGCTACGTTCGTAATTTCGAGGGCGAACCAACCGGTAAGGAAAATCCGGAATTACTTTATAATCTGAAGTCCAGTCACGGTCATGATATGGCAATCGTGAACGGTATCGGACGAATCGGTTACATGAAAGGAGGTGGGAAAGCCTTATGGAAAGACGAAAACATCGCCGATTCCATTACCTCTCATGCCATAGATTTTATCAAGCAGCATCAGGACGAACCTTTCTTTATGTATTTTGCTACCAACGACGTACATGTACCCCGCTTCCCACATGAACGATTCCGAGGAAAGACAGGTATGGGACATCGTGGAGATGCCATCGCACAATTCGATTGGTGTGTAGGTGAATTAATGAAAACATTGAAAGAACTAAGATTAGACAATAATACGCTGATTATCCTTTCAAGCGACAATGGTGCCGTGGTAGATGACGGTTATGACGACCAAGCCGAAGAATTACTGAATGGTCACCAACCATCCGGGCCATGGAGAGGTAATAAATACAGTGCTTTCGAAGGGGGAACGGCTATCCCTGCTATTGTTCACTGGCCTAATGGCATAAAAGGCGGAAAAACATCGGATGTACTGATGTCACAAATCGATTGGATAGCCTCTTTGGGTAGTCTCATTCAAGCCAAGTTCCCGAAAGGATCGGCCATTGACAGTCGCAACCGTTTGGGAAATCTCTTGGGGACAGATAACAATCATCGCCCTTGGGTGATCGAACAAGCAGCCAATAAGACCTTGTCTATCCGTAGCATTGATTGGAAATATATCGATCCACACGACGGACCGAAGATGATTCCTTGGGGACCGAAGATTGAAACGGGCAATCACCCTACTCCACAACTCTACAACATGAAGGAAGATGCTACCGAACAACATAACGTAGCAGAACAGCATCCGGAAAAGGTCTTTGAATTCCAAACCTTGTTGAGGAAGATTCGGAATCAAAGCGACGCGACTAAATTCTAGCTACTAACCGATTGTCATCCAGAGCGTAGCGAAGGATCTGAATACACCACTTTATGTATTCAGATTCTTCGCTTCGTACTGAATAACATCTTTTAATCCATTTTCTGCAATCCTTTGGAATGATTTTGAATCTGTTTAGGATTACCTTTATATCGCACATTTCCAGCACTGGAAGTAGATACATCCAAGGACTCCAATGCATAGCATGTTATATCCCCAGCCGAACTAGCCTTAGCTACGACTTCATCCGCTTTCAATTCATCAGCCTCTATATCTCCTGCACTAGAGGCATCAAATTTAGCAAAACGACATACGCCCTCCAAAGATACATCACCAGATGAACTGGCTTCTGCATGTACTGTTTCTGTTTTCAATGCCTTAATGGAAACATCGCCTGCACTACTAGCTTCTATCATCAAAGAAGTACATTCCACTTTATCCAAGTCGATATCACCGCTACTGGAAGCTTCAGTATCCAAAGCATCACATACGATATTTACCCCCTTTATATCGCCACTGCTGGATGACTCTACATGTACTTTTCCTGTTGTTTGAAGACCATTCTTCAGGATAATATCCCCACTACTGGATGCCCGTAATGAATGAACTGCAGACGCAGAAATACGTACTTCAGTTTCATGCTTCCCTTTGATATTTAATCCCCGGCCCTTTTCTTCCGACTCGAAGCCAATCTTCAACATTCCTCCGTCAACCTCTACTTTCACATATTTCATCAGATTATCGGGAGCATAAATCTCAATGTCTGTATTACCTGTTGTCTGTGTATAAATCACATCAATGGAGGTAGATGTCGAAATACCATCGAATTTTTCTACCTTCACCTTTTGAGTGATATAATTCTTACTAGGAACAATCGCGTTTTGTGAATTGATACTCACACAACTGCTAAATGCCATGCCTAAAAACATGGATAAAATTAAATTTTTCTTCATCGTTACTATTATTTGGTTTGTTACTATTAATCTTCTTTCAGATACTCTTTATACATGTTCTCTACGTCCTTGATAGGAATATCCAACGTCTTCAACTGGCGGAAGAACTCAGGGAGTTCATCACGAAGGAACACTTCCTTCCGAAGTTCAAGGATACGTTCGCGTCCCTCCAGAGCCACAAAATATCCAAGCCCACGCTTATTATAAATAATGTCTTGTCCTTGCAAATAATCGAATGAACGAACTACTGTATTCGCATTGACCTCCACCGTAGCGGCATACTCACGGACGGAAGGGATGCGTTCCTCTTCCTTATATTGGCCTTGCAGAATCTCGTCACAAATTCGATCGGCTATCTGCAAGTATATCGATTTGCTTTCCTTGAATTTCATAACAGTCGGAATTTAGGTTTGATAACTTGTTGACGGGTAAAGAGTTTGTAACTCAACCACCAATTGAAAGCGGTAAGACAAAAGAAAATAAAGGCAAAGAGTCCTCCTATTACAGATTCATCAATCCAATTATGTGTCTGGAAAAAATCATTAAACTTCTCAATCATATCAGAACTCCAATGTACATGTACTCCTATCCATACCAATATGATGCAAACCAAAACGATCGTAATTGTTGTTTTTACCCAAGACCATTTATTCCAAAAATTACCACCTAAAATATAAAGTGAATGCCACCACAATGCTACCATATATGCAAATATATATTCAAAGAACAAACTTCTTTCAACCGTTTCAGAAACTCCATTATTTATTAACAATACAGATTTCACTTTAAAAGGGCTTATTTCCTCTATCATTTTTCCCCAAGCCTCTGGCCATACACAAATTTTCAATTCCTCTGGTAATTCAAACATGGGCATCAACAACCAATGTACAATCTCTGCTAAAAACGAAGCAAGTAAAGCCACTGAAACTAAACCAATAGTCACATAGAAAGCACGTGCTATAAATTTTTCCAATAGCGTAGCCGGTAACATCAGACAAGAAAGACGCATTTCCTTGCTTTGCATATTTTTCATAATCATGGAGGCTCCAATTATCAACAGAAAACCAGTGATAGTTGCAAATGATTCTACATGACTATCTATGTATGCTTTTAAAGCAGAAAACGATGTTCCTTCATAACTAGCCATCATTGCTAAATATACTGCCATGAAGCCACAAAATACACCAATGAAGGTATAAAGGTTCGTCTTCCAATTTTCCATAAAATCACGCTTCATTACTAGTCCGAGGCGTGAAAAACTAAAATATCGATTAGTATTCATATATAGACAGTGTTTGTGTTATTGATTAAATATTTGTTGCATTCTCACACGTTCCGCCAGCATGGCATTGAACAAGACTTCCAAATTCATCTTCGAATCCTCGTCATATTTATTCGGCAGAATCACGCTATTACCTTGTACCGAAGGTTGAACATAAAGCGCTCCTTCAGTCGGCTCATTCATACCTTGCTCTGCAAAATACAGTTTCTCACAAATCGAAGATACCGATTGATTCAACAAAAGTTTTGAACCATCCAGAATCAGCACATGGTCTAGCAAACTGTCAATATCACGTACTTGGTGAGTAGAGATAATCACTGCCTTATCATCCGACATGCCCGAAGCAATCACCTTACGGAACTGGCTCTTCGAAGGGATATCCAAACCATTCGTTGGCTCGTCCATCATCAAGAGCGAAGTATTAGTAGCCAAAGCAAAGCACATGAATGCTTTCTTCTTCTGCCCCATCGAAAGTTCTCCCAAGTGAATATCCTCGTTCATATCGAAATCACGTAGGCAAGCATTCAGTAGTTCCTCGCTAAAGTTCGGATAGAAAGGAGCATTCATTTTTACGTACTGCTTCAAACTTACATTTGGCAATGCAAACTCTTCCGGTACCAAGAACATATCCTGTAAAGTGTCCGGATAGCGTTTCTTGACATCCACACCTTTATAAAGGACATTCCCTGTTTGCGGACGAAGCAAGCCCGCCATAAGATAAAGCAAGGTAGATTTACCTGTGCCATTCTTACCCAAAAGTCCATAAACCGAACCTTTGTCCAATTTCATCGAAAAATCTTCCAAGACTTTCGACTTTCTTCTGCCGTAACTGAACGACAGATTTTCTACTTCAATCATTCTTGTGTTCATGTATTTAATATTATTAGTGTGTTAGTTTATTAGTACACTGCAAATATAGAGACATTCTTTGAATAAGCAAAAGAAAAAGGAAGAAAAGTTGGGTGAAGAGCATAAAAAAAAGCCTCCGATATATTACTATATCGAAGGCTTCATTAAAAACGGCGGCTACCTACTCT
This sequence comes from Phocaeicola sp., assembly GCA_045121515.1. Lineage (GTDB taxonomy): Bacteria > Bacteroidota > Bacteroidia > Bacteroidales > Bacteroidaceae > Phocaeicola. Next base: position 100 of record JBGVGD010000024.1, on the reverse strand, counting down.
CCCACAAACGCAGTACCATCGGCGTGACAAGGCTTAACTTCTCTGTTCGGAATGGGAAGAGGTGGAACCCTTGTGCTATAGCCACCTGAATATCTTTTAT
>JBGVGD010000023.1:0-10204 GCA_045121515.1 Phocaeicola sp. | reverse complement strand
AAGACGAACTGCGTTCCCTTCTGTGCATCGTACTTGTTGTAGTATTCCGCTATCACTTTGGCACAATGGCTTGCCTTGTTGTCGGGATGGTCTTCGTACTTGTTTTCATCAATCATACGCATATCCAACGCCATCTTACGGGCATAGTCCGTAGCAATGAGCATCTTCGCTTTTTCCTCCGTTTCGGAAAGCGGCAAGCGTCCCAAAATGGTGGCATTGCCCGTCTTGGCAAACTCCATCAATCTTTGGATGAAGTCCTCCTGCTCCGGTGTGGGTGGTATATGGTGCAGAATCTCATTCTTCTTCGGACGATTCACACCCACATCCTCCGCCGTGCGATAGTCGGTAATCTCGTTATAGAATGCCGCCAGCTCCGGCACCTTGATGAAGTAGCGGAAACGCTCCTTCTGTACGATGTTGTTCGTTACATTGAACTCGAAGTCGGTGGTCTTCTTGGCGAATACTGCCGCCCACGCATCGAAACAGCGGATGTCCTGACGCTCCAACTCCTTCGGTCGGAGATACTTGAACAGCAGATATAGCTTCGTAAGGGAGTTGCTGATGGTCGTTCCCGATAGGAAGGTAGCCCCCAAGTCTTTGCCCGTGCGTTCCTGTATGGTACGGATGGCAAAGAGCATATTGAGTGCCTTTTGTGAGCCTTCGGAATTACCCAATCCCGCCACACGGTCGTGTCGGGTGTTGAACATCAGGTTCTTGAACTAGTGACTCTCGTCTTCCAACTGTTTCATGTGGTAACGGATAGGTTACTCTGCTTTGGAATAACTTGGCATTACGTTGGCTTTTACTGGCATCCCTCCAAAAATCAGAAATTCACAAAACCCCTGTCTGCCAATTATTTTGCCCCAAATTTCTCAATTCAACGAATTATATGTAACTTTGTACTACAAATAACATAAACAGTATGGAACAATTCAGTGACTTGATAAAAAACAGACGAAGCATGCGTAAGTTCACAGACGAGGAACTTTCGCAAGATCAGGTGGTGGCGTTGTTGAAGGCTGCCTTGATGTCGCCTTCGTCCAAACGGAGTAATCCGTGGCAATTTGTTGTGGTAGACGATAAGGAAACCTTACAGAAACTGTCCCTTTGCAAGGAAATGGGGGCCTCTTTCCTAAAGGATGCCACATTGGGTATTGTAGTAATGGCCGATCCGTTAGTAAGTGATGTGTGGATAGAAGATGCAGCCGTTGCTTCCCTCATGATTCAGTTACAAGCCGAGGATTTGGGTTTAGGAAGTTGTTGGATCCAAGTGCGTGAACGCTTTACTTCCACAGGTATTCCGTCGGGAGATTATGTACATAATGTGCTTGATATTCCTTTGCAAATGCAAGTGCTGAGCATTGTGGCGATTGGTCATAAGGGCATGGAACGCAAACCGTTCAATGAAGAACATTTGCAGTGGGAAAAGATTCATATCAATAAATATGGCGGAGAATAAACGCATTGTATTGGTAGGTGCGGGTAATGTGGCGACGCATTTGGGTACGGCTTGGCAGAAGGCGGGGTATGAGATTGTCCAAGTGTATAGCCGTACGTCTGCTTCGGCATCGGACTTGGCGGATCGTCTTGGAGTAGGGTATACGACTTCGTTGGAAGAAATTTGTGCTGATGCCGATGTGTATGTAGTCATGGTAAAGGATGCTGTACTACAAGAACTTATACCTAACATCGTGAAAGGAAGAAATAATGCTCTTTTCGTTCATACGGCGGGTAGTATGCCGATGAATGTTTGGGAAAATCATGCATGTCGGTATGGTGTTCTATATCCCATGCAGACTTTCAGTAAAGCGCGTGAGGTGGATTTTACTTCCGTTTCTTTCTTTGTGGAGGCTACCGGAAAAGCGGAATTGGCGGTGCTGAAATCCATGGCTACGTCTTTGAGTCCGAAAGTATATGAGGCGACTTCAGCCCAACGTGCCTCTTTGCATATGGCTGCCGTATTTGCATGTAACTTTGCCAATCACATGTACGCTTTGAGCGCCCGACTGTTGGAGAAGAACGGATTACCTTTCGATGCCATGCTTCCATTGATAGATGAGACCGCCCGTAAGGTGCATGAACTTCATCCGCAAGATGCGCAGACAGGACCTGCGGTTCGTCGGGATGCGAATGTCATGGGTAAGCATCTGACCATGTTGGCGGATGAACCTGATTTGAGTGAAATCTATAAAATAATGAGTGATAGTATACAGAAATTATGATAAACTACGACTTGAAAAAGATAAAAGCCATTGTCTTTGATGTGGACGGTGTGCTGAGCAGCGAGACCATTCTGCTGCATCCTAATGGAGAACCTATGCGTTCGGTGAATATCAAGGATGGTTATGCCTTGCAGTTTGCGGTGAAATGTGGATTGGTGGTAGCGATTATTACTGGAGGAAAGACGGAAGCTGTTCGCAAACGTTATGAAGGTTTGGGACTGACTGAAGTTCATATGGGAGCTGCTGTAAAGATAAAGGAATATGAAGCTTTGAAAGAAAAGTATGGACTGAATGACGAGGAGATCCTCTATATGGGGGATGATATTCCTGATTATGAAGTTATGAAACTTTGTGGATGTCCATGTTGTCCGGCTGATGCCTGTCCGGAAATCAAAGATGTATCTATTTATGTTTCGCATAGAGACGGTGGCTATGGTTGCGGACGCGATGTGGTAGAACAAGTGCTTCGAGCACAGGGAAAATGGATGCAGGACGCTAAAGCCTTCGGTTGGTAATATGTTGGAAAATCTGAATAAATACAAGGTGGTATTGGCATCCAATTCGCCTCGCAGAAAGGAGCTGTTATCAGGCCTAGGTATTGATTACGAAGTGAAGACCTTGCCGGATATTGACGAGTCTTTCCCACTAGGATTGTCGGAAGTGGAAACGGCAACTTATATTGCTTGTGCTAAGGCCAATGTTTATCGAGGTATTATGCAATCCGATGAACTGATCATCACCGCCGATACCATTGTGTGGCTCGACGGTGAAGTGATGGGTAAACCGGTGGACGGTGAAGATGCCCGTCGGATGCTTCGTGCATTGTCAGGAAAGACGCACCAGGTCATTACAGGTGTTTGTCTGACTACGGTTGATGATCAGAAGGCCTTTGCTACAGTGACGGATGTTACTTTCTCTAGTTTGTCTGAGGAAGAGATAGACTACTATGTAGAGCGCTATCATCCAATGGATAAAGCCGGTTCCTATGGTATTCAGGAGTGGATAGGATTTGTGGGCGTGGAAAGTATCTCCGGAAGTTACTTCAATGTCATGGGTCTTCCTATCCAGCGTCTTTATTCCGAATTGAAGAAACTTTAATATTCATAAACTTCATCATCTTTGGCGTGAAGATATTCGTATATCTTCGCGTCGATGGAGTATTGTCCCGGTCCGCTAATGTACATCATGATAAATACCATAAGATAGATGAATGCCAATTCTCCTTGGACGATGCTGGCGCTATGTACATAGAAGAAGGCCGTAATCATGGCTATCAACATGGGAATCATACTCAGTCGGAAAAGTGCTCCAACTATAAAGCCTAAAGAGCATAATATTTCGGCGAAGATGACGAACAGCAAGGATATCTCGCTACCGATATTCAAAGGATCCGGAAAAACAAAACATAGTTCGGTGTAATTGTAAACTTTCTCCAATCCATGTAACAGGAACATTAATCCGAAGAATAATCTCAAACATAGTAAAAGCAAAGAGAAACTCTTGGAGTCAGTAGGTTGGGGGAATAGAAAATCTTTCATACGCATTTCATTTTTTTTGTTGTATAAGTAACAATCTTTTGGACTGAATGTTCATGTTCGTCATGGATTGTGATTTCTTTTTGAAATAAAATTTATCGAACTTTGTAGAAAAGTAAAAATGAACTATATTTGTCACTTTAGAATCATTAAATAAATATAGAACATGAAAACACTTTTATTTTTAGGAAATATCGGTACAGGAGAAATTATTCTCATTGCTTTAGTCGTATTGCTTCTTTGGGGTGGTAAGAAAATTCCTGAGTTGATGAAAGGCTTGGGTAAAGGCGTGAAGAGTTTCAAGGAAGGCATGAACGAAATAGAGAAGGATATCAAGATTGATGATACTCCGAAAACTGAAAAGTAAGCAATTAACCTATCAAATCTAATACATATGGGAAAAGAAATGTCTAGAAGATCGTTCCTGAAGGCAGGTACGGCTGCTGCTATTGGCTTGTCTATGACTCCGGGCAGTTTGTTTGCTGGTGTAGATGCCAAGAAGAAAAAAGGTGCTAAGGATGGTAAACTTAAAATTCTGGGTGTAGGTATCGGTGGACGTGGTGCTGCTGTGCTTCGTGGATTGGAAACCGAAGATATCATCGGTTTGTGCGACGTGGACTGGAAGTATGCTGCTCCTGTCTTTGAACGCTATCCAAATGCGAAGAAGTACAATGATTACAAGGTGATGTTTGCTGAACTTTTGGATCAATGTGATGCTGTAGTTTGTGCAACAGCCGACCATACTCATGCCATTATTTGTGCTGAGGCTATCGCTGCTGGCAAGCACGTATATTGTGAAAAGCCGTTGACTCACTCAGTCTATGAATCTCGTTTGTTGACCAAGTTGGCTGCTAAGCATAAGGTGGCTACCCAGATGGGTAACCAGGGCGCTTCACAGGAAGGTGTACGCCAAATTTGTAATTGGATTTGGAATGGTGTTATCGGTGAAGTGACTAAGGTAGAAGCATTTACAGACCGTCCTATTTGGCCGCAAGGTTTGGAACGTCCGACAGAAACTCCTGCAGTTCCTTCTACATTGAATTGGGAATCGTTTATTGGTCCGGCTCCAATGCGTCCTTATAACCCTATCTATACTCCATGGAACTTCCGTGGTTGGTGGGATTTCGGTACAGGAGCGTTGGGTGACATGGCTTGTCACATTTTACATCCAGTATTCAAGGGCTTGAATTTGGGTTATCCTACCAAGATTCAAGGTTCTTCTACTTTGTTGTTGTCTGAATCTTGTCCGAATGCTCAATATGTGAAATATACTTTCCCTGCACGTGATAATATGCCGAAGGTGGCAATGCCGGAAGTGGATGTATATTGGTATGATGGCGGTTTGATTCCTGAACGTCCAGCTCAACTATTGGCAGGTAAGAACTTGAACTATAATGGTGGTGGTGTTATTTTCTACGGAACCAAAGATATCTTGATTTGTGGTTGCTATGGTCAGAAGCCTTATTTGGTATCAGGACGTAATCCGGAAGTGCCTAATATGTGCCGTGAAGTAACATTGTCTCACCAACAAGACTGGGTACGTGCTTGTAAGGAAGATCCAGAAGTGCGTGTGCCGAGTGCATCTGACTTTGCAGAAGCAGGTCCATTCAATGAAATGGTAGTCATGGGGGTAGTTGCTGTTCGTTTGCAAGGCTTGAACCAAATTTTGGAATGGGATGGCGAAAAGATGGAATTTACCAATATTCCTGCTGATGCTACAGTACGTAGTGTTATCAAGGATGGCTTTAGCATCAAGGATGGTCATCCTACATTCAACAAGACCTTTACAGAACCGGTCAATGCACGTAAGTTTGCTGCTGAATTGATCAAGCACAACTATCGTGAAGGATGGAAACTTCCTGCTATGCCGGAATAATTTTAATGGAAATAAAAACTTTTTTTAAATAATTGAATGATGAAGAAAATGACATATGTGGCTGCTTTTGCTTTGGCTATGGGCTTGGCAGCATGTGGCGGTGGCCAAAAGAAACAAAGTGCAGAACCTGCTGAAGAAACTCCAGCGACTCCAGTATATACTGTGGTTGACAATGCACAGGTAGATTTGAGTAAGTTTAAGGTTGACAAGGATGGTTACATTGTATTGTTCGACGGTACTTCACTCGAAGGTTGGAGAGGTTATGGTAAGGATCATGTGCCTGGTCGTTGGGTGATTGAAGACGGTTGCTTGAAGTTCTGTGGAACAGGTGAAGGTGAAGGACAACGTGGTGATGGTGGTGATATCATCTTTACTCACAAGTTCAAGAACTTTGAATTGTTGTTCGACTGGAAGGTTTCTAAGGGTGGTAACTCTGGTTGCTTCTATTTGGCACAAGAAGTTACAACTGAAAAAGATGGTAAGGTAAACTATGAACCTATTTATATTTCTGCTCCTGAATATCAGTTGCTCGACAATGCAAACCACCCGGATGCAAAGTTGGGTAAGGACAATAACCGTCAATCTGCTTCTTTGTATGATATGATTCCGGCTGTACCTCAGAACCAGAAGCCATTCGGTGAATGGAACGAAGGTAAGGTCCTTGTATACAAAGGCACTGTGGTTCATGGTCAAAATGGTGAAAACGTAGTGGAATATCACTTGTGGACACAACAATGGACAGACATGTTGCAAGCAAGTAAGTTTAGTCAGGCTAAGTGGCCTTTGGCATACGAACTCTTGAACAATTGCGGTGGTGAAAATCACGAAGGTTATATTGGTTTCCAAGACCATGGTGATGACATTTGGATTCGCAATGTACGTATTAAGGTCATGGAATAATTTATGAAGAAATATTTCTATACAATGGTAGCCGGCGTCTCAATGATGCTGGCTGCTTGTACTAGTCAACCCCAAGCAACAGATATGACTCCGCAAAAGAAGGACATCGGTTTGCAGTTGTATTCTATCCGTCAGTTGATAGGTAATGCTGAGAAGTTTGCAGAAAATCAGGAACAGATTTTGGCACAACTTGCCAAGCAGGGTTATACAACGGTAGAAACGGCCAATTATGGTGATGGAAAATTGTATGGTTTAGCACCGGAAGATTTCAAGGCTTGTATGGAAAAGGCAGGCTTGAAGCCGCTTTCTACTCATACTACTCGCGGCTTGTCCAAAGAAGAATTGGAAGCGGGCGCTCCTAGTGAAGAAACCATGAAGTGGTGGGATGAATGTATCGCTGCTCATAAGGCAGCCGGTATGGAATATGTGGTGACTCCTTCCCAACGGACACCGGAAACATTGAAGGACTTGCAGACTTGGTGTGACTATCACAATGCTATCGGTAAGAAGTGTGCGGAAGCAGGTTTGAAGTATGGTTATCACAATCACTCTTTCGAATTCAATAAGATTGAGGACAAAGTGATGATTGATTACATGATTGAGAATACCGATCCGCAATATGTGTTCTTTGAAATGGATGTTTATTGGACCGTAATGGGTAAGGCTAGTCCGGTTGCTTATTTCAAGAAGTATCCAGGTCGTTTCAAACTTCTCCACATCAAGGATCATAAGGAAATTGGTCAGAGTGGTATGGTAGGCTTTGATGCTATTTTTAGAAATGCGGAAATTGCCGGTGTAGAACACATTATTGTAGAAGCCGAAGCATACGAAAGTGCAGACATGATGGAAGGTGTAGGTATGTGTGCCGACTATCTGTTGAAGGCAGATTTTGTAAAGGCTGATTATACAAAATAAAGAATGAATATGAATGGAAGAGGGTGTATTTTACACACACCCTCTTCTTTTGCGTAAAATACTATGGAGGAAAAGAATGTAAAGGAGCAGGATGCTCAACAATATGAAGGAGAATTGACTTTTTGGGATCATTTGGAGGTCTTGCGATGGGCTTTGGTGCGTATCGCTGGCGTTATGGTCGTGATAACAATATTTACTTTTATGGCGATGCCGTATATTTTCGACCAATATATTTTGGCTCCTACTACCAGTGAATTTTTTGTTTATCAATGGTTAGAAAAGGTCAGTGGGGGAATCTTGAATTTCTCGGATGATTTTGCCATACAGATTATCAATATCAATGTGGCTTCCCAGTTCTTTACTCATATTAGTACTTCCTTGTCATTGGCTTTGGTATTGTCGGTTCCTTATATCATCTATGAAATTTGGAAATTCATTCGTCCTGCCTTGTTCGATCATGAGGTGAAGCATGTTCGCTTTGCTTTTCTGGGAGGGACGGTGATGTTTTATCTTGGATGTCTCATTGCCTATTTATTGGTGTTCCCGTTCACTTTCCGTTTTTTGACCGAGTATGAATTGAGTGCAGCTATCCAGAATCAGATTGACCTGTCTTCGTACATTGGTAACTTTGTGATGCTGGTGATGGTCATGGGAATTGTATTTGAAATGCCTCTCTTGGCATGGGTGTTGTCTTGTCTGGGATTGATTACAAAATCTTTCCTCCGTCAGTACAAGAGTTATGCGGTAGTAGGATTGCTGGTGCTTTCGGCAGTCATTACTCCTTCAGGTGACCCTTTCTCGATGATGTTGGTGGCAGTCCCTCTATATCTATTGTATGAAATGTCTATTTTGGTCGTGAAGGAATAATCTTAATATGATGATAAGCATAAAAAAGGAGGAACTTTCAAAGTCCCTCCTTTTTTATGCTTATTAATTCAAGTAAAGCGGTCCGTCGAAACCTAACGGGAATCCTGCAAATACCCAAATGGTGATGATCACAATCCATGCCAACAAGAAGATAAGGGTATAAGGAATCATTAAGGAAATAATGGTACCGATACCATACTTTTCATCGTAGCGTTGAGCGTAAGTTACAATCAAGGCAAAGTAACTCATCATCGGAGTGATTACGTTAGTTACTGAGTCACCTACACGGAACGATGCTTGTGTCAAACCTGGGTGGAAGTCGAGCAACATAAACATCGGGATGAATACTGGAGCCAAGATAGCCCACTTAGCCGAGGCACTACCCATGAAGAGGTTCAAGAAAGCAGACAAGAGGATGAAGCAGATAATCAATGGCAAGCCAGTGAAACCAATATTCTTCAAGAATTCAGCACCATTGATAGCGAGAATCAAACCAAGGTTACTATAGTTGAACCAGTAGATGAACTGAGCTGCAAAGAATACCAATACGATGTAGCCAGCCAAACCTTTCATGGAAGTGGTCATGTGCTTGATAACATCCTTGTCGCTCTTAATAGTGCCTACTACGATACCATAAACCAAACCAGGAACAAAGAAAAGGAGCATCAAACCTACCACAATACCCGAGAAGAATGGTGAACGGAGGATACCGCCTGTTTCTGGGTCGCGGAGCAATCCGTCTTCAGGAATGATAGTCCAAGCCATCAATGCAATGAATATAAGGGTAGCCCATCCTGCATATCGCAAACCTTTCTTTTCAAGGTCAGAGATACCTTCTACTTTCAAGGCTTCTGCGCCACCATTGTACTTGCCTAAACGAGGTTCTACGACCTTTTCTGTTACCCAACCACCAACGAAAGTAATCATGATAGCCGATACTACCATGAAGAAGTAGTTCACCAATGGGTTGATGTACATATTCGGGTCAATGATTTGAGCTGCCGAAGTAGAAAGACCTGCCAAAATCGGGTCAACAGAACCAATGATGAAGTTGGAACCGAAACCGGCACTTACCCCACAGAATGCTGCGGCAAAACCTGCCATCGGGTGTCTACCCAAAGCATGAAAAATCATGGCACCCAACGGAATCAAAATCACATAACCCACTTCAGATGCAAGGTGTGAGAAGATGCCTGCCACGATAACAGCGTATGTTACCAAACTCTTTGGAGCACCCAAAACCAATTGCTTTACCAAGACGGTAAACAAACCAGCACCTTCGGCCACACCAATACCAATCATGATGACCAATACCAAGCCAAGAGGAGGGAATTTCACGAAGTTGTGTTCTACGTTGGTGTATATCCATCGCAAACCTTCTGAACTGAGCAAACTGCGGGCTTCGATGGTTTCACCGGTAGCAGGATGCAAAGCCGATAGTTCCAAACCTGCACCGATAGCTGATATGACTGCTACTAATGCTGCCATCATAAGAAAAAGAGTAGCAGGATGCGGCAGTTTATTACCTACTCTTTCAATTGAATCAAGAATTTTGTTAAAATGGTTGTTCGCCATTGTTGTTTTAATTTTAAGGTTATTATTTCTTTTTTGTTTTCTTGGTTAGATTACGTGCCAATTGGGTAGCCACTGTTTTGGCAAAATAGGTGATGGCTGTACCAATGACTGTTGTGAAAATGCTTTTTCCTGTAGAAGATTTCTTGCTCTTTTTGGTAGATTCCTTTTGCTTGCGTTTTTCTTCTTTCTCTTCTGCTTCCCTTATAGCTGCTTCTTGTTGGGCTTTTTCTTCCGCTTCCCGTTGTTTGGCTATCTGTTCGAAAGCCGATTCACGGTCGATGGTGGTTTCGTATTTACCGCTGATACGGGAAGAA
>JBGVGD010000022.1:0-15628 GCA_045121515.1 Phocaeicola sp. | reverse complement strand
GACGATTTCACCATTCTGAATGGCTTCCTTTACCACGTCTTCGAGGGCTACAAGGACGGCATACACATCCGTCTTGTGCACGGTACAGGTAGCCTGGATACGTTCTGCCATTTCACGGACATTGACATCGCCGCGGGCTTGCGCCTGGGCATAATACTTCGGTGGATCGTTCTTTTCACGAGGATTGATACGAGGGACTACTGAATACGTTACTGTTCTTGCCATAATTCTTTAAGTTTTAAAAGGTTAATTTTAAATGATAGTTGAGAGTTGATAAATGATAGTTGCCTTCCGGACGGTCTCTATCATTTATCATTTTTCCTCTATCATTTGATTAGATAGTTGAGAGTTGAGAAATGATAGTTGCCTTCCGGACGGTCTCTATCATTTATCATTTTTCCTCTATCATTTGACTAGATAGTTGAGAGTTGAGAAATGATAGTTGCCTTCCGGACGGTCTCTATCATTTATCATTTTTCCTCTATCATTTGATTACATAGCAAAGGTAATACCTGGCAGGAACGGGTTTGTGAGGGGGGTGTAGTAGGTATGAGAACGGGTGATAAATCAAGAAAGAATTATCACCCGTTACTTCGATATTTATTTAAGGATTATCCGGCTGTTGTTGTTTTCCAAGACACTCATTTGATGAATGGCAATTTTGTTCAGTTTTATCAATCGTTCTGGTTGCGGAACACCTTGGTCGATGAACACAGCATTCAAGTTCTCCATGTTCGATAGGCAAATCAATTCGTTGATACTTGCATAATCGCGGATGTTTCCCTTCAAGTCAGGATTCTTTTCATGCCATTGTTTGGCCGTCATTCCGAACATGGCTACATTCAAGACATCCGCTTCTTCAGCATAGATTATGCTGGCTTGTGATGCCGTTACTTCTTCTGGAATAAGATACTTCTTGATAGCGTCCGTATGAATCCGGTAATTGATTTTGGAAAGTTCCCGTTTGGCACTCCAGCCTATCTGTTTCTGTTCCTCTTCTTTCAGACGTTGGAATTCCCGTATCAGATAAACCTTGAATTCAGGACTAATCCACATGGCAAATTCAAAGGCTATATCCTTATGAGCATACGTTCCGCCATACCGACCTGCTTTGGAAATGATTCCAATGGCTTTGGTTTTCTCCATCCATTCTTTGGCGCTTAACCGATAATTATTCAATCCAGCCTGACTTTTAATTATGTCGAATTCGGCACAATTAAAATTGGGATTGTTCAATTGTTCCCAAATGCCCAAGAACTCAACTGTATTTCTATTTCGTAACCAATTGGAGAAAAAGAAATCTCCATCCTTCGCTTTTAGCATATCAGTCAAACTGATGTAATCTTCTTCATTTACCTTTAATACAGATACGACTGTATCTTTCACAGTGATTTTTGCCATAGTTGTTCTTCAATTTAGTTGTTTATTTTTGCAAAGATACACATTAATAATCAGAAATCACTCATCGACCATTAGAAAACTTTTTATGAGAACAAGTGAAACGAAGTCGGAGATAATGTTGTTTATCTCACTAAAATTCAGTACCTTTACACAAGAAACCGCAACTCATAACTCATAACTCATAACTCATAACTCATAACTCATAACTCATAACTCATAACTCATAACTCATGAAACTTCGTCCATATTACAAAAGCGAACTGGCACAGGCATACGCTCCCGATATTTGTCCGGGAGCCGCACTGAACCGCCTGGCCTCATGGATCAGAACCAATACCCAACTTTCTGAGGCATTGGCACAGACCAACTACCGAGTGACCCAACGCATGTTCACCTCCCGTCAGGTGGCACTTATTTTTGAGTACTTGGGAGAACCTTGACCGTGTTTTTTTAAAACGCGGTCGTGTTTTGACTCAAACGCGGTCGCGTTTTAAAAAAACACGGTCAGGTTTCAAAAATGGCTCTAGAAATTTGTATCGTTTATTGGTATCTTTTATATTTGCAAAAATTATAAATATGACTGAAATGGGAAAATGGAGTCTTATACAGGAATTGAATAAAGAGAAGAAGGAAAGAGACAAAGTTAGAAATGAAAAGTTGGCAGGTTATTTCCTGAACCTTTCACAACTTACTTTTGTTGCGTTGGTTTTAGGTGGTGTTACGCCTTTGTTTATTAATGAAGAACATGTCGTAAGTTGGACGCTTTTAGGAGCAGGTATAATGATGACTTTTATTTTTGCAGGTATAGCAAATAGTATTTTAAAATAGAAAAAGTGGAAAGATATGAATACATTAACAGCGATTTTTGTAGTAGGTTCTATTATTAGCGGCTGTTTCTGGGCTTGGTTACACACGAAGCCGGGAAAGAAATGGCTGAAGGATTTATAAATGATAGAAAAGGAGGAAATTATGAATACATTAACGGCTACTTTTATAGTTGGGTCTATCATAGGCGGTTGCTTTTGGGCTTGGTTGGAAACGAAGTCTGGCAAGAAATGGTTAGGTAAAGAATAAAGACATAACGAAAAATGGATGCTTCATTCAAGCATCCATTTTTCGTTTCAAAAGATTTCCCCCTGCACCGGCATTTTCTTCACCAACCAATTACTATTATCCCACTTCGGATCCTCATCCGGGATGTCCGGACTCTTGCTTTCCTGCATGGGGACAAAACGGCCACAACATGTGTTGTACTGAAAAGACGCTACGCCGGGCTGTCCCAGATGACGGAACTTCACTTTCTGCACATGTACTCGGGTGACACCCCGTGCCCTGTCACGCTCGATAGCGATACCGAAATCGGCCTTGTTGAAGAAGGCGGCGGAGCCGCTGATGTCGTACATGGTAGGTACGGGGAACTTTCCGCTCATGGGGTCCTTCTTCATCTTGGTGGGGTGGGCAGCCAGGATGACCAACGCTTGCCGACGGCGGGCAAAGCTACGGAGTTTCTCCAGAAACTCGCTGATGTACTGCGTTTCGCTCTGTCCCGACGGAATCTGATGCTCCAGGCAGTTGTACGGGTCGAGGATAAAGACTCGGATGCCTTTGCGACGCACCAGCGTTTCCGCTCTCTCCAGAATGGTGTCCACCCGATAACCCTCTTCCGGCAGGATGTCGAAGAAGTTCTGACTCAAGTAGCCGATAGCGGCATCAAGTTCCAAGGAATTCATCAGTCCTTTCTTGAAGCGCTTGCCTATCAGTTTCTCGATGAGTTTGGGATGATGCAGCGTGACGGGGAAGTTTTCGGGGCTGAACCACGCACACCGCCAGTCGTATTTCAGCGACAAGTGTACCGCCACTTCGTCCAGAAACTCACTCTTTCCGTCGCCCGGAATACCCGTGACAATCATCAGTCGGCCTACTTCTACGCTGAGCAAATCGTCCAGGTCGCCCATGTCCAGCGTGGCACCTTTCTGCAAACCTTTTTCGAAAAGACCCAAGAGTTCTTCCTTTACGTCGGAGGCCGTGAAGACTCCTTCCAAAGGCACTTCCTTTGCTTCATGAATCGCTCGCCGCAAGGCTTCTGCACCCTGTTGGAGCAGCAGTTCGTTGGCATCCTTGCAGTCTTCGCCATACGTCACGATGCGGCATTTCTCTTCGCCGAATCTTCGCACTAACTCCGCACGGAGTTCCAGCCCTTTCGAGTCCGTATCGGCGGCGATGTATATGCGTGTCTTGTTCTCGAAGTGCGACTCGATGAAGTCGTCGAGGTAAGTAAGGTTCTTCTGTGCGCCATTGGGTACGCTGATCACGTCGTCCCGTCCGGCTACGATGAAGGACAAAGCATCCATTTCGCCCTCGGTGATGATGCATTCGGGTGTATCCTTGATGCGGTCGATACGCCAAGGTATCAGTCTGGCGTCTTTTTCCAGCATGAAGTGCTTGGCTCCGTCGCGGTACTTTCGGTTCACCAGTGTGCCGTCCACGGAGTAAGGGAAGACGATGCACTTTTCCGGCTTGTCGGTCTGGGGCATTTTCCGGCATGCTTTGACGATGCCTTCTGCTTCGGCTATTTCAACGGGGATACCTCGTCCCTCGAACCACGCCTTCATGTTGTCGTCCAGCGGTTCCTGGTTGGTGAGTAGGCCCGGTTTCTTGTACTCCTTGGTTTCCGATTTTTGCGGGGCATGCTTCGGTGGCTGCCCGCTGTTCAGTTTTTCGGTCTTGCCGAAGAAGAAGTTCTCGCCGCAGTAGTGGCAGTGTGCGATGCATTGTTTCCAGTCTACGGATAGCGACTTGTCCCGCTTGTCGGTCCGGTTTTCGTGGCATTTCGGACAGAATTGTTTTTTCTTTCCGTTGTTGGTAATGCCGAATTTTTCTAGTTTGTTGTAATCTATTTCCATGATTTTGAAGTTTTATTTCCCCTCTCAAGAGGAGAAATCCTTAGTATACCCAATTCTCTGTTTCTCCGTCCCATACCGCCTGGTCGTTCGGTCTGGGCGGTGCATCGTGGGGTATGGGTATGCCGCAGTAAGAGCGTTCGCCCGTATCGGGATTGCGCTGCTCGAAACGATATGCATTATCCTCTTCTTGTTGCTTGAGTTGTAGTAAGAGTCGTTGGTAGGTGTGGCTTCCTGGTTTGAGGAAAAAACAGAAATAATGCTTGGCATCATTTAGCGACTGGATGTGGCTTTCCTTCCCGATAGAGCGTACATGCTGCTTGAAGCACTCCACGATGCGTGGGAAAAGCGGTAAGAACTGTTTTTTCAACCCGCTTTGCATGGCCATGATTTCTTTCCATTGGCTTTCGTGCTGGAGTTCGTCTACATACTCCTCCCAAGCGGCAATTTTGGAGAGACTGGCTGCTGCTTCTGCTGCTTTCTTTTCTTCTTCAGCAGAAGAAGAATATTCTTCTTTCTTATTCTTATTCTTAAAAGAACTACCACTGATTTCCAAAGAGTTACAAGGCACTTCCGACAAAGTTTCGTCATTTACCGACACGTTTTTGTTACATTTCCGCTTCATTGGAGACATTTTCTCGTCCAGAAAAGGCGAATGAAAGTCTATATTCTCCACAATAAAAAGACCATAGTCGTTCAAGATGCGCAAGGCTTTGTCGATACGAACTTTCATTTGCCGGGCAATGTTCTTGATAGCGCGAATGTCTCCGGTGTAACGAGGTTGCGTCCGGAGATACTCCAGCAAGGCCCAGTAGAAACCATAGCCTGCCGCTCCTTCAGATTCAATGAGGTTAAGGACTTGCGAACAGCTCCGTGCGTTCGCTGCATGGGGTATAAAATCGTAATTCTTCATGTTTAGTGAATTTGGATTTTGGGTAAATACTAAGGTTAATAAAACTCGTTTTTGGAGTATAGAATCCCCTTTCCCCAGCTGGACGGCCGTGGTGAACAATAGATAAGACATATTTGT
This sequence comes from Phocaeicola sp., assembly GCA_045121515.1. Taxonomy (GTDB): domain Bacteria; phylum Bacteroidota; class Bacteroidia; order Bacteroidales; family Bacteroidaceae; genus Phocaeicola. Next base: position 10,297 of record JBGVGD010000022.1, on the reverse strand, counting down.
TGGGAACTAAAAAGAACGGAGGTGGTGGATGGGAGATTATCCTAGGATGCTGCTAAACATGTTGAGTAATCTACACCAATACCACCTCCGTTATAGTAATCAACTACACGGAAGTGCTATGGCGATAAATCTTTCCTCAACAATTTTGAAATTTAGCAGATTCCTAGTAAAAAAGATTTATGTCGCTATATACAACGCCATGCGTGGATATGTCTGTTTCTGTCTATCCCGACCCTTCTTTACGGGAAGAAATCGGATTCGTCATACTTCACCACAAAAGTAATGAAAATATTTGGATTGGCAAATTTTTCTAGTCTTATAAAATAGTAAAACTAACTTTTCGTCCTAATCCTTGAAAGATTTTGAACAAAGTAGAGAGTTGTACATCTGTATGACCATTTTCAATACGTGAAATATAACTTTTTTTTGTTCCGATTTTAGCAGCAAGTTGTTCTTGGGTCATACCAGCTTTCAATCGTTCAGCTTTCAATTGTTCACCAATAATGAATGCTTCACAACTCGCTTCAAACGCATTGCGTTCTTCTGTACCCAAAGTACCGAAATCCTCAGCGATTAATTCTTCGATAGAGGTACATCCTATAACTTTCAATTCGTCATTATTCATATTTCATTCCTCTTTTTTATTCTTTTGGGCAAAATACTCATTCTAGGACCATAAAGATAACTTATTAGTGAACACCAAACAAGAATCTTGCATAATATTTTCAGTAATATAAAAAATAGAAAGGGACGTTTCGCAACGCCCCTCTCTTCTATTAACCTATGCTAAAACATTTTAAATCAGCTTGTATAATTTATATTCAAGCATGGTGTCATTAAATAGTTATTAGTCTCCTGCTTCAACAACGATTTTCCAAATTTTCTTGGTACCGTCTGCAGCAGTTACTTCATATTCATGATCTGCAGTCCAGTCAGCCGGAATACCTAATGCAGGTGCACCGTTGATTGGCTTCATGGTAGCAGCTGTAGAAATAGTTACATAAACTACCATTTCAGTTTCTGCAACACTTCTATATTGTTCAGGAATATTAGTCTTTGAGTAACGGATTGTACAAACACCTCTAGAAGGATCTGATTCATCAGTTACATAAGTTCTGCTATATGCTGAAACATATACTTGGTTTACCTTTTCAGATTGGGTACCCGGGTGAATTTCACCTGTCTTCCAACGATATGCACAGTCCACACGGGTGATATCACAGCCTGAGTAGACGTCCAATTCTTCCAAGTCATGCTTCAGACAGGAAGTTGAAACAACTGCCAAAAGCAAGGCAGCGAAAATATTTAAAAACTTTTTCATAATCGTATTCATTTATAAATTACCACTCTTGTGTATAATTGTCTTGAATGCCGTAAGTAGCACGTGTGTTCAAGAAGTTCTGGTTGATAGGTAACAAGTAACGTCTGTCAGAGAACTTACGTTCTGCAGCACGGTTGATTGTCAACTGGTTAACCAAGATCGTGCTACGAGTATGGTCGATCTGAATCATGTGTACCGGACGGTTCAATGCCTGTACGATACCACCTGCTGGCTGACCTTCGTTTGCATAACCACCGTACTTACCCCAACGCAAGTAGCTCCAGTAGATGTCACCACCTTCGTTTACCAATTCACAGTTACGTTCGCGGATGTAGTCCTTCCATGCTTCTTCTTCAGTAGTAGCTGTAGATGGAGCCAAACCACCGTGTACTGTACGAGTTGCGTTCAAAGCTTCTACTGCGTTTTCAACTTGACCCTTCAACAAGTAAGCTTCTGCCAAGTTCATGTAAGCTTCACCTACGCGAGCCAAGTTGAAGTGAATAGCCATGTTCAAGTTGTGATATGCACGTGGGAATGATTCGATAGTACTCTTTCTCCAATAGTAGTTGGTAGTTGTAGTATACCAACCACCTTCTTCCTTATCACGGAAACCTCTGTAAACGTTACCACCGTGGAACAATTCGATGTCTTCATTGAACCACTTGCAACCGTCATAAACCACTGTAGTGTAGAAACGCTTGTCACGGTTTTCATACATCAACTGGCTGATGTTCTTTGCTGCACCTTCTTTCAAAGTAGCATACTGAGTGAAAGTAGGGTAGTTAGTATTGGTGTTTTGGAAGTCCATCGGGCATGGCATTCTACGAGCACCCCATGCCGTATTATTATATTCGTCAACCGGAGTTTCTGGTGTAAGAGTGTTTACGTCCAAAGCTACAGTGTTGTCCAACCATTGTGAAGTTTCATTCCAAGGCAAAGCTTCACCTGTTTCAGCGTCAGTTACCAAGAATTGGTCAACCAAATCCTGAGTAGGCCAGAATACGCCCCATGCTTCGAAAGTAATACCGTTAGCATCCTTCATCGGAGTAGCATAAGGGTTGTTACCTACGTCACCAGGCTTAACGTTAGGGAATGTACACATAGTTTCGTCGAAACTTGCGAACTGAGTGTTCTGGTCTTCACGATAGTATGCCCAAAGGATTTCTGGGTTGTACATGTCAGTTTCGTTGAATAAACCGTTAGAAGTTGACAAAAGGTGACCCTTATTGTCTACTACTTCCTTAGCAGCGTTCAAAGCGATATCCAAGTATTGTTCATTCTTAGTATAAGCATACGCCTGGAGAGCAGCTCTTGACAAAACTACTTTAGCAGCCCACTTAGTAGGAACACCTGATGGTTGGTTTTCTTCCATATTGTCTGCAGCATACTTCAAGTCTTCGATTACGTATTGGTAACTTTCATTGAGGTCCTTAGTCAATGGAATCATACATGTCAAAGAGTCAGCACTGTCATATACTTCACGAACCGGTACGTAACGACCCATCAAACGAGCTTGCTTGAAGAAGATCATACCACGCAAGAAGTAACCGTGTGCCTTCAACTGCTTCTTTGCATCTTCTGTCAATGTAGAAGAAGCTTCTACGTTTTCGATAATCATGTTGGCACGGCGCAAGTAGCTGAAACGGTTTACACCCCAGTCATTACCAGAACCGATGCTTGATTCGATGGCTACACCATCCACATTACCCTTACCGTCACCTACTTGTGAAGAAAGAACACCGTTAGGTGTACGTGCTTCCCAACCTACACATGAACCAGAACCAGCATAACCGTCCCAGATGATGTCGTTGTATGCACTATAAACGAAACCTTCTACTGTAGCCTTACTACCCCATACAGTTTCGGCATCGAAAGTTACCTTTGGTTTGGTATCAAGCGTGTCGATACACGAAGTCGTAGCGATTACGCCGAGACCCAACAAGCTATATTTCAATATATTTTTCATAATCCTTAGTCTAATTAAAATCCTAAATTAAGAGTAAATGCCAAGGTTCTTTCCACCGGATAACCATAGTTGTTGGTTGAAGAGTTTTCCGGGTCGAGACCAAACTTAGTTGATTCGGAAATAGTGAAGATGTTCTGGCCAGAGATACCAACCTTACATCTGCTCAACCATTTCACATCCTTCAACAATTTATACTTGAAGTCGTAACCGAATTGGAAGTCCTTCATACGGATATAAGAACCGTCGAGCAACCAGAAGTCACTACCTGCGTAGTTGTTGTTGCTGTTGTCACCTGTAGATGACATCAAACGAGGATATTGTGCATTCATGTTATCTGGACGCCAGTGGTCTGTGTGGTGGTCGTATACTACCATCAAGTTACCTTGCTGACCTGTCTTCATACCCATTTCTTCGTGGATGTACATGTCGAAACGTGTAGAACCTTGAATCAATGTGCTGAAGTAGAATCCCTTGTAGCTCATGTTGATGTTGATACCGTACTGACCGCGTGGAGCACCGCTCTTACCCAAACGACGTTGGTCTTCACCGTCGATCTTACCGTCACCGTTCATATCCTGGTACTTCAAGTCACCCGGAAGCAAGTTACCAGATTGCAAAGAGTTTACAATACCTACTGAGTTGTAAACATCAGCAGTGTTTTGGTAGTAACCCAAGTTATGGTACAACAAACCGTAATAACCCTTCTGTTGCTGAGTTCTCTTATAAGGGTTCATGTAAGAAGTTTCAGATTCGCTACGGTCAAGAGCCATCAATTGGTCGAAGTAAGTGAAGTTAGCTGCAATATCATACTTGAAGTCGCCGATATTGTCTCTCCAACCCAATTGCAATTCGATACCTTCACGACGGTGTTCAGAATCTGACTTCACCTTAGGCATACCAAGACCCAATGCTGTGTTCAAATAAGTTTCACCTGTCGGAGTCTGCAAGTAACCCTTAGTAGAGTAGAAGAAGTAGTCGAACGAACCGTAGAGACGGCTATTCAAAGAAGCGAAGTCGAAACCAAGGTCAAACTGCTTAGTAGTATACCATGTCAAGTCTGGAGATGGCATAGCACCTTCAGTAAAGCCCGGTACGTATGCACCGTTTACAACGTATGCTGTAGAGTTGAAACCATAGCTTGTCAAATAAGAGAAGCTGGCGATACCACCGTCCTGACCGGTTTCACCGTAAGATGCACGGAGCTTCAATGAGTTCAAGATGTTCTTTTCTACCAAACCTTGCATGAAGTCTTCGGCTGTAACAACCCAACCCAAAGATCCACTGAAGAAGTTACCCCAACGCTTGCCCGGAGCGAACTTGTCCGAACCGTCACGACGGAAACTACCTTCTACATAATACTTGTTGTCGTAGTTATACTTAGCCTGTGCAATCCATGCTGCACGTCCTGATTCACCTTCTTCACCGCTGTTTGTCTGAGTTTCTGCGTCACCGATAGAGATTTGGTCGATGTCGAATGGGAAGTCACGACGACTCAAGCTGTAGTTCTTATAGCTTTCATAATATTGTTCGAAACCAGCCAATGCAGAAATAGAGTGCTTGCCGAATTGGTTAGCATAATCTACGAATGCTTGGTTAGTGAACGAATATGCATGATATGTGCTGTATGACAACTGTGACTTAGCGTTGTAAGTAGGTACTTGTGAATCCCATGCGTATTCAGCACCGTCCTTACGCCATGCCTTAGTGTCTTGGCTAGCATAACGATAGTTGCTAGAACCACGAACCTTCAAACCTTCTACACCATACTTACCCAAGTCAAGGATGATTTCACCCTTACCATTGATGATGTTGTTGGTTCCAGTGTTGTAACCAGCATCTGCTGCTGTTGAAGAAACAGGGTTGTCAGCCAAGTCGTATGGTTGGCCGTACATGTTAACACCTGGCTTCAATGGGTTGATGTTGTTGATGTGCTGGAATACTTGTGTAGGGCTACTTGATGAAGAAGTATACGGGTGAGTGTTCTTCTGACGATAACCGTCAATAGTCGTATTGACAGTAACACCTAAATCTTTAAGGATAGTAGTATTTTGAACACGGAAGTTGGTACGCTTCATCCAGTGGTTGTCATTCTTATACATAGAGTTTTGGTCGATATGACCCAATGAAACGTAGAAACGGCTAGTTTCGCTACCACCAGTCAAACGAACTGTGTGCTTCTGTTGTGGTGCCCACTCGTTCAAAACAAGCTTACGCCAATTAGTGTTGCTGAAGAATTCTGGATTAGAACCGTCCTTCATAGCCTGGATAGCTTCGTTAGTAAACGGAAGAGTCTTGCCGTCGTTTTCGAATGCTACGTTAGACCAGTATGCACGATCCCAAGTGTTCATCTTCTTGTCCCAAATACCCGGCTGAGAGAAGCTCTGGTTAAAGTCGTACTCAACAGTTACCTTACCTTCTTGACCACTTTTGGTTACAATCTGGATAATACCATTAGTAGCACGAGAACCGTAAACAGCTGTTGCAGACGCGTCCTTCAAGATAGACATACTCTTGATATCGTCTGGAGCAAGGTTAGCGAAGTCTTCCTTAGAACGGATTACACCGTCGATTACATACAAAGGTTCACCACCACCACGGATAGAGATAGAAGGAGTAGAGTTCACACCACCACCCGATGCCTGTACGATCAAACCAGGGGAACGACCAGCCAAACCTTGAGCGATGTTTGCTACCGGCATGTTAGAAATCTGTTCAGCCTTAACGGTAGATACAGAAGCGATCAAGTCACGCTTGGTTGTGCTACCATAACCTACTACTACCACTTCGTCCAACTGTTCAGTGTCTTCTTCCATGGTAATGTTCATAGGCTGTGCAGTAGCCTTGATAGTTACGGTCTTGTAACCTACGTAAGAGATTTCAAGTTCATCACCCACCTTGGCGTCGATCACGAAGTTACCGTCGAAGTCGGTTACAGTACCATTGGTAGTACCCTTCACTACGACAGCAGCACCGATGACACCGAAACCGGTATTGTCGACTACTGTACCTTTGATTTGGGTGGTCTGCTGGATAGCTTCTACAGCATCAGCATGACTGACATCTGCAAGCGCTGCTTGCGGAGATGCACACAATAGCAAGGAACAAAGTCCTATTCCTGCCATTTTTGAGCAAGTCAGGCCATAAGGTTTACCCAACTTGCGGAGTGAATAATAGTTTTTAATCATAGTAAATAAATTTATTAAAATAAACTCATAAAGTTTTCATTTTTAGCGGTTAATTCAGGTCAGTTATTTCATCATAGGCATTACTTGTTTTTAAGGTTTATTTTATACTTATAAGTACTACGGGGACTTATAGAATATATTTTAGTTGCAAAATAAATGAATTTTATTAAATATTCAATGTTATATACACAAAAATTTCGTTTTGTTCTACGAAATTTCTCTTTTATCCTATTCTTTTTTAAGAATCTTATAATGAATCGAACGTGTATATATAATAGAACAAACTCTTAAATGGTATTTCTTTAACCCTCCTTACCAAGCCTCTTTCTTGTGTGTTTTTCTTGAATTAGTTCCCGTAGAACTTATTAAGTCCCCGTAGAACTTATAGTTTTTTGATGCTATCTCATTGTAATAGAGAGGGTTTTTGTGTACCACCCCATGCTAAATATCTTTTAAAGTCCCAAATAGTAGAAAATTACTGGAACTTAATGTATATTCTCTTAGTTAATTGTGTCCAACTTCTTAACTAAAATGAGTATGGCAAAGATTTCTTATCGTCTAGTTTTCAATCGGAATAACAAGCTAAATGCTCAAGGAAAAGCTTTGATTCAAGTGGAAGCTTATTTGGAACGAAGAAAGATTTATTTTTCCACCCACATCCATTTGAAACCTAACCAATGGAATCGTAAGAAATGTATGGTGGTGCGACACCCGGAAGCGGATGCCTTGAATTATTACCTTCAGGAATCCATGATGAAATTGGAACAGAAGGAAATGGAAATCTGGCGGAGGGGGAGAGAGGTGACGTTGGAAATCTTGAAACAGGAATTGAACCCAGAGGAGGAACATTCGTTTTTGTCTTTTGTACGGGAAGAGATAGCTTCTTCTACCATGAAGGAAAGTACACGGAAAAACCGAAATACTACCTTACAATTATTGTCTCAATACAAACCTCATCTAGCCTTCGATGAAGTGACATCCGGCTTTATTCATGATTTCGAAAAGTTCATGTATAAGAAAGGACTTGAAATGAATACCGTAGCCAAGCACCTGAAGCATTTGCGGATATTTATCAATGCGGCTATCCGTCAGGAATGTATGAATGGGCAAAACGACCCTTTCCGTGGCTATAAGATCAAGACGGCTCCCTACAAACATGTCTTTTTGCTTCCTGAAGAAGTCGGCAAGTTGGAAAATCTCAAGCTTGCAGATGTTGGACCTTCCTTGGAACATACCCTAGATGCTTTTCTGTTCTGTATCTATACGGGATTGCGGTATTCGGATTTCATCGCATTGAGTGAAAAGAATATGGTGGAGATAGAGGGAAATTCCTGGATAATCTTTCATTCGGTGAAAACGGGAGTGGAAGTAAAACTACCGGTCTATCTTCTGTTTGAAGGGAAAGCCTGCCGATTATTAGGAAAGTACGAAGGAAACTGGAAGCATTTCTTTGGCTTGAAATCCAATACGAGTGTGAACTATGATTTGGAGACTATCGGAAAAATAGCAGGAATCGGAAAGCATTTCACTTTCCATTCGGCCCGGCATACCAATGCTACCTTATTAATGGACCAAGGGGTGAGCATTACGACCATCCAGAAACTCTTGGGACACCGCAATGTTTCTACCACCCAAGTCTATGCGGAGATTATGGGGAAAACGATTGTGAAGGATTTGACTAGAATGCCTTAGAAGTTTTTTCATTGAATTTATTCCACAAGATTAAGAAAAAAGCATTACCTTTGCAAGTCTTTTAAGAAAACAATAAAAATAACCCAATATGAATATCTCTTATAATTGGCTGAAAGAATACGTCAACTTCGATTTGACTCCGGAAGAAGTGTCGGCTGCGCTGACCTCTATCGGTCTTGAAACTGGGGGCGTAGAAGAAGTCCAAACAATCAAGGGTGGTCTGGAAGGTATCGTCATCGGCGAAGTGCTGACTTGCGAACCACATCCGAATTCTGACCACATGCATGTAACTACCGTGAACTTGGGACAAGGCGAACCGGTACAGATTGTGTGCGGTGCTGCTAACGTGGCCGCTGGCCAGAAGGTAGTGGTAGCTACCCTCGGTACCAAGCTTTATGACGGTGATGAATGCTTTACTATCAAGAAATCAAAGCTCCGTGGTGTAGAATCTTGCGGTATGATCTGTGCTGAAGACGAAATCGGTATCGGTACAAGTCACGACGGTATCATCGTACTTCCGGCAGATGCAGTTCCAGGTACTCCGGCGAAGGATTATTATAATGTAAAGAGCGAATATGTACTCGAAGTGGATATCACTCCGAACCGTGCTGATGCTTGTTCACACTATGGTGTGGCTCGCGACTTGTACGCTTACTTGATTCAGAATGGTCACAAGGCTGAATTGAAGCGTCCGTCGGTAGATGCCTTCCAAGTGGAAAGCAATGACTTGAACATTGAAGTGGAAGTGGAAAACACCGAAGCTTGTCCTCGTTATGCGGGTGTAGCTATCAAGGGCGTGACTGTAAAGGAAAGTCCGGAATGGTTGCAGAACAAGTTGCGTTTGATTGGTCTTCGTCCTATCAATAACATTGTCGATATTACTAACTATATCCTCCATGCATACGGCCAGCCGTTGCACTGCTTCGATGCCAATAAGATCAAGGGTGGTAAGATTGTGGTGAAGACTTGTTCCGAAGGTACTAAGTTCGTAACCCTCGATGAGGTAGAACGCAAGCTTTCTGACAAGGACTTGATGATCTGCAATGCCGAAGAACCAATGTGTATCGCCGGTGTATTCGGTGGTTTGGATTCAGGTACTACAGAAACGACTACCGATGTATTCATCGAATCGGCTTACTTCAACCCGACATCGGTTCGTAAGACTGCCCGTCGTCATGGCTTGAGCACTGACTCATCGTTCCGTTTCGAACGTGGTATCGATCCGAACGGTACTATCGTAGCCTTGAAGGAAGCTGCTCTCTTGGTGAAGGAACTCGCTGGTGGTACTATCGCATCGGAAGTGAAGGACAACTATCCTAATCCGATTGCAGACTTCGCTGTAGAGTTGACATATAATAAGGTAAATACATTGATCGGTAAGGAAATCCCTGCTGAAACCGTAAAGAGCATCGTAACAAGCCTCGAAATGAAGATTGTGAACGAAACTGCTGAAGGTCTTTCGTTGATGGTTCCTCCTTATCGTGTGGATGTACAACGCGATTGCGACGTGGTAGAAGATATCCTCCGTATCTACGGTTATAATAATGTAGAAATCCCGACTACCTTGAAGTCTAGCTTGACTACCAAGGGTGAAGCGGACAACTCACAGAAGTTGCAGAACATCATCTCTGAACAGTTGGTAGGTTGTGGTTTCAATGAAATTCTGAACAACTCTCTTACTGCTGCTGCTTATTATGAAGGACTGGAAACTTACAAGCCGGAAAATCTGGTTCGTCTGATGAACCCGTTGAGCAACGACTTGAATGTAATGCGTGCCACACTGCTCTTTGGTGGTTTGGAAAGCATCCAGCACAATGCCAACCGTAAGAATGCTGACCTGAAGTTCTTTGAATTCGGTAACTGCTATCACTTCAATGCAGAGAAGAAAAATCCGGAAAAGATTCTGGCTGCTTACTCAGAAGAGTTGCATTTAGGCTTGTGGATGACCGGTAAACGTGTAAGCAATTCATGGGCACATGCCGATGAAAACATGTCTGTGTATGAACTGAAGGCTCATGTGCTGAATATCTTCCGTCGTTTGGGTGTAAACTTCGGAGGACTGGTATTTGGAAACTTGACTGATGATATTTATTCAGTAGCTATTTCAGTACATACCCGTGGCGGTAAGTTGCT
>JBGVGD010000021.1:0-169478 GCA_045121515.1 Phocaeicola sp. | reverse complement strand
CCCAAGTTTGCTGAAAACGAATGTCTGCTTCTATCATATGCTATATGCTTTAAGTTAGAGAAGCAAAGGTAGAAGAAGCAGACAAACTTAACAATATAGAATCGCGGAGACGCTTACACAGATACAGAGTTGTTGCAGAACATCTGCAACAGAAATACACAGATTATCAGTCGATTATCCGTCTGTTGCACGGGTGACAGTAATATTTAAACTTTATTTGGTCCTTAATAAAACTTTTTACTCATCACGCTTGTTTTTTCCAAAGATAAAACTTACATTTGCAATGGATTGAACATTTTCACTCACTCTGTTGAACATTACAAACTACCAGATTGAACATTTTGAATCAATGAAATACAAAAGGCCTCAATATAAAGATATTACAGAAAGAATCAATGAAGCAAGAAGCAAGATTCAAGTAATCGTCGGTCCCAGACAAGTTGGAAAATCAACCCTCATAGGACAAGTTTTGGAAGAATGCTTGGTACCATATGATAGTTATTCCGCAGACGATGTGGTTGGAGTGACTGCATCTTGGTTAGCCGAAATATGGGAAGCCCAACGCATGAAAATGCTAGTCCGTAAAGAAGAAAAGAGGTTATTGATTATTGACGAAGTTCAGAAAATCCAAAATTGGAGTGAAACCGTAAAAGCCGAATGGGATAGAGACACACGGGAAAAGCGTCAATTGATAGTCATTCTATTGGGATCATCACGGATGTTGATAGAAAGGGGACTAACCGAATCACTAGCTGGCAGATTCGAACTTATCCGTCTCCCCCATTGGTCGTACACAGAAATGAAAGAATGTTTCGGTTGGACACTTCCCCAATACATCTATTATGGAGGGTATCCGGGTGCGGCAGAATATGTAAACGATGAACGTCGGTGGCGAAACTATATAAAAGATTCATTGATAGAACCGTCCATATCGAAAGACGTGTTGATGAATACCAAAGTACTGAAGCCTCAACTTCTCCGACAATTGTTCGAGATAGGATGTAACTATAGCGGTGAATTGTTGTCGCTCACCAAAGTAGCATCGCAACTTCAAGATGCAGGCAATGTGACAACCTTAGCAGGATACCTCCAACTATTGGATGAAGGTGGCTTGCTTTGTGGATTACAAAAATATGCTTCTGACACGGCACGAAAATATAATGCTATACCCAAATTCCAAGTACATAACAATGCTTTGAGGAATGTTTATGCGGATGAAGATTTTATGGACGCTATCGAATCCCCAAAGGCATGGGGAAGATATGTGGAATCGGCCATCGGAGCCTATTTGGTCAGTCAAGCCCCTATCCATGACTTCAAAGTATATTATTGGAGAGAAAAGAAAGAAGAAGTAGATTTTGTTCTCGTTCGTCGAAGAAAAATTATAGCTATTGAAGTAAAAAGCGGAAGAAGAACTACGAACGAAGGATTAGGAAAATTTAAAGAACTTTTCAAACCTCATAAAGCATTTGTAGTCGGTTCAGGAGGATTCCCCGTTGAAGATTTCTTGACTATGGATTTGGAATTGCTGTTTACCTAAGAAACAGCAATTCCAAAACTTTATCATTTCTTATAAGCAATCGTACCCGTAGCCTGATTGGTCGGCATCACAAGCACCTCAGCAATCTGCATATACTCCGGAGCCGATGCTGCAAAGTAAGCTACTTCGGCAATGTCTTCACCTGTCAACGGACGAATACCTTTATATACATTATCAGCCTTGTCCTTATCACCACGGAAGCGGATAACGGAGAAGTTGGTTTCTACCATACCCGGCTTGATGTTGGTAACACGTAGCGGAGTATCTACCAAGTCGATACGCAAACCATCCGAAAGAGCCTTGACAGCAGCCTTCGTAGCACAATACACACTACCGCCCGGATAAGCTGCATCACCGGCAATGGAACCGATATTGATGATGTGTCCACGACCACGTTCCACCATGCCCGGAACCACCATGCGAGTCATCGCCAAGAGCGACTTGATATTAGTATCAATCACAATGTCCCATTCATCCAAATCACCCTCGTGCTCCTTATCCACACCAATCACCAAACCGGCATTGTTAATCAACACATCGATACCTTGCCATGCTTCCGGCAATGAAGCCAAAGCGGCCGAAGCGGCTTTACGGTCACGTACATCAAACGGGAGCACATAACTTTCTGTTCCATATTTTTCCTTCAAGTCTGACGCCAAAGCTTCCAACTTATCTACACTACGGGCATTCAAAATCAGTTTCGCACCTACCGAAGCAAACTTACGGGCACATCCTTCGCCAATACCGCTGGACGCACCAGTTATCAATACAATCTTGTCCATGCTTACAAAATATTAAAAGTTATCATGTGGTAAAATTACAACAATTTATGTAATTTTGTCGTTATATACCTAAAATGATTTATGGAAATATTCAATAAAATGATAGCCTCGGCTTTGAACATTGCCGAGCGACAAGTAGAAAACACACTCTCTCTCCTCAACGGGGGAGCCACCATACCCTTCATCAGCCGATACCGCAAAGAAGCGACCGGCGGACTGGACGAAGTCCAGATTGGAGAAATCAAAGAACGTTCCGACAAACTTTGCGAAATAGCCAAGCGTAAGGAAACTATTCTCAAGACTATCGAGGAACAAGGCAAGCTCACTGCCGACTTGAAAAAACGTATCGATGCTTGTTGGGATGCCACCGAATTGGAGGATATCTATCTTCCTTACAAGCCCAAGCGAAAGACACGTGCCGAGGTAGCCAGACAAAAAGGATTGGAACCATTGGCTACCATTCTGATGATGCAACGGGAAAACAATCTTTCCTCTCGCGTGCGTTCCTTTATAAAAGGAGAGGTAAAAGACGAAGAAGATGCCTTGAAAGGTGCAAGAGATATCATTGCCGAACAAGTCAGCGAAGACGAACGTTCACGCAACCAAATCCGCAACCAGTTCTCCCGTCAAGCCATCATCACATCCAAAGTGGTAAAAGGCAAGGAAGAGGAAGCTGCTAAGTACAAGGATTATTTCGACTTCAGCGAACCGTTAAAGAGATGTACTTCTCATCGTCTTTTGGCCATTCGTCGTGGAGAAGCCGAGGGACTCTTGAAGGTATCCATTTCTCCGAATGACGAAGAATGTACCGAACGATTGGAAAGAAGTTATGTTCGTGGCAACAACGAATGTAGCCGACAAGTACAGGAAGCGGTCAGAGATGCCTACAAGCGTCTGTTGAAACCAAGCATCGAAACAGAATTTGCTGCCCTCAGCAAGGAAAAGGCCGATGAAGAGGCCATTCGTGTTTTTGCCGGAAACCTTCGTCAGTTATTGCTTGCCCCTCCTTTGGGACAAAAGCGGGTCATGGGTATTGACCCAGGTTATCGAACCGGTTGTAAGATCGTTTGTCTCGATGCACAAGGGAACCTCCTGCACAATGAAACTATTTATCCGCATCCACCGAAAAGCGAACATGGAGTATCGGCCAGAAAATTGACCAAATTGGTGGAACAATATCAAGTGGAAGCCATTGCTATCGGTAATGGTACTGCCAGTCGTGAGACCGAAGCCTTTGTAACCAATCAACGTTACGACCGCAAACTGCAAGTCTTCGTAGTCAGCGAGGACGGAGCTTCTATCTACTCTGCTTCCAAGATTGCCCGTGAGGAATTCCCAGAATATGATGTCACCGTTCGTGGTGCCGTATCCATTGGTCGCCGACTCATGGACCCGCTAGCCGAATTGGTTAAGATAGAAGCCAAGAGCATCGGTGTAGGTCAATACCAACATGATGTAGACCAGACTGCCTTGAAGAAATCATTGGACATGACTGTGGAAAGTTGCGTAAACTCGGTAGGTGTCAACTTGAACACCGCCAGCCGTCATTTGCTGACATACATTTCAGGCTTGGGTCCTACCCTTGCCCAAAACATCGTGGACTATCGGGCAGAAAATGGTGCCTTCACTTCCCGCAAAGAATTGATGAAAGTACCGCGCATGGGTGCTAAGGCATTCGAACAATGTGCCGGTTTCCTTCGTATCCCCGATGCCAAGAACCCGCTCGACAATTCGGCCGTTCATCCCGAAAGTTATGCAGTAGTGGAACACATTGCTAAAGATATGAAATGCTCGGTAGAAGACTTAATCAAGAACAAGGAAATCCGAAGCCAAATAGACATCAAGAAATACGTGACAGACAAAGTAGGTCTCCCTACCCTGACCGACATCATGGAAGAATTGGAAAAACCAGGACGTGACCCTCGTCAAGCCATTAAGGTATTCGAGTTCGACAAGAACGTGAAGACTATTGACGACTTGGAGGAAGGCATGGTACTCCCCGGCATCGTAACCAACATCACCAACTTCGGTTGTTTCGTCGATGTGGGCATCAAGGAAAACGGATTGGTGCATGTATCCCAACTCTGCCGTCAGTTCGTGAGTGACCCGACCACCGTTGTTAGCATCCACCAGCATGTACAAGTCAAGGTGATTGGCATAGATAGGGAAAGAAAACGTATAAGCATGACAATGATATTGGATTAAATTATGGAAACAAACAAATGGTTCGTCTTTTACAAAGACCAGGTACTGCTAGAACAACAAGCCGACGGTTACCACATCCCTTGTGGACAAGAACCACCGGTAAAAGTGCCCGTAGGTAGCACCATACATTATATCGGCGAGATGCAAGGCATCCCATGCAAGACATACAATCTTCACACTCCTATCCCGGGAGAAGAAGCACCCATCCGCCAAATGACAGGACTACGTGCTTCTTATGATTTCCTCCCCTTCGAGGAATACAACATGGCAGGCAAGGCATTCGAGATACTGAACTGGGACCAGAACACCCGTTACTGCCCTTCTTGCGGAGTGCCTACTTACAAAATTTCGGATATCGGGAAAAAATGCCCTCAATGCCGTCAGGAGTTCTATCCGCACATCTCTCCTGCTATCATTGTCCGCATCACCAAAGGCGATAGCGTACTTATGGTCAGAGCCAAGAACTTCCGCGGCACTTACTATGGTTTAGTAGCCGGTTTCCTAGAAGCCGGAGAGACATTAGAAGAATGTGTACACCGGGAAGTCATGGAAGAAACGGGTATACGCATCAAGAACCTGAAATACTTCGGTAGCCAACCTTGGCCTTATCCGAGCGGAGTAATGATAGGTTTTACAGCCGACTATGAAAGCGGAGAAATCAAGCTTCAGGAAGAAGAGTTAAGTGCCGGTGCCTTCTTCCACAGAGAGCATCTACCAGAACTTCCAGGCAAATTAAGCCTGGCACGCAAGCTGATGGACGATTGGTTAGAAAAACCCTAGGTGAATATTTCGCTGTTTCACTTTTTCTTTATACTTTTGTAGAATGGAATGGTTGAATAGTCTGTTTTTCGAACACAGTGCCTTGCAAGCAGTCATTGTAATGGCTATCATCATAGCAGCAGGACTGGGACTGGGCAAAATCCGCATTTGTGGAATTTCATTGGGAGTGACCTGTGTGTTCTTCGCCGGTATTCTGGCAGGACACTGGGGCTTATCCATCAATCCTGACATGCTGATTTATGCCGAGAGCTTTGGTCTTGTGCTTTTTGTCTATGAATTAGGTCTGCAAGTAGGACCGGGGTTCTTCAGTTCCTTCCGCCAAGGCGGTATCCAACTGAACATGCTGGGATTCGGAGTCATCCTGTTGGGAACCCTCATGGCCATCCTTATCAGTAAATTCGGCAACATTCCCATGAGCGACATGATCGGCATCCTCTGCGGAGCCACCACCAACACTCCTGCCCTTGGTGCCGCCCAGCAGACCTTGAAACAATTGGGCGAACCTACCACCGGTGCTGCCTTGAGTTGCGCCATCACCTATCCGCTGGGAGTGGTGGGTGTCATTCTTGCCATGCTCTTTGTCCGCAAGCTTTTTGTAAGGCAGAAAGACATCGAAACCACCGAATCCGGTGACAATGACCAGACTTACATTGCCACATTCAAGGTACGTAACCCGGCCATCTTCGACAAGAATGTCAAACAGATAGCCGAATGGTCTCAACGCCGGTTCGTCATCTCCCGACTCTGGAGAGGAGAGAAAGTGAGCATTCCTACCTCAGAAACCATTCTGAAGGAGAATGACCGTCTGCTGATTACCACCACCGACAAGGATACCCCTCACCTGACCATCCTCTTCGGCAAGCAGGAACCGGAAGACTGGAACAAGCAAGGCATCGATTGGGATGCACTGGACAACAAAATCGTATCCAAGGATATCGTCATCACCCGTCCGGGACTGAACGGAAAGAAACTAGGGGCTTTACGCCTGAGAAATACCTACGCCATCAACATCAGCCGGGTAACCCGAAGCGGTATCCGCCTATTGGCTACACCAGGACTGATTCTCCAGCTAGGAGACCGACTCACCATTGTGGGAGAAGCGGCAGCTGTAGAGGAAGTAGAAAAGGTATTGGGCAATGCAACCAACACATTGAGAGACCCTAACCTAGCCGCCATCTTCATCGGCATCGTTTTGGGACTGGTGGTCGGAAGCATTCCTATTGCTATCCCCGGTATCAGCACTCCAGTCAAACTCGGTCTGGCAGGTGGTCCTATCATCATCGGTATTCTCATCGGCAGTTTCGGTCCCCGTTTCCGATTGGTAACCTATACTACCCGCAGTGCCAACCTGATGCTTCGCGGCATCGGTCTTTCACTCTATCTGGCAGGATTGGGACTGGATGCAGGTGCCCATTTCTTCGAGACTGTCATGCGTCCCGAAGGAGCAGTCTGGGTAGGTATCGGATTTGCCATCACGTTCATACCCGTTGTCCTAATGGCCTTGTTCGCTTTACGGATCAGCCGACTAGACTTCGGCAGTACCTGCGGTATGCTATGCGGAAGCATGGCCAACCCCATGGCACTGAATTATGCCAATGAAACCTTACCCGGCGACAATCCAGCAGTGAGTTATGCTACTGTATATCCATTGTCCATGTTTAGCCGGGTCATTATAGCCCAAATCATCTTAATGTTCTTCATCTAATCCATAGAGCCATGAATGTACAAAATCCCATTACCCCAGAAATAATACAGGAAGACATGCGTTACCTGCAACTTTTATCACGCAGTTTTCCGACGATTGCTGCTGCCAGCACGGAAATCATCAATCTGGAAGCCATTGTCAACTTACCCAAAGGTACCGAACACTTCTTGGCCGACCTGCATGGAGAGTACGAAGCTTTCCAGCATGTCTTGCGCAATGCTTCAGGAGCGATCAAACGAAAGGTAAAGGAAGTATTCGGAGATACCCTGAACGATCAGGAACGAAAGGAACTCTGTACTTTAATTTATTATCCGGAACAAAAACTGCATTTGGTAAAAGCAGCTGAAACTGATTTGGATGCATGGTATTTGACTACCTTGAACCAATTGGTAGCCGTTTGCCGGAACGTCTCCTCCAAATATACCCGTTCCAAAGTACGAAAGTCACTTCCGAATGAATTCTCCTACATCATACAGGAATTATTGCATGAAAGCACCACCTTGCCCAACAAGCAAGCCTATGTAGGTGTCATCATCAATACCATTATCAGCACCCGTCGGGCAGACGATTTTATCATTGCACTCTGTAACTTGATTCAGCGACTGACCATCGACTGTCTCCATATCTTGGGAGATATCTTCGACCGAGGAAATGGTCCACATCACATCATGGACATTTTGTGCAACTACCACAACTGGGATATCCAATGGGGAAACCACGATATCCTTTGGATGGGTGCAGCCGGCGGTAACGATATCTGTATCGCCAATGTAGTCCGCTTTGTTACCCGCTTCGGAAATACAGGAGTATTGGAAGACGGTTACGGCATCAACTTGTTGCCATTGGCTACCTTTGCCATGGAAACCTATGCCGATGACCCATGTGCCTTATTCGGCTTACGACCGGTTCCCGGCCAAACCATCAGCAACCCGAAAACCCTCCGATTGTTGGCTCAGATGCACAAGGCTATCACCATCATCCAGTTCAAGCTGGAAGCCCAAACCATTTGCCGTCGTCCGGAATTCGAGATGGACGACCGTTTGTTGCTCCACCGCATCGACTATGAACGAGGCGTCATTACCATCAACGGATTGGAATATCCGATGAAGGACTGCAACTTCCCAACCGTCGACCCACATAATCCATACAAACTGACGGAAGAAGAAAAAGAAATTGTAGAAAAGCTCCATCGCTCCTTTGTGGGTAGTGAAAAATTACGCAAACATATCCGTCACATCTTCCGTAACGGATGTATGTATACGGTCACCAACTCCAACCTCCTTTTCCATGCATCCATTCCATTGAATGCCGACGGAACCTTGCGCGAAGTCGAAATTCTCGGCAAGAAGTACAAAGGAAAAGCCTTGCTTGAAAAGGTGGGACACTTGATTAGAACCGCTTACTTCGAAGATGCCAAAACCGAAGAACAATTGTTTGCCAAAGACTACATCTGGTATCTTTGGTGCGGAAAGGACTCCCCTGCCTTCGACAAAGCCAAAATGGCTACCTTCGAACGCTATTTCCTGGACGACAAGGAACTCCACAAGGAAACTAAAGGCCATTACTACACTTTGCGCGATAACGAACAGGTGTGTGATATGATTTTGGACGAATTTGGAGTAGCAGGCGAACACCGACACATTATCAATGGCCATGTGCCTGTTAAGACATTGAAGGGTGAAAACCCGATTAAGGCTAATGGTAAGTTAATGGTAATCGACGGCGGATTCTCCAAAGCCTATCACCTGGAAACCGGCATTGCTGGATACACGTTGGAATTCCACTCCAGAGGATTCCAGTTGGTACAACACGAACCGTTCACTTCCATGCAGAAAGCTATTGAAGAAGGCCAAGACATCAAATCGACCACACAGATTGTGGAACTCAGTTCCCAACGCCTCATGGTGAAAGACACGGACAAGGGACGTGAACTCATCAAACAAATTGAAGATTTGAAAAAACTTCTAGCAGCTTATCGTATCGGTATGATAAAGGAAAGGGTTGTTTATTAAAAATAGAGAAGGCGGTAGATGTTTAAATCTACCGCCTTTCTTTTATCATCAAACCAACTTGTTCGTAGCAGAATCTGGGAAAATCACCGATGGTTTGAAGCTCTTTGCTTCTTCAAAATCCATCAATGCATACGACATGATAATCACAATGTCGCCTACCTGCACCTTTCGGGCAGCTGCACCATTCAGGCAAATACAACCCGAACCTCTTTCTCCCTTGATTATATAAGTTTCAAATCGTTCCCCATTGTTGTTGTCCACGATTGCCACCTTCTCACCGGCAATCAGATTGGCTGCATCCATCAAATCTTCATCAATGGTTATGCTACCCATATAATTCAAATTGGCTTCGGTCACCCGAGCGCAATGAATCTTGGACTTCATGACTTCTATCAACATTGTTCCTTATATTTAATATTATCAATCAAACGGACTTCCCCACAATAAACAGTAATACACCCTACAGCATAATTAGTTTCGTCCCAAGTAGAAATTTTCTGCAAGGTAGTACCATCTACCAATTCGAAATACTCCAATTCCAATCCTTCCGCAGCAGCAATACCGTCTTCCACAAACTTTTGAGTTTCCTCAACTGTATGTGTAGCCGCATATTCCTTGCTTTGGAAAAGAGTTTTCGAAATATTCAAAGCCTGTATACGTTCTTCTTCAGACAAGCGGGCATTTCTACTACTGAGTGCCAAGCCGTCCGCTTCACGTACAATCGGACATCCCACAATTTCCAACGGGAAGTTCATCTGCTTCACCATCTCACGGATGATAGCCAACTGCTGGAAATCCTTCTCTCCGAAGTAAGCCTTATCCGGTTCTACCATCATGAACAATTTGCTCACAATCTGACAAACACCATTAAAGTGTCCCGGACGATACTTGCCTTCCATCACCGTATCCAGTGGTGCATAGCTAAACTGGCGGGTATCCGGTTCCGGATAAACCTCTTCTACGGATGGTGCAAACACATAGGCAGCTCCTTCCTTTTCCAGTAACTCACAGTCAGCCTCCAAAGTACGAGGATACTTCAACAAGTCATTCTTATCATTGAATTGGGTAGGATTTACAAAATCGCTGACCACTACTACCTCATTCTCGGCTACGGCACGTCTTACCAACGAAGCGTGTCCTTCATGTAATGCTCCCATGGTGGGAACAAGACCAATCTTCTTACCTGCCTTGCGCTGAATATCCAATTCAGCACGAAGTTCTTGGATGGTATGTACTAATTTCATTGTCTTTCGATTTTTTTTCAAGTATCCTATTAAAAACGGATGCAAAGTAAGCCAATATTTAGGAGATTACGAAGTTTTTCTGAACTTATCTTTAAAAAAGACCTTCAGAACATCCTTTTAACCCTTAAAATAAGACAAAAATACAATTGATTTCTAACAACTTAACAAATCATAAGGATTTATTCACTCATATTTTCCACTTCACTTCCATTTTTTTTGTATCTTTGCACAATATTTTGAGCAAGAAGTATTTAAGAAGATGGCAAATAAAGTATTATTTATTACACAAGAGATTATACCTTACGTAGCTGAGTCTGAAATGTCGACTGTAGGACGAAAGCTTCCACAAGTCATTCAGGAAAAAGGGAGAGAAATTAGAACATTCATGCCAAAATGGGGAAATGTGAATGAACGTAGAAACCAATTGCATGAAGTAATCCGATTGTCAGGTATGAACTTGATCATAGATGATACGGATCATCCGTTGATTATCAAGGTCGCTTCCATCCAGGCTGCCCGCATGCAAGTTTATTTTATCGATAACGATGATTATTTCCAACATCGCTTAATGGCTACCAACGAAGAAGGTGTAGAATATACAGACAACGACGAACGCGCTATATTCTATGCACGTGGTGTATTGGAAACCGTTAAGAAATTGCGTTGGTGTCCAGAGGTTATCCACTGCCAAGGTTGGATTAGTGCATTGGTACCTCTTTATATCAAGAAAGCATATATGGAAGAACCTTCTTTCAGAGATTCCAAAGTAGTCCTTTCATTGTTCGAAAACGAATTAAAATCCAATCTTCAAGAAGATATCATCGAAAAAATATTGTTGAAAAATATCGAAAAAAGTGATATCGAAGACGTAATTCCTGCATCAGCTACATACAAGGACTTGTATAAATTGGCCATCAAGTATTCAGACGGAGTAATTCTTCATAGCGAAAATATAGATCCGGAATTGATTGCATATGCTCGTGAAATGGGAATACCGGTATTGGAACACCAACCCATTGAAACATTTACAGACGCCATCAACCAATTCTATGATGACATCTGGTCATAAATAAATCATTAATTTTAATCAACATGAAACTAAAATACCTTTATATAGGTTTGTTGTCCGCACTGATTTACAGTTGCGACGATGCCACAACAGGCATTGGAGACAGTACCATTGCTGCTGGAGACTCTATCCCGGCTGGATCAGCTATATATAATGTACATACACGTTCTATTTTGGCAGATTCTGTATATGCCAGAACCAGCACGGCTTATCTAGGCAAATACACCGACCCACAGTTCGGTGAATTCTCTGCCGATTTCATTGCTCAGTTCAACTGTACAGACAATTTCGAATTCCCTGAAACAGTTCAAGAAATCACTGGCATCAAAATGCGTATGTTCTATGACGGTTTCTTCGGCGACTCGCTCAATGCCATGCGTATGCAGATTGATACATTGGACAAGATAATTCCGGAAAAGGAACTCAGTACTTTCTACACCAGTGTAGATCCGACTCAATATTACAACGAGAACTCCAATCCGGTTGCTAGAAAAGCATTTGCAGCCAGAGGTACTTCTGCCAGCGATTCAACCATCGTAAGCTATGACAGTTATGGCAATGCCACTTACTACTCATACTATTGGCAAGATGTAAAGCTTCCGCTTACATTGGGACAACACATGTTTAATAAATACAAGGCAGACAAGAATAACTATAAGAATGCCGAAGCCTTTATCAAGAATGTTTTGAAAGGATTCTATGTACATTGCACTCATGGCGATGGAACAATCTTGTACATCAACGACATGCAGCTTCATCTGAACTTCAAATATTTGATCGAAAGTTCATCCGGCAAGGTCGATTCATTGGTCAATGGTAGTACCATCTTCGCAGCAACCAAGGAAGTAATCCAAGCCAACCACTTCCAGAATTCAGATCGTCTGAAAGAATTGGTAGAAGAAAAGGACTATACTTACTTAAAGACTCCAGCTGGTATCTTTACAGAAGTGACTCTACCTATCGAAGAGATTGCAGAAATGCACATGAGAGACACCTTGAATGCAGCATCTATCACATTCACCCGATACAACGAAAAATCGGAATCCAAATACCCGATGGGTATCCCTCAAACCTTGTTAATGGTAAGAAAATGCGACATGCACAAATTCTTCGAAAAGAATGAAACTTACGATGGCCAGACTTCATTCATTGCCCAATACGTTGGTTCGTCGGAAACAGCTAACACATACTCTTTCCCGAACATCTCTCCTCTTATTACTCAATGTATTAATGAGAAGCAAGCAAGCAAGAACGATGCAGACTGGAATAAGGTAGTGCTCATTCCTGTGAAAACAGAAACAGACTCCAACGGTTCCATTATCGGACTCAAAAGCAATTTGGATATGGAGAGCGCATGCTTAGTAGGAGGTGAAAAGAATCCAATCAAGATGCAGATTCTTTACACAACTTTCTAATCACTGTAAATTCACTAACTTCATAAATCGGTAAAAGTCTTCCTGGATTTTTACCGATTTATTCTATACTTCCCTATATTACCTTAATATATAAAATAAGAGCGGCCTTTACAGGTCGCTCTTATTTTATATGGATTGTTTCGGATTAAACACCCAAAGACTTCTTCACTGCTTCAATCTTTTCAAGAGCAGCAGCGTTAGCGTCAGCGTGGCACTTCGGACAAGCCATTTCACCCTTCACTTCAATGTAGAACTTGATCTTAGGTTCTGTACCAGAAGGACGGATAGAGATCTTAGTACCGTCTTCTGTGAAGAATTGGAGAGCATTGCTAGTTTCAGGCATATCGATGTCAGTTACGTTACCTTCACCGTCAGTAGCCTTCAAGCAAGTGTAGTCCTTCACCAAAGCCACCTTAGAACCACCGATTTCCTTTGGAGGATTAGCCTGGAAGTTCTTCATCATAGCCTTGATTTCGTCAGCACCGCTCTTACCCGGCTTAGTTACGTTTACAGTCACTTCCTTAGAGAAACCATATTCTACGTAGATTTCCATCAATACATCATACAATGTCTTGCCTTGATCCTTAGCCCATGCGCAGATTTCAGCCAACAAAGTACATGCAGAAACAGCATCTTTATCGCGAACGAAGTCTTCAGCCAAGAAGCCGTAACTTTCTTCACCACCACCGATATACTGTTGCTTGCCTTCGCTCAAACGGATTTCACGAGCGATCCACTTGAAACCAGTGTAGCAGTCACGCATTTCGATATTGTTCTTGTCAGCTACAGTCTTGATCAATTCTGTAGTTACAATAGTCTTCACGCAGAAGTCTGTATCCTTCATCTTACCTGTAGCGATACGGTTCTTGATGATGTAATACAAGAAAATCAAAGCAGTTTGGTTACCGTTCACAAGTACCCATTCGCCCTTATCATCCTTACAAGCCATACCTACACGGTCAGCATCCGGGTCAGTAGCCATTACGATATCGGCGTTGATCTTCTTTGCCAATTCGATAGCCATAGACAATGCTTCAGCGTTTTCAGGGTTCGGAGAAATAACTGTTGGGAAGTCACCGCTCTTAACCATTTGTTCTTCTACGCAATGTACGTTTTCAAAGCCCCATTGCTTCAAAGCACGCGGAACCAACATCATACCTGTACCATGGATCGGAGTAAATACGATGCTCAAGTCCTTCTGACGCTTGATTACTTCAGGATCGATAGAAATACCGAGAACCTTATCCAAGTATACGCTATCGATATCTTCACCGATGATTTGGATCAATTCCTTGTTACCTTCGAACTTAATGTCAGCAGCAGAAGCAATCTTGTTCACTTCTTCGATGATACCCTTATCGTGTGGAGCCAATACCTGTGCACCATCATCCCAATAAGCTTTGTAACCGTTGTATTCCTTCGGGTTGTGAGAAGCAGTCAAGATGATACCGCTCTGGCAACCGAGGTGACGGATAGCGAATGACATTTCCGGAGTCGGACGCATATCGTCGAACAAATAAACCTTGATACCGTTTGCAGAGAAAATGTCAGCAGAGATTTCAGCGAACAAGCGGCTGTTGTTACGGCAGTCATGACCGATACATACAGAGATTTGTTCCAAATCTGCAAAGTTCTTGTTCAAGTAGTTAGAAAGACCTTGAGTAGCAGCACCTACAGTGTAGATGTTCATACGGTTGCTACCAACGCCCATGATACCGCGGAGACCACCAGTACCGAATTCGAGGTCCTTATAGAAACATTCGATAAGATCTGTCTTATCTTCATTTTCCAACATGCGCTTTACTTCAGCCTGAGTTTCTGCATCGTATGCAGGAGTAAGCCACTTATTAGCCTTCTCAGTCACTAATTTGATCAATTCTTCGTTTTCCATGAGTCTAAATATTTAAATGTTAAACCAATAATACGCAAAAATAAGGGTTTCACTTCAGATATCCTATTTTTTCTCCGTTTTATTCACAATAAACTTTATATCTATCACCAGTAGCCTTCACGATTTCTTCCAAGAATTCCTTCGGATAACCCGGGCGAATAACTGGCGCACCATGACCCATTTCGTACTTCGGACGCATGAACGTACCGTCTTCGTTCGTCTTCTTGATGACACCATCGTTATACTTCACGATAAGGTATTCACCCAACTTCTTCCAAGCATCCACTGCACATTGGGCAGTCATTTCAGTATAGTTGGTCAAGAAAGCAACCGCCTTGGCAGGATCCTTTTCATACATCGCCTTGGCAACACTTTCGATACCTTCCTGAGCATCCGCATACGTATCTTCCAACTTGTTCTGAACGGCACGCATATCGTCAATCATCAAACTGTAACGAGGACGAATCATATCAGCCACCCAGTTATAAATCCAGAAAGCAGATTCCCAAGAGAAAGTCACGCAATCCGCAATTTCGCTGGAATAGCACTTCGGCAAACGGTTGGTGCAGCAATACACCGGAGTAAATGCCATCATGTTGGCATCGTCTGTACCGAACCACAACACACCCCCTACCGCATTCGGCAAGTCAGCTCGCATCTGAGCCACGAAAGTGAAAGCCGACTGCTGAGTCGAGATTGGACGTTCGTTGAAATATTTCTGACCATCCACTTCGAATGTCAATGGAGAAAGACGGTACGGCATCTGGTAAGCAGTAGCACCTAAATCGTTGGTGATATCAAGCGGAGTACCTTCGTAGTGGTCACGCATCGCACGCTGGATATCGCGAACTGATACCTTGTTGTCCGGCTTGATATAAAGCGGCATCGGTTCCTTGGTCTTAGCTTCGATGTAAGGAAGATACTTTTCACCCGCTTCCTTGTTGAACATATTGAAGAAGCTCCATACACGTGATTCACAAGCACGCAAACCACCGAAATCGAGCGGACAATACGCATTCGCGAAGCTGAAGTCCTTGTTCAATCCATCGAAATAACCCCTTTCACGAGCGAAAGAAATCACATCTGGAGAGTAAAGGCAGTTTTCCTTGTCGTCCAATGGGAACTGGTGGATACGAGCCTGGTTGGCATGAGCAGCGATACAGTCATCCGGAATACGGACAGCTACCCATACGGCGCCCTTCACACCTTCGCCCTTACCGATCATTTCCAAAATCCATGCTTCGTTCGGATCAGCGATAGAGAACGATTCACCGCTACTGTAGTAACCATATTCCTTCACCAGCTCAGTCATCACCTTGATAGCTTCCTTAGCTGTACGGGAACGCTGGAGAGCCACATAAATCAAGCTACCATAGTCCATGATTCCTTTCGAATCATGCAATTCATGACGACCACCGAAAGTTGTTTCGCCGATAGTTACCTGATATTCGTTCATGTTACCAATTACGTTGTAAGTTTCCGGTGCTTCCTTGATTTCGCCCAAGAACTTACCGGTATCCCATTCGTAAATCTTACGCATCGCATCCTTGGCATGCTTGGCAGCCGGATAATGATACAATTCACCGAACAAGCCATAAGAGTCGGCGGAATAAGACACAATGACAGAGCCGTCCTTAGACGCTCCCTTGCCCACGATGAAGTTGGTACAAGCCAATGCTTGCGCCACACCTGCCACCAAAAGGGCTGCAACTAACAAAATTCTGTTTTTCATGTTCTTTTATAGTTTAAAATTGATATTCTTCTCTAATAACGTTTCCACAATAATCGGTAACAACGACCTCCATGCGGTGCTTCAACCCACGCTTAATCCGATCCGGATGCATACAAGACAGCGTCGCATTTTTCGAAGCAAATTTGAACAGTACAAATTTCCCGTCTATATACACTTTGTAATCCCTGATACCCGTTTCGGCATCCCGGATTTTGAAACGGATATTTCCTGTCTTCCATTGAGGTTTGTTCATCGGGACGATTCTCGGAGCCACCGTATCAATGGCAACCGAATAAGTGCCCAGTTCACGAATATTCGCAAACATAAACCCGTCCTCAAAATAGCCACCAGCCGACGATTTCCGACCTTTATACTTTCTTGCCACATAATATTTGGAAGTATCGGCAATTGGATAATTCCGTACTCCAATAACCAAAGAACAGCCACCATGTAGCGGTACAGGCTTGTCATTCAACTGATAATCATAAGAAATATTCAAGGAATCCGCAATTACCTTACAGTTCAAATCCACATCCTCATACAGCATTCCCTTTGGAATCACCAATGACATACCCGGTTGTTGAACAATATTTCCCTGGTTCCATTTCAGGTAATGTTTTCCCTTATGCAAAGGCTCAATCTCCTGCTTCTTTCCCTGTACCACAAACCCATAAGTACGACGATTTCCATACAAGTCCTCCAAGACATAACAAAAGCGGTACGGACGTTCTTCATTGATTGTCACCACCCCCCTTTCGTCATCAGCCTGAAGCATGCGCCAGGTGTTCCCCGGCAAGATCTGCGAACGCATGAACCAACTGTTGCGCATAGCATACTCCTCATAATCCGTCCAGGCATTGATCATCCGATTCTCGTTCGGCAAGAAGCCGTCCACCGTACTCCGGAACACTTCTACCGAATCCACTAATAAAGTAACCGAACGCACCCCATAGTTATTCGAGGTCCCGTCCATATAATCATAAGCCTTGATACCGGCCGCTATTCTTCCCCAGGCCGTCACCGTCCCCTGCTGGCCGTTCAGTGCCAATACCTTCTTCTTTGGAGAGCCGTTCACCACTCCCTTACCCGCCTGCGGATAAAGCATCACATGCGTAGCCTTTGGAGCCGTTGTATCCTTCAACAGATCGGTATAGAACTGCAACGGGTCGATGTATTCTTCCGTATCCGTCTTGCGGATTTCCATGTGCAAGTGCGGACCGAACGAGTATCCCTCATTCCCAGCCAAGGCAAACACCTCTCCCTGCTTCAAGGGAAAGCGGTCGGCATCAAACTGCAGGTCCACCGCAAAGGTCTCATGCTCGTACTGGTAAGCCTCCACCACCTGTTGCACTCCGTTCATAAAGCGATGCAAATGCCCATACACCGAGGTATAACCATTATCGTGCGTGATATAGACCGCCTGACCATACCCACCAGGAGTCACTGTTACCCTACTGATATACCCGTCGGCTATACAGCGGATAGGTTTTCCTACCACACCTTGCGTCTTGAAGTCCACCCCACCATGAAAATGGTTGGCACGCAACTCTCCGAAATTCCCACTCAGCAACAAAGGGAAATCAAACGGAGATATAAAATTTACCGATTTTTCTTGTGCCGGCAGAGCCATTGGAACACTCACCAAGGCAGCCACAGCCCAGCCCACTATCTTATTCTTCAAATTCCATTTTTGATTCATAGCACAAACATACAAATAAATTCACAAAATCCTTGGATATTCCCTAACTTTTGTTACCTTTGAGGTGTTTAATCCCTTAAACTAATACGATTATGATTATCGGAATTCCTAAAGAAATCAAGAACAATGAAAATCGCGTTTCCATGACTCCAGCCGGAGTACGCGAATTGGTTCAGAGAGGTCATACGGTATACGTTCAGCATACCGCAGGTATTAACAGTGGCTTTGCAGACAAAGATTATGAAAAAGCCGGCGCACAGATCCTTCCAACGATTGAAGAGGTGTACGCCATTGCCGAAATGATTGTGAAGGTAAAGGAACCGATAGCCTGTGAATATCCGTTGGTACGCGAAGGCCAATTGGTATTTACTTACTTCCACTTTGCCTGCGACCAGGAACTGACTGAAGCCATGATGAAGAGCAAGTCCATCTGTCTGGCCTACGAAACGGTAGTCGACAAGAACGGCGCCCTTCCATTACTTGTGCCGATGAGCGAAGTAGCCGGCCGAATGGGTTGTCAGGAAGGTGCCCGCTTCCTCGAAAAGCCACAAGGAGGCCGCGGCATCCTGTTGGGCGGTGTACCGGGTGTGAAGCCAGCTAAGGTATTGGTATTGGGTGGCGGTATTGTAGGTACCAATGCAGCCCTTATGGCAGCTGGTTTGGGAGCCGATGTTACCATTTGCGACATCAGTCTGCCACGCCTCCGTTACCTCAGCGAAATCATGCCAAAGAATGTGAAGACCCTGTTCTCTTCCGCCTATAATATCGAACAGGAACTCCCGACCACCGACCTCGTGATTGGTGCCGTATTGATTCCAGGAGCCAAGACTCCGCACCTCGTTACCAAGGACATGCTCCACTTGATGCGCAAGGGCAGTGTATTGGTAGACGTAGCTATCGACCAGGGCGGTTGTTTCGAGACCTCCCATCCTACCACCCATGCCGAACCTATCTACGAAGTAGACGGCATCGTTCATTACTGCGTGGCCAACATCCCGGGTGCCGTACCATGCACCTCTACCCTCGCCTTGACCAATGCCACCCTTCCATACGTCCTCCGCTTGGCCGATATGGGTTGGGAAAAAGCCTGCGAAGCAGACCCAGGCTTGAAGAAAGGCTTGAACATCGTAAACGGCAAAATTGTCTTCCCTGCCGTAGCCGAAGCTTTCGGTTGGGAAATGGAATAAACAAAAAAAAGGAGTTACTTTCGTAACTCCTTTTTTGTCGGGATACCAGGATTCGAACCTGGGACCCCCTGCTCCCAAAGCAGGTGCGCTAACCGGACTGCGCTACATCCCGAAACGTATTTTTGAGCCTCTTGTCGGATTCGAACCAACGACCCCGAGATTACAAATCACGTGCTCTGGCCAACTGAGCTAAAGAGGCGGGTGGGAAGCAATCTATATCGCGCCGCTACGACCTGCTACCTTTGCTGCGGTCAAGCCCTGGAGGATTTACAAGGAGCTGGCCGTATAGGACTTCCCATTTCGTCATTGCGGTTGCAAAGGTACGACTATTTTTGAAACCTGCAATACCTTGGAGCAACTTTTTTTCATTTTTCATTAAAAAAGTGCATTTTTGCCCTTTTCATAGGGAGTTTTGGCATAAAAGACGTATTTTTGCAGTTTCTTATATAATAGTTATGAACGAAAAAAGAAAGAACTTTCAAGAAGCTGCTATGCGCTATGGTACTGTCATGGGAATATTCTGGACGTTGAAGTTTGTCCTTTTCCCTATGGGGATGCAATCTCCTCTCCTGCTCATGGCTTTTTTCTTGCTGACACTCATCGTGCCTGTAGTGGGCTTTTTCCTAGTACGCCAATACCGAGATCGGGAATGTGAAGGTGTACTCACCTTCTCACGAGCGTTTCTGTTCACTTCATTCATGTATATGTTTGCGGCCTTGTTTGTCACTATCGCCCATTACATTTATTTCCGTTACTTGGATAACGGGCTGATTGTGACGACTTATCAAGACATGCTCAACCAGATGAACGGCATCGCTACGACTGAAATGAAAACTTCGATAGACCAGTTCCAACAAGCACTTGACATCATTGCAGGCTTGTCACCACTGGAAATATCGATCCAATTGATAACACAAAATGTTTTCTATTGTACCCTCATTGCCCTACCTACGGCTTTGTTGGTGCGTAAAAACCCTAACGTATAAACCATGGACATATCAGTAGTTATACCTTTATATAATGAAGAAGAATCTTTGCCGGAACTTTTTGCATGGATTCAGCGAGTAATGACACAAAACGACTTCTCCTACGAAGTGATTTTTGTGAATGACGGCAGTACGGACCGTTCTTGGCAAGTCATCGAAGAACTGGCAGCCCAAAACGATACGGTAAAGGGCATCAAGTTCCGACGCAACCACGGCAAGTCACCGGCTCTTTTTTGTGGGTTTAAGAAGGCACAGGGCGAGGTAGTCATCACTATGGATGCCGATTTGCAAGATAGCCCTGACGAAATTCCGGAACTCTACCGAATGATAACCGAAGACGGATACGATTTGGTATCGGGTTACAAGAAGAAGCGTTACGACCCGCTGTCGAAGACTCTTCCGACAAAGTTATTCAATGCTACCGCCCGAAAAGTGTCAGGCATCAAGAACCTGCACGACTTCAACTGCGGGTTGAAGGCATACCGTAAAGAGGTCATCAAAAACATTGAGGTATATGGCGAAATGCACCGTTACATCCCTTACTTGGCTAAAAACGCGGGCTTCAACAAAATCGGTGAAAAGGTAGTACAGCACCAAGCACGCAAGTACGGGGTAACCAAGTTCGGACTGAATCGTTTTGTAAACGGATACTTGGATTTGATTTCTCTGTGGTTCCTATCAAAATTCGGGGTGCAGCCGATGCATATCTTTGGCTTTTTGGGTTCACTGATGTTCATCCTCGGATTTCTGGCGGTAGTGGGTGTAGGGGTACATAAATTATATGCCATGTACAGCGGACAGCCGTACATCTTGGTTACAGATTCTCCTTACTTTTATTTGGCATTGACCACCATGATTTTGGGCACTCAATTGTTCCTTGCGGGATTCTTGGGAGAATTGATTGCACGAAACTCTTCGGAACGAAATAAATACCAGATAGAGAAAGAGTTATAAGTTATAAGTTATGAGTTTTAAGTTATGAGTTATGAAGAAGTTTTTATTCTTTTTTTACATAGGGCTTATCGCCCTCCTATCTGGATGCGGTAATGAGGCAGAATGTCCACTGAACTCTGTATCTTTGGCACGATTCAATTTTATGGACAGCAAGACTCATGCGGGCGTAAAACTAACCAACGGAGCCACCGTGACCGGTATCGCTATCAGCGACGGGAAAGCAGAGGTAGACACTGTATTCAACAAGGCGGAAAGTTACATGAGCGTACCACTGAGTTATACAGACCAAACTACCTATGTAATCCATTATACCGAAACCATGCGCGACACGATTGAGTTGACACACAAGAACCGTCCGTTCGTAAGCGATATTGAATGTCCCGCCATGATGTTCTTCGAAGTAGAAGATATCCGCTACACCACCAATGCCCTAGACTCTGTCAAACTTATAAACCCTGAAATAACCAATGAAGAAAAAGTCAATTTCCACATATATTATCGCGTTGCTAGCGCTGAGTAGTCTATTGGCATGGCCTGCCCGACTTTCGGCTCAGAACACTCAGGTTCTTTTAAATGAGGAGACAGAAAAACAATCGTTTTTCCAAGGAATCATGGTGGGAGTAGATGTGTACGGTTTCCTAAACCAGGCATTGGGAAGCGACATCCGTAGTACCGAAGCCAGCATCGAAGCAAATTTACAGAACCGTTTCTTCCCAGTGATAGAATTCGGCTATGGCAGCATGGATAAGACCGACGATGAAACGGACATCCATTTTAAGACATCCGCTCCTTTTTTCCGATTGGGTGTAAACTACAACGTATTCTATAAGAAACCTGAGCTTCCGGGATGCCTAACCGTGGGATTGCGTTACGGATTCTCCTCCTTTAAATACGACGTACAGGCCCCGGAGTTGACTGACCCGAACTGGGGGCATACACAAGTCCCAGTAAATTACGCAGGAGTAAAAAGCAACGTG
This sequence comes from Phocaeicola sp., assembly GCA_045121515.1. GTDB lineage: Bacteria > Bacteroidota > Bacteroidia > Bacteroidales > Bacteroidaceae > Phocaeicola. The sequence continues at coordinate 147,300 of JBGVGD010000021.1, read as the reverse complement.
GGTTGGTTGGAAGCGGTCGTGGGCTTAAAAGCAAATGTCTTCAAGGATTTCTATCTGGGACTGAGCGTACGTTATCGTTCTCGTCTCAATATGACCAAGAACGAAAATTCCGAACCGTATTACATTCCGGGATATGGACGGGGTAAATCGACCAGCATCGGAATCACCTATAGTATTATTTATAAACTTCCTTTTTAACCGACCATCATGACAAATCTCGAAATCTGGTTATTGGCAATCAGCTTGGCCATGGACTGTTTCTCGGTTTCCATCACCAGCGGTATCATCCTACGCCGTGTATGCTGGAAAACGTTTCTCACCATCGGCTTCTTCTTCGGACTTTTCCAAGCCATGATGCCTTTGATGGGTTGGTTTGCCACCAATCATTTCCATAGCCTCATCGAGCAATACGACCATTGGATTGCCTTCGGCCTGCTCTTCTTCTTGGGTATACGGATGATCAAGGAAAGTTTCGGCGACGAGGAGGAACATCACTTCAACCCTACCCGCCTGTTGGTAGTCCTGACTCTGGCCGTAGCAACCAGTATCGACGCCTTGGCCGTAGGCATCTCCTTTGCTTGTACCGGAATGACCACTTGGAACAGCATCTCCTACCCGATTCTCATTATCGGTATCGTATCGTTCGTGTTCTCCCTCATCGGGTGCCTGATAGGTGTATACTTCGGCAAGCGTGTAAACCTCCGGGCCGAACTCTGGGCCGGGATTATATTGATCGGTATTGGGGTGAAGATCCTGATTGAACACCTTTTTTGAGTTATGAGTTATGAGTTATGAGTTTATGAATAAGAAGAAACTTTTTTGGCAGATTCCGTTCCTAATTGTACTGATTATTGGAACGATAGTTATTTTGAAGAAACAACCGCCTTTCCGAACAAATGAAGGACTGGTTTTCGGTACAGTGTACAAGATAACTTACCAACATGCAGACGACTTACAGAATGATATCAAGCAAGCGATGTTGGAAGTAGATCAGTCCCTCTCTCCTTACAATCCCAATTCTATCATCACCCGCATCAACCATAATCAGGATACCACACTGAACGAACACTTTACACAAGTATTCGAGTTGGCTCAGAAAATTTCGACTGAAACAGACGGTGCGTTCGACATTACAGTAGCTCCTCTGGTGAATGCTTGGGGATTTGGATTCAAAAACTCTATCAACATCGAGCCAAGCGTCATCGACAGTCTCCAACAATTCATCGGTTATCAAAAGATTAAGTTGGAAAACGGTCAAATCATCAAGGAAGATCCTCGTCTAATGTTGGACTGCAGCGCCATAGCGAAAGGTTACGGAGTAGACCGCGTAGCCCGTCTGCTCGACAAGAAAGGGGTACAGCACTACATGGTAGACATCGGTGGTGAAGTGGTGGTTAAAGGCAAGAACTCCCGCATGAAGACTTGGCGTATCGGCATCAACAAGCCAGTGGAGGATTCACTTTCTATCAACCAGGAACTGCAGACCATTTTAGAAGTGAGCGGAGTAGGCATGGCCACTTCGGGCAACTACCGCAAATTCTATTACAAGGACGGCAAGCGTTATGCCCATACCATTGACCCACGTCTAGGAACACCGGTACAGCACAACATTCTTTCGGCCACCGTCATCGCCAAAGATTGCACAACAGCCGACGCGTATGCTACCGCCTTTATGGTCATGGGACTGGAGAAAGCCAAGGCTTTCTGTGAGAAGCATCCGGAACTGGAGGCTTACTTCATCTGTTCCGGCGAAGGGGATAGTTACGAAATTTATTATACTCCAGGGATGAATAAGTTCATGATAAAGGGCGCTAGATAGCGCCCTTTATAGTTATGAGTTAAATTCAACAAACTCCTTGAAACTGGTCAATCAGCAGAGTTACATTGGCAGTAAACAATCGGGCAGCAATCGCCAACAGGATGATACCGAAGAATTTACGGATGAGGTAAATACCACCTTTTCCCAGCATGTTTTCGATTTTGCTGGTCATCTTCAGAACGACAAATACCCATGCCATATTCAAGATCAGGGCGATGATAATGTTCAGCGCCGCATATTCTGCCCGGAGCGAGAGCAAGGTGGTGAACGAACCGGCACCCGCCAGCAACGGGAATACGAGAGGTACGAGAGTAGCCTCCTTGATTGGGCCCGTATTCTTGAAAATCTCTACGTCCAGAATCATTTCCAGCGCCAACAGGAACAGGACAATGGAACCTGCCACGGCAAACGAAGCGATGTCTACCTGGAAAAGACGCAACACCATCTCGCCGGCATAAAAGAAGCCAATCAGCAGGGCAAACGAGATCAGCGTGGCCTGGGTAGCATTCACATCACGACCGCCTTGCTTCAAATTTAAAATGATGGGAATAGAACCAATGATATCTATTACCGCAAAAAGTACGATAAACGCACTTGTCAATTCTTGAAAATTAAATGTACTCAACATAGTTCTTAGGTTTTCTTAGCACGCAAATATAGGATTTCTTCATGCAATATCCAAAAAAGTCGTTATCTTTGTGTGTTAAATGGTAACTTAACAAAGATAAAAATGCCCATGGAGACAACGATGTATGACAACCTTTTGCTCCTTCCTCTCTTTCAAGGATTGAGTAAAGCCGATTTCACCACGATTCTGGAAAAAGTTCGCTTCCATTTCTTGACGTATCAGGAAGGCGAAACCTTTATCCGACAGGGGGAAGATTGCCAGCAGCTCTGTTTTCTGCTCAATGGAAAAGCCATTGTGCGGACCACGGACAAGAACCGTAACTATACGTTATCCGAGACTTTCGAGGCACCTGCCATTATCGAACCGCAATCGCTCTTCGGTATGTATCCCCACTATACGGCGTCCTACCAGACCCAGACACAGGTGAAGGTACTCACCATAGACAAGGCTTATATTTTCACTGAGCTGAACAAGCATGAGATTTTCCGACTGAACTTCCTGAACATCCTGAGCAACCGTGTCCAAACCGCCAACCAGAAGCTTTGGGACAACCACATAGGTTCCTTGAATGAAAAGCTGGTGCATTTTATCGCGACACGCAGCCAGAACCCGGGAGGCGAAAAGACGCTGCAGATTACCATGGAGGATTGGGCCGGACTGATAGACGAGACCCGAATCAACCTGTCCCGACTGCTGAACGAACTGCAGACGGAGGGATTGGTCCAACTGAAAAGAAAGGAATTCTTCATTCCGGATTTTGAAAAACTGACTAACTATTTGATTGAACATGACTGAACATCATAATCCGTTCCTGACGGCATCTCATACCCCTTTTGAAACTACACCGTTTCATCTGATCAAGACAGAACACTTCGAGCCTGCCATGGAGGAAGGCATGAAGGTACACAACCGGGAAGTAGACGCTATCGTCAACCATCCCGACGAACCGACATTTGCCAACACCATCGTGGCTTTGGAAAAATCGGGTTCCCTACTGGATCGTGTTACGACCGTATTCGGCAACTTGCTCAGCGCCGAAACCAGCGATGAACTGGAAGCGCTGGCGGAACGCATGATGCCCCGCCTGTCCGAGCACAGCAACAACATCAGCCTGAACGAAAAGTTGTTTGCCCGCATCAAGCAGGTGTATGACCATACCGACCTGGAGGCATTGAATCAAGAGGAACGGATGTTGCTCCAGAATACGTACCAAAGCTTTATCCGGAACGGAGCCAACCTCGCACCGGAGCAGAAGGAACGTTTCCGGGAATTGTCGGCCGAGCTCAGCGTGCTGACCCTGAAGTTCTCCCAAAACAAGTTGAAGGAGACCAACCAATACGAACTCATGCTCACCCCGGAACAAACGGACGGTTTGCCGGCCAGTGCCCTGGAGGCATACGCACAGGCAGCCAAGGACAAGAACCGGGAAGGATACCTCGTGACCCTGCATGCACCAAGCTTTATTCCGTTCATGAAATACAGTACCCACCGCGAATTGCGCCGGCAACTGTACTTGGCGTACAATACGATTTGTACGCACGACAACGAATTCAACAACCTGGAGATTGTCCAAAAGCTCGTGAACTTGCGACTGGAACGGGCACAGCTCTTGGGATACGATACCGCAGCCGACTATGTATTGACCCGACGGATGGCGGAAAACAGCGCCAATGTATATAAGTTGTTGAACGAACTGCTGGAAGCCTATACGCCGACAGCCCACCGGGAAGTGGAGGAAGTGAAGCAACTGGCTCAGGAACTGGAAGGCGATGATTTCGAGCTGATGCCTTGGGACTGGGCGTACTACTCTGAAAAGCTGAAAGAAAAGAAGTTCAACCTGAACGAGGAGGAACTGCGTCCGTACTTCGAACTGAAAAACGTGATCCAAGGGGTATTCGGATTGGCTACCCGACTGTATGGTATCACCTTCCACGAAAATACGGCTATCCCGGTGTATCATCCGGAGGTGAAAGCCTACGAGGTACACGACAAGGACGGAAGTTTCCTGGCGGTTCTGTATACGGATTTCCACCCACGCGCCAGCAAGCGTTCGGGAGCCTGGATGACCAGTTACAAGGAACAATGGAAGGACGAAAACGGCAACAGCCGTCCGCACGTGTCTGTCACCATGAACTTTACCAAGCCTTCGGAAGAAAAACCGGCTTTGCTCACCTTCTCCGAGGTGACTACATTCCTGCATGAATTCGGTCATGCCCTGCACGGAATCTTCGCCGATACGGTCTATGCAAGCATGAGCGGTACCAACGTGTATTGGGATTTTGTGGAACTTCCTTCCCAAATCATGGAAAACTTTGCCATCGAAAAGGATTTTTTGAATACATTTGCCAAGCATTACCAAACCGGAGAGGACATTCCGGAAGAATGGATCCAGCGCCTTATCGACGCTTCCAACTTCAATGTGGCTTACGCCTGCCTCCGCCAATTGAGCTTCGGTCTGCTCGACATGGCCTGGTACACCCGTACCGAACCGTTCGAAGGGGATGTGAGAAGTTATGAAAAACAGGCTTGGAAGAAGACACAAGTCTTGCCGGAAATAGCGGAAACGTGCATGACCGTCCAGTTCTCGCACATCATGGCGGGTGGATATGCCGCCGGCTACTACAGTTACAAGTGGGCGGAAGTCCTGGATGCCGACGCTTTCTCGCTTTTCCAGGAAAAAGGCATCTTTGATATAGAGACGGCAAACTCTTTCCGGGAAAATGTGTTATCGAAGGGAGGCACCGAGCACCCGATGACGCTATACAAGCGTTTCCGCGGACAGGAACCGGCCATCGATGCCTTGTTGAGAAGAAACGGTATTATCCATTAATAAAAAGAAGTATGAAACTGAAACATTTATTATATTTGCTTTTGGCACTTCCCTTGCTTTGGGGATGCAACAACGAAGACGACGTGAACGAAATCTTTTCCAGCGGTACCTGGAACGTAGGCAATTTCTACAACGGGGGCGACTGGAACAAGGTGAACGACGGGGCACGCCCTGTCTATACCAAGGAAGATGACTTGAAAGCGCTGAACTACCTGACCGTTACCTTCCTGGCAGACGGAACACTCCAGGGACGCATGAACAACGGAACTTTTACTGCCAACTGGGCGGCGAACGGAAAGGACCGGAGCATCTCCATCACCCAACTCAAGACCACAGCGACCCCGAGCGGGAAAAGCAAGGAACTGATAGAGATCCTAAAAAAGGCAGCATACTATAAAGGAGACAGCAACTATTTGAAGCTGGCTCCACAGGACAAGAAATCGTACGTGCAATTCGGGCACTACTCAGAATAAGAATTATGGAAACAACGAATGAAAAACAATTGACCCTTGACAAGCGCTACATCCGCATGGCAAGCATCTGGGCAGAGAATTCCTACTGTACAAGACGCCAGGTAGGTGCGCTGATAGTGAAGCACCAACGCATCATTTCCGACGGTTACAACGGTACTCCTTCGGGATTCGAAAATATTTGTGAGGACGGTCATAATGTGACCAAGCCTTATGTGCTCCATGCCGAGGCGAATGCCATTACCAAAATCGCCCGCTCCAACAACAGCAGCGAAGGGGCCACCCTCTACGTGACAGCTTCGCCTTGCATCGAATGCGCCAAGCTGATTATCCAGGCAGGCATCAAGCGGGTGGTCTATTCCGAAAAGTACCGTCTGGAAGACGGGCTGGAACTGCTCAAGAGAGCCGGCATCGAAGTACTGTATGTAAACCCCAACGAAGAAAAACAAGAAGAATGAACAATCTCAAGACACGTTATGTCCCCATTATCATTGCGGTAAGCATCGTGGCCGGTATCTGTATCGGTACCTTCTATGCCAACCGCTTTTCAGCGAATACCCCAGGAATCAGCGGTATCCAACCCGGCACCAACAAGCTGAACGGCTTGTTGCGCATCGTGAACGACCAATACGTAGACACCGTGAACATGGCTGCCCTCGTGGAAGATGCCATGCCTCAAATCCTGAACGAACTGGACCCCCACTCTTCTTACATCCCTGCCAAGGACTTGCAGGCGGTGAACGATGACTTGGCAGGAAGTTTCAGCGGCATCGGGGTACAGTTCACCATCCAACAGGATACCATCCACATCAGCGACGTGATTGCCGGCGGCCCTTCCGAAAAAGTGGGCATCATGCCGGGCGACCGCATCGTGGAAATAGACGACTCGGCGTTCGTGGGAAAAATCGTGACCAACAACGAGTCCATGAAGCGACTGAAAGGTCCGAAAGGCAGCGAAGTGAAGTTGGGCGTGTTCCGACAAGGCGAAAAGGAATTGCTCCATTTCACCATTATACGTGGCGACATCCCGAACAAGAGTATCGATGCTGCGTACATGATAGACGATAAATTCGGCTATATCAGCATCAAGAAGTTCGGCGAAAGCACCTATCCGGAAATGCTGATTGCGCTTGCCCAGCTGCACCAACAGAGTTGCGAAGGTATCATCATCGACTTGCGCGGAAATACCGGCGGCTACATGGGAGCAGCCATCCAGATGGTCAATGAATTCCTCCCGAAAGGTCGCCTCATCGTCTATACCGAAGGACGGAAAGCCCCTCGCGAGAACTACCCTTCCAACGGAACGGGAAGCAGCCAGCAGATGCCTGTCATCGTCCTTTTGGATGAAGGATCGGCCTCGGCCAGCGAAATCTTTGCCGGCGCGATTCAGGACAACGACCGTGGTACCATCATCGGACGACGCTCGTTCGGCAAGGGATTGGTACAGCAACCGATTGAGTTCAACGACGGTTCGGCCATCCGCCTGACCATCGCCCGCTACTATACGCCATCCGGACGCTGCATCCAAAAGCCTTATAACAAAGGTAAGGACGAACAGTACGATATGGACATCCTGAACCGTTACGAACATGGCGAGTTCTTCTCCAAGGACAGCATCAAGCAAGACGAAAGCCACATTTACTACACGTCTATCGGACGACCGGTATATGGCGGCGGTGGCATCATGCCGGATATTTTCGTGCCGCAGGATACCATAGGCATCACCTCTTATTTCACCATGGCCGTGAACCGGGGACTCACCGTTCAGTTCTGTTTCCAATATACAGACCAGAACCGTCAGAAACTCTCCCAATACAAGACCGGAGAGGAATTGCTGAAATACCTGAAGACTCAGAATATCCTGGAAAAGTTCGCCCAATTTGCTGACAAAAAGGGATTGAAACGACGCAATCTCCTGATGTACAAGTCCAAGGAACTATTCAACCGGAACTTGTACGGAAACATCATCTACAACATGCTGAATATGGAAGAGTACCTGAAATTCCTGAACCAGTCGGACAAGACCGTATTGAAAGCATTGGAGGTACTGGAAGCAGGCGAATCTTTCCCGCAAGCTCCCGAACAGAAACCGAAAGAAGCCTATGAAAGAACGGAAAAAACAATTGCGCAAGCAGATCAAAGAGGAGAAAAACCGTCAGCCGAAAGAGAGATTACTGACGATTTCTTCTGCTTTGCTTAAACAGCTGGAAGAGCATCCGCGCTTCATCGCCTCGAAGACCATCCTGATGTATTATTCGCTGGGCGATGAAGTGCAGACGCACGACTTTGTGGAAAAATGGCATCGGGAGAAAAAGATTCTGCTGCCGGTGGTACAGGGCGATATCCTGGAACTGCGTCATTACACGGGCAAGGACTGCCTGTGTGTCGGTGCCTACCACATCGAAGAGCCGGGTGGGGAAAACTATACGGATTATGAGGAAATCGAGCTGGGTATCATCCCGGGCGTATCGTTCGACCGCCAGGGCAACCGCCTAGGGAGGGGAAAGGGCTATTACGACAAGCTATTGCCGCTCCTGCATTCCTACAACATCGGCATCTGCTACCGGTTCCAGGCACAGGAGGAGCTCCCGACCGAACCGTTCGACCGCCCCATGGATGAAGTGTGGACCGAAGAAGGACGCTGGTTCTGATTATCGGAAAATGATATTCACAATGACTTGTGCGCCCACCTTCTCATTCAAGTTGCGCACCAACAAGTCGCGCCCCATCATCAGTTCCTGACGAAGCACGGACGAAGTGAGATGTACATACAGAATCTGGTTCTTGATGTACAGATTGCTCGTGTACCGGGTAATGACTGGACCGACCACGTCTTTCCAGGCCTGCACCAACCGATATTCATTCAAAGGAGATTCCAATCCGCTCTGGCGGAAGAATTTCCGGATCATATCCCCGATCTGTTCCGCATCGTTCCTTCTCATGCCTCTTCTCCCTTCCGTTCGTGGATGGCACCGTCCTCTACACTGAACACCTTATACTCCCCTTCTATCTTCTGCATAATCTGATCCAAATGGTCCCGATTGGTATCCGTGATGAAAATTTGTCCGAACTTGTCGCCGGACACCAGCTTGACAATCTGCTCCACCCGTGACGCATCCAGCTTGTCGAAAATATCGTCCAACAACAATAAAGGAGTGGTATGGCTGCCTGTCCGTCGCAAGAAATCGAACTGTGCCAATTTCAAGGCAATCAAATAGGTTTTGTTCTGTCCTTGGGAACCTTCTTTCTTTATAGGATAGTCACCCAATTGCATCAAAAGGTCGTCCTTATGAATGCCCTTCAACGAATACCCCATAATTTGGTCACGCTGACGGCTCTCTTTCAGCAATTGAAGGAGAGCCCCTTGCTGAGCATGAGATTCATAGACCAAGCCCACCTCCTCTTTGTTCTGTGAAATTTGTGAGTAGAAAGTTTGAAAGATAGGAATAAACTCTTCGATGAAAGCACAACGCTTGCGATAGACCACCTCACCCGAAGCCGCCATCATTTCCTCCCAAACCTCTATCAGTTCTTCATCGAATCCTTGTTCGTTCTTCAACAACGTGTTCCGTTGCTGCAAAGCCTTGTTGTAACGGATCAATGCCTCCAAATACTCCTTATCGTACTGCGAAATGACCACATCCATGAAACGACGGCGCTCCTCGCTGCCCCCCGAAATAAGTTCCGCATCCGACGGCGACACCATGACCAACGGAATGAAACCGATGTGGTCCGACAGGCGCGTATATTCCTTCTTGTTGCGCTTGAACTGCTTCTTCTGACGGCGCTTCATGCCGCAATAGATTTCTTCGGCATCGCCCGACTCCGTTTCATAGAATCCCTGAATGACAAAGAAATCCTGGTGGTGCATCATGTTCTGCGAGTCGATGGGATTGGTCGCACTCTTACAGAAAGAAAGGTAATACACCGCATCCAGCAGGTTGGTCTTCCCCATCCCATTCTGACCGATAAAACAATTCATCTTGGCAGAAAAGTCCAGTTCCACCTGCTCCAGGTTCTTATAGTTCAATATCGAGATTCGCTTCAAAATCATAGGCCATTCATTTTTTCGGAACACAAAAATAGGGATAAAAAAGGGAATAAATAAAAAAATGTGCCCGCAAATTTCATAAATACATATAAATAGACTATTTTTGCTGCCCGAAAACTATCTCGATAAAAAATAATAAAAAGTTAAGATAAAAATGGCAGAAAAAAAACAAATTCAAGACCCATTGGACTTGGATCAGGCAATGAGCTCTTCTGAAGCGTTCATCATCAAGTACAAAAACAAGTTTTTGGCAGGTATCGCTGCTATCGTAATCGTAGTAGGCGGTGTATTGGGTTATCAACATTTCATTTCAGAACCGAATGAAAAGAAGGCTAGCGAAGCATTGTTCAGAGGTGAACAATATTTCATGGCAGACAACTATGAATTCGCATTGAACGGTGACAGCCTCGGTTTCGAAGGTCTTTTGAACGTAGCTAACGAATTCGGTGGTACAGCTGCAGGTAAATTGGCTAACGCATACGCAGGTATCTGCTACGCTCAGTTGGGTCAATACGAAAACGCAGTGAAGTTCTTGGACAAGTTCAGCGCAGACGACCAATTGGTAAGCCCGGCTTTGATGGCAACTATGGGTAACTGCTATGTACAATTGGGTCAGCTCGATAAGGGTGCCGCTACTTTGGTAAAGGCAGCAGACAAGGCTAACAGCCATGCATTGAGCCCAATCTATTTGATTCAGGCTGGTCAGGTATACGAAAAGTTGGGTAAGAGCAGCGAAGCTGTAAAGGCTTACCAGACTATTAAGGACAAGTACTTCAACTCTTATCAGTCTATGGACATCGATAAGTACATTGAACGTGCTTCAGCTAAGTAAGAAATTGTTCTTTTATTATTAAACGTACAAAAAGCACGGACATCCTCCGTGCTTTTTTAATTCCTATATTTATTATGGCAACAGCGTATCACAACCTCAGCGAATACGATTTCGACTCCGTTCCTAGTGCAGAAAGCATGCGTTTCGGTATTCTGGTATCCGAATGGAACTACAACATCACCGGTGCTTTGCTGGCCGGAGCAGTAAAAACCCTCCAAGCTCATGGAGCCAAGGAAGAGAACATCCTGGTAGAGCATGTACCGGGCAGTTTCGAGCTGACCTTCGGTGCCAACCAAATGATTCAAAGCGGCAAGGTAGATGCCGTGATTGCCATCGGTTGCGTAGTGCGTGGGGACACTCCTCATTTCGATTATGTATGCGCCGGTACTACCCAAGGTATCGCCCACTTGAATGCGACCACCGATATCCCGGTAATCTATGGCCTCATCACTACCAACAACATGCAACAGGCAGAAGACCGTGCAGGCGGTTGCCTGGGCAACAAGGGAGACGAATGTGCAGTGGCAGCCATCAAGATGGTACACCTGAAACAAGAATTGAAGAAGTAAAACCCCGGTCTTTTCCGGGTAAAATAGGGAAATACGCATTTTTTTGAAAAAAATCCGGCTAGACGCTTGCAGATTCAAAAAAAAGACGTACCTTTGCATCGCAATTGAGAAACGAACCTGCTCAGTCAAATGAAAAGGAGAGTGAATCAAGAGCGAATGGGCAAATACCAGAGTGGCCAAATGGGGCAGACTGTAAATCTGCTGGCTTACGCCTTCGGTGGTTCGAATCCATCTTTGCCCACTAAAATTGCGGAAGTAGCTCAGTTGATAGAGCATTAGCCTTCCAAGCTGAGGGTCGCGGGTTTGAGCCCCGTCTTCCGCTCTTAGAAATCAGATAGTCTCTTGACTATCTGATTTTTTAAACAAAACTTATTGGAATGGGCAAATACCAGAGTGGCCAAATGGGGCAGACTGTAAATCTGCTGGCTTACGCCTTCGGTGGTTCGAATCCATCTTTGCCCACAGAATCAATTAGTTAGAAAATCAGATAGTTCAAGTAGCTATCTGATTTTTTTTGTTTTTAATAGGTTTGTTTAATGGTGAGTTCAATTGTTCTATCTGGTGATTTTTACCGCATAAACTAAAGCCAATCTACCATGATTAGGGCTGACCATGACATTAACCAGAAACTTCTTATTTTGGCTGATTTTAGGGGTTCATGTAAACCGAGATGTAAACCAGAAATTTACTTATGAGTACCTCATTTTCAGTAGTTTGCTACAAGTCTAAGACCTTAAAAAACGGTGAAAATCCGCTAATGTTGCAAGTTTCCAAAAATGGAAAGCGACAATACAAGAGTTTAGGTGTTTCTATTCACCCTAAATTCTGGGATAGCAAGAAGAATAGAATCAAGCAGAACTGCCCAAACAAAGAGATTATCCAGAAAATCATCAATGATAAATTGGCAGAAATACAGAATCGAGTTTTAGAACTTAATGCGGAAAAGAAAGAATATACCACTACCACTCTGCTTAATAATGACAGTAATAAATTTGAGTTAAAGACCGTAGTTACATTCTACAAAGAACTTATCGAAGAATTTGCAGCAGATAATAAATGTGGAAACCGCCTCATCTACAAAAGCTCCTACAACTCACTCTTGAAATTTACCAAAGGTAAGTTGGATATTCCATTTTGTGAAATCGATATTGATTGGTTGAAGAAGTACGAAAAGGGGATGCGTTCCAAGAACAACCGTGAAACCACTATCAGTTTGCAGTTCCGTACTCTCCGTAGTGCATATAACAAAGCAATTCAAGCCAAGTGTGCCCGTAAGTCAGACTATCCTTTCGATGATTACAAGATTAACAAGTTTGATACAAGCACCCAGAAACGTGCCATTGCAAAAACAGAAGTCTTGAAATTCACACAGGAAGTTCCCGATTTAGGCAAGCGGCAATACTTTCAACTAAGCAAAGACATATTCGTGTTTAGTTATCTTTGTGGTGGCATAAACTTCACGGACATTGCTAATCTAACTAATGCTAATATCATAGATGGTAGATTACACTACATTCGGCAGAAGACACATAAAAAAATAAAGATTGGCATACCGGATGAAGCCATGAAGATTATCGAGAAGTACGCTCCAGAAAGCAAAGGCTACCTCTTCCCTATCCTCGATAAGAAGATACATAAGACACCATTGCAAAAACAGAACCGCATACACAAGATTCTTGCAAAGGTTAACAAAAATCTGAAACTTTTGGCAGCAGAACTTGGTGTAGAAGCTAATGTAACCACCTACGTAGCTCGCCATTCATTTGCAAGTGTTCTGAAAAAATCTGGAGTTAGCATAGCTCTAATTTGTGAAGCATTAGGACATTCCGATTTGGCTACCACTCAAATTTACCTTGATAGTTTCGATAATGAACAGGTAGATGAAGCTATGAAAAACTTACTTTAGTACTCAATTTTTCATATTTATTTGTAACTTTACAAAATAATAGATATTAATTATGAAACGATTATTGAATATATTTTTACTTTTATTTATTGTAATATCATTTACGGGATGTCAAGCATATGAACCTATTTCCCCACATGGATATTATAGTTTTCTTATAAAAGCAAAAGAATTTCTAGCTTTTTGTGTTTATATAGCTAACACAGAAAATCCCTATTGGGGACAAATATTCAGTCGTTTATATTATGCATATTTTACCTTAGCAAGAATGGTACATATTGGTAAAACAGGACAATATGAACAAGAGAAACATACTGTTATATGGCAACAGAACAAGAAAGAAGTAAGGAAAAAATATGGTGAAACTCTAAAACATCTTAGGACATATTACGATTATGATTACGCTTCAAACACGGAAAGCATAGAGGAATTAACTAAGAACCTATCTTTTATATTAAATAACAGAAAAGCGTTCGATCAACTTATTAATGACACAAATGAACAAATTGAAAAGTTCTACAAACACGAAAGAGATAAAATAGATTGGAACAATAAATGTAAAAAGGAAATAGAATCCATAATCCAGGCACAAAATGATTTAGAAAAGGTTTTGAATAATTGGATTGAACGAAAGAATTAATCAGTAAATAATCTCACTTGTAGCATACTATGAGTGAGATTTTCTATTTACCTTTGTATGCAAATAAATAATGCTATGATAGATAAATTGAAGTGTGATATTCCGTCAATGGAACTAATGGACTATATCGGTGTAGTTGAATCTCTATACCTATCAGACCCTACCCTCATTGATGTACCTTATCATATAACAGACAGAGAACCAACCGAAGAAGAATTGGACGAAATTCGGAATTGTCCGTTTGGCTTTACAATGTGTATGGGCATATTCAAGGACAGATACAACAATGGAGCTATAACTAATCACTTTACATATAAAGATTATATCAAACACAAAGAAATTCAAGAACTCATCAAGCATCTGGAATTGGATGTAGATAAGTTCTGGTTGCTCATTCTGTTCATCTTCGACTATTGCACAAGTCGATTCTACCAAGGCATAACTATGAAGCTAACTCCATTGGAACAGCTGACACATCTACTTGAATTGATTTCTCTATCCGGCGACGAAACAACATTCAACATCAAATCCGGCAAATTGAAATTAGAAATAGATAATGCTGATACAATAAATTTCATGGCAGAAGCAATAGCTAAGCATCTGAACGAATCCGACATCAAGACATTGCGCAATCTGAACGGCAAAGAACAAGAAGACGAATCAACAATCATCAAGGAATCTCCGTTCATAGCTTATTTTGCTAATATGTTTCTTCGTTTCTTCTCCACACAATCATATATCAGAGATAAGCGGAAAGCTGGTGCAAACCATTCTAAGAAAGAAATGGAACTTGTATCATTACTTGTCTATTTCACCAGACTATCTAAAAATGAAAGTTGGTACTGCCCAGAAGAAAAGTATCTGAAAGCATACCTTAAACAATACAAAGGCTACAAATACCCGAATAATATTAGTAATGTCTATCCAGAATTCTATTACTAAGTAACCAACCATAGCAATATAGTTAATTCCGTTATTCCGTTCCTCACAAGGGGAATAGGATAGCGGGATTTTTTATTCCCATAAATCGCTTTTTATTCTCTATATCTTCGCAGCATCAAAAGGATAAGAGTTCATTACTTGAGGCAAAGGGGAATAAGAACCGTCAAGAATTTATTCCCCTAAATAAAGTAAGAAAACTCCGACTTTTGCAAGGTCAAAGGACAAGAGGTCATTGAGTAGTTGAAAGGGGAAACGATTCATTCCATACAGCAAACAATCGTCAAGGAAGTTCCCTCCGAAGCATAGTAAGGGGGAAGAGAAATCGGCAAAATTTTATTCCCCTAAACTAAGCAAAGAAACTCCGACCTTTGCATCATCAATCAACAACATGGGTGCCCGTTGAAGATTGGTAATAAGTAAAATCAGTATTAAATATTTAAAGAACAAGATTATGAGAACAATTAACTTCACTCAGACAACAGTAGAAAACACAGTAACTAACGTAACTAAGGTAAGTCCAACTTTCGTAACTGAATTGAAAACAGCTTTTCGTATGTTCCCACCCAAGGCAAATATGCGATTCAAGCAAGACTTTAATGGTCGATTGATTATTATCGTAACCGTTACTTATAATAATGGAAAGACCCAAACACTTGAAGGCTTCGGTGATGCCGACCTTATTTCTGCCATTCAAATGGCAATGGGTAGAAATCTTGAAGGATTTATCGAATATCTGAAACAAGAACATGATGTAGAAGTGGCGGCAGAAGGTGAAAACCTTGTAGTTGAAATCTTGCGTCAGTATCTTGATGCTACTACCCAGTGCTACATTGAAAAGGATTGGTTCAGCTCAAATGGTGAACGATACCGTAAGGTTAGCTTCACTCCGTCATTCAACATGAACGTTAAGTTCTGTTTGAAAGCAACGGATGAAATCAACAACCTCATTACGGAAGCATGTAAGCCCGAATGGATGAAAAAAGCAGAAGCTGAGCAACAAGAGCCTGCAGCCTAACTAATCACTAATCCGGAGGGAGAGCAATCTCCCTCTCTAATCTCTACCATATGCAAGCAATAACATTTCCACTAACCTACGATAACGAAGCCGCACATCGCCAAGTCAAGTTGCTAATGAAGCAAGGCAAGCAACTGAATATCCGTGTCGAAGATGAAGCATGGATAAGCAGTCAAGGAGTTACAGGATTGAGATACCAACTCAACGAAAGTAGTTGGCAATGGATTCTGAACTACCTGCAAACAGGCGACTATGAAGACTTCGGTGTGTTTCCGTCTGACCTTCCCAGATTCACCTTTGAGGATGAACAGGAAAGCAAGGTCAAGGAATTGGTAAAGCAGAAATGTAACATTGCTTGCATACCATTTCTTAGAGAGACACAGACTTTCGTGAAGCTGAGAGGACTTTTCAAATTCGGAAAGCTGTTTTTCAGTATCAGAAGAACCGATGATTTTATGGACTACTTAAACGAAAAAGGATTATGATTACATTAAAAGAAGGTCAATACTTATCGGACGTAATGAATAAAATTCCGTCCAACTGCATCTTATCAAAGAGAATACCAGGCTGTGGTGCTACAACATTGGAACTTGATACAAACAGAAGCTCCATTATCGTAGTACCTAATGTTCCTGTTATCGTAAGTAAGTGCAATAAGTACCCGAATTTATTGGGTGTCTATGAAGGTGTGAACCAAAGCCAGATTATTGAATACCTAACTAATAATCCTACTCGCAAGATTATGACTACTCCAGAAAGTTTCAGTAAAGTGAAGTCAGCTTGTGAAAAGTGCAATATCAACATCTATACAGACTTCTTCTTGCTTGAAGACGAATGTCACCAAATTATTAAAGATGTGGACTACAGACCCGATATAGTAATGCCAATGAATGACTTCTTCCAATTTAGTCGTAAGGCTTTGGTGTCTGCTACTCCAATCGGATTCAGTGACCCACGATTTGAAGAAAACCATTTTGAGATTATAGAAATTACAGCCGATTACGATTACAGACAGGACATAACCGTTACCCAAACATACAACATAGCTAAAGCTGTTGGTCAATATCTGGAGAACCATAACGGAACAATCTGTTTCTTCATTAACTCGGTAGTTGAAATCTACTCGATAATGAAACACTTCGGCATAATGGAAGATTCAGCCGTTTATTGTGCTCCGAAAAGTCGCGGCAAACTGAAAACTGAATATGGCTTTACTAATGCCTACACAGAATGGAGTGCGGAAAGCATGAAGAAATACAACTTCTTCACAGGTCGTTTCTTTACGGCATTTGATTTGGAACTTGACTACAAGCCAGACTTGGTAATGATTACTGACCCATACAATGCCGAATATACCATGCTTGATGTTGATACAGACTGCATACAGATATGTGGTCGTTTCCGTAATGGTATTAACTCGGCTACTCATATTTATAGAGTGAATCCCGAAATAGTAGTTAAGAGCAGGGAACAAATGGAATGGGAAATCTCGGCACATGAGTTTGCATACCAAACGATCCAGACCTTATACAATAGTGCGGAAAACAAGGAAAGCCGTTTTGCTTTTGGTGCAGTTCTGGAAACTCTACCTTTCCGCAAATACCAATATCCAGATTTTACTAAGAATTGGTTTGCAATAGATAATGATATTAACGAAGTGTTGGTGCATAACCGATACCAATCAGACATTACAGAATGGTACAAAGACTGCCATTTCTTCAATCCAACATTTACCAAGTGTGAATATAATGAGAATGACGAAAAGCTAAAGATTATTAAGAAATGCCGTTCAGTTAAGGACAAACGAAGAAAAATGGTACAACTTCTTTCGGAAATCGAAGAGCCACAATCTGAATATGCGTTAGACTTTATGAATGACATGCGAAAGGTTGACCCTTTCATTGTGGATGCTTACGAAGTCTTAGGTAAAGAGAGAATAGAAGAACTGAAATACAACCAGAAGAAAATGAATGAAGAAATGATATTGGCTGAGCGTAAAGGAAATAAGGTCGTACGACTTATTAAGAACTATTTCCAGATTGGCTGTAGATATTCCAATGAAGCCATAGTTGAAGAACTGACCAGAATCTTTGACCTGTTACACATACACCCAGAAAAGGCTATCACACCGAAGATGATTAACGACTATTTCCAAGCCGTGAATTGTTGGGTAGGTAAAAAGAAAGGTTATCAGTTGGTAAGTGCATTAGTTTAGTTAACACCTACCTTTTCATCATTTTTTGTCTCTACTATACCCGAAACAGAAATTTAGAAAAAGGTTGGTTGTACCCTAACTAATAATCAAAATCGCTTCATAATCTTCATAACTAATGATTCTGATTTTTAACTTGTTACTTTTTCAGAATATGAATACAATAGCATAGATAAGAAAAGACCTCTCCAAAAAATACGGAGAAAATCAATTTCTAATGTCCGAAAAAGTGGTGTTCAAATAAGCATGGGCGAGGTGTTCATTTTAGCAGGTCTACATACTAATACCTATATACTATTAACTATTACCATAAACTTTTTCGGGAGGAAGGTCTGAAATATTCACAGATAACTAATTGCTAACGATTTAACTATTTAATCCTATGATTGTACATCTACCAACAGGAAAGACATTCATTACCCAAAAAGATGCCAAACTCTATTTTGGTAATCACTATTACAGAAGATTGGTCAAGAAAGGAGATATTTATTTTACTAACTATAATTCCAAGGTTGCTAATGACCCAATACAGAAAAATAACTGAGAATATGGCTGGCAAGCTTAAACCGAAAGAAGCATACCTATTTTATTGTCTGGCTATGAAATCCGATTTTAGGACGAATCTATCAAACGTCAAGCAGAAATCATTGGCAGAATATTACGGAATTAAAGATACTGACCAGATAAGCGATTGGCTACATAAGTTCCAATCACAAGGATTATTAAGAATCATCAAACTCAATGTCAAAGGACAATACGGAAAATTTCATAGATGCAAATACCAATTAAATACAGATAACTATGTCTTCATTTCCGAAGCGTTACATGATGAACCGATAAGCAGCCAACTTAAAGGATTCTTGATATTGCTAAAATGCAAATGTCTGAACGGAACAAACACCACGAAATACAGCCAGAATCAATTAGCTGAAGAATTGGGAATAGGCAAAAGCACTATATCTAATTACATGAAAGAAGCAATAGCTAATGGTTACATTAGTAAAGACGAGAACGGAATCCATTTAATCAGAGAAGATATTTTCTATATAGCTAAGATGCCAAAATCAAATTTCCGAAAAAAGAAAATCAAGTCTGAGAAGCCAATACAGATACCATATATTATATTAGACTGATACAGAGCCGTAGGTAAACTTTTACTTGCGGCTCTTACTATTTAATGGTCAGACTAATACGAAGCCTGTAAAAGTCCGATCCAAAAATCCCAGAAATTCGGAGCAGATTTGAGATATTATAAGACATACTCTACAATATATCCAACATAACTAATACCATTAAAAAGACTAACTAATGAAGAAAACTTCAATTCTCAGTTTAGCTAAAATTCCGAAATAAAAGTATCATTTTCATTTCTTAACCAAACTCTATGATTTTGACTAGAATGATGACTTATCTACTTTTTTAAATAAATTGCAAGGTGGAAATAAAGGAAAAAGAAAATATGCAGAAGACCCTAGTTACAAGAATAAAGTCAAGTAGATATTTAACAAATATTTAATAGGATAAATCTCTATCAATGAATATTATAGATATGAGAAAAATAAGTTGTTAAAAGAGGGAAGCAGTTGTAGCTACTCCCCTCAGTGTTTTACGGACAATCGTTGAGAATCTAAAGTAGAAAGTCTTTTGCTGAAAGTAAAAACTCTTGAATCTCTTCTTCATGTTCAACCGCAAAATGGCTTATAGTCCTAATAATGGCTTCGCGGTGACTTCTGAACCACTACAGGACTTTGTTTACTACTTTTTTAAATTTTGTTTTCATAAACAATTGACCTTCTAGTTTTACTTTGGAATGGGTTAGACTTTCCAAAGGCTAGGAAGGGATTACAAAGATACAACTTATTTTTCTTATCTTGATAATTATGAGAATACAGAAATATCAAATTCCTGCTAATAGGATTATTTAGTAGGACAATACTCGTGTTGCTATTAAACCTATTGAATAGACTTTTATTAAGAGGACTTATCAACCTAGATAGGCTTATCTGAGTCAAGACAATAGGACAAGATTACAACGTGAGGAAGGACGAAAGAAAGCTGATGAAGCATATAATCAGCAGATGAAAGATAAAAATACAGCAATTGCTTTGAACCATTTATTAGGATTTAATAACTTTGCAGATATAGTTGGATTAGGACTTGGAGCAGGTGCTTTAGCTAAATATGGAGTTAAGCAAGGTGTGAAAAGTGTTGCTAAGAAGTTTCCCAACAAAGATTTAATTTACGGTTCTAAAATAAATGGAAAGATGCCGAGAATCACACTAAAAGAAGCTGAAAAAGCTAATGCAGAAGGATATAACGAAGCTCAAAGAATATTCTTTAATCCTGTAGTTGTAGAAACCGCAGAAAGAAATTCAAAGTTAGCAAAAAGACTTGGTTTGAAAGATGCGAGTTTTACAATGAATGGTAAAGAACCTATTTATGCTAATTCTTCTGTTGTTGGTTTTAGTAGATTGGATGCATTTCCAGAAACAGAAATAAAACTTGTAGATATGCCTCCAAGTGGAAGAATTACAATGCACACTAATAATCGTTTTAAGGATGTTATTGAATATTCATACGACTTAGAAGATTATACTGACGCATTACAAACCGCTATACATGAAAATTTACATAAAGGTTTCTATGGTGCGTCTCCTGTTCAAATGCTAAAGGCAAGCAAATTAATCGACACAAAGAGAGCAACCAAAGCATTTCCTTATGAACCAGATTATTTATTAAAATCAGGAGAAGCTGCAACAAACACTAATGATGTTAGAATGGCTATGGGAATAAAATTGGGTGATACATATCCTGGATATACAAAGTTTAAACAAATGTTGGATGATTTTATTAATACCAATAAAACTAAAAATTTTGTTGCAGAATCTTTCAAACAAGATACACCTAGAGATTATAAAAGAATATGGGATGCTTTAACTGGTAGATATTTTGTTATCCCTTCACTAATAGGATTAAGTCAAACTTTTAATTTTTAGAACAATGAAGAATAAATATGATGAATGCATTATAGTTGAATTTTCTTCTATTGAGGAAGAAGAAGCATATATAAGAAAGCAAGAAAAATGTTCTTTTCAAAAGGTTGATCGTAGTCCAGAAATGAAAGCATATATTAAAAAATCCATTGAATATATGTACTCTATTACTGATGAAGAAGGTAAACAGAATATAAATAAGATATTGAAAAATATTAAATGGTTATAGGAACCAGAAGAATTTTAAATTATGAATAAATGGATTAAATAGAAATGCGGACATTTTGCTATTATCCCTTTCGGCTTAGAGCATTTGGGAAGTATGATAGAAGTGTCAAAGTTTAAAAAAGATGATAGCATGATAGTTCTCTATATGTTAGAGAAAGACCGTTCTTATTTATTTGCAGAACTAAAAGAGGGAAAGTGGAAATTACTCTCCCTCATTCCTGAAGAAATCATCAGCGAGATAGATTATTACTCGGAAGCGGACACAACAAATCTATAAAAGCAAAGAATATTCCTTCTGGTGCTTTTGAGTTTTTATAAGTGTCATTACAATTCTTACACGTTGGATAGATATATGTTTTTCCATCCATCGTGTTTACTACATGTGCTCCTACAAAATCACTAATTAAATGATGTTTTTCACAACAATCGCATTTAACGTACCCATATTGTGGAATTTCAATGCCGAGTGTTTCACTCCAATAATTAAGCCATGAGCCAGAAGGAGCAGATGAAGTTGAATCTTCTGCATGACGAACAAGGGTTTTGCTTGGAATAAGACGCATAACTAAACAAGATTAAAAATTAAACAATAACACAAAGATACACAAAATAATGGAAAGAGCAATAGTTAATATAGGCGATAAGACTTATAAATGTCAAATTGCTAAAAATGAAGAAGATAGACGAAAAGGTCTTTAGGGTATTGAACATCTTCCTGTCGACGAAAACAGAAAATAGGATTCCTTTTTTTAATCCCCCCTACCTATTTATTCCCGAACTCAAAATTTTTAAGAGTTAGTAAAGAGTGAGTTCACCAATATAAATACCCCTCCCTCATACATGTATGGGAAAATAGATATTAAATAGCCGTATAATATCCGTAACATAATTATAGAAATAGATGAGTATCAACTAATAATATTTTTCTTATGAATGAAGTAATTATGTTACCTACTACGAGTAGGAGAAGTTTGAATTTGGGTGAGTTTGCAGAAGACGCAACAATCGTAGTGGAAGATGTGGTCAGAACAAGATCCGCAGTAAATTTCTTGGAAGCCAATACGGAAGCAATTACTATCGAAGAACTTGCAACCAAGTGTGTTGTGCCTACATGGGCTAACCAAGAATTAACTATCGCACATCAAGACTTTATCAATTGTGTGCATGAAGCCGCCCAAGATTTCTATCATGGCGAAGTCGTGAACACTCCAGACATCAGAGTTTCACATATTGTGCGTGGTCGTGTTCCGAGTAGTTTGGGTAAGAAAGCATCGGAGCTATTGGAGTGTGAGAAGACACAATTCTACCAAAGACTTGCATTTGCTTTCACCATTCCTACCATTTGGGAAACGGTGCGTGGCGAAAAGCTTGAATTGTGTGTAGGTGGTGTCCGTAACTACTCGGATTTGAACCTTTATCGTGCATCCAAAGGCTTGGAGAAATTCAGTGTCTTTGTAGGGTGGAGAGTGGTCATTTGCTCGAATCAAGTTCTCACGGGAGAGGGTGTAAAGTTCAACATGGAAGTAAGCAACATCAATGAGCTTTACAGAAATGTGCTTGAACTACTGCATAGCTTCAACCCTGCAAAGGATATTCACTTGTTGCACGCATTATCGAATACTTACCTTACAGAGATGCAGTTCGCACAAGTCGTAGGTCGAATGAGAATGTTCCAAGCATTACCAAGTGCCCAACAGAAGCGGATGCCTCAACTATTGATTACAGATAGTCAGATAAACAGCGTTTGTCGTGACTTCTACCGCAGTGAACACTTCGGAATGAAAGATAATGCTATCTCCTTGTTCGATTTCCACAATTTGCTCACTGAATCTAACAAGAGCAGCTATGTGGACACATATTTGCATCGTGCAGTCAATGCTACCGAGGTCAGTGTAGGCTTGAATAACGTAATGCAAGGAATTGATAACAAATACGCTTGGTTTCTGAGCTGAGTGGATTATTGATTGGAGAAAAAGGGCACTTACTTCGGTAGGTGTCCTTTTCTTATTTATTAACTATCTAATAACAAATAAGATGAATACAGATTATAAAGTCGCAGAGGTGGAACTATCATACAGAAACAGAGTTCCGAATAAAGACAGAAAAAGAATTATGGATTCCTATTCAGCATACAAGATTCTGAGAAATAACTATTCAGACGATACGATAGATTATAGAGAAACATTCAAGGTTCTCTATATGAATCAAGGTTGTCAAGTTCTTGGATGCTTTACAATTTCAGAGGGTGGAATTACTAATACATTGGCAGATGTGAGAATGATTCTTCAAGGTGCTTTACTAACTAATGCAGTAGCTATGGTTTTGGCACACAATCATCCGAGTGGTAGCACAAGACCAAGTAGACAGGATGATGAAATAACTCGTAAAGTTGTGGATGCTGCAAGACTACTTGATATTAAAGTGGCAGACCATATCATTCTGACAAGTGAGGATTTCTACAGCTATAATGATGAAGGACGCATCTAATACCTTATTATATATGGATATTAACTACATTGTTTTACTTGATTGCTCCCTAGGCGAAGTAATCAAGATTAGATTGAGTTCAGAAGAAAAGATTGAATCAGAAAAGTACGAAGATTTCAGTGAGTTCTTAGAAACATTGGAAGACAAGTACGGATTCAATCTTAATTGTTGCTCTTGGATGTGTTGTGAAGTTTTAAGTGAACGCAGTTATTAACTAATGGAGAGGGCATTTTGGTGTCCTCTCATTAAATAACACTACAATAGTTTTGAGGTCTCAAAATTTAGACCTATATTTGTAATCATTAAAAAGAATAACTATGCCAACGATATTAGTAATATTTGGACTAAGATTCTATTTCTATGCAGATGAACATTTACCAATACATGTGCATTTGGAAAATGGTGATGGTTTAGCTAAAATAGAATTAGAGCCAGAAATAAAATTGGTAGAAAACAAGGGCATTAAGCCTAAAGACATCAAAAGAGCAATGTCTATTGTTGAACAATACAAGGAAGAATTTATAGAAAAGTGGAAAGAATTTCACGGTGAATAACTTAAAACAAAAGATTATGGCTAAGATTGAAAAACTTTGGTTTGATTCAGAAAGAATCTGGATTACAACAGACGAAGGACAGACACTTAGTCGTCCTTTGGAAGCCTTTCCTACCTTGAAGGATGCAACAGAGCTTCAACGATTATCCTTTAAGATTGGTCGTTTCGGTGATTCTATTCGATGGGAAGAAATAGACGAAGACATTCACATCAGTAGTTTTCACGATACGGAAGAACCAGACTATGACAATGAAATAGCAAGAATCTTCCGTAGATTTCCGCAATTAAATGTTTCGGAAGTAGCACGAAGCATGGGAATCCACAAAAGTTTGCTTTCCAAGTACATCTATGGAATGAAGCGACCAAGCGAACAACGTAAAGAGCAAATTAAGGAATCGCTCCATTTGTTAGGACAGGAACTTATGGCAGTTTAATTATTACTATTATTAACTATATAAGGACATCTATTAAGTTAGGTGTCCTTTTTTTATATCTATACGAATATGAAAAAGCTAACTATTAAATATTGGAATACATTAGAAAGAAGTTCTAAAGAGAGAGTATTATCTATGGTCTTTGGAAACCAACACGGAATTATAAATATGCTACTAAGTGAAAAGCCAAACAAGAAAAGTCCATTTTGGAAGATTGTCTTTAATAAAGTAAGAATCGCAGAAGATAGTCATTACAAGACAATCGTGAACGGAACTTACCTTTGCTAATTACTTACACTTTTTACTATTAGTGAAATAGCATTGATAATCAGAGGCTTAGAAATAGGTCTCTGATTTTACTTACACTAATATCGTTAAACCGCTAAAATTGAAATAAATATGAGTTTGAAGAACAGCTATACAACAAGTGACTATCTCCAATGGGACACAGCCACTACTTTAGTTAGAAAACTATATAGAGATAAGAATTACCGAATAAGTCTGCTTATAGGATGCGGAATTTTCTTTGGTCTCCGAATTAGTGACCTATTGCGACTTAATTGGAATATGCTTCTGAATAAGGAAGCGAAATTTGTCCTAATAGAGAAGAAAACAGGCAAGAGAAGAGAGGTAAAGATTAACAAAGGGTTTCAGAAGCACATCAAAGATTGCTATCAAGCATTAGCTATTAAAAACATGGAAGAACTATGTTTCATATCTGGTCGTAACAAGGCTTATTCTATCCAATGGATTAACCTCATATTGAAAGAACTTAAATATAGGTACAATTTGAAGGTGAATCATTTCTCCACGCATTCACTTAGAAAGACTTTTGGTAGAAAGGTATTTGAATCTTCTGATAATGCAGAGTTGGCATTAGTTAAGCTAATGGAACTATTTAATCATAGTAGTGTTAGCATTACTAAAAGATACCTTGGGTTGCGTCAAGAGGAAATATTAGAAACTTATGATTGCCTAAGCTTCTAATTCTTGGTTCGGTAGATTTTTCGGAAATTTCTCACTTTAATGGGAAGCTTCTGGAAATCTACCAACCTACCTTTTTGATGATTTTTGTAGTACCTATACCCATTGCAGAAATTGAAGAAAAGGTAGGTTATATAGTCCTAAGTTTAGTGAGCTTAAAATCTCCATAAAATAATTTTTTATTATGCAAATCTTTATAATTCTCTGATTTTCAATCGATTTTGATAATTCAAATTTTATACATAGCTTTGCACTATCGAAATCGATTCCGCTAAAACAATCCAATTATTTAATCTTTAAAATTTTATCTGTTATGAGTAATTTAAAAACTTACTTCAAGAATTTTGTGTCCGTATGTAAGAAAGGTTTTGCTTATGTTAAGGTTGTTCCTGTACTAATAAAAGCCGTATATCAAAGATTAGT
Organism: Phocaeicola sp.; assembly: GCA_045121515.1. Taxonomy (GTDB): domain Bacteria; phylum Bacteroidota; class Bacteroidia; order Bacteroidales; family Bacteroidaceae; genus Phocaeicola. The sequence goes on along the minus strand of JBGVGD010000021.1, from coordinate 121,284 downwards.
TGGTAATGGATATTATGAAGTAGCATTTACCAAAATAGGAAGAAAATGGTATTGTAATGTGCCTGGATTTCCAAAGGAATTGTTTGAACATACGCTAATGGTTGGTGGTGCTTCTAAGTTCCTTGAATACTATTCTCGTGGTGAAAATAAGATTAAGGCATCTATTAAGATTGCTAATGAAATGGATGATAGACACTTTTGCGGTTCAAGATTATACAAAATTAGTTCAACATTAACAGGTGGTGCTTTCTATAAAGACCCAAGCGAAAATTTCAATGAAGAAATTTGGCTTTGTCCTGTTACCTTATTCTTGTTGGGTAAATATCCAGAACGAATACTTATCTATCGAATCAACAAGAATGTGTTGAGTTGTCCGATATATTTTGAATAACCAACCTTTTAGCGAATTTTTGTACTTTCTATACCAATTACAGAAATTAAGAAAAAGGTAGGTCAAGTTCAATCCAGATTCAAAAGGGATATATAACTATAAAATAGCCTGTATAAGCCCGAACATATATAGACAAAGAATATATTTTTAGTCGTTCTTTGAAAATACTTCCATTTTAAAGAAAAGAATAACACGCTTTTTATTAACTTTGTTGCAATTCTGCAAGTCTGATGTAAATTAGAGAAGCAGAAGGACATATTTTAATAAGAGCGTTTGACATTATCTTAGTTCAGAAAATCGCCAATTTTATGAACAACTCTAAGATGATAGGCAAGACGCTCACGCATAGTTTATACTCACCACTCAGGTGAACTATATCCGCATGCGTGGGCTATTGCTGATTATCTGAGTTGTGGGTGTTTGGCGATACCTCTGAACGGATATAGGCAATAGTTCCCACGCTTCTTTTTTTAATCTGCTTACTTTGGGGAATAAGTTGGCATAATATCATGAAGAACCATAAAAACATACAACTATGAATGCCTATTTCTTAGATCCAAATGACATCGATGAAGGACGATTTCCTTTCTTGCTTAATATTTTAAAGATTAAAAAAGTGATCTGTTTTGCTGATGAATGCCCACAAATATGTGAACCGCTTTTAATTTATAAAAGTAAATGCAATGATAACACAGAACTTTACAACAATGATGGATTAGAAAAAGAGATAAAGAATGGTGTTTACAAATTTAATGAACCTATTTGTTCTCTTGATATAAAAAATGGGAAGTGGAATGGGAAATTTAACATAAATGATATATACAATGAAAGCAACGCTTTCAATCCTATATACAATCTTGAACATTGTAATGATGATAATGTACTTATCCTATTAGATTATGGTCACGATTTATCTGAATATGTCACACAAAAATTTTCTCAAATCACCTTTAATATATTAAGGAAATATGCTTCAGATTTGCATTATGAGAATAGAATTTGTTTTATTCAATTATTTTATTATTATGAATCTGAAGAAGGTGATTTTTATTATTATTCATTCCCTTATTGTACAAAAATATATTACAAAGGATATTTCCAACCATTTAGACGAGTTATACCCATATTGCCAGATTCTAATTTTACAGATTATTATAAACTTGACACCAATCGTTCTTATAATAGAAAAGAAATATCAAATATTCGCAAACAAGGATATAAAGTTTCCGGAAGATTTTATGACCCTATAATTTCATATATAGACCTAAAGTTGAACGAATTATATTCACACGAAAGAGAAGGATTAAATATTTTGGATTTTTTCCATGAAGGATATTTAAGTGAAGAATTTCATTGCAGAATTGGCGAAATGGAAGAGGAAGAGCAATTAATGCGTGACAACTGGAATAATTATGAATAATAATTAGATTATAAATAACATTTGGAATTAGATTATATATGGGAATAGAGCATTTTAAAACAGATTTTTACTGTTGGTTTGATGAAACTTGGTCTCCGTTTAACTTGTCAGAGCAAATCTTAAAAGGAATATCAATAAAGATTTTACCTATTTCTGAGGAAATAGATTTACATAAATTCTGTTATCCAGAAGAATCTAACAAAGGTAAAACTTTATGGGGCATTTGTACTAAATCTTTTGAACAGATTTATCCTCCTAAATTTGCAGAAATCAATATTAGTGAAGATAGAAAATATATGATAGTACACTATGAACAAGAAAAAGCTTTTCTAACACTAAATGGAAAATGTTTTGTTCGTGGTAATTTTGATCATATATCCCTTCCAACTGTTAATGTCATTCATAATAAAAATACAGATAATTATTATTTATATGACAAGAATTGGAACGCATTAATTCCAGAATTTAACGATTCTTTCTCAGAAGAGAAATGCAGTATAAATGACTTTTTTGTTTTTTCTGCTTTCGAATCAGATATATATTGGAATGTAAATAAAAACCACAAATTATATTTGATTATTTATAAATACTCTAAAGAAATATTTGAGATAGAATTGAAGGATGAAAGTGTAAAAATCACAAAGAATTTTAACGAAAAAATTACATATACGACAAAAACGGAATCTAACTCTTTTTCTTATATCAAATTTAAAATCGATGAATATGTAAAAGGAATTATTATAGATAAAAAATTATATATAATACCCAATTTTGATAGAATTGAACCTTTTGAATATAGCTATAAAACAAGATTGTTTAAAACACACAAAGGAAATAAAATTGGTTTATTGAGTGATTATGAGTTACTTTCTCCCCGATATGATGAGATAAAAAGTTTTATATGGAATGACGGTTCTAATTCATGTTATTTTCTTTTATATCAAAACAATCTATGTGGATTATATAATCTGAACAAAGAACGCATAATTATACCATGCCAATATCAATCCATAGAGGAATCATTAAGTGGTTTTAAAATTTTAGACAAAGGCAAATGGGGATTAATAGATTATGATGGAAAATGTATTATAAAAACAGAATATGAAGAAATTATTGAAAAGGAATATAATATATATACAAGAATAGGAAACAAAGCCAATAAATGTCCTCGAGATAAAATATATAGCAGTACTAAAGAGTTTCAAATAATAGCTAATTTTTCCAATGCATATGATAATTTGGACGGTAAGCTTTTGACATTTGACTGTAGTAATATAAATTTAATTACTGATAATGATGAAACAGATTAATAACTATACATCTGATTAAAAAAGTCTATTCGTAAGTTTAAAATAAAAATTTAAGAATGCAAGCTATAGATTTAGGATTGTCCGTAAAATGGGCTGATAGAAATTTAGGTGCAAATTCCCCTACTGATACAGGGGGACTATATGCATGGGCTGAACTTACTCCTAAGAATAAATATACTTGGGAGAACTATAAGCATTGGGTAAGCTCTGGCAAGTTCGGCCCATTTCTAGAGAAACATTTCAGCAAAGAAATCCATTCTATTGATTCTTCTGATGATGCTATAACAAGGAAATACGGCAAACCGTGGAGAATACCTACTGCTACTGAATTTCAAGAATTGATAAGTAAATGCAGATGGGTAAAAACTACGGAAAATGGTAAGGCAGGTTTTAGGATATACGGGAATAATGAGAACTCAATTTTTCTATTAACAGAGGGTGTAGAACATTATTGGAGTGCCACCCGAATGCAAAAACCTCAACATGCAAAAGTTCTTGATATTCATTACTCAAAAGTACAGCTATTCTATCGAGCAAGATATTATGGATTTAATTTGAGGGGAGTTTGTGATTATGAATAAATATATGAAGAAGATATTTCTAATAGGATGCATAGCTACAATGATAGCTTGTACACCAACAAAGCAATCAACGATAGATACTACCTTACAAACAAAGATAGATTCTATCTTACAAAACAAGATGTCCGAAATCGGAGCTATTTCTGGACAAGCTATTGTTATGGAAGTTCAGACAGGTGAGATTAAGGCTATGGTTGGTAATGCTATTAGTCAAGAATCTGGCTTAATACGTACTGCATCATTATTGACAGCATTAGAAACAGGTAAGGTAAAGTTGTCTGATACGGTAGATGTTGGCGAGGGTGTTTATATGGTACACGATAAAGAACTGCTTGACCATAATTGGCATAGAGGTGGATATGGCAAACTAACCACATTACAAGGTCTTATGGTTAATTCTCACATTGCGAACTACAAGAATATCGAGAGAGCGTTTACAGAAGAACAAGCCTACTTTGATATGCTTGATAAAATGAACTATGGTCAGCCAGACAACATAGAAGGACTTGATAGTTTGAAAGCCGCATACTTTGTTACTCCTAATGATAGTGGTTGGAGCAACACTTCATTAGCTTGGTTCTGCATTGGATATAACCAACGGATTTCTCCCATTCAGATGCTTACTTTCTATAATGCTATTGCGAATGAGGGTAAAATGGTGAAGCCAACACTTTACAAAGGAGAAACAGAAGTAATCAATCCGCAAATAGCAAGTAAAGCCAACATTGATAGCTTACAAATGGCATTAGTTAAAGTGGTAACAGAAGGTCTGGGAAAACCTGCACAATCTGAAAAAGTACAAGTAGCAGGTGTTAGTGGTGGTTGTCAAATTTCAACAGAAGAAGACAATTCTGAGGGAAAGATGAATACTGAATATTCCGTAGAATATTGTGGCTACTTCCCTGCTGAAAATCCGAAATACTCCATTATTGTGAGCATGAATAAGATTGGATTGCCTGCAAGTGGTGGTTTAATGGCAGGTAGTGTTTTTAAAGAGATTGTTAATTACATAGAAGCAACTAAATAGAAAAGTCTTACTAAAAAGAAATCAAATGCAAAGGCAACCTATCTCAAACAATGGGATAAGTTGTCTTTCTTTTTATTGATAATCTTTGAATTTTGAGTAATTGGAGAGCTACAATATACCAAAATTTATAGTAAATTGAATCGTAGAAATAAGTTATGGTCATGCGATAAACTTAGTGATAATAATCTTGATGATAAAACCGATTATAGTTATCTTTGTAATGGCAATAATAACTGCCGAGAGATTATTAACTTATTAACAACTATCTTGTGTTCATGTAAACCAACATGTAAACCAGACTTATTAAGAGTTTAATTTTGGTTATCATAAGCGGAAGTAGCTCAGTTGGTTATCTCAATTTCGAAGAAATTGAGTGCAATTAGCCTTCCAAGCTGAGGGTCGCGGGTTTGAGCCCCGTCTTCCGCTCTTAGAAATCAGATAGTCTTTGACTATCTGATTTTTTAAACAAAACTTATTGGAATGGGCAAATACCAGAGTGGCCAAATGGGGCAGACTGTAAATCTGCTGGCTTACGCCTTCGGTGGTTCGAATCCATCTTTGCCCACTAAAAAAAACAGATAGTTTTATAACTATCTGTTTTTTTATATCCCTACCCTCAATAATCAAGCGTCAATTCTACCGGACAATGGTCGGAACCATAGACATCCGTATGAATCTTGGCATCAACCAGCTTATCATTCAAGGAAGCGGAAGTGACGAAATAATCGATACGCCAGCCAGCGTTCTTTTCCCTCGCCTTAAAGCGATACGACCACCAGGAGTAGATATCCTTCTGATGCGGATAAAAGTAGCGGAAAGTGTCTGTAAAGCCCGCATTGAGCCATTGGGTGAACTTAGCACGCTCCTCATCCGTAAAACCAGCATTCTTACGGTTACTCTTCGGATTCTTCAAGTCGATTTCCTGATGAGCCACATTCAAGTCGCCACACACCACCACCGGCTTCTTTTCTTCCAACTGCTGGAGATAAGCCAAGAAAGCATCTTCCCAAGTCATGCGGTAATCCAATCTCTTCAATCCGTCCTGCGAATTAGGCACATATACCGTAATAAGATAGAAATGCTCCATCTCCAACGTAATGACACGTCCTTCGTGGTCGTGTTCCTCCACTCCTATTCCATACGCCACGGACAAAGGCTGGTGACGGGTAAAGATAGCCGTTCCTGAATAGCCCTTCTTCTCCGCATAATTCCAATACGACTGATAACCCTCGAACTGAAGGTCAAGTTGTCCCGCCTGCATCTTGGTTTCCTGCAAGCAAAAAAAATCGGCATCCAAACGTGCAAACTCTTCTCTAAATCCCTTATCGCAACAGGCACGAAGGCCATTTACATTCCATGATATTAATTTCAACATATACTTCCATTTTTAATTTTCACAAAAATAAGAAAATCCAAAGGAATGAAAAACAAAAACGGTTCATTTCCTTCCGGAAACGAACCGCCTTTATTCTTTTTCTAAAAAAAGATGCGAATTACTGAGCTGGCGCTTCTTCTGCAGCAGGAGCTTCAGCCGGAGTTTCTGTAGCTGTAGGAGCAACGAAACCTGCAGGTGCATTCAATGGGTTAGTAGCACTTTCCTTTACAGCCTGTTCCATGATAACAGAAGATTCTGCTGTTGCAGAAGGAAGTGCATAAGCACAAGCGATGCTGATGACTACCATAAAACCTGCCAAACTCCAAGTCATCTTCTCAATAAAGTCAGTAGTCTTGCGTACACCCATAATCTGATTTGAAGCAGCAAAACTAGATGCCAAACCACCACCCTTAGAGTTTTGAATCATAACTACAAAGCACAAAAGCAATGCAGCGATAATAATCAATCCGATCAATAAAAAATACATTTTCCCTTATTTTTGTTTATTGTTAATAATCAATTTTTCCAAAAATCTAATTTGGTCTGCAAAGTAAGCGTTTTTTTCGGGATATTTCAAATTTAATCTCGTAATTATTTCAAGAGCTTTCGAATATCTTTGCTGTTTTACATAAATTTTAGCCAAAGTCTCTGTAAAATAGCTTTCATCCTCTGTTTCATTCTCGATTTTATCCTCAATCTCCTCTTCATCCACCACCGAAGAAATAAGAGGCTGTTCCTCCGAATTCTCCAAAAAATTATCAATCAAATCTTGCCCCTTCATCCTAGGTTCTTCCTTTCCTTCTGTTTCTTCTCCAACGGACGATTCCTTCATCAAATAGGATGTGTAGTCTGTTGCTGCTTCTACCGGCAAGGAAACAAAACTAGAAGCCGATGGTTCTTCTGGCAAAGAAGACAAGAAAGCATCTATCAAGGAAAGTGTACGATCTACCCCGACCTCATTTTCCGAAACTTGCTGTTTCTCCAATGTCTTCCAAGTATACCGTTCCCCTTCCACCAACGAAAAAAGGATGCGGCGGTCGGCGATATACAAGGCAGCCCGGCGGAGTTCCTCACCGAAAGTGATGTCATGCAGCAAGAAAAGGTTCTTGAGGTACAGCAAGCGGGCCGTCTGGAAATACGGATAACGCGCGAGCAACGCACGAAGCTCGTACAAAGATTCCCGATCCAACAGTTCGGGATGCTTTATCCATTCATAGAGACGCTGCTGTATCATACCTTACCAGTTTGCAACCGTTGCATTAAAGATTTGGTCTACAATGTCCTTGATCATCTGATTCACCAGTTCGTCCTGCACCGAAGCCAACTGCTGAGTAGCATCGTATTCACGGCTAGCCGAGAACTGCTTGGCCTCGAAGTTTTCCTGCGGATTGGACTTGTTGGTGAAAGTAACACGAACGGTCATACGAAGTTCGGCCATGGTCGAGTAACCATCGGCCCCTACCCCTTTATTATAGGCATCGTAATTGGTAATTTCACCAGAAAGAGTCAAGTCACCCCCGCGTTTCACCATCTGCAAACGGGTCTGCTGGGTATAGATATCCTGCAAGGCTGTATTGAACATGCTTTCCATAGGACCCCACACGAAGCCCACCGAACGGTTCGCGAAATTCTCAATGGCAATAGACTTCACCTTCGTATAGTCAATGGACGAACCATTGAACTGATAAGAAATGGAACAAGCTGTCATCACCACGGCCATGACACACATGGTTCCCCAAACTTTTATTTTCTGTTTATTCCAAACCATATTCCTTTATTTTTCGATAGAGTGTACGTTCTGATATTTTCAAATCTTTGGCTGCATTCTTCCGTCTTCCATGATGACGTTCCAATGCCTTCCGGATCATTTCTCTTTCCACCTCATCCAACGATAGCGTTTCTTCTACGTATTCTTCCGTATCCTGGATATCATCGTCCGCATGAGAAATAGTAGGAGTCGCATGCGTTAGTGGAGAAATATTGATGGTAGGCGATGTTACAGACGAATGTACCATACTATAGTTAGGTTCGCCTCCCCGTTCAGCCATGAGCGTATTGACCAACTTCTTCAGTTCCGTCATATCCCGACGCATATCAAACAAGACTTGATAAAGAATCTCCCGTTCGCTTTCAAAGGTCTTTCCCCCACCATTGCCTTTCGCACCGAACAACATCGGCAAACGAGCATCCATTTGTTGAGCCGGCAAATAATTCTGCAAAATGTGAGAATCAATCTCCCGATGAGTTTCAATGATGGAAATCTGCTCGGTGATATTCTTCAACTGACGGACATTACCCGGCCAAGGATAAGCCATCAGCATGGCCTTTGCATCTTCAGTCAATTGTACTGCCGGCATCCGGTATTTTTCAGCAAAATCGGAAGCGAACTTACGAAACAACAAGGAGATATCTTCGCCACGTTCACGCAAAGGAGGTATCTTGATAGGAACAGTGTTCAGACGATAAAACAAGTCTTCACGGAAACGTCCTGAAGCAATGGCTTCCGCCAAATTTACATTCGTAGCCGCCACAATGCGGACATCGGTCTTCTGTACCTTGGAAGAACCTACCTTAATGTATTCACCACTTTCCAGTACACGCAACAGGCGGGCTTGGGTAGACAACGGAAGTTCTCCGACTTCGTCCAAGAAAATGGTACCGCCATTGGCTTCGGCAAAATAACCGTTACGATCACCAATAGCACCCGTAAACGAACCCTTCTCATGACCGAACAATTCCGAATCAATGGTACCTTCCGGAATGGCACCACAGTTCACCGCAATATAATATCCATGCTTCCGGCGACTGAACTGATGAATGATTTGGGGAAAATTTTCCTTACCTACCCCACTCTCACCGGTAATCAGTACCGACAAATCGGTTGGAGCCACTTGCATGGCAATATCAATGGCTCTATTAAGCCCTTGGGCATTCCCAATGATACCAAAACGGAGTTTGATGTTCTGAATCTCAGCTTTTACCATAATCTTTTTGCTAAACCATGACAAAATTACTAATAAGTTGGTATACAACAAGCAATTTTGTCAGTTTTTAACTATCTATCGGTCCAAGCCAAGGCTGCAGCTCCCAGTAAGGCCGCTTCAGCATCCTTCAATTGCGACACGAGGAAACGAGCTGTACCTTTATAATTATCAAATACAGTATCGTTATAGGTCTTCACAATAGGTTCCATTAACAAGTCACCAGCCTTGGTCAAACCACCAAAAAAGATGAAAGCCTCTGGATCGGAGAAAGTAGCAAAGTCTGCACAACTTTCACCCAACAACTGTCCGGTAAAAGCAAAGACCTCATTTCCCAATCGGTCTCCTTGCACGGTTGCATCGTATACATCCTTCGAAGTAATTTCCGCCAAAGGTAAAGCGTGAAGCGGACTTTCCGGATACTTTCCTGAAGCCAAGTATTCGCGAGCGGTCTCTGCCACCCCCGTTGCCGAGCAATAGGTTTCCAAGCAGCCCTTCCGACCACACGGACACGGACGACCGTTTTCCGGGCGAATGGAGGTATGTCCTAATTCACCGGCAAAACTTCGCTTACCATATACCAATTGGCCATTGACCACAATGCCACTTCCGACGCCTGTGCCTAACGTCAGCATAATGAAATCCTTCATGCCTTTCGCTACACCATAGAGCATTTCGCCCAAAGCAGCGGCTTTCGCATCGTTGGTCATGCGCACACGGATTCCCAAACGTGCTTCCAATTTAGCCGCCAAAGGTACGATTCCTTTCCAAGGCAGGTTGGTCGCATTTTCAATGGTTTGTCCCCAATAATTCACATCGGGAGCACCGATGCCAAAGGCTTCAATCTGGTCTTTTCCACCTACCTGTCCGAACAAGCGTTCAGCCACTACGGCACACTGTTCCACGTAGTCCTCCAATACAGAAAAAGATTGTGTACGGAAGCTATCCGTACACACAATCTTTCCAGTCTCATCGACTACCCCTAATACTGAATTTGTCCCTCCTAAGTCAAGAGCCAATACGTAAGGTTTCATATCTTTACTTCTTATAAGTATCCTTTAAAATTTCCGGGCATTCACGATATGCTTTCACGACCAATTCACCAAACAAGGTATTGGTCCAGGCAAACCAGGAACGGGTAAACTTATGGTGATCATTCACGTTGAAACTTTCATGCATGAATCCGGTGTCTGCATCGGTATTGCAAAGATGAATCAGACATTCCTTGATTTCGGCTGCATCGTTAGTAGTCAATCCCTTAATAATCATACTCATCGGCCATGCATAGTCCAAACCTACGTGTGGTCCACCAATACCTTCGCCATCCTTACCCTTGAAGAAGTATGGATTGTTTTCGCTCCAAACCAACTTACGGGTATTCTGATAGAGCGGATCGTCCTGTGCACAATAGCCCAAATAAGGAGCAGCCAATAAACTAGGAACATTCGCATCGTCCATGCAATAAGAGTTTCCGTAACCATCCACTTCAAATGCATAAACCTGTCCTGCTACCGGATGGTTCACTACACCATATTTCTGAATAGCTGCATCCACTTCGTCTGCCAATGCCTTACATTCAGCAGCAAGTTCTGTATTCTTCAATACTTTGGTTTCGATTTCGGCCAATTGACGCAACGATACCACCGCAAACATGTTCGATGGAATCAAGAAGCCATATTGAGTAGCATCATCCGAAGGACGGAAAGCAGAGAAGATCAAGCCAACCGGCTTCACTGGAGCACCGAAACCGCCATTGATTTGTGAGTCAGTCGGACGGTCACAATCACGCATAAAGCTATATGGACCGAGATTGTCCTTACGTTGCTGTTCTTTGAATGTCTTTACGACCAACTGCATGGCTTCGTGCCATTGAGCATCGAATACCGATGTATCGCCGGTCAGCAACCAGTAGTAATAAGCCACACGAATCGGATAGCACAACGAGTCGATTTCCCATTTGCGTTCGTGCAATTCCTTACGCATCTTCTGAGTCATGTCACTTTCCCAATAGCTACCCTTCGGACCATCATTGAAGGCATTGGCATACGGATCGAGCAGGATGCAGGCTGTCTGACGGTTAATTAAACCGGCAATCAGTGTCTGCAGTTCCTTATCCCCTTCCATCAAGACCAAATAAGGCCACAACTGAGCCGAAGAGTCACGCAACCACATGGCATCAATATCGCCTGTAATCACAAAAGTATCCGGTTTCTTACCATTCATCTGGAACTTAACGGTAGTATCCAACGTATTCGGATAACAATTCTGGAACATTTCACGTAACTTCGGGTCCTCAATAGCCTTGCTTACTTCCTTAATCAGTTTTTCTACGGCCTTCGAAGTAAAGTTTCTTTCTGCTACGGGTGGACGCTTATTGTCTACCTTATTTTCTGCTTCCACCGACGATGGTGCCAATGCCAATATACATGCCAATGCCGATGCAGCTATCCAATGGTTCTTCTTCATAGATTTAATGTATTAGATTTAGAAATTATTTTTTCCAGCCACTACCTGGAAGATTTCTTCCTTATCGCCATAACGGACTACCAATTGGAAATCCACATTCGATTCCACTTCGATTTTCGGCTTGTCGGCTGCCGAACGACGGCCATTCGCCTTCAAAGTAATCAATCCTTCCGGACCAAACGGATAACGTTCGATACCATTGGCTTCGGTCAAGTTCATGTCCCATACAATCTTCTTGTTAGTATAGTCACCACGGATACCAATGATGAATTCAATCAATTCTGCAATCGGTGCCAAACCGGTCCAACCGATAAAGTCCTTACGAGCCATGAATCCCGGTTCGGTACTTTCCGGTGCATAATATTCAAAGAATGTATTGGTCTTCTTGTATACTTGGAACACTTGGTCGTAATGATTCAAAGCTATTTCTCGTGCTTCCTTATCAAAACCTTTCTGCTTCAAGCCAGTCATCACCATATAGTTGGTTCCCGGCCATACACCACCCTGCCAATAACGGCCATTTGCCTTGTAACGAGCATTGTCTGCCGACAATGAAGGCACACGGTGAGTACGCTTGAAAGTTGCCGGATTATCTAATTCCTTTACCAAACGCTTGGTCTGGTCATCATTCAACACATCCGAATACAATGCCCAATAAGCACCGATACCCTTGGTTTTGCAAAGCGAGCCATCGGCATACTGGTCATACAAGAAGCCGGTTTCTTCATCCCACAAGTTCTCGCGGATGTATTTCTTGAGATGTTCCACTTCATCCTCAAATTCTTCAATTTCCTGCCAACGTTCGAGGTAGAAACCCATTTCGAGCAACAAGTTGGCAATGAACAATTGCTGCAAGTTGGTATCCAACCAAATCATGTGACCATGGCTGAAAATCATGCTGTACTCGCTCGGCACACGCGGCATGTTGTCCATACCAGTACCCCAACCACTCGACCAATACATACCATTACGCCAAGTGCGATTCAACTTCAACCACTTATAGTAGGAACAAAGTACAGGGAAAATCTTGTGCAAGCGTTCCATATCGCCAAACTGGTGGAAGTACACCATTTCACACCAAGGAATCAAGTTCGGTCCTGTACTTACTGGGTCGTAACGTTCGAAGCAGTCGGCACCATCTGCCTTGATTTCACGACAAATGAAACCATCCGGATGCTGCTTGGCATAGAAGTTGTCCAGCGTATTCTGGAACGGGAAGAAACGGGCACCATAACGAGCAAACATCAAGATAAAGGAAGAATCCCACATAAAGATGTTTCCATTGTAAGCCGTATCGATGTAAGGCATGATGAAACCGGAACCCGGCTGCGGATTACGCAAGTTGCCTACCCCGATTTCCCAGGCACGCCAGTACATGTTGATTTCCTCGTCATGACCAGCCCAAATAGGCTTCGGGAGAACTTCCTTCGCTTCCGCAAAAGTAGGTAGAGTGACATACTTAGGCTGCTGTACACGGAATTCATTTTCCGCCACCAATGCCTGCTTCACATACGTATCCTTATAAGGAATCTTATAAATACTGTCATTGCCACAACTCTGTGCATGACCAATGCCCGGCAACATAGCCATACCTAGCAAACCTGCTATGATTGTTCTTCTTTTCATCATTTATTCAATTTTAAGAGGGTTGCAATCTTATCGAATATCGCGGTATTTTCATACAAGCCAGTAAAGTGTTCAGCACCTGGGCCGAATGCATAAACAGGAACCATCACACCTGAATGGCTTCCTGTCGAGAACTTACACTTGATTTCACCTTTCTGCAAATCACCGTCTACCAAAGTCAAACCACCCGTTTCATGGTCAGCAGTAACAACCACCAAGGTTTCTCCATCCTTAGCCGCCCATTCGAATACCTTACCTACAGTACGATCGAAGTCATGAGTTTCCTGCATCAACAAGTCCAAGTCGTTGAAATGACCATAGTCATCCAATTGGGAACCTTCAATCATCATAAAGAATCCCTTTTTATTCTTATCCATAATCTCCATACCCTTCAAAGCCGATTGAGCCAAACGGCCTCCACGTTCTGCCGGTACTGGAGTATCTCTTTTATCTGTCACCGCAAAGATCTTACCCTCCTTCAAGGCTTGGGCTTCCTCCCAACTACGGGCTACTTGATAACCCTTCGCTTCCAATTCTTGAAATATATTACGACCATCCGGACGATTCTCGAACTTCTCGGCTCCACCGCCCACTACATAGTCGGCTCCACATTCCACATAATCGGCTACCAAATCGAATTCATCATCACGATCCACGTTATGGCAACAGAAATCGGCCGGAGTCGCGTCCCACAAACGACAAGTTACTGCAATACCTGCTGACATACCTTTCTGCTTTGACAACGTAATCAACGAAGGTAATTCATTTCCTTGAGGGTCTACCCCTACATAATGATACTTGGTCTTCTGACCCGTTGCAATGGCTGTACCTCCTGCGCCGGAGTCAGTAATCAATTTATCCGCACAATAAGTCTTCGACAAACCCACTGCCTGGCTATTGTCCAAATAGAGTTTCCCCCGATTGGCTGTCCAAGCCGAATAGACATGCATCAAACTCATGCCATCACCAATCATCAGAACCACATTCTTTACTTTTTTACCCTTCGGTGCCTTGATTTCTGGCACATCGTACGGGTTTTCCATCACATAAGTATGAAGTTTGGCTTCTCTAGCCACGTCCTGTGCCTGCACCGGTTGGGAAACTTGCATGCTTCCCAACAATAATGCGGCCATTCCTAATCTTATCCAATGTTTGTTCATATATTCTTATTTCACATATAATCTATCAACCGGAATCTTTTCAAAATCATCCTTACCCGGAAGTCTCCAACCCCAACTCAAATGGTCGCCTTCATAGTCTTCCAAGTAAAGCAACTGATAAGTGTGTAAGCCTTTCTTCAAAGCCACCTTACCACTCGCCACTAATGCTGAGTGAGAACCATCGTTATCTACTATCTTTTCACCATCAATGTACAAGACACTACCATCGTCCGAACGAGTAAAGAAACCATAGATACCATCTTCCGGAATGTCAATCATACCCGTAAACGTATATCCGAAATGGTCCGGTTGTACAGCTTCCTTGATGGAAGGTTCAGTCATGACACCTTGCTTCACAAACTTACCATTCTTCAAATCGGCTACCTTCTGGAAGTTGCCAATTACATGTACATAATTCACTCCATTAACAGTACCTTTGGCTTGGCGAGCCGGTTTGAATGCTGCCTTGGTTGCCAAGACTGAGAATGTACGGCTAGGCTTGTAACCTTCCTTATAAGCCTTTGCCTTGATTTGCTTAGTAGCATTCAAATAGATTGGTTCACTATATACGGGTGAGTTTTCATCCGGTTCCTGACCATTCAAGGTATAACGGATGGTACATCCTTCGGTTGTTGATGCCAAATCCACCTTTGTTTCATCTACGAACAAATGCAAATCTTGATTGATATACGGCATCGATACCCAATTGCCTTCAGTAGCCGAATAAGGAGCCGCCTCATCCGATGTACCTCTATTCATATTCGGTTCATCAGTCAACGTAAAGGCCAGGGTGCCACCCTGCATCAACTGTTCATAAGTGATGAAGTTCTTTTCAATCGGTTGGCCATTGAAAGTGACCGCATCGATATAGATATTCTTGGTTGGATTGTTGGCAGTAATGGTCAAGGTCTTGCCATTCGCCAATTGCAAATCCACTTGTTCGAAGATAGGAGTTGTCAAAGCAAATTCATTGCTACCCGGACATACCGGATAGAAGCCCATGGCACTCATGATGTACCAAGCCGACATCTGACCACAGTCTTCATTGCCCACGATACCTTCTGGGGTCGGTGCATACATTTCATCGAGCAAACGACGAGTCATAGCTTGTGTCTTCCAAGGCTGACCGATGTAATTATATAGGTATGCCATGTGGTGACTCGGTTCATTGCCATGTGCATACTGACCAATCAAGCCGGTAATATCCGATGCCTTACCTACGACACCCGCCGATGTATTGAACAAATCATCCAAATCGGCAGTAAAGATTTCCTTGCCACCGAAGAGCTGCATCATACCATTCACATCATGAGGTACGAAGAAACGATATTGCCATGCAGTTGCTTCGGTAAATTCATGACCTACAGCCGCCGGATTGAACTTCTCTTCCCAGTTGCCATCCAATCGTTTGCCATGGAAGAAACGGACATTGCCATCGAACACATTGCAATAGTTCAAGGCACGTTCCATGTATTCCTTGTGAACGTCTTCCTTACCCATCGCTTTCGCCATTTGAGCAATGGTCCAGTCATCGTATGCGTATTCCAACAAGCAAGAAACCGATTCACGCTTGATGTTGGATGGGATGAAACCATACTTCGTATAAAAATCCGAACCCTTGGCATTCTTGTTAGAAGAAACAATCATCGCCTCCAATGCATTTTCCGCATCATAGCCACGGATTCCCTTCATGTAAGCATCGGCAATGATAGAAGCCGAGTGATAGCCAATCATCGTTCCTGTCTCGCCCGAAGACAGCGGCCAGATAGGAAGTTCACCGGTTACTTCGTACATATTGAGCAATGATTGAATCATGTTGTTCACCAATTCGGTATCAGTCAAAGTCATCAACGGATGCCATGCACGGAACGTATCCCAAGTAGAGAAAGTGGAATAAGTGGTCTTTCCTTCCGGAGTAACAGCAATGCTACTATCGTGACGACGATATTGGTTGTTGATATCGTTGGTACGGTTAGGCACCACCAATGAATGATACCAAGCTGTGTAGAAATTGGTACGCTGGGCTTCGGTACCTCCCTTTACATTCACTATGGCCAATTCCTTTTCCCAAGCAGCCTTGGCTTGCTGGCAAACGGCTTCGAAGTTGAAGTCAGGCATATCGTGCAACAAGTTTTCACGGGCATTTTCTGCGCTGACGATGGAAAGACCTACCTTGGCCAACACTTCGCGTTCTTGACCGAAGTGAGCCACCCCTTGCTTGTCATTCAACTGTTGCCATTCCTGAATCGGCTTCGAGAACTGAAGCACGAAATAGATGTATTGGTTATCCACCCAACTACGGGTACGTCTCATTCCCACGATTTCATTATCGGCAGTCTGCTTCAATTCCGCTTCATAGATAAAGTCATCGGTATTCAGGATGTGAGTTAAATCGACAATCACAGAAGCATCCTTATCATTCAGATAGGTGTATCGATGCATACCGGCAAAGGTTGATGCCGCCAGTTCCACCTTGATTTGTTCATCGGCCAAGGTTACGGCATAATATCCCGGAGTCGCCTTTTCGGAGTCATGCGAGAAAGCTGCCGGCAAGAAGATGTCCCCCTCTTCTTCCAAGCGTACCGGTTGGGTAGTAGGACGAAGCAAGACATCACCCAAGTCCTGACATCCCGTACCGCTCAAGTGCGTGTGTGAAAAACCTAGAATCGTTGAATCCGAATAATGATAGCCTGAACTGGCATCCCAATTACCTCGACGGGTATCGGGACTTAACTGAACCGCACCGAAAGGAGTCGTTGCGCCCGGATAGGTATGTCCATGGAAACCGGTTCCAATAAATGGGTCTACATAATCAATCGGATTTTTCTGCGGAGAAGAACAAGCACAGAACAAGCAAAGCCCTCCTACCAATAAATCTGTGTATTTCATATACTTTTCATTAAATTTCAAACCATTCAACAAAAATAAGGAAAACACAGAATATCCCCAAAATTATCTACAAAAAAACGGCAGTATTCAAAAATACTGCCGTCTTTCTTTCTCTATATGAAACGAATCAATAACCTTCGTTCTGCTTCAACTGACCGTTTGACTTAGTTACCTGTTCACTTGGATAAGGGAACACCATCATATAGTCTGCATACGAGTTCTTGTTTACATAGTCACCATAACCTTCGATAGTGAAAGCGGATGCCGGATTAGCACGGTCTTCGTATACACGTACTCGTGGGTGAGCGTTCAATTCGGCAGCAGCCAATGCCTTGATTTCAGCATTGCTGGAACGATGCCAACGCTTCAAGTCGAACAAGTGGTCGGTGAATTCGAATGCCAATTCACAACGACGTTCGTGATACAAATCGGCCATGGTAGCTGTACCTGTCAAAGGCTGCAAATTAGAACGTACACGGATGCGGTTCAAATCAGCAGTAGCCTTGTCGGCAGCACCAGTCATCAAGTAAGCTTCCGCACGGAACAACAACATTTCAGCAAAACGGATAATCGGGAAGTTCAAACGAACGGTCGGCCAGTTACCGTTAGTGTTTACATAACCTTCGTCAGTTGCATTGGCATGCTTGAATGGGTCCATGTACTTGTTAATCATGAAACCGGCTTCCAAGTCGGAAGTTGACCAGAAAGTACGTGTTTCACCGAAGAACTGGAATTCTTGTCCGTACTCCAAGATAGAGCGAACCAAACGGTCATTACCTTCACCATCCTTAGCCATCATTTCGTAGATGTCGTAAGAAGGCTTGTTCTGACCCCAGCCGTTGTATACACCCCAACCCTTGTTTTCGAGGATAACACCCGGGAATTCAGAGCCACCACCGCTTGAACCACCGTTACCAGGGATAGTCCAGAGGTATTCAGCATTCCAGAAATCCTTGAAGTCTGAAGAGAATACTTCGGCAAATGTAGGAGCCAAATCACGGCCGTAAGCAGTTTCCAACTGGTTCACCATTTCGATGACCTTGCTCCACTGACTTGCTTCCCAAGTTGCCCAATAAGCGTATGTCTTAGCCTTGAATGCCACAGCAGCTGCATCATGAGCACGACCACGGTTATCTGCATCGTATTCTTCGAAACGTGGCAAGTATTCGATAGCCTTGTCCATATCTTCGATAATCAACTGGTAATTCTCCATTACCGATGCACGCTGTGGAGGAATGGAGTTATCATAACCATTTTCAAAATCTTCATAACGTACGAATGGAACACCCTGCTTGTCGGTACCATAACGGTAAGCGATGATGAAGTGTGCCCAAGCACGGTTGAAATAAGCTTCACCCAAGCTGCGCTTTTCCACTTCGCTCAAAGCAGTCGAAGCTTCCTTGTTCAACAAACCGTCAATCACCCAGTTGGCACGAGCCATGGTAGAATACATACGGCTGAACACGTCTCTCAACGGAGACTCATCGCCGGTATAGTTCAAGGTAGCCAAGGTATTGTAACCACGGGTACGTCCCCATACTACGTCGCAAGCACCACCCTGTTCCCAGAACAACTCACGTCCGTAGCAACCTTCCTGATGGAATCTTTCATACAAGCCATCGATGGCATCAATTGCCTGCTGGTCATTTGTAAAATATTGGGTAGTCGTAGCATCGCCTTCCGGTTGCACATCCAGGAAGTCGCTACATGAGCTACATACCAATGCAGACAAAGCAAAAACTGAAATATATTTTTTCATCTTCTTATTCTTTAATTTATTAGTCAATCTTTCTTAGTATGTCAACTTCACACCCAAAGAGAATACTCTAGATACCGGATACTTCATGGCATCCCAACCACCACATTCAGGGTCCATACCTGAGTAGTCAGTAATTGTGAAGAGGTTTTCACCACTGAAGTATACAGACATGCTGCTCTTGCGTTCGTTCAAGTGAGCGCACTTACGGAGTACGTCTGTCAAGTCGTATGATACAGTGAAGTTCTTCAAACGGAGGTAAGAAGCATCTTCCAAATACCAGTCAGAAGCGGTACTGAAGTTACTGTTCGGGTCGTTCTTTGCCAAACGTGGAATGTCTGAACCTGTATTGCTAGGGCTCCATGCATTCAAGATTTCCTTTGAACGGTTGAAGCTACCTTCGGCATCACTCAAGCCCATGTACTTACCAGCATAGAATGCTTGAGCACCACCTACACCCTGTAACATAGCGCTTACAGAAAGCTTCTTGTAAGTGAAACCACCTGAGAGAGCGAATGTAGTTTCTGGAGTAGCATTGCCCATGTACTGACGGTCGTTGGTATCAATCTTACCGTCGTTGTTGAAGTCTACGAACTTCAAGTCACCGGCTACAGCATCCGGTTGGATACGCTTGCCATCCTTCACGTAAGCAGCTGCTTCAGCATCGCTTTGGAAGATACCGTCAGTCTTGATCAAATAGAAAGAGTTGAGCGGTTGGCCTTGTGCTGTCTGATAGATGTAAGGGATGTTACGGAAACCACCTTCGCCAGTCCATACACCCGGAGTACCGTCCTGGTTCTTCACACCGATATCCGATACCTTATTCTTAATATAAGAGAAGTTACCTGATACGAAGTAGCTCCAATCCTTGTTGATCTTGTCCTTCCAGCTCATCTGTGCTTCGAAACCACGGTTTCTGATTTCACCCTGGTTGACCAACATACCGCTGATACCGATGGTGTTCGGCCAGTTCATGGTCTGTTCCTGAATCAAGTTGAATGTACGCTTGTCGAAGTAGTCGAGAGCTACGTTCAAACGGTTATTGAACATATCGAGGTCGATACCCAAGTCCCATTGTTCAGAAGTTTCCCAAGTCAAGTTCGGGTTCAACGCTACACCATTGTATACGAAGTTGTCCCATACCTTGCCTGATTCAGGACCATATTGTGCTTGTTCCGACCAAGAAGACTTGCTCAACACAGCCGACTTGTAGTTATAGCCGATAGAACCCAAGTTTCCTACACGACCCCAAGAAGCACGAACCTTCAACAAGTTCACTACATCGTTTTCCGGGAAGAACGCTTCGTTCGAAATCTTCCATGCAGCAGTTACCGCCGGGAAGTCGCCATAGTTGTTTTCCTTCGGCAAACGGCCGGCATAGTCACGACGCCAAGAAGCAGTCAAGAAATAACGGTCATCGTATGAATAAGCCAAACGACCAATCAAAGAAACGTTGGCATCCGGACCTGTCAAGAAATCGTAAGCAGTAGTAGAACCTGCATATGACAAGTATTGCAAATAACTTGATTCATCAGCAAAGTCCTTACCATCCACTTCCAAACCACGCATTGCATAGTGGTCTGCAGTAGTAGAAAGCAATACACCTACTGTATGCTTGTCATTGAAAGTATTGTCATAAGTCAAGGTATTTTCAGTCTTCCATGCATCGGTACGATAGCTATAGTTGTTCAAGCTGTTCGACAATTCAGGCTTACCCACTTCATCACGGATCGGACTGAAGTTCTTGTAGTTCTGATGTTCGAGGCTATAAGTGAAACGGCTAGTGAACTTCAAACCCGGAACGATATTGGCAATTTCCAAGCTAGTAGTAGACCATACTTCGCTAGTCTTGTCGTAACGGTTGTGAGCTTCCAACAAACGCATTGGGTTCACAGCATCACCATGAGCATCAGCAAAGTTTGAACCATATTGTGCGATGTAAGCCGGATCTTCAGTAGTTGTACCACCGTATGTACCATCCAACGGATTATAAACAGTAGCACTAGCTGGCATGAACATTGCTGCAATAACCGCACCTGTATAACCACTGTTAGTATCTACCGAACGGTCTTCGTGGTTCTTCCAAATGAAGTCTTCGCTAATGGTCACCCACTTGTTCAATTTGAACTTACCATTGTAGCGCAAAGTGAAATGCTTGTCGAATGTATTTTTCAATACACCTTCATCTTGGTCAAAAGCAAATGAAAGGCGGTTAGAATAGTTTTCAGTACCTACGTTCAAAGCCACATTGTGACGTTGGTAGAAACCGGTACGGAAAATTTCGTCCATCCAGTCTGTACGAGTAGTACCGATCCATGGGTTCTTGCTTACATCCCAACCTGCCGGCAAAGACAATCCAGCATTAGCGTATGAAAGCTGACGCATCTTCACTTGTTCTTCCGCATTCAATGGTTCAATCAAGTTCATAGCTTGACGGATACCGAATGTCGCATCGTAACTCAATGATGGAGCACCTTCCTTAGCCTTCTTGGTAGTCACCAACACTACACCACCGGCTCCCGACTGAGCACCATAAATAGCTGCCGAAGCCGCGTCCTTCAAAACAACGATAGATTCAATATCATTCATGGAAGCAATCGGAGCACCTGGTACACCGTCTACTACCCACAACACATTGTCACCGTTCTGAGAACCTTGACCACGAATCACGATATTCGGAGTACCAGTTGGGTCACCACCATTCGATGAAACAACCACACCGGCCAACTGACCTTGCAACATACCTTCCGTAGAGCTAACCGGACGAGTCACCAAATCTTCCGTATTGCTCAATACACCTACAGATGCAGACAAGTCCTGCTTACGCTGACCTGCACCATAACCCAAAACCACGACTTCGTCCAAAAGTTCTGTGTCTTCCTTCAAAGTGATGTTCATATTCGCTTGTGCTGCCAATTCCTGCGCTGCATAACCAATGTAGCTGATAGACAAGACAGCACCTTCTTTTACATTCAATTGGAAATTACCATCGAAATCGGTAATCGTACCGTTGGTAGTACCTTTTTCCAAAACACTCGCCCCAATTACAGGCTCGCCATTGGCATCTAATACCCGACCTTTAATGGTCTTGTTCTGCTGGATAGAGGCTATCTCATCCACCATGGTATTACCTTGTACTGTCAACGGGAATGCACATCCCAGCATGGCAGCACTCAGTAAAATAGACATTTTCTTTTTCATAAAATTAACTATTTAATGACTTTAATTAATATTCAAACGGATGCTATTTAATATTTTTTAGCAAGCAAATATAAGGTTTCTTTTCATTAAGGTGAAATTATTCAGACAAAAAGAGCATTTTATCCGAAAGAAACTGTTCTTCCAACCATCGACTGGATATTTTCACCTTCAATTCCTGCCCCATATAATCCTCAAAATAAAGCAAATGAATTTCATGGAAACCTGCTTCCAAAACGATTTTTCCACCCTTTCTAGCTGCACTATGAGAACCATTGTTGTCTATCACTACCTTACCGTCAATGTAAAGCAACGAGCCATCATCCGAATACAAGTAGAAATTGTAAACACCCGTCTTCGGGATGTGAATATACGACTTGAATTCATAGCCAAAGTGATCCTTGACCGGGGCATTGAGAATGGAGAAGTTCGGCATTACACCTTTGTCTTTCTTTACACCATTAGTTTTGAAATGGTCGGTATGCTTGAACTTTCCTTCGTAGTAGGTGTAAGATACTCCGTTCTTAGTCGGGTTAACTTGTTTAGCTGGAAGTGGAGTCACAGCCTCATCGTCCGAAGTAATGCCCGATGGATAATAATATGCCAAACTCTTTCCCGATGGAGTGGCAATCCAAGTATCGAACTGACGCTTTCCTTCCTGCAACTCGATGATGCGGGCACCTCGTTCCAAGTCACCATAAGCATCATATCCCGATACTCGTCCATATGCCAAAGCAATACCATACTCTTGACCTATATAGTCATTATCATGATCGTGACCGGCAAAGACACCCATCACATCACCGGCCTCTATCATAGCATGGAACATGCCGCTATTAATTTTCGGGCATCCTCCGTCTTCCCCCAAATGTCCATACATGTCGGGACGGCCATGGAGATGCTTATATTCAGGCAAGGCTATGTGGAAGAAAGCCAAGGCAGGAAGAGGTTTTCCTTGATTCTTTTCTGCATAGACACGACTTTGTTCCAGGTACCAATTAATCTGATTTCTATCTATCCAAGCATAATTTCCATACTTTTCAGAATCCGAAGTGTAGTCGTTGGAATCCAAACAATAAAGCAAAGCATTCACCTTATCGGTACCATCCGAAGCATACACCGGAAGAATATAATTACCGGTTCCACTCAATGATTCCGGTCCTTTCTCTCCGATGAACAAGCGAGACTGGCAAAGAATGTGATAAATAGAATCTTCTGACAAGTTTTCAGCATCGTGATTACCCATGGTCACAGCAAACGGAACCTCTGTCTTTTCCATCATGTCCACTACCTTTTGCCATCCTTTCATGGCCGGTTGTTCGGTCACAATATCGCCTGTCAAGATCACTACATCGGGTTTCTCCATATCCAACACACTCAATATAGTCTCTACATTCTTATCCGATTTTTCTGATTTTGCATCCCAATGCACATCAGTAAGCTGGGCTATTTTCAGTTTGCCATCCTTGAAGCGTAGTGGCATAGCTACCTGCTTCGGATTGTTGGAAAGAATCAAGTTGTCTATCAGCGTACGAGCATCCGGTGTACCAGCAAAATCCACCAAAACGATACCACAAGTTTGTTTCAAGCCTTTAGTTTGGTTGACGAGCATTGGATTCACGACATCCGAGAAAGCTGCTGGTCCTGCCACTGGAAGCGCCGTAGCACTCGCAAAGCTGATATACCAACGGTTCTGCTTACCCTTATTTTTCATGGCAGCCTGCATGTTCTTCCAAGTGATACGACCCTTGTAAGACGCTTTCTTGCCACTCGGGTAGCCATATTCATCTTCCACGGATACGAGTGTTTCATTTCCCTTCATATCCTTCAGTGTTACCCAACAAGTGGTATTATCGTCCCAACCATTACATTGGGCACCTGGGTATTCCTTTAAGATACGGTCACGATGCATGAAAAGAATCTTGCCTCTCGCCTCTCCCAATGCCAGGTTATTCTTGAAGTCCTGCAACACATACGGCGCCAAGGCCTTATCATTCAGGCTGGCAGCAGCCAAACGACGATAGGCTTCCGAATCACCTCCCTCCTTCTTCAAGGAAACAAAAAGCATTTCAGAAGGATGCTTCTTCAAAAAATCGATGAAAGCCGGAAGTACGTCTGTTTCCCAATAGATTTCCTGAAACTGTACGCTATGATACACACCTAGTTTTCCGTTATCGCAAGCTTGCAATCGGATATCGAATCCACGCACACCCGCTTCTAATTGTTCACGAATAGTAATGTCTTGAGTCTGTAGGGCCTCGCCTCCCAACAAAGCACCGCTATCATGGGTGGCAGGTATCGTCAATTGGCATACAGGAACTGCATCAGGCAATCCCTTCATCCAAGCGCTACGATTCAACGTTTGTGCAAAAGTTGTTGTCACAATACCCATCAAGCAAGCAATCAGCAAAAGTGTTTTTCTTGTCATAAATTCATCATTTATAGTTTAATGCAAGCAAATTTATGAAAAAAAAGTGGGAAAAGGCAAAGGATTAATGTATTAATCGTATATTTGTACGATTATATTCATTTCTTCGAAAACAAAACGAAATATATCTGAAATATGAAAAACATTTGTTGTATCGGTCACATCACATTGGACAAGATTGTCACACCGAAACAGACTACCTATATGGCAGGAGGAACCTCCTATTATTTCTCGCACGCATTCAGCCGGCTCAAGGATTTCTCGCATTACAAATTGGTTACCGCTTTGGCAGAAACAGAATATCCTTCAGCAGAAGCCATTCGTGACTTAGGCATTGATGTAAAGATTATCCCTAGCCGAAAAACCGTTTATTTCGAAAACATCTATGGCGACAATCCCGACGACCGTAGCCAACGTGTTTTAGCAAAAGCCGATCCTTTCACCAACGAAAACTTGGTCGATGTAGAAGCGGACATCTATCACTTAGGTACTTTATTGGCCGATGATTTCTCCCTCGAAGTCATCAAGGACTTGTCTGCAAAAGGTATACTATCGGCTGACGCACAAGGTTATCTCCGCGAAGTGCGCGGTGAGCAAGTGTATGCCATCGATTGGGAAGAAAAGCAAGAAGCATTGAAATATATTGATGTACTCAAAGTTAACGAAAAGGAAATGGAAGTGCTTACCGGATACGATGATCCAGAAAAAGCAGCCCGCCAGTTAGCCGAGTGGGGTGTAAAGGAAGTGCTCATCACATTGGGAAGCCTCGGCTCGTTGATTTATGCCGAAGGAGAGTTCCACCGCATTCCTGCTTTTCCTCCGAAAGAAGTGGTCGATGCCACCGGTTGTGGCGACACCTACGCTGCCGGTTATCTGTACAAGCGAAGCCAAGGTGCTTCTTATTACGATGCCGGATGTTTTGCAGCGGCCATGTCCACCCTCAAGTTGGAACACCACGGACCGTTCAGCGGTACAGAAGAAGACATTCAAGCAATCATCAACGCATAAAAAAGAAGAGGTTTCCGATTGGAAACCTCTTCTTTTCTATATCTTATCGGATACGAACAACTTTCAAAGCGTACGCCAACACAACCATGTATGAAATGAGCGGAACGATAAACGAGAATGACATACTGGTCATATCGCCTACTGTACCCATCAACAACGGACCTACTGCCCCACCGATCGGAGTCATCATCAAATAAGAGGAAGCTCGCTTGGTGTTATTAGCTAATCCGCGCAAGCAGATAGCAAAGATCGTAGGGAACATGATAGCTTCGAACAAATAAATCAGAATCAAAGAAACGAAAGAAACCATTCCGAGATTCATGACTACCATGGCTGTTGCCACTACAGTACCTATTGCACAAATCAACAAGAACTTTTCGGCACGGACAAAACGCATAATCCAACTACCAAGGAAACGTCCGCACATGAACAATCCCAAACCGGCTACAGACAAGAGTTTGGCTGCGTCAAGAGCATTCATCCAACCATCGTCCACTACATAGTTAATAAAGAAACTGTTGATGGAGATTTCAGCAATCTCGTAGCAGAACAAAGCCGAAATACCAAATACAAACAACTTGTTCGACCAAACTCCTTTCTTACTTGTAGCAGTTTCTGTCTGTACGGTATCGTCAGCATGAGTGATTTCAGGAAGTTGGACTCTGGAGAAAATCAAAGCTACCACCAATACCACAATACCCATCATCATGTATGGAAAAGAAAGATTGGCTTCCTGACCTTCGGAGAACAACATCATACCTACCAACAAAGGAGCGCATGCACATCCCAAACCATTGAAAGATTGAGCCAGATTCAAGCGACTGGCAGCTGTTTCACGATCCCCCAATTCGGTCATATAAGGATTGGCAGCCGTTTCCAGAAACACCAAGCCACAAGCAATGACAAACAAGGAGAAAAGGAAGAAGTTGAATGACATGAAGTGCTCGCCCGGAATGAACAGCAACGAACCAATGCCGAATAGCAACAGACCAAACACTACCCCCTTTCGATAACCGTTACGGGCAATAAACAAACCGGCCGGTATGGCCATAATGAAATAACCCAAATAAAACATCACCTGAATCATTGCAGAATGAGCCAGACTAATTCCCAACGCTTCCTGGAAATGCTTATTCAACACGTCCAAAATAGCACGGGCAAACCCCCACATAAAGAAGAGAGAGGTTACCAAGACGAACGGTAACAAATATTCCTTCTTCACCAAAGCATGCGCTTTCTTTTGTTGTTCCATGATTTTTTAATTTCTCTATGTTATAACTCTATCTATTTCTTAGAATACGGTACGGATCATCAAACGGATACCCCACTTGTTGGCTGTCGGCAGATCGTCATAATTCAAACGGCGAACATATTCCACATGCAACAGTTTGAAAATATTGTGAATACCCGCACAAAGTTCCACATACGGTTCTTTTGGATTCATCACATGACTTGAATACTCGTATACACCACCTGCCCGATAATATCCCGGGAACATCATCAATGTCTTGTCATTGCGGTTTTCTTCCAAGAACGGATTGTTCTTGTCGGTCAGTTCTCCCCACAAGCACTTGATACCGATAAACTCACGCCACTTCAATTTCTTCAGCAACGGAATACGGTTGAACAACTTGCCTTGCATGTTCCATGAAATATCCAACGATGCATAACGGTCATTCAAGAACTCCATATTATTGATCAAATTGAATGTACCATCCTGAATGATATACGACAAGTTGGCCGCCGGCATGATGAGCAACGGGAATGGCACCTTATCCCATTGGATACCCCCTTTCAAATAAGTATCGATATTACCCCATGAACCCAACCAAAGGCGTTTGTAGAATCCGGCTTCCGTATAATTATAGGTATATTGCGAACCCAAGACACCATTCAAACCAAAAGTATGAGACAAGGAGAATACCGGAGCATCCAAGTTGATAGGGAGACGTCTTTGCTTGGTGTTGACGAAGGCTTCACCCGGAGCAAAACGAACTCCGAAAGTAGCTTCGGCAACCGTAATGTCCTTTGTATTATATGGCGTACGGATAAATTCTTCTCCCGAAACCGCACCTTGAGCAATGGCTTGCTGCAATTGGGATTCCCCTTCCATCGTACGATAGAACAACTCTCCACAAGGCTCATAGTTGGCATGGCGAAGCATCACGGTCGTTTTCAATCCATTTTCACGTTCATGTTCGTAGTTAATTGTAAACTTCCGTTCGTAATTGTACAAAGTCTGTTTTGCCCACTTCAAGGAAGTAAACATGTTATCCTTATCCGTATTGATAAACTTATCCGAAGGAAGCATATTATCATACTGATAAGATACGGCTACCGAATGTTTCGGGAACTCACGAGGCAAATATCCTTTTTTGTCAAACGAATATTCCACTTGTCCCAAATACTTCAGTTTCTCATCCTTGAAACCATAAGCGGCATATCCCTTGAAATACCAGTTCGGATTCAAGTTGGCTGTGGTTTGTGCAGACGCTCTCAGACGTGTTCCATCTATGTAATTGGAAGTCAGGATGGTATTGATAGGACCAATATCCACCTTGCTCGGATGGTCTTTGGTTCCCGTTTCCACAAAGTTCTCAATCAAGGCCTTCAAACCGAAAAGCACATACTTAAAACCTTTGATATTGGCAAGTTTAGTCACAAAACCACCCATATTGCTTTCGGATTTTGTCAACTCGGTTGCACGGTAACGGTTCCAGAATTCATCGTTACGCATCATCGCATTCGCATCCTTGATTTCCTTTCCTTTCTTCTTGAACACACGTTCATTGGTATCCAAGAAATTATAGTCGGAATTATGGGTAGCGCGTCGCACCATAAAACGTCCGCCAAAGAAATTCAATTCACAAAGCATATCATCCGAAAGTTGTACCCATTCTCCTGTTGGCAAAGCACCGAACTGCTGTTGGATAGACATGGTCTCCACAAAGTTCACATCCGTCTTCTTGGGAAGATTCAGCACACACTGCTTCAGACGGAAAGTAGAGTCGGCCAAGATATACAAAGTACCTGTAAATCCGAAGTCCTGCGGATTGTTAGGCACGAAACTCAATTGAAAACATTTGTCCTTTTCCACATAAGTGGTATCCATGATATAATAACGGTAGAAACCGATACCATTGTCGGAAATCGGGCTATCAAACGGATATTGCAACAAACGGACACGGTCTTCGTAGACATTGACATTCTGGAAAACATCCTTCAACACCGTAGTCAACATATCCCCCGTATTAAACAGCTCGTTTACACCTGTTGAGTTGATCCCCTTGATGACATGCTTTTCACTCTCCGGATGCTTACGATAAACCACCTGAGTCAACGTTTCGTCCACCGACAACGGCAAGATGTTCTTATCGATTTCCGGACAATACTCTACCTGTTCACGGAAGAAAGGATATTGCTTGAAAAGTTTGGATTCACGCAAGGAGTCGGCCGTGATGTTATTCAAAGCCAACGTCAGTTTCTGATAAACATGATAATCATAGTGATCCTTCTGCTTCAGGTCGTCCAGTTCCTTGCTGGCCACCACCTTCTTCATCAATTCAACAGCCGGATTGTTCTTTCGGGAATACTTCTGACGCTTCGGCTTCACCACGACTTCGTTCAACGTATATTCCGAAGGATTGAGTTCAACAATCAATTCATTGGTCCGATAGTCAATAGGAACTTTCTTGGTATCATATCCTACCGAAGAGAAAGTCAGTTCCTTCCATTCCGGGAACTTGTCTACCTGGAAACGACCATCCATATCCGTGATTCCACCCACTCCTTTACCTTCATAAAACACATTTGCATACATAATGGGTTCGCCCGTTTTAGCATCCTTCAAAACGCCATTGATTTGTGCCAAAACTTGGTTGAAACACATCCAGACAAAAAGCAAGGAAAAAAGTAATTTTTTCTGCATATCAAAAATCTTAATGAATACTTGTTCAGTTTCAGTGTGCAAAAATACAAAAAGCAAGCAATTCCCACAAAAATCAGTACTGCACCTCCGTACAAAAAGAACATTTTTTCAGAATTAAATCCTATATTTTAGATTTATTATGGAAATAACGAACGATAATTTTATGTAAACCAATAGATTATTTTCCAAATTTTATTTGTATTTTTGCAAAAATTAAAGTTTTTGAACTAGTGAAAAAGATTCCCTTTTACCACCAACTCATTGCCACTGGTCTAGGAGTCGGACATTTTCCTTACGGCCCTGGTACAATGGGGGCTCTGCTCGCCACCCTTGTTTGGTATCCCATAGCCACCTGGCTCAGTTATCCCTTATGGATTGGAATCCTCTTCGGCCTAATTTTTATATTTACGTTGTTGGGTGCTTGGTCATCCACTGTGGCAGAGCGATATTGGGGAGAAGACCCTTCCCGAGTAGTCATCGATGAAGTAGTCGGACAATGGATTGCCTTGCTAGCCGTTCCCGCTGCCTTTTCATGGTGGCATGTATTGGCCGCATTTGTCCTCTTCCGGTTTTTTGATATCGTCAAGCCACTTGGCGTACGTAAAATGGAAAACTTCAAAGGCGGTTGGGGCATCATGGCCGATGACATCCTGGCCGGCTGTTATGGTGCAATCGTTCTCTATTTAGTAACTACTCTCTCATGACCAAAACCAAGAAAAGACATCAGTTGTTCGTGTTCCTGCGTGCCCAGTTGTCCGCACAATTCGCTACGCTGGCCGATTTCGTACTGACTTATGTCTGTTTCCAATGGCTTGGATTCTATTATGTACTGGCCACCTCTATCGGTGCCATTACAGGAGGCATCACCAATTGCATCATCAATTACAAATGGGCATTCTCCACAAAAGATTGCCAGTTCAAATGGGTATTCTTCAAGTATATCCTCGTATGGATAGGCAGTTTTATCCTGAACGTGGGAGGTGTATATCTGTTGGTAGAATTTCTGCAGGACCACACCCATCTATGGGAAAAGGCCAGTAGTTTTTACCTCATCATCGCCAAAGTCATTGTCTCTGTCCTCGTTTCCGTAGGATGGAACTATGTACTCCACCGATATTTCGTTTTTCAGGACGCCAAAATCCTGCCCCGAATAAAAAGTATATTCAAAAAAATCTAAGATAATGGACATCAAGAAATTTTTCAAATCGAAAAGAGATGGTCTGCAACAAGCCATTTACTTCGTTATCAATCCTTTGGTTAAAGGAATGATTAAAATCGGATTTACTCCGAATACAGTAACAACCATCGGTTTCTTAGGTAACCTGGCTGCAGCCGGACTATTCATCTATGCCGGACAAATTTCAACCCCAGAAGCACCGGCTTACGACTGGGTAGGATGGGCAGGTCTTACCATCATCCTCTCCTCTTTGTTCGATATGCTCGACGGTCAAGTAGCCCGTATCGGAGGTATGGCTTCTACTTTTGGAGCTATGTATGACTCCGTACTCGACCGCTATTGCGAACTCGTAACATTGGGTGGCATCTGCTTCTTCTTGAATGACACCGGTTATGGTACTGGAGCCATCATTACTTTCGCAGCCTTGGTAGGCTCTATCATGGTGAGTTATGTACGTGCCCGTGCAGAAGGTCTGGACATCGAATGTAAGGTCGGTTTCATGCAACGTCCGGAACGTGTGGTAGTCACTAGTTTGGCTGCTATTATTTGTGGCGCAGTAGGACATAACGCAGAAAATCCATCCTTCGACCCGATGATGATTCTCATCGTAGCCATGGGTATCATTGCCGTATTTGCTAACTTAACTGCTTTCGCGCGTATTGCCCATTGCCGCAAAGCCTTGAACCAAAAATAAAACAAGAACATGAGCATTTTATCCAATAGACCAACCAATCGGGAACTCCTTACTTTATTCTTATGTTTGGGAATCTGGTTGGTTGTAACTGCTTTGTTTGTGGGAATCCGTCCGGAACATCCGCTGCTTATCGCTTTGATAGCCGTATTGTTCTGCGCCCATCCACAAACCAAGAAACTGGTAATCGCCTTATTACCATTCATCCTGTTTGCCGTATCCTACGACTGGATGAACATCGTACCTAATTATAAGGTAAATCCTATCGATGTACAAGGCTTGTACGAGGCAGAAAAATCCTTGTTCGGCATCACAACAGCAGCAGGCACAGTCACTCCTAACGAATACTTTGCCGAGCACCATTGTGCCTTCATGGATTTCTGGGCAGGTTTCTTCTACCTCTGCTGGGTACCTGTTCCCATCCTGTTCGGCTTGAGCCTCTATTTCATGAAGCAGCGTAATCTCTATTTGCGTTTCGCTATCGTATTCTTGTTTGTCAATCTGATAGGCTTTGCTGGATATTACATTCATCCGGCAGCTCCACCTTGGTACGTCATGAAATATGGTTTCGAACCGATTCTCAACACTCCGGGCGATGTGGCAGGATTGGGACGATTCGACGAGATGACCGGTTTGGGTATCTTCGACTCCCTCTATTCGCGCAACTCCAATGTATTTGCGGCCGTACCTTCGTTGCACTCCGCCTACATGGTAATCGCTTTCTACTACTCGCTCAAGGCGAAATATCCGAATTTCCTCCGCGTTATCTTCGGTATCATCATGTTGGGCATTTGGTTTACCGCCGTTTATTCCGCCCACCATTACATCATCGATGCTATTTTGGGAGCTAGCTGTTCTGTTCTAGGCATCTTCATCTTCGAAAAGATTCTGATGAAATGGGGTGCATTCAACCGCTTCATCACGAAATATACGGCGTATATATCATGAGTTATGAGTTATAAGTTATGAGTGAAAAAAATATGAGTTATGAGTGAACCATCCGGATGGCAACTCATAACTCATAACTTATAACTCATAACTCAAAAAACTCTTTTACTCTTCCTGCAATCCCTTTTTCAAGAAATCGCTATCGTCACGTTTTTCATAATACTGCTTACGCAACGGACGAGCATGAATTTCCTTTTCTATCTGACGATTACGGAACACATCCAAAGCCGTATAAATCGCTTGACGGAATGAACTTTCCGATGCAATTCCCTGACCGGCGATATCGTAAGCCGTACCATGAGCTGGCGATGTACGTACAATTGGCAAACCGGCAGTGAAGTTCACTCCTTCATCCATAGCCATAGCCTTGAAAGGTGCCAATCCCTGATCGTGATACATAGCCAAGATACCGTCGAAATGACAATAATTGCCCGATCCTATGAATCCGTCTGCCGGATAAGGGCCAAAACATTGAACACCCTTGGCTACCATTTCCTGAATAGCCGGTATAATCACTTCGGTTTCTTCTGTACCAATCACTCCGTTATCACCTGCATGAGGATTCAAAGAGAATACGGCAATACGAGGTGCATCAATACCAAAATCCTCCTTCAACGAACGATGGAAAATCGCAAGTTTTTCCATGATCAATTCTTTGGTAACGGCATCCGCCACCTCTCTGATAGGAATGTGTCCTGTCACCAATGCTACTCTAAAATCGTCCTTCAGGAGAATCATCAATGACTTCTCACCTTCACCTACCCGTTCTTCGATGTATTCCGTATGTCCCGGAAAATGGAATGCATCCGACTGGATGTTATGCTTGTTGATCGGAGCGGTCACCAATACATCTATCAAACCATCCTTATAATCCTGCAATGCTCTTTCCAACGCATCCAATGCAGCCTTTCCTGCTTCTGGAGTAGACTTGGAGAGCTCCACTTTCAGTTCGTCTTCTGTACAATTCAAGATATTCAACTTGCCATCCTGTACACCTTCTGCTGTACCGATGATGCAGAAGTTGGTCGGAATATCCATCGACTTACGATGAAAAGTGGCCACCTTAGGCGAACCATACACAATCGGTGTACACAATTCCAACATCGTAGCATCCGCAAAGGTTTTCAGAATAACTTCGTATCCTACCCCATTGATATCTCCGTGGGTGATACCCACTCTTATTTTTTGTCTGTCTTCCATGAGAGGCTAAATATTATTTTTTATGATTATTCTGCAGTAGCCGGCGCCTGCACTTTTTCTTCCTGCACCTCCGGGCTAATGACTATTTCTTCTATCTGTTGTTCCTGCGGCAAGTTGAGAGTGTAGAGCGCTGCTTCCAACTGTCGCATCATATCACGTTTCTTGTCCTTCGGTGCATAAACGAATGCTTCGACCACAATCACACGGCCATTCGGACGGTCCACACGGGCATGAGAGACAAACGGGCCACCCATCATGTCGTTCTCCATGTACCACAATCCACGTGCTTCGAACGCATATTCACCCTTGACACTGAATTCACGTACATTCACATAGTTGGTATCGGTAGCCATGTACTGACCTTCCAACGAACCCGGGATATTAAGTTTCATTACCGAGTCACGCTTGTGGATAAAATAATCGCGGGTAAACGTGTTCTTGTCGGTGTATGGATAAGAATAAACCACAAAGTTCATACTCACTTCCGAACCCGGACGGTCTTCCGAGGTCCAGAAGAAATCCTTTCCCTGCTTGTATCGTTCGAAACCTGCCGGTACACGAATATCGCAACCAAACACACTTCCTACTTTGGTAGCCACCAC
This sequence comes from Phocaeicola sp., assembly GCA_045121515.1. Classification (GTDB taxonomy): domain Bacteria; phylum Bacteroidota; class Bacteroidia; order Bacteroidales; family Bacteroidaceae; genus Phocaeicola. The sequence goes on along the minus strand of JBGVGD010000021.1, from coordinate 87,122 downwards.
ATCGCTATACTTTTCCTTCAACAAGTTGATCTGACGGTTCATTTCCGCTTTGGTAAAGAAATCGACGATGACCTGCTTGTTCTGGTTCACATATTCCTCAAACGATGCTTCGTCCGGCGCCTGGATAGTCATAATCATCTGAGGCGATGAATAACTGTCACGCGAATACTTCAGCTTCGGCCGGGTATAAATAGGTTGGATATCCACATCGATAATGTTACGGAAAATACGGAAGCCACGTTCAAACTTATCCGGTATGATTTGGGAAATACGGAACGAACGCTCCGGCTGCGGCAATCCCGGCACATCCATGTCGAGCGCATTGAAGAGCGCACGTCCAGCCGGACGTTCCCACATATCCTTGTCAATCACTACCAGCATTTCATAAGGATGACCACTGGACACCGGTGTAAAGAGCGACTTACCGCCACTACCTTTCTTACCACTACCACCATCACACGAGAACAGCACCAATGCCATCAGTGCCATGCTCAAAAAATTCATTACTTGCTTTTTCATTTCTCTATTTTTTCTTGATCATTTTTTCTTTTCTTCCTGCTGCTTGGCTGTAGAGAGCATGCCGCAAGCGGCAAAGATATCCTCTCCTCTTGATGCTCGGATGGTAGCGAACACGCCATGCTGTGTCAAATAATCGCGGAAAGCAACAATATGTTCCATTCCCGTTCCTTCCAGATCCACATTTGGAATGGCATGGAAGCGAATCAAGTTCATACGACATTCGATTCCTCTCAGCAAGCGGACAATTTCCTTGGCATAAACCAATGAATCATTTACTCCCTTGAACATGATGTACTCGAACGACAAGCGGCGCTGCTTGGTAAAGTCATAATGACTCAACACTTCCACTATCTCTTCGATGGAGAATGCCTTCTCGGCCGGCATCAGTTCCCGACGCTGCGAAGGGATCGGCGAGTGCATGCTGATAGCCAAATGACAATCGCTCTCGTTCAAGAAGCGTTCCAAACCCTTCTTCAATCCCACCGACGAAACAGTGATTCGTTTCGGGCTCCACTTATAACCATAATCCGAAGTCAAGATTTCCAGGACTTTCAATACTTCATCCAGATTGTCGAACGGTTCTCCCATTCCCATAAACACGAGATTGGTCAAAGTGTTTCGTTCCGGGATGGAATAAATCTGGTTCAATATCTGATTGGCCGTCAAATTCGCTGTAAATCCCTGCTTACCGGTCATACAGAACTTACAATTCATCTTGCATCCCACCTGCGAAGACACACAAAGCGTAGCCCGGTCGTTATCCGGGATATACACCGCTTCTACATAGTCATTGGTCGGGGTACGGAACAGATATTTCACCGTACCGTCTATCGAACGCATCGCTTCTACCGGTGCAGAAGCTCCCACTTCATAACTTTCCTTCAACGCTTCCCGATGCTTCAAGGAAAGGTTGGTCATTTCGTCTATCGAATCCACCTTCTTGTCATAAAGCCAAGAAGCGATTTGCTTGGCCGCAAATTTAGGCATACCCAAGTTGGCGGTTATCTGCTGAATCTCATAAAGAGTTTTACCTAGCAAGGCTATTTTAGGAGTTTCCATGTCTATTTCCTTATTTAAATATACAAAGGTATACAAAAATAAAGATATAATCCCTATCTTTGCACCATTATTAGAAAAATTAAGATTCGCTCGTCATGAAAGAACCTGAAATAAACGTAGGGATTGTCAGTGCTAAAGAAATACACTTCACCCTCAATGGCCATTTCTTCGCTAAAGGAGAAACCGTCAGCGGCAATCAAGTGGTATCCTTCAGCGAAGGAGGCATCCTTTGGAACGACAGCCAATACCGGGAACTGACCTTCACCCCACAAGATGAAAAAAACTCCTTCTCATTATACGATGTTACTATCGGACTCAACTACCATTGGGAACGTCAGGAAACGCAAGTCTTTTCCGGCACTTTAAGGTTGGTGGTAGACGAAGACAAGATTGTAGCTATCAATATTTTGCCCGTCGAAGAATACCTTATCAGCGTCATTTCATCTGAGATGAACGCCAATTCGTCTTTGGAACTGCTGAAAGCGCATGCTGTAATTTCACGCAGCTGGCTTTTCGCCCAAATGGAAAAGCGGAAAGCATTAAAAGGAAAAGACGAAGGATTTTTCTCGTTTATCAAGACCAAAGAAGAATACATCCGTTGGTACGACCGCGAAGACCATACCATATTCGATGTATGTGCCGACGACCATTGTCAGCGTTACCAAGGTATCACTAAAGCAACCAATGCCACCGTCGCCGAAGCAGTCCATGCCACTCGCGGACATTTGTTGATGCATGGCAAGAAAATATGCGATGCCCGTTTTTCCAAATGTTGCGGAGGTGCTACCGAAGAGTTTGAATACTGCTGGGAAGACAAGCATTACCCTTATCTCACCTCTATCCGCGATGCAGAAGAGGAAGAGAATCTCTCATTCCCGGACTTGACCAAGGAAGAGGAAGCCGAACACTGGATCCGCAAGGCTCCCAAATCGTTCTGCGATACCCACGACAAGAAAATCTTGTCGCAGATACTCAACAATTACGACCAAGAAACTACTGACTTCTATCGTTGGAAGGTGCGTTACACCCAAGCAGAACTGGCCGAACTGATTCGCACCAATACAAAGTCTGATTATGGAGACATCATCGACTTGATTCCAGTCCAGCGTGGTCCTTCCGGCCGTATCTGCAAACTGAAGATTGTGGGTACATTGAAGACATTCACCATCGGCAAGGAAATGGAGATCCGCCGAGTCCTTTCAGATTCTCACCTGTTCAGTTCCGCCTTTGTGGTAGACAAGGGAGAAGTCAAGGAAGGTATTCCCCAAAACTTCATTCTCTCGGGATCCGGTTGGGGACACGGAGTCGGTCTCTGCCAGATTGGTGCCGCCGTTATGGGAGAAAAAGGATACTCGTATGAAGAAATCCTATTACATTATTATAAAGGGGCAGAAATCCGTAAATTCTATTAAGGAGTTATGAGTTATAAGTTATGAGTTATGAGTTATGAAGGAGAGTTTGGTCTACAATAAGGCTTTGAACTATGCGGTAAGGATAGTCAACCTATACAAATATTTAAACGAGAACCATAGAGAATGCATCATAAGTAAACAACTTTTGCGATGTGGAACTTCCATTGGAGCGAATATCAGCGAAGCATTATCCGCTGAATCTACCGCTGATTTCATTCACAAATTATCCATTTCGCAAAAGGAAGCCAATGAGACTCAATATTGGTTAACCCTCTTATGCAAAACGGAATACATTTCTACAAAAGAGTATGATTCCATGATAGAAGACTGCGAAGAAATCCGTAAAATGATCATTTCTATCATCATAACCAGCAAAAAGAACCCATAAATAGAAAAAAAACTCATCACTCATAACTCATAACTCATAACTTTATCGTATCTTTGCGGCCGATTTAGATATTATCCATATAAAGTCTAACACAATTAACAATTTTATTAACTAATTTTTTAATGGAAAACTTAAAGAACATTGCTCCTATTGAAGATTTCAATTGGGATGCGTATGAAAAGGGCGAAGCTGTAACAAGCATGAGCCAAGAAGAGCTTGAAAAGGCTTATGACGGTACTTTGAACAAGGTAAACGACCGCGAGGTTGTAGATGGTACTGTCATCTCTATGAACAAGCGCGAAGTTGTTGTCAACATCGGCTACAAATCAGACGGTATCATTCCTTTGAATGAATTGCGCTACAATCCTGACTTGATGATTGGTGATACAGTAGAAGTATACATCGAAAATCAGGAAGACAAGAAGGGTCAGTTGATCCTCTCTCACAAGAAGGCACGTGCTACTCGCTCTTGGGATCGCGTAAACGCTGCTCTTGAAAACGAAGAAATCATTAAGGGTTACGTTAAGTGCCGCACTAAGGGTGGTATGATCGTAGACGTATTCGGTATCGAAGCATTCTTGCCGGGTTCTCAGATCGACGTTAAGCCTATCCGTGACTACGATGTATTTGTAGGCAAGACTATGGAATTCAAGGTGGTTAAGATCAACCAAGAATTCAAGAACGTTGTTGTATCTCACAAGGCTCTTATCGAAGCTGAATTGGAACAACAGAAGAAGGAAATTATCGGTAAGCTTGAAAAGGGTCAAGTACTCGAAGGTACCGTTAAGAATATTACATCATATGGTGTATTCATCGACTTGGGTGGCGTAGATGGTTTGATCCACATCACAGACTTGTCTTGGGGCCGTGTAAGCGATCCGAAGGAAGTAGTAGAATTGGATCAGAAGTTGAACGTTGTTATCCTTGACTTCGATGATGAAAAGAAGCGTATCGCTCTCGGCTTGAAGCAATTGACTCCGCACCCATGGGATGCTTTGAACGCAGACTTGAAGGTAGGTGACAAGGTTTCTGGTAAGGTAGTTGTTATGGCTGACTACGGTGCATTCATCGAAATCGCTCCGGGTGTTGAAGGTTTGATCCACGTTTCTGAAATGTCTTGGTCACAGCACTTGCGTTCTGCTCAGGACTTCATGAAGGTAGGTGACGACGTAGAAGCAGTTATCTTGACTCTCGACCGCGACGAACGTAAGATGTCTTTGGGTATCAAGCAATTGAAGCAAGATCCATGGGAAACTATCGAAGAAAAGTACCCAGTAGGTTCTAAGCACACTGCAAAGGTTCGCAACTTCACTAACTTCGGTGTATTCGTAGAAATCGAAGAAGGTGTAGATGGTTTGATCCACATCTCTGACTTGTCTTGGACAAAGAAGATCAAGCACCCATCAGAATTCACTCAGATTGGCGCTGACATCGAAGTTCAAGTTCTTGAAATCGACAAGGAAAACCGTCGTTTGAGCCTCGGTCACAAGCAGTTGGAAGAAAATCCATGGGATGTATTCGAAACTGTATTTACAGTAGGTTCTGTACACGAAGGTACTATCATCGAAATGTTGGATAAGGGTGCTGTAGTTGCATTGCCTTACGGTGTTGAAGGTTTCGCTACTCCTAAGCACTTGGTAAAGGAAGATGGCAAGCAAGCTCAGATGGAAGAAAAGTTGGAATTCAAGGTAATCGAATTCAACAAGGACGCTAAGCGCATCATCCTTTCTCACAGCCGTATTTTCGAAGATGCTGCTAAGGCAGAAGAAAAGGCAGAAAAGAAGGCAGCTGCTAAGGAAAGAAAAGCTAAGAAGCAACAGCAGGAAGAAACTCCAATGATCCAGAATCAGGCAGCTTCTACTACTTTGGGCGACATCGACGCTTTGGCTGCTTTGAAGCAACAGTTGGAAGGTAAGAAGTAATTCTATAAACCTGACATATTTTAAGAAAGAAGCACTCTTTTATGAGTGCTTCTTTTTTTATTTCCATTCCTTTTGTATCTTTGCAACCGATGGAAAAATTTGAAGTAAACATATTAGGTTGCGGATCCGCTTTGCCTACCACCCGACATTTCGCATCGTCACAGGTGGTAAACATACGCGAGAAACTGTTCATGATTGACTGCGGCGAAGGGGCACAGCTCCAGCTCCGCCGTTCCAAGCTGAAGTTCTCCCGCCTCAACCACATCTTCATTTCTCATCTTCATGGCGACCATTGTTTCGGACTAATGGGACTGATTTCCACCTTCGGGCTTTTGGGACGCACCGCTACCCTACACATCTATGCCCACCAGGAACTGGAAAAGCTGTTGAAGCCCCATCTGGACTTCTTCTGCCAAGGCATGACGTATACGGTAGAGTTCCATGCCATCAACCCCAACAAAACCGAAGTAATCTACGAGGACCGTTCTGTCACCGTCAGCACCATCCCCTTGCGTCACCGCATACCTACCTGCGGCTTTCTTTTCCAGGAAAAGCAAACGCCCAACCATATCATCCGCGACATGGTGGACTTTTATAAGGTACCCGTTTTCGAACTGAACCGTATCAAGAACGGAGAGGATTATATTACACCGGAAGGCACCGTTGTACCTAACCACCGCTTGACCATCCCTTCGGATCCAGCCCGCAGTTATGCCTACTGCTCGGATACCATCTGCCTGAAAAGCATCATTCCGCAAATCAAGGGAGTGGATCTGCTCTTTCACGAAGGAACCTTTGCCCAGAGCGAAGCTGCCAGAGCCAAGGAAACCTTCCACACCACCGCCATGCAGGCTGCCGAGATAGCCCGCGATGCCGAAGTGAAACAGCTCCTCATCGGACATTTCTCTGCCCGGTACGAGGATGAAAGCATCCTGCTGAAAGAAGCACAGAGCGTCTTCCCTGCCACCCTACTGGCGAAGGAAAACTTAAGAATAACCCTATAATAGCCCTACAGATGAACAGCACTTATAACGAAAAGGAAATTGTCGTTCTTCTGCAGGACCCTGCACGGCAACGGGAAGCATTCGCACGCATCGTCAAGGAGTACAGCGAGCAATTATACTGGCAGATCCGCCGTTTGGTGCTTACCCACGAGGATGCCAACGACATACTGCAAAACACCTTCATCAAGGCATGGACCAACATCGAATACTTCAGAGGCGACGCCAAGATGTCTACCTGGCTCTACCGGATAGCCCTGAACGAATGTCTCACCTTCCTGAACAAACAGCGGGCCAGCCAACAACTGTCCATCGACGAAGCCGAAACCGAAACGATGAACCAGCTGGAAAGCGATGCCTACTTCGACGGAGACGAAACCCAAAAGATTTTCCTCCAAGCGGTCAAGCAGTTGCCGGACAAACAACAGATGATATTCAACCTGAAGTATTTCAAGGAAATGAAATACGAAGAGATTTCCGAGATTCTAGGAACCAGCATCGGAGCCTTGAAGGCCTCCTATCATCATGCTGTCAAAAAAATAGAATCTTTTTTAGAGAAACATCTTTAAACCTTTTCAACAATGAGACATCTAACTAAAAGAAAGGATTCATCATGGGAAAAGAAGATAACATACTAAGAAAAGTAGGTACTCAGAACCCGTTCCGGGTGCCTGAACATTATTTTGAGGATTTCACCCAGGAGCTCATGAACAAGCTTCCTGAGAAAGAACCGATGCAGTACTTGCCGGAGCCTACCCTTTGGCAACGTGTCAAGCCATGGGTATATATGGCTGCCATGTTCGTCGGCATCATGCTCAGCGTCCGTATCTTTGTGGGAGAACCTCAAAAGGAAGAATTTCCTATCTCACTGGCAGAAGCAGCCATGCTTTCCACTGAAGAATGGGAAACCCTCGTCAGACGGACATCGATTGATGACTATGCCCTTTATGAACTATTATTAACGGAAGAAGATAACAACAATTAAAAATAAGTACCCATGAGAACCAGCTATTTCATCCTATTAATGGCTTGCCTTTTCTTCTTGCCTGTCTCTGCACAGAAGAAGGACAAATGCAACGAGACCGAATTCCGGGCCAAGAAACAGGCTTACATGGCCAAGAGAGCCCATCTGACCCAAGAAGAAACAGAAAAGTTCTTCCCACTCTATTTCGAGTTCCAGGACAAGAAAAAGGAAATCAACAAGGGAGCATGGGGAAACGCCAAAGAAGGCATTAAACCTGAAACCACAGAAAAACAATACGAAGAAATCATCGACAAATACTTCGATGAGCAAGAGAGAATTGCCCAGCTGGAAAAGGAATACATTAAGAAATACCGCGAAATACTCTCGAACAAGAAGATTTACATGCTCTATTGGGCAGAAATCAAGTTCTCACGGAACATGCTGAAGATTCTCCAGGAAATAGACGACACAAAAAATAAATAGGTCAAAATGATGCACCCTTTTTTATATATCACAAAGCCCCTACTTTCACAAGCTGGGGCTTTGATATATCCTAAAGTTTTCGTATCTTTAGGCATACAATTTATACAATGGCAAAGATACATTATCATCCATATACTCCCAACCAATTGGTGCTTTTTCCGCAAAGAATTGATGAAAATATTGCGGGAAATGATCCTGTTCGTATCGTCAATGCGATAGTCGACAGTCTCAACCTTGAAGCCTTCAAGAAGTTGTACAAGGAAAGAGGCCGCAGTCCTTATCATCCCCGCATGATGCTGAAAAGTCATCCTTTATGCCTATATGAACAACGTCTACTCCTGCCGTAGGATAGAGAAGCTGCTCTTGCGTGACATCCATTACATTTGGTTGGCCGGTTATGAGAAGCCTGACTTCATCACCATCAACCGTTTCCGCAACAGGGTTAAGGGTGAAATAAACAACATTTTCACCCAAGTCGTACTGATACTTTCCTCCAAAGGTTTCATCACCCCTGATGTGGAATATATTGACGGAACCAAGATTGAATCGAAAGCCAACAAGTACACCTTTGTTTGGCGAAAGAGCGTGGAAAAGAACCGTTCCAAATTGATGAAGAAAATTAGCGTTCTGCTTGATCAGGTGGAGGAAGTCATAGCCCAGGACAATACTGTGGAAAAAAAATGAGAAGGTTGAATTCACTCCTTCCATGCTGACTGACATCATCGGTGAACTGAAGGATTCATTGGAGACGGCTTCTGCTCCCGTTGGCAAGGAAGAAAAGAAGAAATGTCGGGAAAGAAAACGCCAGATCAAACAATTGGAAGAACATCGGGATAAACTACTGGAATACGACAATCACCTTACTGTCATGGGCGAACGTAATTCCTATTCCAAGACAGATCCCGACGCCACCTTTATGCGCATGAAGGAGGATGCCATGAACAACGGTCAGACCAAGCCGGGGTACAACCTTCAGATAGCCACCGAAAATCAGTTCATTACCAACTTTGCTCTGTTCCCCAATCCTACAGACACCCTCACGTTCATTCCCTTTGAAGAAATGTTCTTCTACAGATATGGTCGGTTCGCCAAGACAACCATCGCCGATTCAGGGTATGGCTCTGAAGAGAACTACCGTTTTATGGACGGAAACGGTACGGAAGCTTTTGTCAAGTACAATTACTTCCACAAGGAACAGAAACCAAGATACAAGCCGAATCCGTTTCATCCAGAAAGCTTGTATTATAACAAACGGGAGGATTATTATGTCTGTCCGATGGGACAGCACATGAACCGAATCGGGACAAAGAGGGGAAAGACCGGCAGTGGGTATGTCACGGAAAGTATCTGCTATCAAGCAGCAAGATGTGAAGGATGTCCACTCAGAGGCCAATGCTTCAAGGCCAAGGGAAACCGTATCATGGAAGTCAATCATAGACTGAACGAATACAAGCGACAGGCAAGGGAGAGGCTGACATCTGAAGAAGGTATCCAACATCGGGGAAAGAGATGCATAGAACCAGAAGCCGTTTTCGGACAGATAAAGTACAACATGCAATACAGAAGGTTCAGACATTTTACCAAGGACAAGGTCACTATGGACTTTGCCTTCTTTGCCATAGCCTTCAACATAAAGAAATTATGTGCACTCTTGCAGAAAAATCAAATCAGAATGGATTTTACGACAATAACACGCATAAATCACCCTTTTCGAACGAAATGGAAAACAGATTGGAAGTTTTTGGGTGAAAATCATTCGGATCTGGCGGCATGAAAATTGTAATGTGGATATAGTTATAAACGAAGAGGGTGCATCATTTTGACTTTACCTATTTTTTCTTTGCCTCATCCCAAATGGCATCCATTTCTTCCAGCGTCATGTTCTTTAGATTCATGCCTTTCTGGATAGTCTGTTCTTCCAGGTAGTTGAACCGACGGATAAATTTCTGGTTGGTACGCTCCAATGCATTGTCCGGATTGATCTTATACAGACGGGCCGCATTGATCAGGCTGAACATCACATCCCCGAACTCAGCTTCCGCCTTGTCCTTATCCATGTTTTCCACTTCGGCTTCAAACTCACCTATTTCTTCCTTCACCTTCTTCCAGATATCCTTCCGGTCTTCCCAGTCGAAGCCTACATTCCGTGCCTTGTCCTGGATGCGATACGCCTTGATTAAAGAAGGTAAGGCCGAAGGAACCCCACTGAGTACCATCTTATTACCGTCTTTCTCCTTCATCTTGATCTGTTCCCAGTTCTCCACCACCTTCTCTGCCGTATCGGCCTGCACCTCGCCGAACACATGCGGATGACGGAATATCAGTTTGTCGCAAAGGCGGTCGCACACATCCTTCATATCGAAATCACCCGTTTCGCTCGCTATCTTGGCATAGAAAGCCACGTGGAGCAGCACATCGCCCAACTCCTTGCAGATGTCCTTCTTATCGTCCTTCATCAAGGCATCGCAGAGTTCGTACGTTTCTTCTATCGTATTCGGTCGCAAGCTCTCGTTGGTCTGCTTGCGATCCCACGGACATTTCTCGCGGAGCTCATCCAGCACATCAAGAAACCGTCCGAAGGCTTCCATTTGTTCTTTTCTAGTATGCATATTGTTTTGTTATTTTTATTCCTTGACTTTCCAGTCACTTACCGTACCCGTTTCAGAAGAAAAGACCACACCTATTTTGAACAATTTGCGCTTATCTGCCAGGTAAGGGCGGTCGTACCCCTTGTCTTCTATCTGCTTCAAGGCTTCATCCGCCGTACCATCCAGCTTGAATTCGAATATATAGATATAGTCGGGTGTTTCGATGATGCAATCCACCCGTCCTTCGCTCTGCTGCTTCTCGGTGTACGTGGTATAGACACTCACCATTCGCATCAACAGATAGAACGTGTAATGGAAATAGCGTTCCCTCTCGCGTTCGCTTTCCTTGCGTCGCATAGAATAAGGTATGTCCGCCAGGAAAGAAGTGAGGAGCTTGCGGAACTGTTCCAAATCACCTGTTTTCAGTGTGCTCACCACATCGCGTGCCCAACTTCCTGCATCTGTCGAGGGCTTCAGATAGCTGCTTGCTACCATTGTGACGAATCCTTTCTTGACCTCGTTGTTCGGGAAGTCCAACAGGAATGTATTCATATCTATGTCCACATCCTTGATGGTGAGGTATCCACTCTGGAATATCATCGGGAGCGGCTTCTCCACATCCGCCTTATAGTCGATGAATTGGCTCGGGTCGTAGAATTTTCCCGTCAGTTCATTTAAGTTTTCTTGGCTATGATTCAGCAGGCGGATGAGATAGGTAGGTGTGCCGGTTCTGAACCAATAGTCGCTGATACGGTTTGAATCAAAAACGTTCAAGATGCTGAACGGATTGTAAATGTCAATCAATTCATCACTGAAATGATATCCGTCATATTCCCTCTTCAGCCTTTCTTTCATCTGTTCTACCGAATACTTATATTTGGTAGCCAGTTTTTCTATGGCTACGGGGAAATATTGATATAGTTCTTCTTCCGATATTCCGCAAAGTGCTTCATAACGTGGATCCATACTGATGTCTTTCGGTTGGTTGAATCCGCTGAACACACTCACTTGCGAGAACTTGGTCACGCCTGTCAGCAAGACAAACTGAAGGTCGGCATCGGCAGCCTTAAAGACAGAATAAAATCCTTTCAAGATATTGCGATGACGGTCTTCCAGCAAGAGTTCATTACAATCTAACGTTGTCTTTATTCCTGTATCGATGACATCCAGCAAAGGCTTGTCGTATTCGTCAATGAGGACAACGGAGCGCTTTCCGGTCTTTTGGCGGGCAGCCTGCAACACATATTGGAAACGGCTTCCCAATGTGGTATAAAAAGGACTAATACCATATTCTTTTTCCCAACCGGCAATGGTACTCTCCAATTTGGCTTCCAATGATCCCCGTTCCATAAAGTTTTCTCCATTGAAGTCGATATGGAACACCGGATGCTGCGCCCATTCCTTCTCCAAGGAGTCGATAGCCAACCCCTTGAACAACTCCTTCTTCCCTTGATAATAAGCCTTCAGGGTAGAAACGAGCAAGCTTTTCCCGAACCGACGCGGACGGCTGAGGAAATAGATTTTCCCTTCCGTCACCAATCGGTAAATAAGAGCAGTCTTATCTACATAAACATAACCATCCTTAATGATGCTTTCAAAATCCTGTATGCCAATTGGGTATTTCATAATGCTTCAGTCTGTTCTAAATTGCAAAGAAACAAATTTCCATGCAATTATCCTAATGGGAAGGGGGAAATCTGATACAAAATTTCCCCACGAACGGCATGGGTTCGTGGGAAAGTTCAACCTCATTTGAAAACGATGTTCAAGCGGACATCCTGATTACGAAGGATAGATTTTAAAGGAACTGGTGCACTGTTATTCTCAACCACCTGTATGGTACCTTCTACTTCACCACTACTACCCCCACATTACTAACACTAAAAAACATGAATTCAGTAGCTTCTTTAGAAGCAGAAAACCCTGTTGAAGGATTATAATTCAAATATGAGTTACCCGTTGGCGGAATTATATATAAATATAATAAAATTTCTTTACATTATAACTCTATAGAAAAGAATGTTACTGTTTACTGTTTAAGTTGTTTATCCTACTGACATTCAGGAATCGCGAAGGCGATTTTCAAAATTGTGAAGGCGATTGAAAAAATAGCCTTCACGATGCAAAAAAAGTTTTGCAAAACTTGACAACCGCTATACGGATGTTGTATCTTTGCTGTGTAATCATTAATCACAAACACATTATGGAAAGAAACGTAACTTACTCCGTATCGCCGCGCATCAATCCGCGCGACAAGGAAGCCGCACCGAAGTATTATGGCCACGTGCAGGCCAGTGGTGACATCAACCTCCGCGAGATGTCCGAACGCATCCAGCAGACTTGTACCGTACACAAGAGCGACGTATTCGCAGTGCTCGTAGCGCTTGAAGACGTCATCACCGATGCCCTCCGCAATGGCGAAATTGTCCGCTTGGGCGACCTCTGCTCCTTGCAGATCGGTATCAGCTCGAAGGGTGCCGTAACCGAGGAAGACTACAACGATTCGCTCATCAAGAAGGCGCGCATCAACTTCCGTCCAGGCAGCGCCATTGTAGGCGTACTTTCGAACCTCACCTTCGCCAAGGTGAAGCCCCGCTACACCAAGGAGGACAAGGATAACACCGAAGAAGGTGGCGAGGATTTGACTGATTGATTATTAGTCTGCTAACCCCCTCTTTATTGTCATTCTCCTACATTTTGTCATTCAGAGCGAAGCGAAGAATCTCGGAAACAGCCACTTGATGAAAGCTGCGCTATGCACTCGAGATTCTTCCTCCCTTCGGTCGTCTGAATGACAAAATAACAATTGTTTTGATTTTTGACTTTACCCTCAAAAACACAAACCTAACGCTGCACGCAGCGTCCCTACATTCATTACTTAAAATTTATCACTAGTGTCCACTAAAAAAGTGGGCGATTAAAAATTAAATAAACTTGGTTCACTAGAACCGAATCGTTCATTGACATTGTTGATATTTGATTTGTCGAAGAGGTCTCTCAGATGAGTTTTATCAGTAAGTGAGATTCCGATTATTTGCAGGACCTCATAAACAGACCGTTCGAGTTTCATATCGTGCTTTATAATTACCACCAAGCAGTAAGTAATTATGGCACAATATATTTGTATCCTTACGGCATTCTCGCTTGTACCCCAAAATTTCTTAATTTTAAGGTGCTGCTTGAGCCATTTAAAGAACAATTCTACACTCCATCGGTTGCGATAAAGTTCAGATACTACAAGTGCAGGAAGTTAAAATCGTTTGTTAGAAACACGAACTCACGATCTTGTTCTTCATCGTGATAAATGACTCTTCTCAGCGGAATTGGATAATCTTTAGAACTTTTATAAATGGTAAACTCAATGATAGAGTCCGATGAAACGTTCTTCGGAAGTCTCCGTTTCCAAGAGATTTGTTTGCACTTAAGGTTCTTTTTGGCACGCACCACAAAGGTAGCCTCTATCTGTTCAATGTTGAACAAATTGGCGAAGTCATTATAACCTCTGTCAAATATATAGTAAGCACCTTTCTCGTATGGAATTTCTGGCATGGCTTTCATATCATTGGTTGATGCCGTGGTAATATGAAAGAACGCAGGTACCTGTGCTTCAATATCATAAAGCGTATGAACCTTGATTCCGCCTTTGTGTTTACGGAACTTAGCCCACTCGAAAACTTCAAGACAAAGGTCTATCGTGGTTGAGTCAAAAGCATACACATGACCATCGAAACCGAATATCTTTTCAGTACTTTTGGAACATGCTTTAGCTACTAGGTGATAGGCAAAATCTTCAAAGATTCTGTAGTCACGTTGTTCGTTCGTTTTGGCAAGATTACTTCTGGTTACAGATTTACCCATGCCTAAGTGATACAGCTTCCGCCAATGTGCTTCAAGCGCAACGATTAAGTCGCATAAACTTTCACATTTTGCGAGTTGCCCGAACATCATTACAAGCAGTTGGTTCCAACAGGTGAAGAATTTTATATACTTGTCTCCCAAATACTTGCGGACGAGATAATTAAAGTGATTTCTATCTAAGAACTCGACTAATTGGGCGAAAACGAATTTGTCTTTATGCATAACGGTCTGATTATGACCGCAAAAGTAATTTCAAATCCGTTGACTCAAAAATCTCTTGTAACAAATTAAATATCAATCATTTCAAAGAACTATTTCGATTTTTTAGTGGACACTTATGAAAATTTATACTCATGAAAAAAGAATTCTGGCAAAAAATCATCCACTTCGCCATCACTATCCTGACGGCGATAGCGACTACCCTGGGTACCACCTCGTGCATCCAGCTGATGTGATAATTAAACTTTTCTTCCACAAAAAGCGGATATTCCACAGAGTTTTTGTAATTTTGCAACCTATTGGGTATTCTTTTCCCGAAAAGGGCATATTAAAAAGATATACTCCAAGCATATTGTCACCCAGAGCGTAGCGAAGGATCTCGGAAACATCCATTATGTCATCGAGATTTTTCCTCCCTACGGTCGTCTAAATGACAAAATGAACAGAAAGAAATCAAAAACTTAAAACATATATAAGAACATGGAATTAGCAAGCAAGTACAATCCCGCCGACGTGGAGGGAAAATGGTATCAGTATTGGCTGGACAACAAACTTTTCAGTTCGAAACCTGACGGACGTGAACCGTATACCGTCGTTATTCCACCGCCAAACGTGACTGGTGTTCTCCACATGGGACACATGCTGAACAATACGATTCAAGACATCTTGGTTCGCCGCGCCCGCATGGAAGGCAAGAATGCCTGCTGGGTGCCGGGTACCGACCACGCATCTATCGCTACCGAAGCTAAGGTAGTGAACAAACTCGCCCAACAGGGTATCAAGAAGACAGACCTTACTCGTGAAGAATTCTTGAAGCATGCTTGGGAATGGACAGACGAACACGGTGGCATCATCCTGAAGCAGCTCCGTAAGCTCGGTGCATCATGCGACTGGGACCGCACTGCCTTCACTATGGACGAAGAACGTTCTGAAAGCGTGATCAAGGTATTCTGCGACCTTTATGAAAAGGGCTTGATTTATCGTGGTGTCCGCATGGTGAACTGGGACCCGAAGGCATTGACTGCCCTCTCTGATGAAGAAGTAATCTACAAGGAAGAACATAGCAAGCTCTACTACCTCCGTTACAAGGTGGAAGGAGATGCAGAAGGACGTTATGCGGTAGTAGCTACTACTCGTCCGGAAACCATCATGGGTGATACTGCGATGTGTATCAATCCGAACGACCCGAAGAACGAATGGTTGAAGGGTAAGCGCGTGATTGTACCATTGGTAGGTCGTTCTATCCCTGTGATTGAAGACGATTATGTAGACATTGAATTCGGTACAGGTTGTTTAAAGGTAACTCCAGCTCACGACGTGAACGACTATATGTTGGGTGAAAAATACAACTTGCCTAGCATCGATATTTTCAACGATAACGGTACACTCAGTGAAGAAGCTGGCCTCTACGTAGGTATGGACCGTTTCGATGTTCGTAAGCAAATCGAACAAGACTTGGCTGCTGCCGACCTCCTCGAAAAGGTAGAAGCTTATACTAACAAGGTAGGTTGCTCGGAACGTACAGGTGTAGCTATCGAACCGAAGCTCTCTATGCAGTGGTTCCTCAAGATGCAGCACTTTGCAGATATGGCACTTCCACCGGTAATGAACGATGAATTGAAGTTCTACCCTGCGAAGTACAAGAACACATACCGTAACTGGTTGGAAAACATCAAGGACTGGTGTATCAGCCGTCAGTTGTGGTGGGGCCACCGCATTCCGGCTTACTACTTGCCAGAAGGTGGTTTCGTGGTAGCAGCTACCGCTGAAGAAGCATTGGCTAAGGCTATTGAAAAGACAGGCAAGGCCAACTTGAAGGTAGAAGATCTCCGTCAGGACGAAGACTGCCTCGATACTTGGTTCTCATCTTGGTTGTGGCCTATCTCATTGTTCGACGGTATCAACAACCCGGGCAATGAAGAAATCAAATACTACTACCCTACCAGCGACTTGGTAACAGGTCCGGATATCATCTTCTTCTGGGTAGCTCGTATGATTATGGCTGGTTATGAATACTTGGGCGACATGCCGTTCAAGAACGTATACTTCACCGGTATCGTACGTGACAAGATTGGTCGTAAGATGTCGAAGTCACTCGGTAACTCTCCTGACCCATTGGATTTGATTGACCGCTTTGGTGCTGATGGTGTTCGTATGGGTATGATGCTCTCGGCTCCTGCAGGCAACGATATCCTTTTCGACGACGCTCTCTGCGAACAAGGACGTAACTTCAACAATAAGATTTGGAATGCCTTCCGCCTCGTGAAGGGTTGGGAAGTAGCCGATATCGAACAACCGGAATACGCTGCACTCGCTACTGAATGGTTTGAATCGATGCTCGCCAAGACTGTAGCTGAAGTAGACGATTTATTCAGCAAATATCGTTTGAGCGAAGCCCTTATGGCTGTTTACAAACTCTTCTGGGATGAATTCTCAAGCTGGTACCTCGAAATGGTGAAGCCAGCATACATCGACGGTAAGGCTCAACCAATGGACAAGAAGACTTACGAAAAGACTTTGAGTTTCTTCGATAGCCTCTTGAAGTTACTCCATCCATTCATGCCATTCATCACAGAAGAATTGTGGCAACACATCTATGACCGCAAGGAAGGTGAAAGTTTGATGGTTCAGACATTGGACATCAATAAGGTATGCAACGAAGAAATCGTGAAGAACTTCGAAGCTGTGAAGGAAGTAATCGGTGGCATCCGTACTATCCGTTTGCAGAAGAACATCGCACAGAAAGAAGCTTTGTCATTGCAGGTAGTAGGCGAAAGCCCTGTTACAGCTTTCAATTCCGTGATTGCGAAGTTGTGTAACCTCACTTCTATCGAAAACGTAGAAGCTAAGGCAGAAGGTTCAGCATCGTTCATGGTAGGTACTACTGAATACGCTGTACCACTCGGTAACCTCATCAATGTAGAAGAAGAACTTAAGAAGTTGGAAGCCGACTTGAAGTACAACGAAGGTTTCTTGCAGAGTGTATTAAAGAAACTCAGCAACGAAAAATTCGTGAGCAAGGCCCCAGCTAACGTCATTGAAATGGAACGTAAGAAGCAGGCTGATGCCGAAAGTAAGATTGCTTCTTTGAAGGAAAGTATCGCTACTTTGAAGAAATAATTAAAAAACAATCCATAAAAAAGGGAACCCGAAAGGGAGGGTACTGAAAAAGTGCCCTTCCTCTGACAAATAAGATAATCCCTTCAAATTCACATGTTGGATTTGAAGGGATTTCTTTATCTAGCTTCTCTTTTTGTTACAAGTTCTTATTTCAGTTTATAGTTGTCTATATTGGTAAAATTTTGAAGAAGAGAGAAGCTCCGAATTTCCTCAAGACAACTTTAGTATTCTTTTGAGGTTAGCTACAAAAATGGTCAGTGCACCTTGCATACGCATACAATCCATCCCGTATGAGGTTGCTCTGTCATACCCCAACACATTCTTCAGTTCCGCATTCTTGGCCTCTATCTTGTATCTTACACGGGCTTTCTCCTTGAATTCTTCCGTATTCAGGAAAGATTCTTGCCGTTTATTCTCCTCTGTTATCTGGACGGAATAGCTTTTGGTATTGGCTCCTTCCTTGTAACACCCTTTCCTTCTAGAGCAACTGCGACATTTCTCGACATCAAAAAAATAGACCATTGTACGGTTGGCTCCTTGACTCTTTTTTCCTTGGCATGCTTTTCTAACGGCCATATGACCGGCTGGACAAACGAACATTCCGGCATCCTTGTTGAATTCGAACTTGTCTTCTTCCTTTCTGAAGCCATGACTGATCACGGGATGAAGCTGTGCCACAAGCTCAAAACCTTTCTCTTCGTCTTGGGAAAGAATGATGTTGTCCTTCCCGGAATAGGCTGTATCGCCAACCACCGTTTCAACCTCCATCCCGTTTTCACGGCTCTGTTTCACCAGTTCTTCCAACTGTGGACCGTCGCCTTTCTCGCCGGAAGTGACGATGGCCGCCGTAATGATACGTTCATCACTCATGGCAATATGGGTCTTGTAACCGAAGAAGGAATCATTCTCGCTCTTGTGGCCTGTACGGGCGTCCGTGTCCTTGGAAATGGTGTAATGGTCTTCTATGTCATCCGCCACCTCCTTCAACATGTTCAGACGTTCCTTTATTTTGGGGACATTTGACAATACCGCATTGGAAGAAACCGAATCAACCAAATCACGGGTATATTTCAATTCATGAGAAAGGTCGTTGTCCTCATTCTTTTCAGGCAATGATTCCTTGACTTCATCGTTAAAATCATAGATTGCCTTGCGCAACTGTTTGGATCGGAGTTTCAATATATCTACAGAAGAATAGGGGTTGCTACGTGAACCAGTATGCGTAGAATCCACAATAATGATTTTAGACTTGATGATTCCCTTTTCCACCGCTAAGGAGACGGTCTTCTCAATCAACAGATTCATCAAATCGTTGTCCTTTAGGCGTAGTTTGCGGAACTTACATAAGGAACTGGGATTTATCAAGGAAGTCTCTTCGGGTACCATACCCAAAAAGTATTTGAAGGACAAATCATACAGGGAATGCTCAACCACATCAACATCAGACAAGTCATATATAATCTTCAGAAGAAGATATTTGAACATGCGGATAGGACATTCTGCTGTACGTCCGTTATCTGAACAATATTTTGCTAACAATTCCTTACGGATAAAACTGAAGTCGACAAGGTCGTTAATTTGACGCAAGATATTTGTTGGGGGAACAAGCAAGTCATACAGACTTGAATAATCACTGAACGGAAGAGTGGACTGAACTGGTAACATGATTCTTTATTTCTTACCATAAAGATACAAAAGAAATGGTACATATCCAAACTTTTGGATACATACCATCTCTTTTATTTTACCTAGGGAGGTACTTTTTCAGTGCCCTCCCCGAAAGGTTCCCTTTTTTTATGGATATCATTACTGAGTTAATCATTAATATCTTTGATAAATGGAGAGTATGGTGGGACATTAATACTTTCGATAAATTGATTGTATTCAACAGGTTCAAATTCCATCACAACTTCCAACTTGATGCATATACCTTCAGCCAATCGCGCACGATAATGGTTAGCGGCAGCCAATATCAAACCTGAAACATCATTACCTACATAATTGAACAATGCTCTTGAAACCTTCTCTTCCACATCCCATGTTGTATTCTTAACCGTAGTACGGACAACAGTACGTTCCTTTTGTTCTTCCGCTGCACGTGCAAACTTGACAGTTGTACGAACAACAACCTTACGTTCCATTTCACTTGAAGAATATGTACGAGTAACTAATTCATTCATCGTTTTCGTATCGGCTAAATAAAGAACATCTCTTACACCAACTACATTACCATCTTCAACAACCAAGTTAGATTTAGATGCAACCATTATATCTTTAAGCAATATATCACTTTCAGAAATTTCAACGATATCCGTCAATGGTTGTATAACATCCACTTCTTCTTCTACAACATCTTCAGATGCATCAGGTACCACAATTTTAGAGCTAATCGCATCCTTAGGATAAGAAGCCACATGAAAGACAATATCATTACAATCATTATCCACCAACAAAGCTTCATTATATGTATCTTCAAAACCTACTATAATATTACCTTGACTAGTTGTAAACATAGCTGTGTGATTCTTGTTGCGCTTTTCTGGATTCCACTCATTATTAGAATAGAATTGATAAGTACCATTGCTAACCTTACTAGTCAGACAATGAAAACCTGAACGATGTAATGCCCATCCAATCTTTACTCCAGCAGGAAATTTATCCTCAAACTTTTTGGTTTCTGGATTCAAATATTTCAGTTTAACATATTCCCCAGATTTTAAACCAGTACTTTTAAACCAAGAAATATTCGTACGAGGTAAAGCTATAACTTCAGGAATATCTTCTTTTGTCATTCCCTCCGTATAGCAATAATAACCTAAGGTATTATTAAACAATGACTTTTCAGAAAGTAAGCTAATCCATATTTCGGCGGTCTTTTCAACTTTTACAAAATCGGCAGTCGTATATTCTTCCTTCACCTTGCGCCATTCTGGCAAAACCTTACTAATTGTACGCATTTCTAAAGATGTGATGTCACACTTCTTTGTTCCATCTATATAGTCAGGACGTCCCCAATAGTTCCAACCACCTAAATATGGAATATTCCAAGAAGTAGCTCTAGAATCCACATTAGCTTGACTTTCGATTAACGAAGGCAACTCTATCTCTTTAGGAGCTACACTTCCATTTTGAATGGTTCCATATAGCAATGCAGCAGCACCAGCACTTCTAGATACTACATATACTTCTTTCACTCCACCAGAAATGACTCTTGAAATATTATATTCTCCACTTTCATTTGTCATAGCAGATAAAATAGGTTTTAAACTATTCTTTCTACCAAAACCTTCCAACGTAATCTCAAATGGATTTTCTGCATACACATCAAACACAACTTTATGTCCTTGAGGTATTTCGTACGCAATATTAAAATCCACTTCCTGCTCATTCGACCCTGAGATTACTGTAATCCCAGTATCATGTCTTGTGTCATCCACCTCCTCTAAAACGCAAGAAAACATCATTGTGCCACCAAGTACAACACAAAACAACATTTGTAAAAACTTAAACTTTTTCATTTTATTCTATTATAATAGGATGAGTAAATATCATTCGGGTTCCATTCTCATAACTTGTATCCAGCATAATTGTTCCATTCAAACGATGAGATATGTATTTACAAATAGTGAGCCCAAGTCCAATTCCCTGCGTGAAACTATTATGCTTTTCAAAAGAGTCAAAAATTTTCCCTTGCATATCCTTAGAAATCCCAGGTCCAGTATCTTCCACAATAAAACGAATCAAACTATTGTCTCCTGATAATTCCATTTTTAATACAATTTTTCCCGTTTTTGTAAATTTCACGGCGTTTGATAATAAATTACCCAAAACTTGCCGTAAGCAAATAACATCTGTTTTTACAAAAATATCATTGGCAGGCAAAATAGTCTTTAGGGATACTCCTGAAACTAATTTACTTTTATATTCTTGAGTCAACTCTCGACATATTTTTTTGACATCAATGTTTTCTAAGACTAAAGGCATTTCACCAGCTTGCAACAATGAAACATTTACTGTATCATTCACCAATTTCAGCAACTGTTCAGAATTATTCTTGATTATAGATGCATATTCCTTTCTTCCATCTTCCCAGTGCATATCTATCAATAGATTAGAAAAGCCAACAATGGAATTCAAAGGAGTACGAATCTCATGATTCAAATTAGCTATAAAAACATCTTTAAAATGATTTGACACTTCTACTTTCTCTATAGCTAAAGTCAATTCTTTTTCAGAAAGGAGTAATTTTTCCTTGTCTTTCTTTAACTCTTCTTCTGATTTTTCCAACAATTTCTTAATACGTTTCACACGAATGTAATGAAATCCGATAACAAACAAAGCCAACAAAAGCACAAATATCAATATAAACGTTATAGTCAATTTATATCTACCAGCTTCCAATTCAAATTGTTTATTTCGAAGTTCGAGTTTATCCACTTCATGGATTGTTCTCAATTGATTTATTTGCTTTGACAAACTCTCATTATATGTTGAATCAATCAAATTTATCGATTTATGATACAGTAATGCAGCATCCTGTTCCATTCCAGCATTTAACAATAACTCTGCCTTCATTTTCAATGCCGGCAAATAATCATTACCGGTTTGAGCCAATACTAAATTTACATTATCCAAAGCCTTTTCATATTGTCCCAACAATTGATAATATGAAGCTGACACTAAGTTATAATAACAAAACACATAAAAATCATCTATATCTTTATATTTTTCTGATTCTATAATATAAGCTTCAGCTTTTTGAGGCATCTTTTGCGCTACAAACATCTCTATATTGTAACAACACAAAAGCCATAAACAACGTTTAATAGGAAAGTATTCTTCCTCCAACTTACACTTTTCTATTAATTTGTATGCTTCAGCTAAAGCATCTTTTGTTCCTTTATAATCCTTTAGCTTTAAATATGCTTCAATAATATACGACATGAACTGAAACTGATAAGCATATCTTGGATTTTTCTGCTGCCGCTGCAGTTCTAGGCCTTCTTTATATGACTTTATAGCTTCAACATAACGGAATGTTTCCATATAAACAAGACCTATAGTTTCATAAGAAGCAATCATTCCATTTGCATCATCCAAGTCCTTTGCTAATTGATATAAACTATTAGCCTTATCTAGCGCAATGTCATAATTTTTATCATACAATTCCCAAAAACAGACCAAAGAAAATGTATCAAAAAATATGGAGTAATACTTATTCTCTAATGCCAATGTATCTAATTTACTAGCCCAATACATCAAACTATCTGGAATCATTCTATTATAATAATTGCGCACCATAAAAGACATTGTTTGGCATTGCAGACGAGTAGAATCCATCTGTTCGGCTAATTGCAGCATTGAATCTAAATAAAGAATCTCATCCGATGTATTAACCAATCTCTGCGCTTTCACCTTCAACGAATCAAACAGCAAATTAGTAGAGATTCTTTCTTCTCCACATACATTTATATTCACCCAAAACAATGCTGGGAAGAATAAAAGTAAAAACTTTTTTTTCATACTTCACCAACTTTATACAACAACATTTTTTTTACACTTCTAACAAATCCTTCAAAAAAGCATTTAGTTCATCATCCAACCCTTTAAGAAGTTCATCGTTCAAGAAAAGCGTTTCCTCCTCATCCACAATCATCAACTCTGATAAAGTCTCTTTTTCGCTGTCTACCATTACGAATGAATAAGGCTTCATGATAGGCAAGGAAGCAAAGGCTCCTTCCGAAGACAACTGGTTCAGGACTTTCTTCAAAGCCAACTCACAACCCGACAGGAACTCTTCCGGATGGACATCATCCCATCCCTGAATAGCAGCGGAAGCCAACAGTTCATCGTCGTCATTATAGACCGCCAATTCGCCTGTCTGCATTTGAGGCTGCAAATAGATATCGGTCACGACACTCTTACCCTCCATAGAAGCATACTTCTTCAAGGCAGCCTGAATGACGGGTGCTATGGAAGCATATGAGGTTTTGTTCAATTTCATATTTATCTGTTTTTAAAGTTGTCCAAATATACAAAAAAAACTTTTCGCACAAGACTATTCCGTTATTTTTATGGTTCAAAACGTTTCATTTGTACGTTCAGACGCTGGTTTTTCTGACATTCGTCCTCCAACCTCATCCGGTAAATCAAAATGAGCTGCTGGTCGAATGAGTTTTCGTCCGACAAACCATAGGCGGTATCCAGGTATTCCTTGGCCGCCTCAAAGTCATTCTTCATCTCCGAATAGACGGCCAGATTATAGGCGGCACGCATCTTGGCCTTGCCTTTCTTCTTTTGATATACCTTTTCCCATAGGGCGGCTGCTTCTTCCCAAGACTCTTCACGGACAAAGACACCGGCATCACGCATCTCTACATTGCCTCCATCGTAATAGTAGCGTTCTACCTCTACCCAATATGGCAGGAGGTTCTGCATCGGCAGGATGGCGGCATATTCAGAGACATCCTTGATCACATCGCCATAAGAGAGTTTGGGGGTGATTTCCCAACAGAGGGTATCTGTCTTCTGGATAGTAAACAAGGGTTCTTCCCGCTGTTTCAGGTAGGCTCTGACCACCGAGGTCACTACCCCATCGACTGCCGGTACAGTACCCAACGAGCCGGAATCGAACATAAAGCTTTCCTTCAGTTCCACATTTACACGCTCCATGGACAGCAACATGTCCACATCCAGCTTACGGATCAAATCGTCCGTTGTATGCTTCGGAATGGGCAGTTCCAACGGGTTCGTAGTCTTACGGATTCGCTGGTCATACAAGACCACCTCATCGAAATAACCGACGGATACCACCTCTTGGGCAAAGGCTTCCGTAGCCACGTCCCCATCCCCTTCCAGGCTGGCAGACTTGTAATCCACTTGCTTGTAGTCCTGATGTACGGGAGGCATATTATTGACAATACCCACCTTCCGGATCTGTCCCGGGAAGTTCACATCGGCTGGCTGCAATCGTTCATAAAAGAGCGGTTGCAGGCTGGTACAAGCGGTGACGGACAAGAGAATGCCGCACAAACAAACGATATAGAGGTTCTTTTTCATAAGCTTTTCTTTCTTGCGAACAAAAGTAATAAAAAAGGCGGTGATTCCATTCACCGCCTTTCATTATTTTTATTACATGTCACGTCCGTGACAGTTCTTGAACTTCTTTCCACTACCGCAAGGACATGGATCGTTGCGTCCCGGCATCTTCTGGGCACGAACCGGTTCATGCTTCTGCTGCTCGCGGGTATCGCGGTTGGCAGCTGCCTGCTGGTTCGGGTCGCTCAAGTCTTGCTTGGTTTCCTGATACTGCTGGCGTGGAGCCGGCATTTCAGGTGCTGCTGCACGTACTTGTTCTGGGTCTGGCACTGGAATCTGACCACGCATCAAGACAGAAATGGTCTGGTTATTGATCTTGTTCACCATGTTGTCGAACAACTTCACGGATTCAAGCTTGAAGATCAACAACGGGTCTTTCTGTTCATAGCTGGCGTTCTGTACCGAGTGCTTCAATTCATCGAGTTCGCGAAGGTTTTCCTTCCAGCCTTCGTCGATGGTATGGAGAAGGATAGCCTTTTCGAACGATTTCACAATTTCCTTGCCTTCGGTTTCGTAAGCAGCCTTCAAGTTCACTGGGATATTGTACATGCGCTTGCCATCAGTGATAGGAATCATGATGTTTTCGTACATGTGTCCCTGTGTTTCGTATACCTGCTTGATGACTGGATAAGCAATGGCAGCGATGCGTTCGGTCTTGCGCTTGAAGTTGGCCATAGCGGCTTCGAACGCCTTTTCTACCAACGCTTCCTGCTTGGTAGAGTTGTATTCTTCTTCCGTGAACGGTGCTTCCATCGCCAATGTCTGGAACATTTCCATCTTCACGTTTTCATAATCGCCCAATTCTACAGCATATGCGCAACGGTCCCAAATCATGTTCACGATGTCCATACCGATACGTTCACCCATCAAAGCGTGACGACGCTTGGTATAGATTACGGTACGCTGCTTGTTCATCACGTCGTCGTATTCCAACAAACGCTTACGGATACCGAAGTTGTTTTCTTCTACCTTCTTCTGGGCACGTTCGATAGAGTTCGAAATCATCTTGTGCTCAATCATTTCACCTTCCTTGAAACCGAGCTTGTCCATAACGGTAGCGATACGGTCTGAAGAGAAGAGACGCATCAAATCGTCTTCCAACGAAACGAAGAATACAGAAGAACCTACGTCACCCTGACGACCGGCACGACCACGCAACTGACGGTCTACACGACGGGATTCGTGGCGTTCGGTACCAATGATAGCCAAACCACCGGCTGCCTTCACTTCGTCGCTCAACTTGATGTCGGTACCACGACCGGCCATGTTGGTAGCAATGGTCACGATACTCTTCTGACCTGCCTTGGCTACGATGTCAGCTTCACGCTGGTGCAACTTCGCATTCAATACGTTGTGCTCAATCTTTCTCAATGAAAGCATCTTGCTCAACATTTCAGAGATTTCTACTGAAGTGGTACCCACCAAGACCGGACGGCCGGCTTCTACCATCTTTTCAATCTCTTCGATGACTGCTTTATACTTTTCGCGCTTAGTCTTATAAACGCGGTCGTTCATATCCTTACGGGCAATCGGACGGTTGGTCGGGATGACCACTACATCCAATTTATAGATGTCCCACAATTCGCCTGCTTCTGTTTCGGCTGTACCGGTCATACCCGACAACTTGTGGTACATACGGAAGTAGTTCTGCAAGGTAATGGTAGCGAATGTCTGGGTAGCCGCTTCGATCTTCACGTTTTCCTTGGCTTCTACTGCCTGGTGCAAACCATCGCTCCAACGACGACCGTCCATGATACGACCAGTCTGTTCATCGACAATCTTCACCTGTCCGTCCAACACCACATAATCGGTATCCTTTTCGAACATGGTGTAAGCCTTCAAGAGCTGGTTGATAGTATGTACACGTTCTGACTTGATGGCATAGTTGGTGAGGAGTTCATCCTTCTTAGCCAACTTTTCTTCTTCGCCCAAGCCTTGATTTTCCAGTTCAGACAACTGAGCTGCGATATCAGGCAACACGAACAAAGTAGGATCGGCTGCATTACCAGTGATAAGTTCGATACCCTTGTCGGTCAAATCTACACTCTTCATCTTTTCGTCGATCACGAAATACAACGGCTCTACCGCTTCCGGCATGCGCTTGTTGTTCTGTTCCATGTAGATTTCTTCGGTCTTGAGCATACCTGCCTTGATACCCGGTTCACTCAAGTACTTGATCAACGCCTTGTTCTTCGGCAATGCCTTGTGGCTACGGAACAAAGACAAGAAACCAGCATTCACTTCTTCTTGATTGTCCGAAGCAATCAATCGCTTGGCTTCTGTGAGGTATTGGGTAGCCAACTTGCGCTGTACTTCCACCAAACGTTCCACCAACGGACGGAGCTGTTCGAACAACTGGTCTTCACCCTTTGGCACCGGACCAGAGATAATCAACGGAGTACGGGCATCGTCAATCAATACCGAGTCCACTTCGTCGACAATCGCGTAGTTATGCTTGCGCTGTACCAAGTCCTTCGGGCTGCTTGCCATGTTGTCACGCAAGTAGTCGAAACCGAATTCGTTATTGGTACCGAAAGTAATATCGGCCAAGTATGCACGACGGCGGGCATCAGAGTTAGGTTGGTGCTTGTCGATACAGTCCACACTCAAACCGTGGAACTGGTAAAGAGGACCCATCCATTCCGAGTCACGCTTTGCCAAGTAATCGTTCACGGTTACCACGTGTACACCATTACCTGTCAAGGCATTCAAGAATACTGGCAAGGTAGCTACCAAGGTCTTACCTTCACCTGTCGCCATTTCGGCAATCTTACCTCTATGAAGAACGGTACCACCAAAGAGCTGTACGTCATAGTGTACCATCGCCCACTGCATGTCATTACCACCGGCAATCCAATGGTTCTGCCAGATAGCCTTATCGTCTTCAATGCGAACAAAATCCTTGCCCTGTGCAGCCAACAAGCGGTCGAAATCTGTTGCAGTAACCACCACTTCGGCATTTTCAGTGAAACGGCGTGCTGTATCCTTTACGATAGCAAAAGCCTGTGGATGAACTTCATCCAAAGCCTTTTCGTATTTTTCCAATACTTCCTTTTCCAACTTATCTATCTGAGCGAAGATCGGTTCACGCTTTTCGATATCTGTCGCCTCGATAGTAGCCTTCAATTCTTCAATCTTCTTCTGTTCTTCAACCGCTGAAGCCTTGATGTACTTCTTCAACTCTTCTGTGCGAGCACGAAGTTCATCGTTGCTCAACTTGGAAATTTCCGGATATACGGCCTTTACCTTATCAACCCACGGCTTGATTTCCTTCATGTCGCGGGTAGCCTTATTACCGAACAACTTTCCGATAAATTCATTAAATCCCATTGTATATATGTTTTTTATTATTTCAAAATGATATATGAGTGTGCAAAGTTATAATAAAATGCTGATTTATTTGCACTTCTATCCCGAATTTTATTTACGGATATCTGCCAAAGGAGGCAAAGCGGACGCATTCGGGGCACGAATCCGCATGAAATGAGCCAAAGTAGGCGCTATATGACCTATCTGAACGGGGGTATAAATAATCTCCGGACGCACAGCCCACCCCATCAGGATGAAGGGAGCAGACGTATAAATATTGCGAACCACCTTGGTATCCAAGGAATGATCACGAAGAATACTCCAACCTGGCAACACTTCTACCCAAAGATCGCCCGAACAAGATTTATTATAACGGTTCTTGACCTTATCCAGTTCCGGAGTCCAAGAGCCCAACATGATACGATGCGAAGAATAGACATCCTTCACTCCACTGAATTGCACCAGAAAATCGGAGGAACGTTCCAATATTTCCGTCAAATTCAGATGCTTCTGCTCTATCAGTTTGTGATTCAGATAAATTTCCTGTTCATGAGAAGCTTCCACGTATTGTCCTTCGCCATAAATAGCCGCCAAATACAAGTTCAGCAAAGCCGCACAACGCTTGATGTGGAACTCTCCAGTAGGAATACGGTATTTGGTGTGGTCCAATGGATCCGCATCCGTATATCCTGTAGAAGTGATATAAAATAAGGTATTGGACAATCCTACCTTCCGGTCAATGATATCCAGCAATTCCGCCAAAGTAGCATCCAGACGGACATAAGTGTCCTGCATTTCCATTGGAAGCACCGAAACCGGAAGATGATCATAATTGCCTGCATAATAGGCCAGATTCAGCATATCAGGAACCATGTCCTTACCTACTGAAGTCGAATTCAAGCAAGCATTGACCAAGCGGTTCACTTCTTCGTTGGCATATGGACTTGTTTTCAGTTTCCGATATTTATTCTTCCGCTCATCATCAAACTTATGTTTGAATGTCACTTGCTTGGCTTCCGATGTCAGATATCGATAACTTGTCACAGGCAAATAAGGCGCCCATGTCATCTCACCGATACGAAAATCCAAGCCTTGACGGTCGTTATAGGTTGACACCCAAGACGGGAAAGTGCCATAATAAGTGGAACCACTCCACTTGCCTGTCTCATCATTGATCCAAAAAGCACCTTGGGAGGCATGACCTGCAGCCAGCACCGCCATTTCACGGGTCGGAGCAATGGAATAGACTTCTGCTGTCCCTTGAGTTGCAACAATCAGTTCATCGGACAAATTGGACACACTCAAGCGGGAAGGCGAAGTGGATTCAGAGGTATAGATGCCCATAAAACGGGTATCGTCCACGCAATTCACCACTTGCAGGGACGTACGGTCCATCCAGGCATTTCCCACAATACCATTGACATGGGGAGTAGTTCCCGTATAGATAGCAGCAACAGCCGAAGAGCGGTCCACCTGATTGAAATTATATTCCGCATTCCGATAGACACGTCCTTCTCTCCACAAACGCTTGAATCCCCGTTCGCCAAACATGTCCGCAAAAGCTTCGACATAATCCATATTGAGCTGGTCGATGGTCAACCCAACGACTAACCGAGGTACGGCCGGAGTTTCTTGCGCCTGCAAGCCTGTGATGGCTATAACCGCCAGAAGTGATGTTAATATTCGTCCTTTCATCAACGTTTCCAATAATAGATAGATAGATGTCCTACCGACACCAAAATCAAACTAAGCGCCAAAGGTACTACCGTTGGATTAAATTCTTGTGGCAAGACCAGCATTAATATCATAAAAGATGTTAAACACACCAGATTATACCAATGATATGGATCTTTTTTCCTCTTGACTCCCCGATAAATCAATACCGGCAGATAAAGCAACGGCAACGGATTGAACAATATGAGCAGCCAATTGGAACCTACAGTAGGATGCAGGGAAAAGAAGAAAAGAAAAGCAACGATACAACCGCCAATGCCTTGCAGGAAAAACAACAAGGCGCTCCAAGCCCAACACGACCGTCCCTTACGGATGCCCCAAACAACGATAGCCATCGTTATCAAAAGCAATAAAACCGAACAGGTCATGGGTGACAACGGGAAAGCCGGTTCGTCTTCCAAGACAGCATTCACAATCTTAGACTCTTCGAGTACCAAAGGTACAACGGTATCTCCACGGTGAATCATGGCTCCACGGGCCGCTTCCAGCATATAGAAAGGTGCAAACATCTGCTTCCGTTCTTCTATCGGTTGGTCAGCCTCACTACCCAAGCACAAATCAATGCCGAATTCGCTCCAATGGCTATCCTTCATAAACTCATGAAGGATGCTACGGAAGGAAACTTCCGCCTCATTCTCCGGATAGACCACCTTACCCTGAATGCTTTCTTCTATCTTGTCCCGAGCCCGGGTGGTGCAATTATTATAGAAATAGTTATATCGGTATACCCGATTGGCCGGACGGTAGTTCTCCTCCAACAAACGAATCAAGCATTCCTTTTCCTCATTCGTCAGATTGAGGACTTGCTGATAGACGGAAGAACCTCGCATCGCATATTCCGCTTCGAAGTAGGCAAAAGGCATCACACCCAACTGATAATCCGTTTCTCCCTTCACAAAACGCATAACAAAGTTCGGGTCCTTGAAACTAAACATCCCATAGTTGAACACCCAATCCTGCTGTTGGTCCGGATTTTCGTATCGGATGGCCGAATGGCCGAACAACGCATAAATTTCAGAGCCTGGTGCACAAGTCAACAAACTGATACGGACCCTATCCATGGATGATGCATGGGCCGATAGTATCCCTATGAAAAGAAGAAAAAACGCTAATAACTTTCGCATATATATTATAAGGTATATAATCCGAGCCGTTAATCCGACTTCGGGATGCAAAAGTACACCTAAAATCCAACTTATGCTATACAATTTCAAGATAATTGACCAAGCAATTCATTTTTTTCCTTTAACTTTGCATCGTAAAACAAGAAACCGTGCATTTAATCATCGATATAGGTAACACTTCTGCCAAAGTAGCCGTCTTTTCACAAGGAGAGATGAAGGACATGATTCGTTGTTCTAACCAATCCTTGAAAGAGTTGGATGCTTTTTGCCAGGCATATCTTATCCGAAAAGGAATATGGGCATCGGTCATTTCCCTTTCGGAAGAAGTGAAACATCGGTTGCAGCAACTGCCGTTCCCGATGATGGAATTTACCTACCAAACGCCCATCCCCATCCGGAATCTGTATCGAACACCACAAACCCTGGGAGTGGACAGACTGGCAGCGGTCATTGCGGCATATACGACCCAACCTCATCATCCTGCCCTGGTCATTGATGCCGGTACTTGCATTACTTATGATTTCATAGACGAACATGGACAATACCTGGGAGGAAACATCTCCCCCGGCATGGAGATGAGACTCAAAGCTCTCCATGAATTCACTAGCAAGCTTCCGAAAATAGAAGCTTCGGGAGAAACTCCAGACTATGGATATAGCACCGAAACGGCTATCCGTTCAGGAGTCATTCGAGGTATAGAACATGAAATTAGTGGCTATATTCAGCACTTGAAGAAGAATTATCCGTCACTTTTGGTTTTTTTAACGGGCGGAAACGATTTTTCTTTTGATACAAACTTAAAAAGTGGCATCTTTGCAGATGGTTTCTTAGTTTTAAAAGGATTAAACAGAATTTTAGACTACAATGACATTATTTAAAAGACTTATAAACATTTGCTTGTTCTGTATCGTTGCTACAGCAGCAATGGCACAGAGCGGTACAAATTCACCTTACACCCGCTATGGTTTCGGACAATTGTCTGATCAAAGTTTTGGTAACAGCAAGGCCATGGGAGGCATCGCATACGGTTTGAGAGACGGATTGCATATCAATGCGGCCAATCCGGCATCCTATTCTGCTGTCGACTCCCTGACATTCTTGTTTGATGCAGGTATGTCCTTGCAGAACACCTATTTCAAGGAAAACGGTGTCAAAACCAACGCCAAGAATTCAACTATCGACTACATCGCTATGCAATTCCGTCTCTGGAAACGTATGGGAATGACTATGGGATTCCTGCCTTATTCGATTGTCGGATATAACATGAGCAAAACTGACATAATCCCTAATTCGGAAGACCAATATGGAAATACGACATCCAAAGTTACGTCTTATTCCGGTGACGGAGGATTACAACAGGTTTTTGTAGGTTTGGGATATAAAGTGTTTGACAATCTCTCCATTGGTGCTAATTTCTCCTACCTTTATGGCGAGATTTCACATACATCCAGCCTGACATTCAGCAACCCTAACGCTGACACCAGTATACGTTCCGACAAGTTGGAAATCAATGACTACAAACTTGACTTGGGTATGCAATACACCCAACATTTTGGAAAGAAACATACATTGAATTTGGGTGCAGTCTATTCTTTAGGACACGACATTAAAGGTACAGGCTATAAGTTTAAGGAAACTTATTTAAGCGGAAGTACGATTCCTACAAGTCAGTCTGTGGATACAATTAAGAACGCATTCAGCCTTCCACACACTTTAGGCATCGGTATTACTTATGTATACAACAACCGTTTGACCGTAGGTGTAGATTATACATTGCAGAAATGGGAAGAAACCAAATTCTTCAACGAAAGCGGAAAGTTCCAGGATCGTACGAAAATTGCTATCGGTGCTGAATATTTACCAAACGCTATCGGCCGTAATTACTTGAAGCGAATCCGCTACCGTGCCGGTGCCTACTATTCAGACCCATACGCAAAAGTGGACGGCAAGGAAGGAGCTCGTGAATATGGAGTAAGTTTCGGTCTCGGATTGCCATTGGAAGTATTCCAAGGCAGATCTATCTTGAACATCTCCGGCCAATACGTCAAGGTAAGTCCTAAAGTAAAGGGCATGCTCGAAGAGAATTACTTAAGAGTCAACATCGGTTTGACATTCAATGACCGTTGGTTCATGAAGTGGAAAGTAGAATAAATTAATAATAACTATATTTGATATACGATGAAAAAGATGGTAACAATGCTGTTTGCTCTTTCATTAAGCGCTACAGCAGTTTTCGCTCAAAAAGGAGTAGAAGACGGATCAAGATTCGGTCATGGTCAAGACAGTTTGAACTGCTTGAAGAACATCAGTGTTTATACTGAGTATGTGAAGACTAACAACTTCAAGGATGCTTATCCTTCATGGAAGGCAGTATTTGATGAAGCTCCTTGGGCTCAAATCGCAACTTACACTAATGGTGCCAAGATTCTTCGTGCTCTCATCGCTACAGAAAAAGACGGTGCTAAGCAAAAGGAATACTTCAATTTGTTGATGAAAGTTCACGACCAACGTATCCAATACTTGGATCAGTTGAATACCCTTTCTAAGACAAAGGCTACTAAGGGTGACATCATGGGTACTAAGGCTCATGACTATTTCAGCAATGGCGGTCAGGACAATAACGAAGCTTACGCTATGTTTGCTGAAGCGGTAGCTGCTGAAAAGAGCAACTTGCCTTACTATGTTTTGATGGAATTCGTTGAAACATCTGCACGCAAGGTAAAGGCAGACGAAGCACACAAGGAACAGTTCGTTCAGGACTACATCGCTGCTTCAGGCTACGCTAACGAAGCATTGAATGCTGCCAAGAAGGAAAGTGCAAAGAAGAACTACCAAGTAGCTAAGGAAAACATCGACGCTCACTTCATCAACAGTGGTGTTGCAACTTGCGACAACTTGCAGGCAATCTATGCTCCTAAGGTAGAAGCTAGCAAGAACGACTTGGAATACTTGAAGCAAGTGGTTAAGGTGATGAAGATGTTGGGTTGTACAGAATCTGAAGCTTACTTCGCTGCATCTGAATACGCTCACGCTATCGAACCTACTGCTGAAACTGCTATCGGTTGCGGTTACATGTACTACAAGAAGGGTGACTTCGACAAGTGTATCACTTACTTCGACAACGCAATCGAATTGGAACAAGATCCTGCCAAGAAGGCAGACTATTTGTACTCAGCTGCTGCTGTTTTGTTCGCAAACAAGCAATTGAGCAAGGCTAAGCAATATGCTCGCAAGTCTATCGAATTGAACGGTGAAAACGGTAAGCCATACATCTTGATTGCTCAAATGTATGCATCTAGCCCGAAGTGGAGCGACGAAGCTGCATTGAACAAGTGTGTATTCTTCGCTGTAATCGACAAGTTGCAAAAGGCAAAGAGCGTTGACCCAAGCTGTGCTGAAGAAGCTGACAAGCTCATCAGAACATATGCTGGTTACACTCCGAAGGACGAAGACTTGTTCTTCATCGGTTTGAAGAAGGGTGATGCCGTAACTATCGGTGGATGGATTGGTGAAACCACTACTATCAGATAAGACATGTCATTGAAACAGAAGAATCAAACATATCTGAAAACTCTAAACATAACAGCTGCATTCCTTGCAGCTGTTATGTTTGTTTTATTTCCGGCATGCTCCGGAAAAGACAAGAAATTGGCAGAAGCCATTTCAGAAAATGATACACTACCTAGCATGAAATCATTAGGAGTAACAACGTTGATTTCCGACTCAGGTATCACTCGCTACAAAATTGTAGCTGAAGAATGGTTAATCCACGACAAGAAGAACCCTCCCTATTGGGCTTTTGAAAAAGGGGTTTACCTCGAAAAATTCGATACTCTATTCCGTGTCGATGCCAGCATCAAAGCAGATACAGCCTACTATCACGAAAAGAAGAAATTATGGGAACTGAGAGGTCATGTACAGATTCTCAGCCAACGTGGTGACAGATTCCAGACAGACCTGCTCTTTTGGGATGAAAAGAAGGAAAAGGTATATTCCGACAAATTCATTCAGATAGAACAAGAGGATAAAGTCATTAAAGGATATGGATTTGAATCCAACCAGGACTTAAGTGAATATGAAATTAAAAACACAACAGGTATATTTACCATTGAAGATACAGCACCTACAGTTACAACCCAGCCTCAAGACAGCTTGAATATCAGCGTCACAAATAGATAAAAACTCTAAGAGATTATGGAGATTATCATACAGATCCTTATAACAATGGCTTTTTCCGCCTATTTTTCCGGCATGGAAATAGCCTTTGTTTCATCCAACAAGCTACGCTTTGAAATGGACAGGAACGAACAAAGCATCACGTCCCGTATCCTATCCATTTTTTATCATAACCCCAACAACTTCATTTCTACCATGTTGGTAGGAAACAACATCGCATTGGTCATTTATGGTATCTTAATGGCCGAATTAATCGAACAGAACTTATTGGCCGGATATATTACCAATGAGTTCCTGCTCGTGCTTACTCAAACCATCATATCTACCTTAATTATTTTAGTTACTGGAGAGTTCCTTCCTAAAACACTGTTCAAGATTAACCCAAACTTTACTTTAAGTTTATTTGCTCTCCCTACATTCATTTGCTACATAGTGCTCTACCCTATCAGCAAATTCGCTTCCGGCATATCCGGTATTCTATTGCTCCTGACTGGAACTAAAATCAACAAAGAAGCCAGTGAAAAGGCATTCACGAAAGTGGATTTGGACCATTTTATCCAAAGCAGTATAGAGAACTCTTCCAACGAAGAAGAAATTAACACCGAAGTCAAGATTTTCCAGAATGCTTTGGACTTTTCCAGCATCAAGATACGTGACTGTATGGTTCCTAGAACTGAAATCATTGCCATTGAAGACGATGCCTCAATGGAAGAATTGATGGAGCTTTTCGTTGAAAAGGGTATCAGTAAAATCATCGTTTACCAAGATAATATTGACAACATTACCGGATACATCCACTCATCGGAACTGTTCCGGGAACCAGAGAACTGGCAACAATGCATCCGACAACTTCCGATTGTACCGGAAACCATGAACGCCAACAAGCTCATGAAGATTTTCATGCAACAGAAAAAATCATTGGCGGTAGTCGTGGACGAATTCGGTGGTACTTCTGGTATCGTTGCATTGGAGGATTTGGTGGAACAAATCTTTGGCGAAATCGAAGACGAACACGATACTA
Organism: Phocaeicola sp.; assembly: GCA_045121515.1. Classification (GTDB taxonomy): domain Bacteria; phylum Bacteroidota; class Bacteroidia; order Bacteroidales; family Bacteroidaceae; genus Phocaeicola. Next base: position 51,127 of record JBGVGD010000021.1, on the reverse strand, counting down.
CATCCTACGTGGCAAAAGAGGTAGGCAACAACGAATATGTACTTTCCGGTCGTCTGGACATTGAAAAGGCCAATGAAATGTTCTCTTTGGAATTGCCGGAAAGCGATGAATACCAAACTATCGGAGGACTTATACTACATGAATATCAAAGTTTCCCAAAGGCTCATGAAATTATAACGTTGGGAAACTTTCAGTTCCGTATTCTCAAAGTTACAGCAACAAAAATAGAATTGGTCAAACTAAAAGTGAATGAATAACTATTTTTTTTCAAAATAAAATAGATTATCAATTTCATTTTTTGTATTTTTGTGCGCTAAAATGCAAACGTATAGAAAACAATAAACAAAAAAACAATAAATTAAATGGCAACATTACAAAAAATCAGAAACAGAGGACCACTTTTGGTCGCCGTCATTGGTCTTGCTCTTTTTGCATTCGTTGCAGGTGACGCTTGGAAAGCTATCCAACCGCATCAGGGCCGCCAAGACATTGGAGAAGTAAACGGAGAAACAATCTCTGCTCAAGATTATCAGGCATTGGTAGATGAATACACAGAAGTCATCAAGATGACTCAAGGTACATCTGCTTTGAACGATGACCAACTTACACAAGTTAAGGATCAAGTATGGCAATCATACATCAACAATAAGTTGATTGAAACTGAAGCTGAAAAGTTGGGGTTGAAGGTTAGCGATGCTGAAATTCAGGATGTAATCGAACAGGGTGTTCACCCATTGTTGATGCAGACTCCGTTCCGTAATCCACAAACGGGTGCTTTCGATAAGGACATGTTGAAGAAGTTCTTGGTAGAATACTCTAACTTGGGTTCTACTGCCAACCAACTTCCTGCTCAGTATGTAGAATACTATCAGCAGATGGGTGCTTTCTGGAACTTCATCGAAAAGACATTGAAGCAGTCATTGTTGGCTGAAAAGTACCAAAGCTTGATTGCAAAATCATTGATTTCTAATCCAGTTTCTGCAGAAGACGCTTTCGCAAGCCGCACACAACAAGCAGATGTTTTGTTGGCTGCTATCCCATATTCTTCAGTAAACGATACTACTATCACTGTTAGCAACGAAGAAATCAAGGCGCTTTACAACCAAAAGAAGGAAGCATACAAGCAATTGATGGAAACTCGTAACATCAAGTACATCGATGTATTGGTAACTCCATCTGAAGCAGACCGCGCAGAATTGTTGAACGAAGTTACTGAATATGCTAACCAGTTGAAGGATGCAACAGAAATGGCTGCTTTCATCCGTTCTACAGGTTCAGTTATTCCATTTACTGAAGTAGCTATCAACAAGGCTGTATATCCAAGCGATATCGCTACACGCATCGACTCTGTAAAGGTAGGCGAAGTTTACGGTCCTTATTACAATGCTGCTGACGATTCTTACAACGCAATGCAAGTATTGAAGAAGGAAGCTCTTGCTGACTCTGTTCAATTCCGTCAAATCCAAGTTTACGCAGAAACTGCTGAAAAGACAAAGACTTTGGCAGACAGTATCTATACAGCTTTGACGGGTGGTGCTGACTTTGCAGAAATTGCTCAGGTTTATGGCCAGACTGGTGAAAGCACTTGGTTGACTGCTCCTAGCTATGAAGGTGCTGCTCTCGATGCAGACAACGCTAAGTACATCAAGGCTTTGATCAATGGTAACAAGAAAGAATTCGTAAACCTTGAATTGGGTCAAGTAAATGTAATCCTTCAAGTATTGGACAAGAAGGCTATCAAGGATAAGTATCAGATTGCTGTTATCAAGCGTCCGGTAGAATTCAGCAAGGAAACTTATAACAAGGCATACAACGACTTCAGCCAGTTCGTTGCTCAGAACACTACATTGGACAAGTTGGTTGAAAACGCAGAAGAAAGCGGTTACCGTTTGTTGGAACGTGCTGACTTCCGTAACAACGAACACTATGTAGGTGGTGTTAAGAACACTCGCGAAGCATTGAAGTGGATTTTCGAAGCTAACGAAGGTGAAGTTTCTCCATTGTACGAATGTGGCGAAAACGACCACATGATGGTAGTTGCTTTGGAAAAGATCAACCCGGTAGGTTACCGCAACATCAACACTGTTGCTGATATGTTGAGAATGGAAATCCTCCGCGACAAGAAGGCTGAAAAGATCTTGGCTCAAATGAATGGTGCTAGCCTTGAACAAGTAAAGGGTATGGCTAATGCAGTAAGCGACACTATCAAGCACATCACATTCGGTGCTCCTACTTATGTAGGTGTAACTCGTGCCAGCGAACCTGTTTTGGGTGCTATCGCAAGCAAGAGCGAATTGAACAAGGCTACTGCTCCGGTTAAGGGTAATGCAGCAGTATATGTTATGCAAGTAATCAACAAGGAAAACAACGCTGAAGAATTCAACGCTAAGAACGAAGAAACTACTTTGGCTACTATGTCAGCTCGTTTCGCTAGCAGCTTCATCAATGACTTGTATGAAAAGGCTAACGTAAAGGATGACCGTTACTTGTACTTCTAATAATTAGAAACAAACATCTATCCTATAAAAAAAGCTGAACCAATTGGTTCAGCTTTTTTTATAGTCATTCATCTACTAGCGAATAATCCGTGTATACCCTTCCTTACGAGGCTTTGCTGGAGAAGGTTCGCCCTCTGGATAGCCCAATGCCAAAGCACCTATGCCTATCAAGCCTTCAGGTAACCCCCATTGCTTCATCAACTCCTTCCCTTCTTCAGTAGCGAACATCTCACGCTCACGATGTATCCAGCAACTTCCTAAGCCTTGAGCATGAGCAGCAAGCATCATATTCTCCAAAACCAAACTGGCATCTTGAATGCCATTCGGAGCATCAGCAGGAACAAACACTAATACGTATGTAGGAGCATCGTAATACGGATTGGTAGTAACTCCCATGATCTCCGCATTCATCTTTGCCAAACGAAGCTTTAAATCTTCATTTTGAACAGCAACAATGAAAGGCGATTGCAAGCCTCTGGAAGTAGGCGCGTATGTACCGGCTTCCAAAACGGCATTCAACTGTTCATCCGTAATTTGTTCCGGCTTATAAGCCCGATAACTTCTGCGAGTACGGATAATTTCCAAGAAATTTGTTTCCATATTTATCAAACATAAAAATGTCATCCAGGGGAATACATACCTCTGAATGACATTATGAAATTAAACTTTCAATTAATTATTTTCAGGACGAAGCTGACGAACAGTTACGGCTGTCTGCCACATTTCGCTTTCGCGGAGAGCCTTCAATTCTTCTTCCAACTTTTCACGATAGTCTGGCTTCGAGTTGCTATCGATAGAAATTTGCGCTTCGTTACCGCACTTCACATTAGCGTAAAGCTTTTCTACTACTGGCTTGATAGCATCGTGGAATGGACCCATCCAATCAAGAGCACCACGCTGAGCTGTAGTAGAACAGTTGGCATACATCCAGTCCATACCGTTCTTTGCAAACAAAGGCATCAACGATTGAGTCAATTCTTCTACGGTTTCATTGAATGCTTCGGATGGAGTATGACCATTTTCACGCAACACTTCGTACTGAGCCAAAAGCAAGCCTTGGATAGCTCCCATCAACGAACCACGTTCACCTGTCAAGTCTGAAGTAGCCTCGCGGATGAAAGTCGTTTCGAACAAGTAACCCGAACCAATACCGATACCCAAAGCAATCGTCTTTTCCCAAGCCTTACCTGTAGCGTCCTGATAAATTGCGTATGATGAGTTCAAGCCACGACCTTCGAGGAACATAGTACGAAGTGATGTACCAGAACCCTTTGGAGCTACCATGATTACGTCGATATCTGTTGGAGGAACCACACCTGTACGGTCATTCCAAGTAATAGCAAAACCGTGTGAGAAATACAATGCCTTACCCGGAGTCAAATATGGCTTGATAGTTGGCCACACACTCATGACAGCAGCATCGCTCAACAAACACATTACGATAGTAGCCTTTTCACAAGCCTCTTCGATACCGAAAAGAGTTTCACCCGGTACCCAACCATCTGATATAGCCTTTTCGTAAGTCTTACCCGGACGCTGACCAACGATTACATTGAATCCGTTGTCGCGAAGATTCAATGACTGACCTGGACCTTGTACACCATAACCGATAACAGCAATGGTTTCATCTTTCAAAATCTCACGAGCTTTTTCCAATGGAAACTCTTCGCGGGTCATTACATTCTCGATGACACCGCCAAAATTCATTTGTGCCATAATTTCTTATTTCTTTTATTATTGAATATTATTTCTTACTTAAATATCACTTTAGTACGAACAACCACCTCCTGGTTATTCTTTTTTATTTCTACATCGTATTCGTTTTCGTTCTTTTCTTCCACATAGAAACTGAGAGCATCGCCATAGTAACTTTCTGCCAAATAGGCTATCTCAAATCGTTTCAAAACCTTTTTCTTATAGGTATCCAATGGGAAGATATCCAGAATGTGTTCAATATATTTAATACTATTGACATGACCATTAATATCCAAGTCACTGTATTTAGACACGTATTCGCTCACTGCTTCTTGTTGAGACACCTTAATACGCCCTGGCTTGGCTATAGGACATTCCTTTTCGCAAATGCTATTCGTAATTCGATCTCCATGTAAGTCCAACAAATTAGCCGGATTACGGGTTTCCATACTAATCATGGCCCAAACAGAACGAACATAACCAATAGGCTTTTCATCCTTATTACAGATGACGAAATTACGGTCAGCAAAAAGACGATACACATTCTCCACCCATGTCTGAATACTGAAATCTTCATGGCAAGAAGGCAAATCTTCCAATTCAATAGCCAAACGAGAAAGCACCCATGTATAATGTTCTCCTCCCTGTTCAACGACATCAAAGCCTCTTTCGGCTGCATAGGCATCCGCACAATTCAACAAGTGCTTACCCAATTCACCCATGGAAAGTTTACCCCTAACATCCAAATGAAAAGGAAATGCTTCGAACTTGTATGTTCCAACTTGACTATTACTCATGGCCTTCCTGCTTCTGTTTTCTATACTTTTCCTCGCGATAATCGAGGTATTCATTCACACGCTCAAAATTACTCTTGGTTATAGCTACACGGCCGGAACGGACAAACTGAAGTACACAGCCCAACGCACTCAATTCTTCGTAAAGCCCAGTTATATCTTCACTCATGCCATTTTTTTCCACAATCGAGTAAACAGGGTTCACTTCCACAATACGAGCATTATGTCGGCGGATCACCTTAGAACCCATTGGATCGTTCTGGAACTCTGGAGTAGAAAGCTTATACAATGCTATCTCATGCTGATAAATTTCCTCATCTACAAAATAGTTAGCCTGAAGCACATCTATTTTTTTCTCAATCTGTTTCACCACCTTCTCTATCGTTTCCTCGTCGGTCCATGAGGTAATGGTATATTTGTGGATTCCCTGAATAGACGAAGCCGATACATTCAAGCTCTCGATATTAATTTGTCTGCGGGTAAACACAGCCGTTACCTGATTCAGCAAACCAGCTATGTTTTCCGAATGTACAATTATCGTATATAGTTTCTTATTCATAATCCCGTCAATTAACATTCCAACAACATTTCATTCACCGTTCCTCCCGGAGGGGTCATCGGCAACACGTTACCTTCTTCAATGACACATGTTTCCAACAAGAACGGACCATCAGCTGCAAGCATTTCCTGAATGGCATCTGCCAAATCCTCACGATTAATTACACGGCGTGACGGAATACCATAAGCCTTAGCAATCTGCATATAATCAGGATTCACCATTGGGGTAAACGAATATCGACCTCCAAAGAACATGGCTTGCCATTGACGTACATTACCAAGGTAATTGTTGTTCATTAAGATCATCTTCACAGGAGCTTGCTGTTCCATAATTGTACCCAATTCTTGTAAGTTCATCTGCAAACCGCCATCGCCCATAAACACACAAACCGTACGATCCGGACAACCAAAAGTAGCACCGATAGCGGCAGGCAAACCAAATCCCATCGTACCCAATCCACCAGAGGTTATGATACTACGTTTTTGAGTATATTTAAAATAACGGGCAGCCATCATCTGATTCTGACCGACATCCGTTACCAATATCGCTTCATGATTAGTTGCTTCGCTAACGGCACGCACCACCTCACCCATATTCAACGGACCTTCCTCCGGAAAAAGTTCTTTTGCTATGACATTTTCAAATTCCGTCTTTTCATGTTCATCAAAACTAGCAATCCAATCAGTATGCTTCGCTTCACGCACAAGTTTGGTAAGTTCTGCCAAAGTCTCCTTGCAATCGCCAAGGACAGGCACATCCACCTTCACGTTCTTATTGATTTCAGACGGATCAATATCCATGTGGATAATCTTTGCCTGACGAGCATAAGTTTCAAGATTACCTGTTACACGGTCATCGAAACGCATACCCACCGCAATGAGTACATCACATTCATTCGTCTTGACGTTCGGAGCGAGATTACCATGCATACCGAGCATACCTTTATTTAAAGGATGGTCTGTTGGGATAGCCGAAAGGCCGAGCAATGTACGTCCACAAGGAATATCCGCTTTTTCAAGGAAAGAGCGAAGTTCTTCCTGTGCATTTCCTAACTCTACTCCCTGACCTACTAACACAAATGGGCGTTCAGCGTTATTGATTAAATCGGCAGCATGTTGAAGTTCCACACGATCAGTATCTGGAATCGGATCGTAACTACGAATGAAGTCCACCTTCATCGGTTCATAATCTACCATTTCGGTCTGTGCGTTCTTGGTAAAGTCAAGCACAACAGGCCCTGGACGACCACTCTTGGCAATATAAAAAGCACGTGCTACTGCCCAAGCCACATCCTTGGCCGAACGGATCTGATAACTCCACTTCGAGATTGGTTGGGTGATACCTACCAAATCGACTTCCTGAAACGCATCCGTACCCAACAAAGAGGTAGGTGTCTGACCAGCAATCACCACAATCGGTGTGCTATCGATCATAGCATCTGCAATACCAGTAATCGTATTAGTCACACCCGGACCACTAGTTACCAAACAGACCCCGACTTCACCCGATGAACGGGCAAAACCTTGTGCAGCATGCGCAGCACCTTGTTCGTGACGCACCAAAATATGATTCAATTTGTCACGATGACCATATAATGCATCGAAAGTCGGCATGATGCTACCACCAGGATAACCAAACAAGGTTTTCACTCCCTGGTACTCCAAGGAACGCATCATCGCTTCCGCTCCAGTTATTCTTTGTTTTTCCATAATTTCCCTTAATCAATGATTCGTACTCCGCCTTTGTCTGCCGAACTTACCATGCTGGCATAAGCGCGCAAACTCTTGCTTACCACACGATTACGAGTGACCGGAGTCATCGGACGATTATTCAGTTCTTCATCGCTCAGTTTCACATTGATGCTTCGGTTAGGAATATCAATTTCAATGATGTCTCCATCCACAATCTTTCCAATATTTCCACCGGCTGCAGCTTCTGGCGAAATGTGTCCGATGCTCAATCCAGATGTACCACCCGAAAATCGTCCATCTGTAATCAAAGCACATTCCTTACCTAAATGCTTACTCTTTATATATGATGTAGGATACAACATTTCTTGCATACCCGGTCCACCCTTCGGTCCTTCGTGGGTAATGACTACTACGTCACCACTTACAACCTTACCACCTAAAATGCCATCGCATGCCGCTTCTTGTGAATCAAAGACCTTAGCCGGCCCAGAAAATTTCCATATGCTTTCATCCACACCAGCAGTCTTAACCACACAACCGTCTTGAGCAATGTTTCCTTTCAACACAGCCAGTCCGCCATCCTTGCTATAAGCATGTTCTAGGTCACGGATACAACCATTCGACCGGTCAGTATCCAATGCTTGATAATAAGTGTTTTGTGAACCAAGTTGGATATTGAATTTATTGGCAGGCGCACTGGTGTAGATACGCCATGCATCAGCATCAGCCTCTTCTACCTTATTTATATTGTATTTAGCAATCGCTTCTGCTAAAGTCATGCCATCTACACGACCTACCGATGTATCCAACAATCCGCCTTTTGAGAGTTCTGCCAAAATATTAAGAATACCACCGGCACGATTCACATCCTGGATATGATATTTCTGTGTATTCGGTGCTACCTTACAAAGGCATGGAACCCGACGAGACAACAGATCAATGTCGTCCATTGTAAAGTTTACTTCTGCTTCATGAGCGATAGCCAACAAATGCAAAACAGTATTGGTAGAACCACCCATAGCAATATCCAACGTCATGGCATTCAAAAAGGCTTCACGAGTCGCAATGCTTTTAGGTAATACGCTTTCGTCTCCTTCTTCATAATATTTATAGGCATTCTTGACAATCAGAGCCGCAGCATCCTTAAACAATTGGGCACGATTGACATGGGTAGCTAGAATGGTCCCATTACCAGGAAGAGCCATACCAAGCGCTTCATTCAAACAATTCATGGAATTTGCAGTAAACATACCCGAACAACATCCACAACCAGGACACGCATGATTTTCAATCTGAGCCACTTCCTCATCGCTCACCGAGGCATCTGCACTCTTAATCATGGCATCAATCAAGTCCAAATGCTGACCATTCCATTCTCCGGCCTCCATTGGACCTCCCGATACAAATACAGTTGGAATATTCAGACGCATAGCTGCCATCAACATACCCGGAGTAATCTTATCGCAATTACTGATACAGACCATGGCATCTGCCTTATGCGCATTTACCATATACTCTACACTGTCGGCTATAATATCACGGCTTGGCAAAGAATAAAGCATACCATCATGTCCCATCGCAATTCCATCATCCACAGCAATCGTATTGAACTCTGCAGCAAAACAGCCAAGTTTCTCAATCTCTGCTTTTACTTGTTGACCAATCTCATGCAAATGCGTATGTCCCGGCACAAACTGAGTAAATGAATTTACGATAGCAACGATAGGTTTACCAATCATTTCTTTCTTCATTCCATTGGCTACCCATAATGCACGTGCTCCAGCCATACGGCGTCCTTGGGTACTGAACGAACTACGCAACTGTATTTTCATATTTACAATCTATTTACAATTCAAGAAAAAAGCCCTCCTCAATAAATTGAGAAAGGCTTACTAATAACATTCTTCATAAATTACTAACACATGTAACCTTTCTCACCTCTTGATGTGACCACCACGACGCGAATAACTTGCAAAACTGCTAGGTTAATCAAATTAGTAATACTCATATTCTCTCTTTATTAATCTATGAGCGCAAAGGTATATTGTTTTTCTTAATACACAAACAAAATAACACTTTTTTTTCATTCAAATATTCATATGTAAGAAAATTCTAGTTTTAACAAACAGAATATAAGTTTTCATTCCACTTTATAGAACCTTAGGAAGAATCATATTTTATGCGTATCTTTGCGGCACGAAAACAATATTTATAATTTAATAAACAATGGAAAATAAGTACATTACCGTAGCATACAAATTGTATGTCATGGAAGCAGGCAAGCCTGAGTTGGTAGAAGAAGCAACTGTAGAACATCCGTTCCAATTCATTTCTGGATTAGGCACTGCTCTTGAGCGTTTCGAAAATGAAATCACTCCGTTAAACGAAGGCGATAAGTTTGAATTTGTAATCCCATGTGCAGAAGCTTATGGCGAATATATGCCAGAAGGTGTTCGTACTGTATCAAAGGACATGTTCACTATTGACGGTGTTTTTGACAGCGAACGTATTTTCACAGGTAGCATCGTTCCTTTGCAAGATAATGAAGGTCATCATTTCTACGCAACAGTGGGAGAAATCACAGACACAACTGTAACTGTAGACTTGAACCACCCACACGCTGGCAAGGATTTGACTTTCATCGGCCAAGTGGTAACTTCACGTCCGGCTACAAACGAAGAAATCCAAAGCACATTAAATATGCTTAGCGGAGAATGCGGATGCGGTTGTTGCGGTGGCGACTGTGGAAGCGATTGTGGTGACGGATGTGGCGAAGGCTGTGGCCATTGTCACTAATTCATAGCATACTATTCAAACAAAAAGCGGAAGTTTTGAGACTTCCGCTTTTTTATTTTAGTACCAAGTAACTGCACTACCTGTATTACTTCGCTGATCCCACTTCAATGCATCCGTCAACATGCTTGAAAGAGCACGGATACTAAAGTTATAAGAAGTAAACGGACCAAACACCAAACCACAACTCATGGTAAAGCAATGCAAGTCACGTGTAATATTCACGGTTGTCATGGACATCTTCTTCTGAGTAAAGTCATAACCCGATGAATAGTTTATATTCCAACGGCTACCCAACTTGACATTACCACTCGCATTCAACGAATGGGTCAATGCATACGGATAACGCATGGTCTTACGATTGAACTTCTCCTTATTCCTATCCTCACGGATACTATAACTATAGCTCAAACTCAACGACCAAGGCATCTTGAATGCCATATAGCCATCTTCGCTAATATTTGCTTTTTCCTTCTTACGGGGTTGTGATTGCTTCTTTTTCAATTCAGCCTGTTCCTCCTCACTCAAATATTCATCATCATATTCCCCTTCTTTATCATCATTCTTGTTTCCCTTATTGTTTTCTTCTTCATCCTTTGAGCCAAACCACTTTTTCCAAGTGTCATTATTAAAGGTATAGGAGAAAGAACCGCTATATCCTTGGAAACGTCCGAAACGGCCATACGACCATTCAGTCCGATCACCCACAACAATATTGCCACGATCGTCATACTGATAAGCATACGTTGCAAACGATGCATTCATATTAAAGGTATAACTCTTGGTCAACTTCAAACGCAAGTTCATGCTCAAATCACTCCAAGGACGTGTTTGCGCTGCCGCATTATAAGACATATTGGCCGATAATTGGTCAATCAGACTAATCTTCTTCACACCTGTCGTATCACTATCCGACTTGATCTTCATTTCTACATTATTGTCGATAGCAAAGTTGAATGACTTCTGCATACCCTTACCTGGTACCCCAAATGCCATACCTTGATAAGGAGAATATTCCACTGTACGAACTTCACCCTTTTCATCTGTATAAGTATAAGTATCGTAATAGCCATAACGAGATTGACCAAAGTCCGGAGCATAACTAAAGCTGACAGACGGAGTAAAGACGTGACGAATCATCTGAACTTTATCGCCAAACACCTTCCATGGCTTAAAGAAACCATACAACTTAGAATTCACCTGCAGACTCATATTGTAATTATACAAACGGTTGAAGCCATTGATTGTATCCTTACGTATACTTCCAGCTACAGTCGGGTCATAACTTTGAAGCACCTTGCGGGTATACCAACGTTCTGTATAATTGAATGAAGGAACCACATTGAAGTATTTGAATAAAGTAAATGTAGCACTTACCGGGATAGTATGTTGCATACCATTGTTCCAATTACTCAAACCTTGCTTCAAAAGCAAATTGTCCTTGGTCGTAATCGAATTTGTCATTCGACCGGTATATTGGAAAGAAATCTTTTCATACCATCGTTCTTCTCCTGCCGATTTCTTACGTTTGAACGGATAAATACGATTCAAAGAGATATTCAAATCCGGCAAAGTCACACTGATAGAAGAGTCACGTGTATTTTGTGTGATATTGAACGTACTTGACAAATTCAAACCGATAGAAGGGAATGTACGGGAATAACTCACACTAGACGCCTTCGTATTATTGGAATATTGCTCCGGATTGTACAAACTGCTTAAGTTTCGGCGGTCATAACTACTGGTTGCAAAATTCACATTCGCAGAAAAAGTACTGTTCGGACTAGCCTTCGGATCCTGTCGATGACTCCAAGCAAACTTCAAGTCCTTCGTTACCATATAGTCCGGCATGTTCTTCTCCCCTGTCTTAGTCACCAAATAACTGGCATTGAACGAACCGCTATATTTATAACGCTTTGCATAATTGGATTGAGTAGAAAGTCCCCATGAACCTTTGGTAAAGATTTCGCCCAATACCTTCAAGTCCATATTATCATTGATAGCGAAATAATACCCCCCGTCACGCAAATAAAAACCACGGTTCATTTCATCACCGAAAGTCGGCATAATGAAGCCGGATGAATAACTACTGTTAAACGGGAAGAAACCAAACGGAACAGCAATAGGAAGCGGAACATCTTCCACCACCAATTGAGCAGGACCAAAAACTGCGTTTTTCTTTGGACGTACCTTGGCCATAGAAAGTTTCAAATAGAAATGAGGATGTTCATGGTCGCAAGTGGTATATTGGCCAGACCTCATATAAATTTCATCGTTTGCACCTTTCTTTGCTTCCTTACTTATCACATACCCTTCCCCTTGTTGAGTAACGATCTGGTTGATGAAACCTTTCTTACTCTTGAAGTTATAGCGCATCTCCTTCGATTCATAAGGCGTATCGCTATCCTTAAAGACCGGCAAGCCTGTTTCCACTCCTGTACTATCGACAATACCACGTGCAAAAACCGTACTACTGTCCATATTCATGGTAATGATTTCTGAAGTCAATTCAATCTTCTCGTAATTCACCTTACTTTGGCCATACAAATGTACCAAACCATCCATGAACACAATAGAGTCATTGGCTTCATACACCACCGGAGCATCCAGCGGCTCCTTCTTTTTTGCTCCCACTGAATCCACTGCAAGGGTATCCGCTCCAAGTGAATCCACTCGGACCGTATCATTTATACCCCGACGACGATTACGCGCCCGCTGGGCTCCCGACTCCACACTAAGCATCAGGGCAACAGCCAACAGTAAAAAAGGGATAATTCTATGTAGTTTGTTTTGCGTCATTCGTTCTTTTCTTTCACTTCAAGAGGGCAAAATTAAGCATTATCCGCCAATTATAAAGGATTTACTTGAATTTTAATGTATTTTTAAGGCTTACAAGAAGCGTTCACACCAATTATTGAAACGGATTACCCCATCTTCTCCATATTTAGATATACTTTTGAGCGCCTTCTCGATAGTCTTTTCACTATCAAGACGGGTCTTGGAAAAGAATTTGTCTGCAAAACAGATGACTTGTTCTTCCAACGATACCGGTACCATTTCACGATGTGGGACGGGTAAATTTTGTTCAAGAATACTTTGCAAGGACATTCCGGCTCCCGTATGTCGTTCACATACCAAAGCATGGCGCAAAAAACCTTCTTGCTGCAACAATTGTGATCCTAAGTATCCATGACAGATATAAGGATGTGTTCCATAACAATGAATACCCGGTGCATCAGTCAGAAAAACACCGATATCATGCAACAAAGCCGCTTCTTCCAAAAATTGTTTGTCAAGTTCCAACTCCGGATGAATATCAGCAATCCAAAGCGCCTTATCGGCTACCGATCGGCTATGCGTAACTAAAATCCGTTTTAACTCATTATCCTCAGGATAATATTTATCAATGATAGCAAGTGCATCCATCTTCAATCGTTTATTTTTTGCAATAATACGAAATAATCTTCAAACAAAATCACAAAGATTCAGATTTCTCTAACGTTTCGGTATTTTGCATCAGACATCAAAGTATTTGCACTTTTCTATTTTTCGGGTTTTCACATCATTTTCGTCTTAAATCCGGAAAACTTCAGAACATCTGCCCTATTTTCATTAAAAATGGCTAACTTTGCACCTTATAAATATGATAATGAACAGAAGTTACATAATAATTCTCTTGTGTACCCTTTGGTCGGTACTTCCCTTTGTCAGAGCACAAGCGGGAAACAGGAATTTTATAGTAGTTATTGACCCTGGTCATGGTGGTCGTGACCCTGGTGCCATCGGCAAGCGAGGCAAAGAAAAGAACATCAATCTGAACGTTGCCTTGAAACTAGGTAAACTTATCCAAAGTAATTGCAATGATGTAAGTATCGTCTATACCCGAGACAAAGACACTTTCGTAGGACTGGACAGACGTGCCCAAATTGCAAACAACGCTAAAGCCGACTTGTTCATTTCCATCCATACCAATTCCGTTGCACGCGGAAGAACCGTACGTGGAACTGAGACTTACACATTAGGGCTTCACCGTACAGAAGACAATTTGGAGGTTGCTAAAAAAGAAAATGCCGTAATCTTGATCGAGAACGACTACGAACAACGATACGCTGGCTTTAACCCGAATTCTTCTGAAAGTTATATTATCTTTGAATTCTTGCAAGACAAAAATATGGAAAAGAGTGTCCAATTGGCCACACAAATCCAACGTCAATTCAAGAATACAGCCAAACGTATCGATAAAGGAGTACATCAGGCCGGATTTCTCGTTCTCCGGGAAACAACCATGCCAGGGGTATTGGTAGAATTGGGCTATATCTCCACACCGGACGAAGAAAGATATTTGCTATCCGAAGCCGGAACCGATGCTTTAGCACAAAGCATCTATCGTGCTTTCATGAAATACAAGGAACAGAACGGCTCCCCTATTGCCAGAAGAAATGAGTCTCCGACAAAACCTAAAGTTATTTCCCAAGCGGATAAAAAGCCTTCGGCTGCCCCTAAGAAGCAAACGGTTACTAGCGATAAGCCGATATTCAAGATTCAGATATTGACATCTGACAAAAAATTATCAGCAAACCATAAACAGTTCAAGGGACTTTCCCCTGTAAGTCATTATCAAGAAAAAGGTATATACAAGTATACTTATGGCGAAAGCACCGACTACAACAAAGTATTACGGACCAAACGCCAGATTGAAACCAAATTCAAGGGAGCATTCATCATTGCTTTCAAGAATGGCAAGAAAATGGATGTAAACCAAGCAATCAAAGAATTCAAGAACAATAGATAATTAACTAAATGTACAATTGAGAATATGAAGAAAGAAGTTAAAATAGGTTTTATTGGCATTGCAGCCATTGCATTGCTCTTTTTTGGAATCAATTATTTGAAGGGTGTCCGTATGTTTCAAGCATCCAGTTACTACTATGTAGAGTTTACCGACATCAATGGATTAGCCGTTTCTAGCCCGGTATTTGCCAGCGGATACAAAATCGGTTTGGTAAGAGATATCCAATACAATCACGCCAATCCTGGACACGTGGTGGTTGAAGTCGAATTGGATAACGACATGAAGATTCCAACACACAGTCAAGGTGAATTGGTTACAGACATGTTAGGTACTGTCAAAATGAATCTCATCTTAAATTTGAGCAGCAAAGAATCTTACCAGCCGGGTGATACTCTCCCCGGTAAAGTCAATAACGGGCTCATGGGTGTAGCCGAAGGTATCATGCCTAAAGTAGAACAATTAATGCCAAAGATGGACTCCATTCTGCATTCATTGAACCAACTCTTAGCCAATCCGGCATTGAGTGCAACATTGGAAAATACCGAAAAGTTAACAGCCAATCTAAATGTTACTACTCGTCAATTGAACCAGTTGATGCAAAACGATCTGCCACTCTTGACCAACCGTATGGTTACCATCGCAGAAAACGTCACTGTTATCAGCGAAAACCTGAAAGGAATCGACTATGCAGGAACTATGCAGAAGATTGATTCTACCTTATATAATGTACAGACACTCACCAACAAGTTGAACAATAAGGACAACACCGTTGGCTTGTTGTTTAACGATCCTACATTGTATAATAATTTAAGTGCAACAACTGCTAATGCAGCATCACTCTTGGAAGATTTGAAAGCTCATCCAAAGCGATATGTACACTTCTCTCTTTTCGGCAGAAAAGATAAAACCGAGAAATGATAATCTAGAAAACATCTAAATAATTAAGAATAATGGCTTCTCTCACAATATGCCCTCTATTAAGGATATAGCCATGGAGAGAAGCCATTATTTATTATTCAAGTACAACTGACACAGTCCATAAAATAAATTATTAAACTATTTATTTTCAAGCACTTGGATATACACAAATTTTATTTTTACACTCCCAAATTCTCATTTTCATAAGTTTCTGAAATAAAGCTACTTAGAGATTTACTCAAAAATGCAAGAAAAAAGTTATTTGTTTTTCTAGAAATTCATTTAGAAATTTGCATTCGTAGAAGTTTCGCTTTATTAATAAATGTCTATCTATGATTGAGAACGATTACGTCAATTTATGGAAACATTGTCTTCAGATGATACATGACAATGTTCCTGAAACGACCTTTAAAACTTGGTTCGAACCTATCGTACCATTAAAGTACGAGGACAAAGCTTTGACCATTGGAGTCCCTAGCCCTTTCTTCTATGAATTCCTGGAAGAAAAGTTTGCGGATTTGTTACGTGCAACCCTCAACAAGCAAATTGGTGAAGGTACACGATTGATGTATTCTGTACTCACAGACAAGACCAACCATATTTCTGTAAATATGGAAAGTACGAACCGATCATCTGCGGTTCCGGCTCATCAAACCATCCGTAACGGAAACAAGACTCCTAATCCTATGCAAGCTCCTGCTCCACAGGATTTGGATCCACATTTGAACCCGAACTACAACTTTGAAAACTTCATCAAAGGGATTAGCAATGAATTTTCTCGTACGGTAGGTGAAACTGTAGCCCAAAATCCGGCTAAGACATTTAATCCATTGTTCCTATACGGTCCATCCGGCGTAGGAAAGACACACTTGACCAATGCTATCGGTACACGTATCAAGGAATTGTATCCAGAAAAACGCGTATTATACATTTCGGCTCATTTGTTTCAGGTACAATATACCGATTCGGTACGTACTAACCACTTCAATGACTTCATAAACTTCTACCAAACCATTGATGTGCTCATTATTGATGATATTCAAGAATTTGCAGGTGTTACTAAAACACAGAACACTTTCTTCCATATCTTCAACCATTTGCACCAGAATGGCAAACAATTGATTCTCACTTCCGACCGTGCTCCTGTCATGTTGCAAGGTATGGAAGAACGCTTGTTGACCCGTTTCAAGTGGGGATTGGTGGCTGAATTGGAAAAGCCTGACAAAGAACTTCGAAAGAATATCTTGCGTAACAAAATCCATCGCGATGGTTTGAACATTCCTGAAAATGTTATCAACTTCATTGCAGAGAATGTAGATGAAAGCGTACGTGAACTGGAAGGTATCGTCAACTCTTTGTTGGCACAATCTATCTTGTTCAAACGCGATATTGACATGGATTTGGCTGAACGTATCATCCGTAAGGCAGTACGTATCATTGAGAACAAGCCGATTACCATTGAGGAAATCATTGCCAAGGTTTGCGAACATTACAAAATGGACGAATCCGTCCTTCATACCAAGTCACGCAAACGCGAAATCGTACAAGTTCGCCAAGTTGCGATGTATCTGGCCAAGAAACATACAGATACCTCCACTTCCAAAATCGGCTACCTGATTGGAAAACGTGACCATGCCACTGTAATACATGCTTGCAAGATCATGAAAGACTTAGTGGAAGTAGACAAAGACATGAAAGCAGAAATTGAGGAAATAGAAGCCTCACTAAAGACAAGATAAAATAAGAAGGGGAAGCAGATTTCATGCTTCCCCTTCTTATTTTATTTCGCAAATCCTTGTTGCTTCAATGTTTTCTTCAAGACTCCTGACATATACTCATTATCCGCTTTCTTATAACGAATATCAGTAAACACCTGCGCCAAGGTTTCTTTCTGATTGATAGTCACAAAATGCTGATTCTCCGGCATCGCTTCCTTAGCCGCATAAATTCTATCAATATCCTGGTCGGTATAATCATGGTAGACCTCTTCATGCAAAATACCTTCCAAAGGCAAACGTTCCGGCTGCACCGGACATTCATCAGGATAACCCACTGTAATGGTAGCTATCGGCATCACCAACTCCGGCAATTGAAGAATTTCTACAATTTGATCCGGATTATAGACCGTAGTACCCAAATAGCAAATTCCCAAACCATTGGCTTCGGCCAAAGTACAAAAGTTTTGGGTAACTAATAAAGCGTCACTGGCAGCATTGATGAAGGAAATAGGATTATCATATCCCGGTTCTGCCTTACGACACTTACACCACTTACTGAAACGGTTGAAATCTGCACAGAAAGTCAAAACAACAGGAGCAGTAGTCACCATCGGTTGATTGAAATGTGCAGGAGCCAACTTAGCCTTCATTTCCGGTTCACGAGTAACGACAACACTATAAAGTTGCATATTCCCCATGGTAGAAGCACGGAACGCTTCTTCAAGCAACGAATTGAGCAATGTAGAAGGAATTTCTTCCTGTTTGTACTTACGGATAGTCCGTCTATTCTTTATACAATCCATCTTTTTTCTTTTTTCCGCAAACTTACGCATTTTCAACCAAAACAACAAACATATCCTTTTCAGAATTTACACAGAAAATAGATGCTTTATCAACACCTATTTATCGTTTTGGAAAGCTTTTCACCATTTTAAAAATTACAACAACTTGTTTATCAATATATTAAATAGTCAAAATGGAAAACTTTTAAATTGTTGATAACTTTTTTATTATTTATTTTGCCAATTTAATAGACATCCCTATCTTTGCACCGACATTTATTAGCAAAGCGAAAACATCTACAGCCAAACGAATTTATACCATAAAATAAACATTCAATAAAAGTGGAAAAACAAACCTACACCTACGATGAAGCCTTTGCCAAATCTCTGGAATATTTCAAAGGCGATGAATTGGCTGCAAGAGTTTGGGTAAACAAATATGCAGTAAAGGACTCTTTCGGAAACATTTATGAACAATCTCCGGAAGATATGCATTGGCGTATTGCCAATGAAGTAGCCCGTATCGAAGCAAAATATGCCAACGGGTTAAGTGCACAAGAATTGTTCGAATTACTCGATCATTTCAAGTACATCGTACCACAAGGAAGCCCGATGACAGGTATCGGAAATGATTTCCAAGTTGCTTCTTTGTCCAACTGTTTCGTAATCGGTATGGAAGGTGCAGCCGACTCCTACGGTGCTATTATCCGTATCGACGAAGAACAAGTTCAATTGATGAAACGTCGTGGTGGTGTAGGTCATGACTTATCACACATTCGCCCGAAAGGTTCTCCAGTAAAGAACTCTGCTTTGACATCTACTGGTTTGGTTCCTTTCATGGAACGTTATTCTAACTCCACTCGCGAAGTAGCCCAGGACGGTCGTCGTGGTGCCTTGATGTTGAGTGTATCTATCAAGCATCCGGATTCAGAATCCTTCATCGATGCAAAGATGACTGAAGGAAAAGTAACCGGTGCTAATGTATCTGTTAAGTTGGACGACGCTTTCATGCAAGCAGCCGTAGACGGTACTCCGTACATCCAACAATATCCAATTGATGCAACAGAACCTCAATTCACCAAAGAAATTGATGCTACAGCTTTGTGGAAAAAGATTGTTCACAACGCTTGGAAATCGGCAGAACCGGGTGTATTGTTCTGGGATACCATTCTTCGCGAATCAGTGCCAGATTGCTATGCCGACCTTGGCTATCGTACGGTTTCTACCAACCCATGCGGTGAAATTCCACTTTGCCCGTACGATTCTTGCCGCTTGTTGGCTATCAACCTTTATTCATACGTAGTCAACCCATTTACCAAGGATGCTTACTTCGACTTCGAATTGTTCAAGAAGCACGTTGGTTTGGCACAACGTATCATGGATGACATTATCGACCTCGAGTTGGAAAAAATCGAGAAGATTATGGAAAAGATTGAATCCGACCCTGAAAACGAAGAAGTGAAGGGAGCCGAAAGACATTTGTGGCAAAAGATCTACAAGAAGAGTGGTCAAGGACGTCGTACCGGTGTAGGTATCACAGCAGAAGGTGACATGATTGCCGCTATGGGTCTCCGCTATGGTACAGAAGAAGCAACTGCTTTCTCTGAAGAAGTACACAAGACAGTAGCCTTGGAAGCATACCGTTCTTCTGTAAACATGGCTAAGGAACGTGGCGCATTCGCAATCTACGACTGGGAACGCGAAAAGAACAATCCGTTCGTAAACCGCATCAAGGAAGCCGATCCTGCTTTGTACGAAGAAATGAAGCAATATGGCCGTCGTAACATCGCATGTTTGACTATCGCTCCTACCGGTACTACCAGTTTGATGACTCAAACAACCTCGGGTATCGAACCAGTCTTCATGCCGGTTTACAAGCGCAGAAGAAAAGTAAATCCGAACGACCCACAAGTACACGTAGACTTCGTGGACGAAACCGGTGACGCATTCGAAGAATACATTGTTTACCACCACAAGTTCCTCACTTGGATGGAAGCCAATGGCATTGACACCAAGAAACGTTATACCCAAGAAGAAATTGACGACCTCGTTGCTCAGTCACCTTACAACAAGGCTACTTCAAACGATGTAGACTGGTTGATGAAGGTAAAGATGCAGGGAAGAATCCAGAAGTGGGTAGACCATTCTATCAGTGTGACTATCAACTTGCCGAACGATGTGGATGAAGAATTGGTGAACCGCCTCTATGTAGAAGCATGGCGCTCGGGATGTAAGGGATGTACCGTATATCGTGACGGTTCTCGTGCAGGTGTCTTGATTTCTACCAAGGAAAACAAGAAACAGGAAGTACCTATCTGCAAGCAACCGGATGTAGTAGAAGTTCGTCCGAAGGTATTGGAAGCCGATGTCATCCGTTTCCAGAACAACAAGGAAAAATGGGTAGCCTTTGTAGGTTTGCTCGACGGACATCCATACGAAATCTTCACCGGTCTTCAAGACGATGAAGAAGGCATCTTGTTGCCAAAGTCAGTAACTAGCGGTCGTATCATCAAGAATGTAGACGAAGACGGCCACAAGCATTACGACTTCCAATTCGAAAACAAGCGTGGCTACAAGACTACCATCGAAGGGTTGTCTGAAAAATTCAACAAGGAATATTGGAACTACGCCAAATTGATTTCGGGTGTCCTTCGTTGGAGAATGCCAATCGACCGTGTCATCAAGTTGGTTGACTCGCTCCAATTGGATAGCGAAAACATCAACACCTGGAAGAACGGTGTGGAACGCGCTTTGAAGAAATACGTAGTAGACGGTACCAAGGCCGAAGGCCAGAAATGTCCGAACTGCGGTCAGGAAACCTTGATATACCAAGAAGGTTGCCTCATCTGCAAGAACTGCGGTACTTCACGTTGCGGATAAATCCGGAATTACTCAATCATTTATATATACTCAAGCCCCTTCTTCATACCTTCATGAACGGAGGGGCTTTTATTTCAATCTCACATTATGCAAGCCAACCACATGTACATACGTTTAGAAGGCATGAAGTTCTACGCCTTTCACGGAGTACTCCCGCAAGAAAACCTTGTAGGAGCCAATTACTATATCGACTTGAGACTGAAGACCGATTTCAGTCGTGCTGCCGAAACCGACGAACTGGAAGGAACCGTGAACTATGCCGACATCCATGCAGCAGTCAAGGAAGAGATGCAAATCACCTCCCAACTATTGGAACACGTATGCCAACGTATTGCCCGTCGCCTCCTCCACGACTTCCCTACGATTGAAACGATTGACATATCCTTGTTTAAGGAGAACCCACCCATGGGAGCGTGCGCACAGCGTGTTGGAGTGGAAGCGCATTACATACGATAAAAGGGGCTTCATGCCCCTTTTACTTTTCTCATCTCCTCCAACACCTGCTCCAACTCCTGCTTTGTCATTCTCGTAGAACGGATATAGTCACGCACCAATTGTGCAAAAGAACCGTTATAATAGTTTTCCAACAACTGACCAAGTTCTTCCTTGATTGTTTCCCTACTTTCCATAGAATGATTGATTTTTATCCAACAATAACTTTACTTCCTCCCTCATCTGCTTAATAGCCGTCGATTCTACCTTCGCTTCCTTCTCCAGTACCATTCGTACCGCCCACTCCAATTTCTCTCTTGGGAAATACTTGGGATGCTCCGCATACAGTTTGGCCAACAGATAGTAAGGATAGATACGGTTCGGCAACCGATGAGTGGAACGGATAAACCAATGTTCCGCCTCTTGATATTGCCCCAATGCCTGACTGTTCTTTCCGATGATGTTCAGCACCATTGCATCGCTACTTATCCGCATTATTTCCATCAACAGTTCCGTAGAAACCTCCCATTCCCCTGCCTTGTGCAAGGAATGAGCACGCTCGAACATCGTATGAGCTTTCCGCATCGGATGTTCTTCTCTAGAATCATACAGATAAAGACCGACACCTATACCAATAACCAATACCGACACTTGCAAGTACACATTGCGAAACCTCAGCAAGCAAACCACCAGCAAGGCAATGAAAGCCACTATAAACTCCATAAATTAGAAAGGATAGGACGAAAAAGCAAAAACTGCCAATGAAAGCAGCGCACCGCATACACCAAACTGCCTATCCCGATGCCCCAAGTAGAAACAAACGCCTACCAACAACAAGATACCGCACAAAGCCGGAACACCCCAAGCCATTGCCACCTGCAAGTACTCATTGAACACATATTCCGGTGCACCAGCCACATGTGCTTCCTGCTCTGTAGCCATACCCGATGCAAAATATCTTTCTTGGGCATCCCCATACGCTCCTGCCACATTCTCCCAACCGACACCTTGCCAAGAATGCTCCAACACCGCCAGAGTCGCTACCTTCCACATCAGCAACCGACCGTCGGCAGAATCCTTCTTCCAAAGGTAGGCACCGACACCAAGCACTGCCAACAATAAACTACCAACACAAAAGTATTTCCAATACCGGCATACCTTTTCCCGATAGTGCATACCCAACACATACCCCGAAGCCACCAAGGCAGCCACCCAGGCCGAACGGCTCATGCCCGAAGGAAGCACCACCAGCATTAATACCAGTGCCACCAATGCCATAGGTTTCCAAATCCTCTTTCCCTCCAACCATTCATTAAATGCCACAGGTACACACATCGCCAAGAAACCCGAATACGGACCCGGATTATAGAACGAACCTGTCAATGCATACAGCGAATGGTTGGACGGTTCGTAACCGTACACCTGAAGCAAGCCCCAGACGGCTTCCACCGAACCGGCGAGTATCAGTAACCAAGTGATGATGAACGTCACTACTTTCATGGCAGCTCCGGTTATCGATAGAAATACTGTTCCCCGTCTCTCAGGATGAAAACCTGTTCCTCTTTTCCACGGGTCAAATCACGCAACCATAACAGGGCATTACGGGGAATGTTCTCATAATGGACTTCATTGGTGACGGCCGTTTGTCGTCCCAACGACTTCCAGCCTTTTGTCCCGTCATTTATCTCTTAAAGAGTCCAAACATACCCTATAAATCTTTCCCGAACGATTATCTGCGAACAAATACATATTATTACTATTTGTACGGACTGTATGATAACCTGACATTTCATTTCTGCCCTGTCCTATCACATTATATTCCGTTACCTTTTCTGTAAAAAGATTTAGCAATTGAATTTCTCTTTGTCCACGGAGACTAGTAAAAATAAGGAAACTATCCTTATAATAAATATGATGAGGATTAAGAATATTCTTATCTTCCAATTCTATTGTATCTTTTATTGTCAAAGCTGAAATGTCAGTGAAACCATCCAAGCCGCACACAGACTCACGACTACATCCAAACATAAAAAAAACGATAGACAATATCCCCCAACAAATACCTCTGCTTATACTATAAAAACCAATCTGTTTCATCATAAAGTTTTTTTAGAAAGAGCTATTTACACATACAAAGTTTAAATATTTTGCGACCTCCTTTCTTTTTTTAAGGAGAACTGGTAAGGAGAGAAAAGAATTCTGTTTCAGGTTTAGGGTTCTTTCTCTCCTTTTTTAGTTCTCTTGGGTTATTACCTCATAGCAGAAAGGGTAAAACGTTGAAATTCCAAACGGTCTTCATTGAAAGCTGTATTCTTATAATGACTGGTGCTGATGTATAAACCATCTTCAAGAAGTAACATGAGGTCTGAACGATATTTATTTTCCGGGAGCAAAGTCTCACCGATGACATTCAAACCTTCATCCAAAATCATTATCGAAAATTCACCTCGTCCCGACTGCCACAATTCAACAAAGTTTTCATCCATATCATAGTCTTTTTGGGGATAAGCGACCCGATAATATACATTTCTGTATTTATCATATATGATATTCCCATAAATAGGCAATTCGCACATTTCTTTTGCCGCAAGAATCAAGTCTGAAGGAACTTTTTCCGGCAAAGAGATTTTTCCAAGATAAGAACTTGATGCGATATGCGATGTAGTGGTTCCCCCTTTCAACGGCATCTTATATAAAGTTTCATCGAAAGCAAAAGACAATACCAATTCTTCTCCATTGAAACAATAGCTCATTTTGGTTTCAATCCCTAACGATGGCTTCTGGGAATTTTTCATGACGGAATGCGGATAATGGAAGGGAGCGAGATCAATCTCCTTCTTACCTAAATCAAGCATCAATCCCACCGGACTATTCGTAACGGCATCTTCTCCCAAACGCATGTTAGGTAACTGCATTCCAAACAATAAATCCTCATATAGAACAAAAGGAGTACCTATGGTTGAACGGGTAGGTATAAATCCATATCCATTTCCCAGACTGTCCAATTTGTAGGTTTGTTTTTTATAGCCGCAACTATCTATCAACGAGATTTCCGGCAAATAGAGGTTAGGTATGAATATCTCATTCCAACTTTTCATCAGAAAGCCTGCCGCTTTCGGTCCAACACCGTTTGCGCCTTCCATATCATAGGAAATAGTCTTTACCAAATTTTCTGTCATCAAGTCATATACATAGATTTCCTCCGCCTCATTACTCATAAAAGTCATATATTCCTTACCCTCATCATCCTGAAATACGGACATTGATTTGATGAACAAAGAAGAATTGGACGACATTTCAAAAGACAAGGTATCTGCCGTTTCTTCTAACCGATATTTCAACGCTTCTTGTTTCCCTGATTGACACGAAAAACAAGCCAACGAACAAATTATACTAAATAGCCGTAATCTCATATCATTTGAAATTTTATAATTGGATGGGGTATTCCCCATACAATATTATTATAAGCCACAATAACAACCTACTCCTGTTGCATACTTCAAACAAGCCCAAAAGACAGTATCCATAAAGCAATGATTATCTCCATCCCATTCTTCTCCAGCCAATGCTTCTACATTAGCCAAAGCAACATCTGACAACATTTCAGACTTTTGAGCATTAAATAAATAATCTACCTTTAACAACCTTCCATATCTTATTCTCTTCAGCCATATACACTCAGCACCTTTATTCCCATTCGTCCAAATCAAAAGACATCAATTTAATTTCCCCATCTTCAACAGCACAATATCCTTTTCGCTCCTTTTCATCTATTGTAAAACAAAGAATACGCTTTCCTGATTTCAATAATTTCACAGGCTCACCTGACCAATCTATTACTGCTATATTTCTATTTTTTTTATTATCAGAATCTTGCATCAACAAATATAAATACTCATCAGTCGCTACCACATCAATCGTTACAGGATCACATCCTGTTCTCATTTTCGTCCTGATTTGCTCTGTTGCAATATAATCATATGTATATCTTCCTAATTGTTTTCTAAAAGCAAGTTCAGGCATAACATCACCCTTAATATCAAATATTTCTAAAACAAAATAAGAACATGACACCAACTTTTGTCTTTTTTTATTTACCGCAAAACGACATTGATGAAACATTGCTTTCACGTGTTGGGGTATTGAACTTTCTTCATTCCAAAAATTAGGATATTCACCAAATTCTTTAACTGACTGTAAATTTGAAATCTCACCAAAGGCATATCTATTGTCCCAGAATCCCGAAAATACAATTTTATTATCTGGTAAAACAACAAAACAATCAGATTCACTTTTCACGACACCATTTTTAGACAGCGAATTCAAAGGAGACATTTCATTCAAAGATATATTATACAATAGATGCAAAGGTCTACTAAGAATCCATAATTTATTATTCTGATATTGAATTTCCAGAGGAGGAATTAATTCATTTGGTCCATTTCCTTTTGACACTAATTTTCTTTCGACCTTATGAGAATTCAAATTATACATATGAATCAATGAATCACCAAAATAATCATTTATAAATAAAATACTATCTTTTTTCAACATCTGCATCGGATCCCCCAATATTTCAGGATACTTTATTTCTTCCAAATATAAATCCTGACAGACATCAAAATAATACCCGACAGTATCATTTTTATTTGTACATTGCACAAATAAAAATATCAGCATAATAAAGATTACGTTCTTCATATCTTTGTCATTCAATAAGTTACATTATAATTATTCAGCCTTTTTCTCTCTATATAGACAAAGGAGAATTTATATCAAACCCTTGTTTGTTACAAACTCTCCTATATGTTCCAAACTACACTTTGACTATTATAATCCCGGAATAGATTTCCATTTTAACTAGATTGTATCATCTCCATTTCTATCATAATAAGTAACAGAGCCCGACATTCACGATGTAAAAGTAATATGGATATAGAAATTTCTGTTATTTACGGAGTGACCATTAGTGACCAAGCATATTTTCATATCTTGTTAGGCATCCGTCACAGCCAAATTCTTCGATGAAATGGACAATTTTAACTCATAATCGCCATTTACGTTTTTTATGAACACATCAGAAGAAACCGCTTTCAAGTCTCTTCTTAACCGCTGAATTGCTTGACGTAGTTTTTCGGCAGACCCTCTACCATTCCACAATTCCTGCTCTATTTCAGACGAAGATAAACGGTGGCTTTCCTTACTTAAAAATAACGCCAACAGAATTATGGATTGAGGAGGAAGTTGTTTTGTCAACCCTTCTTTCATCAATGTTCCAGCAATCTTATCGAACAAACTACCATCAGGAAGTTGATAGATTTTTGCCTTTTCAATAGTCACATCTGCCACATGAATTTCCCGTTCGACCACCTCCTTACGAACCAATTTTTTCTGCAAGAATTTCTCCAAAGGAGCATAAAAAAAGAACAGAAGTCCCCATACTATCCAAGGTAACACCAACCTACATACGGCAAGAGACAACAAATCTGATTTCCAAAACGAATAAGAAATATATGCTACAAATTCATGTTCGCAACGGAAACCAAGATATCTGGTAGTCAAACTGTCAGAACGTACCATTTTCTCATCTACCGGAACACAAATCGTATCATCACGTAATTCCCAATCCGTATAAATATAGCGGATTAGGCTTTTTCCCGGTACTTGTCGATCAGCAAGCAAACTGTCCCACAGAATCATTAAAGTATCAATAGAAAAAGGATTAGTTTCTAACAATGCACCTAAAAGCGCCCTTCTTTCAGTATCTTTAATTAGACTAAGGTCATATTTCTTACGTTCAATTTTGTACTTCAAGAAACCTTCTGGTGTCATCATACGAACAGTTTCTGGAATTTTGGCATTTAATGTTTTCATTCCTGGATGTTCGTCCGAATAATGAAAAATTGGAGTCTCCGCCCGCTTATTCACTTCTAGCCACAACGCTTCCTCGAAAGCGACCTTCGCCCCCTCGTTCCATTCCGCCACCTGCTTGCGATAAGCATCGTACAGCGTCCAAGCATAATAACCCGTACCCAATAGGCATAGTGTAGCCAGCACTCCCAATATGTAGATTTTCTTTTTCATGTAGATCAATCTCTTATCGAAAGTGCAAAGCTACAAAAAAAAAAAACGGATTCTCCAAATATTTTAAAATAAAAATGTTTACTTTTTATTTATAATAAGCATTAACGTCCTTTCAATAGTTATTCCTGTAATTAATCCATTCAGTAATATCAATTTCATACACATGAACTAACCCAAACACCTTGACATATTAATCGTTCCACTATATGTGGAAGGACTTTTCCACATTATATGGAACGGGCTTTCCACTATATGTGGAACGTTCTATCCACAGTATGTGGAAAGATTAAAACGTCAGCATCTTCAGGCTAGTTCTTCTGCGGATTCCCGGCAGCCCTTCGTGGCGGGAATGTGCGAGCCATGGAAATCCCCCGAATGCATACCCGCGAAGGAAGCATGTATCAAGTAGTGCCTCTGTGACGAAAACGGGAGGGTGTGACAGGTATTTTATCACGCCATCCCGTTGATTATCACATATTTATCCTATTTTGACAAAAGTGAACTTATCAAAAGAAAATTACTAGTTATTACCCTACTATTTTCTATATGGTATTTCTGGGTCATTAAGAATCGTATGACTAGATTCATCTAACCAATATGGTATTTGCAGAAATTCAGTTGGAGTATAAACAGGTATTACCGCCTTTCCAAAATCTTTAGGATTACGAGTTACAATATAAGATACATTTCCTGCCAACGCTGTATAATACTGTACAGCATCTTCAAAATCCGAGAAACCTGAATTTAGAGCCAATCTTATTATATCATCATCTGTCGGCAATACTTCAACGAGCTGTTGCAAAGAAGTCAGCATATCCAGAAGCATTCCATGCTCATGATGCTTTCTTAAAACATAGAAAACCGTTGTGAATGATAGTGCAGAAATACATAATTGGTGATATCTAGGTGAAAGGGAAAAGATTCGAAAAGCCTCTTCCCCAAAAGGAACACGCTTAGCCAAATAATCAATGACGACATTAGTATCTAAAAATATCTTCCTCTTCATAACTTATACTTTTCAGAAAGAACCTGTTCCAATTCTGCCTTATAATCAAAATCCTCCGACAACTGTACACATCCATACAATTTCTGAACTAATTCACTTCTTTGCTGCACATTGATAGACTCATCCTCTTGTTGTACAAAAAGATTCCACCCTAATGCCTTTGCCAATTTCTTCAACATGACAAATTCCGATTGGGGCAAACTAATGTTGACATTCATAGTTGTTTCCATATTTCGATATTATTTTAAAACCATACTTTGCAAAAATACAAAATTATCTCAAAGTATACTTCAAATAATATTTAATTTAACTTGGAAAAGGACTTTTTACCACAAGCATGGAATTTCCACAAGATGCTATAGGCCACCTTCTCCGGTATAGCATCGGTTACAGCCTTCGCCAAATTCTCCCCACGGGAAGATTCAAAATCCGGACGGATACGCTTGAACTCCTTGCGGGCCTGAAGCACCGCCTTGGCAGCCTCCTTCTCCCCTTTCAAGAGAAAAACAACAGCAGCCACTCCGTCCAGTACACCACGCACAAACATCACACGCTTCAAGTCCTTTTCCGGCAAATTCTTATAAAGCATCAACAAGTTGTTGCGGAAATTCAGGAAATTCTTGCGGGGATTTTCTTTCTTCAAGGTGGCTGCCCCTACATGATACACCACACTCTGCGGGATGCAGACGATTCCTCTTCCCCTACTCCGCAAACGCCAGCACAAATCGATTTCTTCCATGTGGGCAAAGAAGCGTCCGTCCAAACCTCCCGCCTCCTGATAATCCTTCAAACGGATGAAAAGGGCTGCTCCCGTTGCCCAAAAAATCGGCTGGATAGTATCGTATTGTCCCTGGTCTTTTTCCACCACCTCGAAGATACGTCCTCTACAGAAAGGATAGCCATACTTGTCGAGATATCCACCGGCAGCTCCGGCATATTCAAAGTATTCCTTGTTGCGCTCACTGCGGATTTTGGGCTGACATGCCGCCACTTCGGGATGCGCATCCATGTATTCTACCAATGGCTCCAACCAATGTGGAGTAACCTCCACATCGCTGTTCAGCAAGACCACATATTCAGCCTCAACTTGCTGCAAAGCCTTGTTATAACCATCGGCAAAACCATAGTTCTTATCCAAGACTATCAAACGAACATCCGGGAAATGGGTTTTAAGAAAGGATACGGAGTCATCGGTCGAAGCATTGTCGGCTACACAGACTTCCACTCCTTCCATAGCAGAACACTCCACCACTTTCGGCAGGAATTTCTGGAGCATTCCTACTCCGTTCCAGTTTAATATGACGACGGAGACTTTTTTCATAAGATTGTTCCCAACAATGCCGTTCCGTCTTCATTGAAATCACCCATACGGACACGAACCAACTGATTATCCAACGACAGATCATATGGAAGTTCCACACGCACATAGTTGTCAGTAAAGCCATGCATAGGTGTACCCGCCTTCGATTTCTCCATGAGCACCACCGCTTCCTGACCGATATGCGAAGCATAGAAAGCACGGGTTTTCTCATCGGACAAGGCTAAGAGCAACTGACTACGGCGATGTTTCTCATCCGGCGAAACTACATGGTCAATCTTCAAAGCTTGCGTACCTGGACGTTCGGAATAACTGAACACATGAAGTTGGGTTACATCCAAGCCTTTCAAGAACTCGTAAGCCTGATTGAAGTATTCTTCTGTCTCTCCTCGAGTACCCACAATCACATCTACCCCGATGAACGCATGAGGCATCACTTCCTTGATTTTCTGAATCTTATGAGCGAACAAAGCCGTATCGTAACGACGACGCATCAACTTCAACACCTCATCACATCCACTCTGTAAAGGAATATGGAAGTGTGGCATGAAAGCACGGGATTGGGCTACGTATTCAATGATTTCATCGGTCAGCAAGTTCGGTTCAATGGAAGAGATACGATAACGTTCTATACCTTCCACCTGGTCAAGCGCCTTCACCAAATCGAAGAAGGATTCTCCGGTAGTCTTTCCAAAGTCGCCGATGTTCACCCCGGCAATGACTATTTCCTTACCGCCTTCGGCTGCTGCCTGACGGGCTTGCGCTACAATGTCTTCGATTTTACCGTTACGGCTTCGTCCACGGGCAAACGGAATGGTACAATAGGAACAGAAGTAATCGCATCCGTCCTGCACCTTCAAGAAATAGCGGGTACGGTCGCCTCTCGAACAGGAAGGAGCAAAACTACGGATATCCTTAAACTCACTGGTTACCGCTTCACCCTTTTCATGCTTCTGCAAATCACCCAAGAAATCCATGATACGGCCTTTCTCTTCAGCCCCCAGTACCACATCCACTCCTTCAATGGAAGCCACCTGTTCCGGTTTCAGTTGGGCATAGCATCCAGTCACCACCACAAAGGCCCCCGGATGATTCTTTATCAACCGGTGAATGGCTTGACGGCATTTCTTATCGGCTACTTCTGTTACCGAACAAGTATTGACCACACAAATATCTGCCTTCTCTCCTCTTCGTGCTGTACGTACACCCGCTTCCTTCAGCAACTTGCCAATGGTAGAGGTTTCAGAAAAATTCAACTTGCAGCCCAATGTATAATATACGGCTGTCTTATTTTGAAATACAGTAGTATCTATCATATATCCTTGATTTGTAGCACAAAGATAGGTATAATTCCGCACAAAAAAAGGTCTGATTCCAAAGAATCAGACCTTTTCACAAATATTATAGTCTAATATTATTCTGCTTCAGCAACTACTTCGAAAGGAATTTCTACAGAAACTTCCTTGTGAAGCTTAACAGTTGCAGTATAGCTACCAACTTCCTTCACGCCCTTAACGAAGATGATCTTACGGTCTACGTTGTGACCCAACTTAGCCAATTCTTCAGCGATCTGGATATTGCTTACAGAACCGAAGATAGTACCAGTAGCGCTAACCTTAGTAGCGATAGTCAAAGCAACATCCTTCAATGATTCAGCTACTGCTTCAGCATCCTTCTTGATCTTTTCCAATTTGTGTGCACGTTGCTTCAATTCTTCAGCCAACATCTTCTTTGCAGCCGGAGAAGCGATAACAGCCTTACCAGTCGGAATAAGATAGTTACGACCGTAACCAGACTTTACAGTTACAATGTCATTCTTGTAGCCCAAGTTAACTACGTCTTCTTTCAAAATAATTTCCATATCTATTCCTCCTTATTATTTCATCATGTCAGTAACAAATGGAAGCAATGCCAAGTGGCGAGCTCTCTTAACAGCCTGCGCGATACGACGTTGGAACTTCAAAGAAGTACCAGTGATACGGCGAGGAAGGATCTTACCTTGTTCGTTCAAGAACTTCTTCAAGAATTCAGGATCCTTGTAGTCGATATACTTGATACCGTTCTTCTTGAAACGGCAGTATTTCTTCTTCTTAACATCTACTGTTGGAGGTGTTAAATATCTGATTTCTGATTGTTGCTGTGCCATAATTAGTCCTCCTTCTTTGTTGATTTAACACTTCTTCTCTTTGCAGCATATTCAGCAGCATACTTGTCCAACTTAGTAGTCATGTAGCGAAGAACGCGTTCGTCACGACGATAGTTGACTTCGAGCTTCTGGATTACTGTAGGTTCAGCCTTGAACTCGATGAGCTGATAAAAACCTGTTGACTTCTTTTCGATTGGGTAAGCCAACTTCTTCAAACCCCAATTTTCTTCACTGATAATCTCAGCACCTTCTGCAGCGAGAATACCCTTGAATTTTTCTACCGCTTCCTTCATCTGAACGTCAGACAAAACGGGAGTCAAAATGAAAACGGTTTCGTATTGATTCATACTTACGTTAATTAAATGATTAAACAATTTTTTCAAATGCGACCGCAAAGGTAGACATTAATTCTTAATCCACCAAGTTTTGCTCTTATTTTTCTTTTATAAAACATGTATTTTGAAGTATAAGAAAAACATTTTTGCTTTTTTTTGCATTCTATCCCCTATTTTTTCCGACAAAGAGTTGTACCTTTGCACAGTTGTTTAAACAATTATTTAATAATGGGACAATTTAAATTCGACATACAATTGATATTTGCCATCCTGAACGGCAAGGTTTCTACCGCTATCAACCGGAAACTACACCGAAATTTCAGACAGGAAGGCATAGATATTTCTCCTGAGCAATGGACGATCCTATTATCTTTATGGGAGAAAGACGGGATTACCCAGCAGGATTTGTGCAATGCCACTTTCAAGGATAAGCCAAGCATGACACGCTTGATAGACAACATGGAACGTCAGCATCTGGTGGTACGCATTTCGGACAAGAAGGACCGACGAACCAACCTGATTCATTTAACCAAAACCGGACGCGAACTGGAAGGAAAGGCTTTCGTCATTGCCAACCAGACGCTAAAAGAAGCATTGCAAGATGTATCGTTGGAAGAGTTGAAAATAGCGCAAGAAGTGCTCAGGAAAATATTCACAAACACCAAAGACTAAAGTTTTTTCTGTTTTTTCTGTTTTTTTCTTGAAATAATTTCCTTGATTACAGAATTATGCTTTAATTTGTACCTAGAATATATATAATCCATTAAATAAAAGACACACATGAAAAGCTTACTGAAAAATTTAGGTCTGTTGCTGGTTATTATTGCCGCAGTTGCTTTGATTGCTATCTTCTTCTCTGGTAGTGCAGCTATCAACGACAATGCTGTATTGGGCGGTTCAATCGCTACAATGGTTGTTGGCTTGATTCTTCACATCGTTCTCAACAAGAAGTTTGCGGAATAATTAAGGCTCAAACAAAAGACATAAAAAAGTCCGGGATTCAAATCCCGGACTTTTTTATTTATTCCGCTTCTGGTGTAATCAACTTATATCCCTTTCCGTGAATGTTGATAATCTCAATGGATTCATCATCCTTCAAATGCTTACGCAACTTGGTGATGTACACATCCATGCTTCTAGCATTGAAATAGTTGTCGTCAATCCAAATGGTCTTCAAAGCAAAGTCGCGCTGCAGAATATCATTGGCATGAGCACAAAGCAAGCCCAACAATTCGGATTCCTTAGTTGTCAACTTAGTCTGCTTTTCTCCGATAGCAAGAATCTGCTTCTGAGTATCGAAGGTAAACTTTCCAATCTTATACATACTTGTGTCCTTGTTCTTCTTGCCACGGACACGGCGCAAAATAGCTTCGATACGGAATGTCAATTCTTCCATACTGAACGGCTTGGTGATATAATCATCCGCACCAATCTTGAAACCTTCCAGAATATCTTCCTTCAATGTCTTTGCAGTCAAGAAGATGATAGGAATCTGTGCATTGGCCTGACGGATTTCCTGCGCCAAAGTGAAACCATCTTTCTTCGGCATCATCACATCCAACACGCACAAATCATATTTATTCTTCAGAAAAGCTTTGTAACCCGCTTCCCCATCTGGGAAAAGTTCTGTTGAATAGCCTTTCGCCTGCAAATATTCTCTCAAAAGCATGCCAAGATTCTCATCATCTTCGCATAACAGGATACGCAATTTTTCGTCCATATTATTCATTTTTTAATGTAGGTAATGCAATTATAAATTTAGTTCCCACATTCAGTTCACTTTCGGCACGAATCGCACCCTTATGATCCTGAATGATTTTCTTCACATAAGCCAGCCCCAAACCAAATCCCTTCACATCGTGCAGGTTTCCGGTATGAACCCGGTAGAACTTTTCAAATATCTTCTTCAAATCTTCCTTCTTAATACCGATACCATTATCTTGTATCGAGATATAAAGTTTGTCAGACTCGTTCCAAGTCTTCACATGTAACTGAAGTTCACCTTCCGGTTTCTTGTACTTCACCGCATTGTCCAACAAGTTGAACACCACATTGGTGAAATGCATTTCATCCACAAACACCCATGGCCAGTCAGCATCCAAGTCCGTAGTAATCTTTCCGTTATTCTTTTCTGCTTTCAGGGCAAAAGTATTCACCACTCCTGCTATCAACTCGTTAGCATTCATTTCCTTCATCTTCAAGGCAGCCTTCTGACGCTCGAACATGGATATCTGCAACACCTTTTCTACCTGAAAGCGCAAACGTTTCGTTTCGTCATTGATTACTCCCGAAATGTGCTTGAACATAGCAGGAGACTTGCCCACTGCCGGATCTTGCAACATCTGTGCAGCCAGTGAAATGGTCGATATCGGTGTCTTGAACTCGTGCGTCATATTATTAATGAAGTCGTTCTTGATTTCCGTCAGTTTCTTTTGTCTGAAAATGATGTAAATCGTAAAGATAAAAGTCACCAACAGTACCAAAGTAAAGATGAGCGACGGAATCATGAAACGGACCGAACTGAAGATATAACTATCCATGGTCGGAAAATGCACATTCACCATTCCCATCCGCTGCGGCGGGTCATTCTTGAATAACACATGCGAATACAGAGTTTCATTTCCATCCGGAATATAGTCCGAACAATGATAAATCATCGTCCCCACACGGTCTGTCACCGTAAAATGATAGGGAATAGTAATCCCATTATCATGAAGTTCCTCCTTCAAGAAAGCATCCAACTGTCTGAAGTTCACACGCTGCTTCAAAGGCTTGTCGCTGGCTGTACGCAAAATGTTAAAGACCACTTCGTCCAACAACGCACGTTGGTGAACATATCTGTCATTCAAGATATCCCGCAAGGTTCTTGCTGTCTGCGGTATATTCTTACCCGACGAGATGATCGGCTTTCTCACATTCGGTTCGATTCGCATCGACCATTCAAAATGGCCCAACCCACCTTCCGAACGGACCGAATAATGCTCGGTATACTTCACTAACTCTTCATCACTGACATGTGCCTCATTGGCCTCCTCCGCTTCCTTTGCCCTTTGCGCCGCTGCTTCCGTAGCTACCGCATCAGCCTCCAAATAACTTCTGGTCTCTGCCAATTCCATTTTCCGGCATGCCTGATCCAAACTCCGTTGCACCGATTCATCAAACTGTTCACGGCGCGTCATCATCATTTCTTCAATATAGCTGACCTGCAGGAACAGCAAACTGAGAAACGAGAGTCCCATCACAACTCCTAATATCCAAATCGTAGACTTTTTCATGACAACAAATTTAAAGGCCTTTTGTTATTCTTCATAACACATTAACCTTATTTAAATCGCAATTTTCTATTATTAACCGAAAACGTCATTTTAACTACTTTTTTATTAACCATAACAAATAAGTCGCCATATGGTTTTGCAAAAATAATAAAAAATTAAGTCTATACAAATCCAGCAACCTAAAAAGATTAAGTTATCTTAAACAAAAAAAGGTATGTTTTTAACAAAACACACCTTTTTTATATATTAAATTCTAAAATTTATCAATCTTCAGACTGTGAAGCTTCGAATTCCTTAATCAACTTATCCTGTACATCGCCCGGTACCA
Organism: Phocaeicola sp.; assembly: GCA_045121515.1. Taxonomy (GTDB): domain Bacteria; phylum Bacteroidota; class Bacteroidia; order Bacteroidales; family Bacteroidaceae; genus Phocaeicola. The sequence continues at coordinate 15,083 of JBGVGD010000021.1, read as the reverse complement.
ATTCGTAACTAGCAAACTTCATGATGAACGAAGCACGACCACCAGTCAACGAGCTGAGCGAAGTAGAGTAGTTAGACATTTCCTTCAAAGGAACCTTAGCCACCAACTTTTCATAACCGTTTTCACTGCTCATACCCATAATCATACCACGACGACCTTGGAGATCACTCATCACGTCACCCATCTTATCGCTTGGAACGAATACTTCCACGTCATAAATAGGTTCCAAAATCTTCGGACCAGCATTCTTGAACGCTTCACTAAATGCGTTACGGCCTGCCAACATGAACGAGATTTCATTTGAATCTACCGGGTGCATCTTACCATCGTAAACAATCACGCGAACGTCACGAGCATAAGAACCTGTCAACGGACCTTGTTCCATACGGCTCATGATACCCTTCAAGATAGCCGGCATGAAACGAGTATCGATAGCACCACCAACCACACTGTTGATGAATACCAACTTACCACCCCATTCCAATGGCACTTCTTCCTGACCCTTCACGTTCATCTTGAATTCCTGACCGTTGAACTTGTAAGTATCCGGCATTGGCATACCTTCGTAATAAGGTTCTACAATCAAGTGAACTTCACCGAACTGACCGGCACCACCCGACTGCTTCTTGTGACGATAGTCTGCACGTGCAGCCTTAGTAATAGTTTCACGATAAGGAATCTTCGGTTCACCATAAGTAATCTGAAGCTTTTCGTTGTTTTCCAAACGCCACTTCAAAGTACGGAGGTGGAATTCACCCTGACCATAAACGATAGTCTGCTTCAATTCCTTAGACTGTTCTACTACCCATGTCGGATCTTCTTCACGCATACGGTTCAAGATAGACATCATCTTTTCCACGTCAGCTTCGTTCACCGGCTTGATAGCGCGAGAATACTTCGGATTAGGATACTTGATGAAGTTGAAACGGTTTTCAGAACCCTTACCGTTCAAAGTATTACCAGTCTTAACGTCTTTCAATTTCACTGTACAGCCGATATCACCTGCACGGAGTTCTTCTACCGGAATACGGTTAGCACCAGCACAAACGAACAACTGTGCCATACGTTCCTTAGAACCACGGTCAGCGTTTGTCAAGTCGTCACCTTCACGTACCTTACCGCTCATGACCTTGAAATACTGTACGCCACCGATGTGTGGTTCAACAGCAGTCTTGAAGAAGAACAATGAGGTAGGACCTTCAGCATCCGGAGTCACGACTTCACCACGAGTATTGTGTACGTTCGGCATTTCATCTACGAACGGAACTACGTTACCCAAGAATTCCATCAAACGACGAACACCCATATCCTTACCTGCACATACGCAGAATACAGGGAACATGCCGCGAGCAGCCAAACCCTTACGGATACCTTCACGCATTTCGTCTTCAGTCAACGATTCTGTTTCGAAGAACTTTTCCATCAAAGTTTCATCATGTTCTGCAGCAGCTTCTACCAATGCCTTGTGCATTTCCAAAGCCTTATCCATTTCAGATGCAGGAACTTCTTCGATAGTCGGAGCACCGCCTTCAGGACCCCATGAATACTTCTTCATCAACAATACGTCGATAATTTCATGGAAGTTAGGACCAGTTTCCAATGGATATTGTACAGGAACTACCTTTGAACCATAAATGTTCTGGAGTTGTTCCAACACGTTGTCATAATCACACTTTTCGTGGTCAAGTTGGTTTACCAAGAAAATGACCGGCTTACCCAACTTTTCAGTGTAACGGAAGTGGTTCTGTGTACCAACTTCAGGACCATACTGACCATTCAACAAAAGGATAGCAGTATCGGTTACGTTCAATGCAGTCATCGCTGCACCAACGAAGTCGTCACTACCCGGACAGTCGATGATGTTCAACTTCTTGTTGTTCCATTCTACATGGTAAACAGTAGAGAATACTGAATAACCATATTCTTGTTCTACCGGGAAGTAGTCACTTACTGTATTTTTTGCTGTAATTCTACCACGACGTTTGATGATGCCACTCTCAAAAAGCAAGGCTTCTGTAAGGGTGGTCTTACCTGCTCCATCGTTACCAAGGAGCGCAATGTTCTTGATTTCGTTAGTTTGATATACTTTCATGATATCTTTAAGGTTTAATTATTATACAATAAGAGTGTTTTTCATTCTCTCTCAAAAACGGAGCGCAAATTAGGAAATATTGTTTAATTATCCAATTATCACGAGAATGTTTCTAAACGATGTTTTTTAACACAGCAAGTAATCCATTGCATTACATCTATCCAACATTAACCCAATTCCATACTTTTTTGTATATTCGCAATCTAAACAGAAAAGATTATGGCAGACAATTATTTGGAGAATCAATATGAAAATTATTTGGCACGAAAAGCGGCCATGGGCAAGAAGACTACCAAGAAAAAAAACATCATTAAAGTGGAACGTCTCCAGTCGGAAGCTATAGATGCTTTAAAGGACATTATCGCACAACCGTCATTCCGAATGCCGTTCGATATTTTTCGTGAACATTTATATTCAGCAGACTCATTATACAAAGGTTACCAACTCGGAAAACCCGGTTCTTTCAAAGATTGTTACGACCAGCAAGTGTACCAACATTACCTGGACATGGGCAAGACCGCCACAGACATCAAGGAAACTCTTGCCCGCACTTTGCACGACCATTCCATGACCAATGCGATGCATGATTTCCTTACTCATTTCGATGAACGGCAGATAGTGGGTATCATGGGAGGACATGGTTTGTTACGAACCGACGAAGCCTTCCGACAAGTAGTCATGGTAAGCAAGACATTGGCAGAGAACGGTTGCTTAATGGTCAGCGGTGGCGGACCGGGAGCCATGGAAGCGACTCATCTGGGCGCCTGGTTGGCCGGACGCTCCGAAGCCGAAACAGATGATGCATTGGCCATGCTAAAAGAGGCCCCTTCCTTCAAGGACCGACTTTGGTTGGAAACGGCCCTACAAGTCATGATAAAATACCCACAAGAACAGTATGTCAGCCTTGGTGTTCCTACTTGGCTTTATGGCCATGAACCGGCTACACCATTCGCCACTCATATAGCCAAGTACTTCGACAACAGTATTCGCGAAGACAGCATTCTGACCATTGCCAAGGGAGGCATCATCTACTCACCGGGCAGCGCAGGCACCATGCAGGAAATATTTCAGGAAGCCGTACAGAACCATTACCTCAGTTTCGGCTATGCTAGTCCGATGATCTTTATGAACAAACAGTATTGGACCGAAGAAATGCCTGTCTACCGACTGATGGAGCACCTCATCAAGAAAGGAAAGTACAAGAATCTGCTCACAACCCTCACCGACTCTACCGAGGAGATTGTCAGTACTATCCTCAACTTCCGCAACCAAGGATAAAAGATATGGCAGGAATTTACATTCACATACCTTTCTGCAAGCGCAGATGCATCTATTGCGACTTCTTCTCTACCACCCAAAGCGAGAAGAAGTCGGCATACGTTCATGCACTGTGTCAAGAACTGGACATGCGAAAGGATTATCTGGAAGGCGAAGACATCGAAACCATCTATTTGGGGGGTGGGACTCCTTCCCAACTCACCCAAAAAGAACTGGAAGAAATCTTCTCATCCCTATATAATATATATAAGGTAAAAGAGGATGCAGAAATTACGCTCGAAGCGAACCCCGATGATCTGACACCGGAGTATATCCACATGCTCCGCACATTGCCCATCAACCGCATCAGCATGGGAATCCAAACCTTTCAGGAAGAAACATTGAAACTACTCTACCGCCGACATACCGCCCAACAAGCTATAGAAGCGGTCAAACACTGCCGTGAGGCGGGTTTCCAGAACATCAGCATCGATTTGATGTATGGTCTCCCCGGTGAAACGTTAGAGACTTGGAAAGAAGACTTGCAACAGGCTATTGCCTTACGTCCCGAACACATCTCGGCCTACCATCTCATTTACGAAGAAGGTACTGCTTTATGGAAGTTAAGGGAACAACATCAGGTGGAAGAAGCGGACGAAGACTTGAGTGTCACCTTATTCCGGACATTGATTGATGAACTGACTCATGCAGGATATGAGCATTACGAAATTTCCAATTTCTGTCTGCCCGGATTACACTCCCGTCACAACTCCAGTTATTGGACAGGAAAGAAATATCTAGGATGCGGTCCATCCGCACATTCCTTCAACGGAACCTCCCGCCAATGGAACGTGGCTTCTTTGGACAAATACATCCAATCTATCCAACAAGGAAAATTGGATCATGAAATAGAAGAACTGGACATTTACACCCGATACAATGATTTTGTAATTACGACCATCCGTACACATTGGGGAATGTCTCTCTCCCATTTACGTTCAACCTATGGTGAAAACTTATACCAGTACTGCCTCCGAATGGCCAAACCTCATCTGGAACAAGGAGTGTTGGAGATAAAAGAAGATACTTTAAAGTTGACGAAAGAAGGTATCTTCATTTCAGACGGAATCATGAGTGATCTCTTATTTGTATAAACAAATTGAGGTGTGCTTCTGCACACCTCAATTGTTTTATTTCGCCAAACTGTAAACCACATCCATAATCTTCTGACCGATTTCATCGGCCGCTTCCATGGTAGAAGCTTCAGAATAAACACGGATAATCGGTTCGGTATTACTCTTGCGGAGGTGAACCCACTTGTCAGGGAAATCAATCTTCACACCGTCTATGTCGTTCACTTCTTCGTCCTTGTACATTTCCTTCACCTTAGCGAGGATAGCATCCACGTCGGTTTCCGGAGTCAAGTCGATACGGTTCTTGGCAATGAAGTAAGGAGGATAAGTGGCACGGAGTTCGCTCACGGTCTTTCCTTCGTGTGCCAAGTGGCTCAAGAACAAAGCGATACCAACGAGAGCATCACGACCGCAGTGGCTTTCTGGATAGATGACACCACCATTACCTTCACCACCGATTACGGCGTTGGTAGCACGGATCTTCGCTACTACGTTCACTTCACCTACAGCCGAAGCATTGTATTCGCAACCGTACTTGCGGGTTACATCACGGAGAGCACGGGTAGAACTCAAGTTAGAAACGGTATTACCCGGAGTATGCTTCAATACATAATCAGCCACAGTTACCAAGGTATATTCTTCACCGTACATCTTGCCGTCTTCGCAAATCATCGCCAAACGGTCTACGTCCGGGTCCACAACGAAGGCTACATCGTAACCGCCCTTTGCCATCAAGCCCATGATGTCACCAAGGTTCTTTTCCAACGGTTCCGGATTGTGCTGGAAGTCACCGGTCGGGTCACAATAAAGACCTTCCACCTTTTCTACGCCCAAGCGTTCGAGCAACTTCGGAAGAATCACACCACCTACCGAGTTCACACAGTCGATAGCCACTTTAAACTTAGCATTGCGGATCGCTTCCACATCCACCAACTTCAATGCCAATACAGCGTCGATGTGCTTGTCATCGTATGTATTGTCTTCGGTGTATTTACCGAGGTTGTCGATATCTGCGAAGTCGAATTCTTCGGCAGCAGCGATGCGGAGCACTTCCTGTCCTTCTTCAGCATTGAGGAATTCACCGTTTTCATTCAATAATTTCAAAGCGTTCCACTGACGAGGGTTGTGGCTGGCAGTCAAAATGATACCACCGCAAGCACCTTCCATGGTAACAGCGAGTTCAGTAGTCGGAGTAGAAGCCAAACCGATGTTCACCACATCGAAGCCCATACCCATGAGGGTACCGCAAACTACGTTCTTTACCATTTCACCTGAGATACGAGCGTCACGACCTACAACAATCTTATTGCTTGTTTTAGTAGTTGTCTTACGGATCAGCGTTGCGTATGCTGAAGTAAACTTAACAATGTCCAGCGGATTGAGGCCTTCACCTGCATGGCCACCAATAGTTCCGCGAATACCGGAAATAGATTTAATTAATGTCATCTTGATAATTGATAGGTTATTTCATAGTAACAAGGAAATACTTGACCTGAAGCAGTTGCTGTTCCCTGTCCATGAGGGAGAATCAACTTTATTTTAGAGCGGCCGGAAGTTTCACGACCCACCTTCAGATAATTCAAAGGCAATAGCCATCCAGACGGAACGTAAGCACTGGAGTGAGTGCTATACATGGCTCCACTATTAGAAAAAGAAGCCGACAAGGAATTTTTCTCCTTAGTTAAAATAAACTCATCCGGATGAGGAAACAAATTTTGGAGCGTATTCAACGAAAGCGTATCTGTTGTACCATCTTCCACAATCTGTTCTTCTACATAGCGAGCGAGAATTTCATGACGACCATCTTCCAACAATTCGCCATTACCACGTTCGATTACTTGCATGTAAACTCCACTTTCTTCAAACAATACATATTCATTGGCAGTTACATTCGTTGTAGAATCCTGTTCCGCAAACTGGTCTTCATCAATCACTTTGATGTTGTTCAATTCGATGAAACGTTGGATGGCTTCACGCTCCTCTTCCTTCATTTCTGCATACGTTTTACCGTTATTACAAGATTGGAAAGCCAGTCCCAATCCAAAGACCATCATCAATAATATACCTAACTTCTTCATTTCGTTTCTATTAATTCCCGACAAAAGTAATAAATCATCGGGAAACTTTATTCATGTTTTCTATGTATTAACTATTTTTTCCTAATAATAGGTCTTCATACTTCACCAAAGCCTGCTTAAACAAAGCAACCGCCTCTTCCATCGGACCATAAAATTCGCCTCCGGAAGCATTCAAATGCCCGCCTCCATTAAAGAATTCTGTAGCCACCTCATTGCAAGGGAATGTACCTACCGAACGAAGGGAAACTTTTATCATATCCTTTTCCGTATCCTCACGAAGGAATACTGAAAAACAAATACCCTTCATAGACAACGGCATATTGACAAAACCTTCCGTATCCCCCTTCTTATATTGGAACTTCTTCTGTTCTTCACGAGTCAAGGTAATCAATGCCGCATTGAATTGAGGGAAAACCTGCATCTTATCATAAAGCACATACCCCATCAAGCGAAGACGACCTTCGGAATGGGTATTGAACACCTTCCGATAGATTTCATCCTTATCAATACCTTTGGACAACAACTCTCCGATAATCAGATAAATTTCACGGTCATTGGAGTTATAAGTAAAACCTCCTGTATCGGTCATCATACCCGTATAGATACATTCGGCTGCTTCCTTCGTAATATCACTGAAGTTACCCAATTGGCAAATCAAGCGGAACACCAATTCCGAAGTGGAAGAAATCTGCGGATGAGAAATCACAATTCGAGCAAAATCTCCCGGATAAAGATGATGATCCACAATCATCTTGCGACCCGGTGAAACTCTAACGATTTCCTCCATCTCATCGATACGCGACAAGACATTGAAGTCCAGACAACAAATGACATCTGCCTCCATAATCAACTTGTCGGCAAATTCCTTGTATCGGTTGTACTGGATGACTTCCTTCGCTCCCGGCATCCATTTCAAGAAATCAGGAAAAGCATTCGGGACAATGACATGAACGTTCTTGTCTTGCGAGTTCAAGAAATGCCATAATCCCAAAGAAGAGCCAATGGCATCACCATCCGGTGATACATGACTGACTATGACGATTTTATCTGCTCTTTCAAACCATTTCTCTACATGGTCGATATTCGCTTGAGATATTACTTTTGACAACATTGTTTTCTTATTCTATTTTCGAACAGCAAAAATACGAAATTTTCTTCATTTACAGCAATAAAGAAGGAAGCAAAAATGAAGCATTAACAGACAAGCCGTTAAAAACAGTCCTCTTATCAACCATTTTCGCCTTCTATTCCTCGCATACATCAGCCACGCACCCAACATTCCATAAAACACGATGATTTCAATCGGATGCAAGACCGAAAAAGAAAAAGTAGCATGGGGCAACCCACTTACCCATTCAGCAGAACTATTTAAGCCAGACACTAGTCCGTTGAGCGCCATAGCCACATAGCGTTGTAATTCCGGGAAAGGCATCGCCATTACCAACAGTACCGCCCCATAAATGATAAAAGGAACCAGGACAGATGCCACCAGATTCGTCATCAGGAAATAAACCGAGAAATTGGAGAAATAATACATGACCAACGGTGCCGTACCCAATTGAGCAGCCATGGAAACACAAAGAATTCCCCAAGTCCACCGAGCCAGCTTATGCTTAAAGGAGAAAACATGATATAGGGAAGGATAGAAAAGCAAGATAGAAGCAACCGCCACAAAAGACAGTTGGAAACCCACATCAAACAAATAAAAAGGATGGTAAAGCAACATGAAAAAGGCAGCCACAATCAAGGTATTCATGGAAAAGACTTTGGAACCCGACAGACGTCCCAATTCCATCAGCATGCACATGACCACCGCACGTACCACCGAGGGTTCCAGCCCTACAATAAAAGCAAAGGCCCACAACAAAGGTATCACCAGTCCGCCTTTCAACCATCGCAACAAGAACCAGATAATGCCGATGTGCATCCCCGACAAAGCCAGGACATGAGCTATCCCCGCTACCGAATAAGTCTCTCTCGTCTCTTTATCCAAATCTCCTTTATGACCAAGTGTCAAAGCCGACAGGACCGGTAATTCTTCTTCCCCGATTCCCCACTGACGATATTTTCCGATGACCCATTCACGAACTCTCAAAGCGCTCGTCTTCCAGTCATTCAGACTCTCACTCTCTATCTTCGTCCAAGCATTAGCCGGAACATACGCCGTACCGCTGATTCCATCGTAATACAAATACGAGGCATAGTTCTCCTCTATCCGGGTTCGGAAAATCATCTCATCTCCCGATTTCAACGAAGCCGACACACTGTCTTTGGGAAGATAAAGCAAGACTTCCTTGCCCATCGTCTCCACACGGCACTGATAGGTCTTCGGCTTTTCTGCCAGCGATTCGACCAACACTCCTTTATACACCTGCTTGGACGGACTCCAATCCATCTCCACCTCTTTCCAGGCGTGTCCCGTCAAGACCACTCCCACTAAAAACATAAAACAGGAAGTACCGGCACCAAACAACCACCTGCCGGCATAGGAAGGTTTTCTCAGCAAGGCTCCCAATGCCAGAAGCAAGGACCAAAGAAAGCCTATTTGCCAAGTCATATTCCCCGTCCAGTATGTATTTGCAAAAAGAATTCCGGCGGCTAATGAAATAGCCAACCGGAATATCGGATAAGTATTCAATTCTTTTCCTTATACTATTATAAGTTCTTCAACTGCTTGATCATGTCGACCATATCCGGTGCCTTGAATACCGCATTACCGGCTACCAATGCATCTGCACCGCCATCGACCAACAATTTACCAGTTTCCAAGTTCACACCACCGTCCACTTCAATCAAGGCATGTGCACCTGTTTCGTCAATCAACTGACGCAAGTCCTTCAACTTGTTCAATGTCTGCGGAATGAACTTCTGACCCCCGAAGCCCGGATTCACGCTCATCAGGAGTACCATATCCAATTCGGTAATGATATCCTTCAACACACATACCGGAGTAGCCGGATTCAAAGTAACGCCTGCCTTCATACCGGCATCCTTAATCTGCTGGATTACGCGATGCAAGTGAGTGCAAGTTTCATAATGCACGTTCATCATCATGGTACCCAAATCCTTGACTTCCTTGATGAACTTTTCCGGCTGCACAATCATCAAATGCACATCCAATGGCTTAGTAGTCAACTCAGCCACATACTTCAACACTGGGAATCCAAAAGAGATATTCGGCACAAACACGCCATCCATAATATCAATATGCAACCAGTCGGCTTCACTACGGTTGATGTTCTCAATGTCCGCACGGAGATCCAAGAAATTGGCAGACAATAACGACGGTGCAATGATAGGTTTACTCATAATCTTTTCTTTAATTTAAATTAGGTTGTACAAAGATAGACATATTTTAGATAGCATCCAACAAAAATACTTATCTTTGTCATAAATAGAAAAATAACGAAGATATGATGAAAAAATTGAAAAGTCTATGGTGTGTGGCTCTGCTTGCACTCACCGCTTGCAGTACGACAGAATCCCCCCTTGCTCCAGAAAGAGTTTCCTTGTTCGAAATGCAGGAAGCCGGTTCCAAGTTCTACCGCATCCCTGCCCTCGTGAAAGCATCCGATGGTGCGTTGGTAGCCATTGCCGACAAGCGTGGCGATGCACTAGGCGACTTGCCGAACATTATCACGATTGTTTCAAAACGAAGCACCGACGGTGGTAAGACATGGAGCGACATGAGCATTGTGGCCCAAGGCGACACGGTTGCGAAATGTGGTTACGGCGATGCAGTCGTAATAGCCGATGAGAAGAGAGGCAATCTGGTTGCCGTATTCTCGGGCAACAACGGTTTGTGGCATTCTAATGAAAAAAGCCTCATCCGCACTTATACTGCCATTAGTAAGGACAATGGTCATACATGGGGAGCAGTGACCGACATCACCGACCAGGTATATGGTGGCGTATATGGCGAAGGTACCCGCTATGGATTGTTTACCGGTTCGGGCAGCGGTGTGCAATTGAAGCACGGAGCACATGCCGGACGCATCATGCTGGTAGTAGCAGCCCGCAACGATGCCACTTGGGGCGGCACCATGAGCAACTACGCCATTTATTCCGATGACGGAGGTGTAACTTGGCATGCATCCAAGAACCCAGGTTGTACCGATGGCGACGAAGCCAAGGTAGTGGAACTATCCAATGGCAACGTTTTGATGAGTATCCGTAATCGTCACAAAGGAGACAGACTCTTCTCCGTATCGACCGACGGTGGCGAAACATGGAGCGAACCGAAGTACAACTCTACCCTTCCCGCTCCTGCTTGCAACGGCGACATTGTGGCCTATACCCATGGTGGCAAGAACTTGTTGCTCCACTCCCTCCCTGCCAGCCGTACTACCCGCGAGAATGTAACCGTTTACGTGAGCGAAGACAATGGCGAGACTTGGGTTCCGAAACGTTGCATCTACAAGGGATATTCCGCATACTCTTCTCTCCAAGTCTTGGATGACGGTACCATCGGCATCATCGTGGAAGAAGGAAAATGGGATGGCAATCTTCCGGGCGAAGACGGTTTCAATTTGGGATATTACCGCTTTAACCTTGCTTGGTTGATGGAAGGAGATAAAGAATAAAACGCCTCGATGTTTGAATGAAAAGACCGTTGTCCTTTGAAGCATGGACGACGGTCTTTTTTTGTATTACTATACCCTTTAAGGTATAACTAATAAATAAACAGATAAAATTATACCCGAAAAGGTGTAAATAATAAAACATTTATTATCTTTACACCCAAAAGGGTATAATTATGAAACAAATGACATTATCTAAATATGTAAAGACCATGCGAAAAGAGCATAATATCACGCAAGTGGAGCTTTCTGAAAAGTCGGGTGTGGGCTTACGCTTTGTTCGTGAATTGGAACAAGGCAAACAGACTTTGCGTTTGGATAAAGTAAACCAAATACTCAATCTCTTTGGTTGCGAGGTGGGTGTAGTACCAATGATTAAAACCGATGAATGATGAAACGGGCAGTTGTACTCTTGCGTGGCATAAAAACAGGCATATTAACCGAAGATGAGCATGGTTATACGTTTGAATATGATACCGATTATTTGATGTCCGACAAACCTGAAGCTGTAAGTTTGACCTTACCATTAAGCGACAAGCCTTACCGCGATAAAGTATTGTTCCCGTTCTTCGACGGTTTAATTCCCGAAGGATGGCTTTTGGATATTGCCGAGAAGAATTGGAAAATCGACACTCGCGATCGTATGTCGTTACTGCTTGCATGCTGTAAGGATTGCATCGGAGCAGTAGGTGTTGAACCTATCATCAAAGAGGAGGACTAATTATGGAAAAATGTCTATATTGTTATAAGGAATTGGGCGAAGGTGAAAAAGATTTTCATAAGACTTGTTTGAAGAAGATGTTCGGAACGAAAACTGTTCCCCAATTACCCTATACACGCAAAAATTTGACGGACCTTGCCAAGCAGGTGATACGTAGCCAAACCACACTTACGGGTGTTCAAGCTAAATTGTCGTTAGACCTCAATAAAGAAGGGAAAAATGAAGCAGACCGATTCACTATTGTAGGTTTATGGGGGAGATACATTCTGAAACCTCAAACAGACCGTTTTGCTTATTTGCCCGAACTAGAAGATCTGACTATGCACCTGGCCGAATTGGCCAAGATCAAAGTCGTTCCTCATAGTCTGATTCGTTTCGCTGACGGTGAATTGTGCTATATAACCCGTCGCATAGACCGTACTGACAAAGGTGAAAAACTGGCGATGGAGGATATGTGTCAACTGACCGAACGACTTACCGAGCATAAATACAAAGGTTCGTACGAGCAAATAGCCAAAGCAATACAACGGTTTTCGTCAGTTCCTAAATTGGATGTGGTAAACTTTTGGGAACAAGTGGTTTTCTCATGGATAACCGGTAATGCTGATATGCACCTTAAAAACTTCTCGCTTTATGCCAAAGAGCAAGGAATATATGGCTTGACGCCTGCATACGATATGTTTTCTACAGCATTGGTCATGCCGGAAGATACAGAAGAATTGGCTTTAGCACTGAACGGCAAAAAACGTAAAATTAAAAAGACAGACCTTATAGCTTCCATGCAGTCATCGGGACTGGACGAGAAGGTGATAGAAAATATATTCAGGAAGTTTCTGAAGATAAATGACAAGTGGTCTGAGTTTATCGACTGTTCATTTTTACCCAATGATATGAAGGAAGGTTTTAAAGGAATTATAGCCGAGAAGTTATCCCGACTATCATCCTGAAATTTCAATCTTATGGCTCTGCCACTTCCTCACAAACCACCATCTCCGTACCCCGATATACCACTACAATCTTGTGCAGGGTGGTATGTCCGATGTTACGCCGTACCACTTCTGTCTCGGCATATCGATTGGCTTGCAGGATGGCTTCTTCACGGAGCTTGGCTACCACGTCGTCACTATCCTTGCTCTTGGCATATTTCAGTTCGATGATGTAACTATGCTGCATATCCTTGTAAATCTCCGTCAGCGGAAGCAGGAAGATGTCGGCATAGCCTCCTTGCGTGTCCTTTTCCGATTCGGGACGGTAGAAGCGGTTTTGGGCGGCCATAGCCAATGTAAAGCCGTGAACGTATGCTTCGCCCTTCATCTTGTCGCGTTGCGAAGAGTAGGTGTACAGGCAGTCGGCGATGTATTGGAAGTATTCTTTCCATTTGCCGTCGTATGCCAAGTCGGCATTCAAGTCGCTTTTTTTCATGCTGCTGAACTTCAAATCGACCTCATCGTAGGTTTCCAGCAGATAGTTGAACAGCTGTTCGCGAACCACTTGGTTGGGGATGGTGAATCGGGTCTTTCCACGTGAAGTTCCGTCAATGGTCAGCATACCGAAATAATAGAGCAGGCTCATGAAGTTGTCTGGATGACCGACGTTCTCGGCTGGAAATCCGGTTTTAAGTTCTCCGGTGATGTAGCCTTGCGACACCAAACTCTGGATAATGGAAGCGTCGTGTGCAAATTCCTTGTCCTTGCGGATGAGCATACGGAGCTTGTTGTAATCCACACGGATGTTGTCTTCAATCATCTTTTTAGGTGCTTTGCATCCACTTCGGATGTAATTGTCCACAAAGTAAAGCACCATGTTGGAGTTATACATGGTAGTCCGTCCATAGCTCTCTTCTGCGAAGCAATAGTTGTCGTACCACGGCTTCATCAGTTCTATCAGTTCATCGGTGGTGTGGTGGAACTCGGCAGTGGTGCGATAATAATCCAACATTTCACGCACATCTTCTTCGGTGAAGCCTACCAGTTCGTTGAACTCGGGCGAAACGGAGTAGTTCGTTCCGATGTTGAATCCGCTGGTCAGGTCGTCCATTGTAACAGGGCTTACTCCTGTCACGAAGCACCGCTTGATGGAGGAATAGGTACCTGCTTTCACCGTATCGAAGAAATTGCGCAAATAGCCTGTGCCGTGTGTCTCGCTACGGTATTCGTCCAGACAACCTGGTTCTGCCAAAATCTTGTTGGTGAGATGGTCGTATTCGTCGATGAAAAGATAGATTTGCTGTCCATGTTCGGCTACTTTTCGATAAAGATAATCCAATTGGTCCACCGCACCGCTCTTTTTTTTTAAGCCTTCCTTAATACCTGTGGGCAGGTAAGGGGCATAGGTGTCGCAAAAAAGATTGAATACCGTATCGCAGTGTGCATCCAATGATTTTTTATAATTGCTCAATTCCGCATTGACAACTGCGAAGTTCAGTTGGATAACGAGGTAGCTGTTACGTTCTTCCGTAGGGTGCTGACCGATGTACAAATCTCCATACAATTCCTCGAACTTTTCCTTATCTCGCACATCATAGTAATGGTGCAGCATGGACATGGTCAAACTCTTTCCGAACCGGCGGGGACGGATAAAGAAAAAGAAAGGATTGGCCTGCTCCATAATAGGTATGAAGCGGGTCTTATCGACAAAATAGCAATTCCACCTGCGGACATCCACAAAGTTCATCATGCCATACGGTATTCGTTTACGGTAGTTGTTCATGGTCTTCCTTTTCTAATTGATATGCAAACATACGATATTTCGGGCAGAAAACCAAGAAACGACTGCTTTTTCAAGGCGAATTCAACTTGCAAATGCAATCGAATCCTAATTGGTTAACATTCATATAGTAATTACTTAGTAAAACAGAAGTGGATGCTTCATTTCCTCCAATAAAGCATCCACTCCTGCTTCCGTCATGCCGGAAATGTAACGGATTTATCGGTTTGAGATGTTTATTTAAAGTGATAAACAGCTACAACCGGGTTTCCATCTTCTGGATAGTCTTTCAACCAATCCGGAAGATTCTTAATCATTCCTTCTTCTTTCATCCAGGCAATGGTGGCTCCGGAAGTGGCCTGGATAGCTACATTTGTTTGAGGATTCCAGTTCTTGAACCACATAGGCAATCCGCCATTCACTTCATTTTCGATGCCCGGATAGGTTGGCCACTCATCATAGTCCTGATTTTCTTCCAAGCTTATATCGGTTTTCTGACAAAGAACCTTTCCTGTC
>JBGVGD010000020.1:0-143094 GCA_045121515.1 Phocaeicola sp. | reverse complement strand
ATTCCATGACTCCGAAGGAACGAAAAGCATACGACGAACATCTCAATGCTGTCATGATTCAGAACGATGTACTGGATACCGCAAAACTAGAAGGTAGAATAGAAGGAAGGGCAGAAGGGATAGCGGAAGGAAGAGCAGAAGAAAAACAGGAGAATGCCCGAAAAATGAAAGCTATGGGATTGACCAACGAAATGATTCATCAGATAACAGGGCTTTCTGTAGAAGAAATAGAAAAGCTATTGTAAATCCTCGCTAACAGTTGTAGTAATGTGTAATTCTCATCACTACAACTGTTCTATTTTATGCTATCCCCCAATGGAAGGAATGGATTCCACCGCCTCCCGTTTCTTCTCATTGATGATATCCGCATAAATCTGTGTGACCTTGATATTGGAATGGCCTAGCAGCTTGCTGATGGTGTATAGCTCGGCTCCGTAAGTGAGACTGAGGGTGGCAAAAGTGTGCCGGGATACATGGAAGGTTACTTTCTTCTGAATGCCGGCTGTCTGTATCCATTTTTTCAGAATCTTTCCAGTATAAGAGGCATCTGGAAGCTGCTTGAACACCAAGCCTTCCCGGATAGAATCACGGGGTAGCTGCTTCAAAGCCTCAACACTAAGGGGAAGATAGAGACGCACTCCAGTCTTCTGCTGAATAATCTCGGCTGTAGTATGGCCACGGCTATCGGTCTGTAAGTTGTTCCACTGCAGGCGCTTCACATCGGAAAAACGGAGTCCGCACAAACAGGCAAAAAGAAAAGCTTGCTTGACCTCGGGATGTTCCCTCAATGGTGTATCGGCCAGTTTACGTACTTCTTGGAGAACCAGATAGGTCTTCCGGGGCTCGGCTCGCCGAGGACGTTCTTCGGCTCGAAGGGCTTGCATGGGATTGCGGGGGATATACCCTTCCCGGCAGGCTTTGTTGAGCAAAAGGGAAAGAATGTTGAAATAGTTCCACTTCGTTCCTTGGGAAAGAAAGCATGGTTTGTTCCTAGAGGTATGGCTCTGCGACTGTGCTTGGTCAAGATAACGGTGAAACCCGCCCAAAAAAGATGGATTGATATCGGAAATGGGAATGAATGAACCTTTATAGAGCATCAGGTGCTTCTTCAACCCTTGTGAAAGCCCCCGATAAGCCTGTTTCCGATGCTCACAGAATTGATCAATGTAATCAAGGAAATTGATCCGACCGTTGCAGGAGCGATGCCTGCCTGCATAAAGCACATCCTGTAACTCGACCAAACGACGGTTACGGATGTCATGGGCCATCTGTAGCGTATGCCGGTTACGACGACGGTCCTCCGCATTCCGTTCCGGTATGAGGTATAGACGCAGAAACTCGTATTTGCGTTGCCCTTGGTGATATATATCGAGATAAAGTGACTGATTCCCATTCTTAATGGGCTTGGTGCGGAGGCGAACCGCTTCTTTGGCCTTGAAGTCCTTAGTTTTCATAAAATGGATGATATAAGAAAAGGTTACCAAAAGGTAACCTTTTTTCATCAATCCATAAACTTTACCTTCGCTGCATCACGAGGTTTAGCTTTCGGAGTCTCTGCCGGATAACCGAAACCAATGCAAAGCAATAAATCGTAGTTTGCTGAGAATCCCATTTCCTGGAGATATTTATTTGCCTCTGGATTGCTCTTCATGAAACGGGCCGGACCGCCTAGACAGCAAGAACCGATACCCATGGACCATGCCGAAAGAATCATGTTTTCTGCCATCAAGCCACAATCTACCGGTGAATAAGCAAATGTTGTATCATTCGCAATAAACGCTACGGTTGGCGCATTGCGGAACATGTTCTTGAAGTTCGGATTCTCGGCTTCCTTCGGATTATCTTTCAAATAAAGGTCTGTCAGCTTTTGAATCACCTCCGGATTGTCCACAATACGTACTTCCCAAGCCTGACGGTTGATGGCATTCGGTGCATTGATACCACACTCTACAATGACCTGCATGGTGTCACGATTCACAGCCTGAGGCTGATACTTGCGCACACTGCGACGGGACATGATGGTTTCAATTACCGCATTCTTTCCTTCATCAGCCTTCACTTCCTGCTGGGCAGGAGCCGTACAACTGAATACAGAAAGAGTACATACGGCCCCTATTAACATCTTAATAAATTTCATGTCAGTAAATTTTATTAATGATTAGCCAAAAAAGGGGCGCCTTAAGGACGCCCCTTGAAAATTATAAGTCTCTTGATTAGAGCTTCGGACCAGCAGCAACCAAAGCCTTACCAGCTTCGTTACCTGTAAACTTAGCGAAGTTCTTGATGAAGCGACCAGCCAAATCCTTAGCCTTTTCTTCCCATTGACAAGCGCATTCGTAAGTATCGCGTGGGTCAAGGATCTTAGGATCTACGCCCGGCAATTCTGTTGGAACTACGAAGTCGAAGAAAGGAATAGTCTTAGTAGGAGCTGTATTGATAGAACCGTCCAAGATTGCGTCGATGATACCGCGAGTATCCTTGATAGAGATACGCTTGCCAGTACCGTTCCAACCTGTGTTCACCAAGTAAGCCTTAGCACCAACCTTTTCCATCTTCTTCACCAATTCTTCAGCATACTTAGTTGGGTGCAAGCTCAAGAATGCAGCACCGAAACATGCAGAGAATGTCGGAGTCGGTTCAGTGATACCACGTTCTGTACCAGCCAACTTAGCAGTAAAGCCTGACAAGAAGTAGTACTGAGCCTGTTCTGGGTTCAAGATAGATACTGGAGGCAATACACCGAATGCGTCAGCAGACAAGAAGATTACCTGATGTGCGTGAGGACCCTTAGATACTGGCTTAACGATGTTTTCGATGTGGTTGATTGGGTAAGAAACACGAGTGTTTTCAGTTACGCTCTTATCAGCGAAGTTGATCTTACCTTCTGCATCAACTGTAACGTTTTCCAACAAAGCGTTGCGACGGATAGCCTTGTAGATATCTGGTTCTGATTCCTTATCCAAGTTGATAACCTTAGCGTAGCAACCACCTTCGTAGTTGAATACACCTTCTTCGTCCCAACCGTGTTCGTCGTCACCGATCAACAAACGCTTAGGGTCTGTAGACAAAGTAGTCTTACCTGTACCAGACAAACCGAAGAAGATAGCAGAGTCAGTACCTTCCATGTTTGTATTAGCAGAACAGTGCATAGAAGCGATACCCTTCAATGGGTTCAAGTAGTTCATGATAGAGAACATACCCTTCTTCATTTCACCACCGTACCAAGTGTTCAAGATAACTTGTTCGTTAGTCTTCAAGTTGAACACTGTAGCAGTTTCTGAGTTCAAGCCCAATTCCTGGTAGTTGTCAACCTTAGCCTTAGAAGCGTTGAAGCATACGAAGTCAGGTTCACCATAAGCTGCCAATTCTTCAGCTGTAGGACGGATGAACATGTTAGTCACGAAGTGTGCCTGCCATGCTACTTCCATGATGAAACGTACTTTCAAACGAGTTGCTTCGTTAGCACCACAGAAAGTATCAACTACGAACAACTTCTTGCCGCTCAACTGCTTAACAGCCTTAGCCTTCAAGTCAGCCCAAGCTTCTTCAGAACATGGCTTGTTGTCGTTCTTGTATTCTTCTGAAGTCCACCATACAGTGTCCTTGCTAGCTTCGTTGTACACGAAGAACTTATCTTTAGGAGAACGACCTGTATAGATACCAGTCATTACATTAACAGCACCAAGTTCAGTTTCCTGACCTACTTCAAAACCTTCCAAACCAGCCTTTGTTTCTTCAGCGAACAATACTTCGTAAGAAGGGTTGTGGAGTACTTCCACAGCACCGGTAATACCGTACTTGCTTAAATCTAAATTTGCCATTTTGATAAATGATTAATTGGGTTATAATTATTTCTATTTTTTCTCTTTCAAACGCCCAAACAAGGTGGTTATCAACTACACCTTGTCCAAGGCGTTACAAAAATAGTGTTTTATTTTTAAACGGCGAAGTTATTGGTGAAATATTTCCTTGTTAACGAAAGATTTAAATTTGTATAACAAATCTGCTATTTGCACTTTACAAAATCCGCCTTTTTTTTCTCAATATCCCAACTCGTATGGTTGCTTCACCGCCGGAACACCTTCCTTCATCCACTTCGGCATCGGTTCGCCCTTCAGGAAGTGGTCGAAGAACTGCTTCATACGAATCTGGAAGTCGAGCTTGTTCGGGTTCTTGGTCGGCCAGTGTGGTTCACCGGTATAGTTGAGCATCCATGCCGGTTTGCCGAGACGCTTCAAAGCCACGAAGTACTCGATACCTTGGTACCATGGCACATGACCGTCCTGGTCGTTGTGCATAATCAGAATCGGGGTTTCGACCTTGTCCATCAAGAACAATGGTGAGTTCTCATAGTAACGGCGTGGGTCTGTCCATGGAGTAGCACCCAAACGGCTCTGGGTATGCTCGTATTGGAACGAACGGGCCAAGCCCGATCCCCAACGGATACCGCCATAGGCACTGAACATGTTCACTACCGGAGCACCAGATTCGATAGCCGCAAACAAGCGGGTACGGGTTGCCAAATAAGCTACTTGATAGCCGCCCCAGCTATGACCTTGTGCACCGATGCACTTTTCGTCTACATAACCGCGTGAAAGCACTTCCTGAATACCCGGCATCACACAATTGTAGCAGCTCTCGCCCGGGTAACCGTCGCGATAGCGGTTGTCCGGATTGAATACAATATAGCCATTGCTCAAATACATGCGGTAGTCGATGGTAGAACGATGTGGTTCCGGCATGCGGTATTCATGCAAAGTTTCCGCATTTCGTTCGTAGAAGTTCACAATCATCGGATACTTCTTGTTCGGATCGAAGTTGGCTGGCTTGTAGATGACGCCTTCTATCTTCTTTCCGTCCAAGGAAATCCAGGAAATCAATTCTGCAGTACCCCAGATATAAGGTTCTTGCTGACGGATACCTTGTGTCAACTGGATACCCTTCTTGAAGTTAGCATCTGTAGCCCACACATCCGGGAAGATTTCGAAGTTTTCACGGCTGTAGATATACTTGTCGGCATTCTTGGCCTTCATGACATTGCCATAATTGAACGCACCTCCTGCCAACAAAGCCGGAGTAGAAGGAGCGACCAAACGGGCACGATAGATAGCGGTACTCTTGTCCACTTCATTGAAACCGGTCAACATCATCGGTTGCTTCAGATCAATGTCCATCCGTTCTCTGTCGAGGACAATACGGCGGTAGGTCACCTGCTTTTCACGACCGTCCTTGGTGAGTCTCACCGGTGCCTTCTTGCCTTCCGGATCGAACGACCAGATATCGTAACGGTCATAAATCAACAAGGCTGCATCGCCCTTGGTCCAACCGGCCATACCGTGAGGCGATGGGTAGTTAGGCACGTCATTGTCTTCGTCCCAGGCCGGGAATGTCTGCGGAGTAGTCAATTGGATCTTGCGATTGTCTGCCAAATTGATGGTATACCAACAACTGTCTGTCGCATTGTAGGTTCCTACATACTTACCGGCAGGCGACAAGCGATAACCTGCATAGTCTGCTTCCGAAATCAATGTACGTTCACCAGTAGCCAATGATACCTTATAATAATCGGAACGGGTACGGCCTTCCCACATAGAAGAAAGCGAGTATGGCTTGGAAGTAGAGACCAACGCCCAGTCGCCCATGCCCTTGACAGGAAGCTGCGCATCCGGCAATTCCACATCGGCAATCTGAACCAATTTGTTACCGTTTAATTGATAAACAGCAGCATACGCCTTTTTCAAGTCACGCTTCACATTGTAATGCTGAACGGTATATTGCACCGGTTCGTTCCAATTCCACACCTGAACATTCGGACGGTTGGCGTCTAGAATAGTGGTATCCTTACGCAAAGGAGCCGGAGCAGTACCGAAGAACAAGCGGGAAGCATCGTCTGAGAAACTCAATCGCTGGTTCGGGCTGACTACCCAACCTTCCGGCAAACCAGTGGTGGTACGGCTGACCAATTCACGGGCCTCGCCTGCATTTTCCGACACCCACAAAGCCATGGTGTAGTCCTGTTCTTTCTTATCGTCGGTATAAAGGAAAGCCAACTTGCTACCCGAGTTATCGAATGCTGGTTGTACAAACACGCCCATCCCTTCCTTGACCAATACTGGCTGCGGAGTTTCCGGTGTCCAGATATACATACCCGGTTTCTGGCCATCCTTATTGCCTTTTGTTACGAAATAAAGGGCTGCCTTTTCCTTGGCAAATCCGTAAGCAGAAGCCGAAGGAAGTACGTACTTCTGGGTTCCATCCAAAGAAACAACCACCAAGGACGAGTCCTTACGAGTACGCTGATAAGCCAACCACTCCCCTTCTTCGGCCAACTTGTAGCCCTTCAACGAGTCGATAGTCCATTCGTTACCGTTCTTCAAGTGGCGAATGATGAGTTCATCCATCGGCATCTTGTCCTTCTTGGTATTCTTCAACTTCAATTCGTCCACCAAGGCATCGGCCGGTACTTTCTTCACCAACGCATAAGCAGCCGATGACGAGAACTTCACTTCCGAAGCCGGAGAATAGGTATGTACCGCCTTGCCGTCTACCGACAAGAGTTGTACTTCCGAATCTCCCTTCCATGGAGAAAACATAGCCGCTACCCATTGTCCGTCATTGGAGATGGTACGGGTAGTAATGCGCTTCCAAGCCTCCAAGTCCTGCGGAGTCATGGCTTTTTGCGCTTTCATAGTCAAGAATGGTGCTGCTATTAGCAGCACCATTCCTAGAATTCTTACACTTTTCATCATTCTTCCTAATTTTCAGTCTCCCCTCTTGAGAGGGGCAAGGGGTGTGTGAGACACAAACATATCGATGCATTCTCACACACCCCCTACCCCCTCTCAAGAGGGGAGATTATTCATTCTAAACTGTTTTTGAGCCTTACTTCACTTCCCAAGTATCGTTGGTCAACAACAATTCTTCGAAGTTATGGTATTTCTTCTTTTCTGATACTTCTTCAATCTGTGCGTAAACGCCGTCATCGTAAGTAGGTGCTTCTACGTCACGGATCACACCCAAGGCAATCGGGAAGTCAGGACCTTGCATCAAAGCCAACTTCAACTGAAGGGTATTGTCTTCGCAGTGGGCATCATGAACGAGGATATCCTTTTCGGTGATACCGTTTTCGCCCAACTTCACTACCTTCAAACCGAAACCTTCCTGCATCAAACCGAACTCCTTGTTTTCACCGAAGAGCATAGGCTTGCCATGTTCCAAATAGATAGCGTTCTTGGCACGACCTTCCTTGGTATATACCGACTCGTGTGTACCATGGTTGAAGATAACACAGTTCTGAAGGATTTCGCAAACCGAAGCACCCTTGTGGTTGTAAGCAGCCTTCAAGATATCAATTGTACCAGCAGCATCAGTGGCAACGGCACGGGCAAAGAAATGACCACGGGCACCGAAACACAATTCAGCCGGACAGAACGGATCTTCCACTGTACCGTAAGGAGACGACTTGCTGACAAAACCACGTGGAGAAGTCGGCGAGTACTGGCCCTTGGTCAAACCGTAGATACGGTTGTTCAAGAGAATCATGTTCAAGTTGATATTACGACGGTTGGCATGAATGAAGTGGTTACCACCGATAGCAAGACCATCGCCATCACCAGACACCTGCCATACGGTCAAGTTCGGATTGGCTACCTTACAACCAGTAGCAATCGCAGCCGAACGTCCGTGAATGGTGTTCATACCATACGTATTCATATAGTGAGGCAAACGGCTGGAGCATCCGATACCCGAAATAACGGCGATATCCCATGGAGCTACACCGATTTCTGCCATAGCCTTGTGCAGTGAAGCCAAGAAGAAGTGGTCACCACAACCCGGACACCAACGAGGTTGTCCTTTCTTATAGTCTTTTGCTGTAAATTCGCACATAACTGTTCCTTTTTATTTGTTATAGATTTCGGTGAATGCAGCCACGAGTTCGTTTACCACGAACGGCTGACCCTTTACTTCATTATATTGTTCTGGTACGAAACCATCGATCTTCATACGCAAGAAACCTGCAAACTGACCCATGTTCTGTTCCGCTACCACTACCTTCGGATACTTCTTCAATACTTCAGCTGTATTTGCTGGAAGCGGATTGATGTACTTGAAGTGAGCCAAAGCTACCTTCTTGCCCGCTGCACGCATATCGTCCATAGCCGCATGGAGGTGTCCGTAGGTACCACCGAAGCCCACGATGAGCAATTCAGCATCGTCCTTGTCGCCTTCTACCACTACATCAGGAACTTGAATATTGTCAATCTTCTGCTGACGAAGCTGAGTCATCAAATGGTGGTTTTCCGGATTAGTAGAGATAGCACCGGTTGCATTGTCCTTTTCCAAACCACCGAGGATGTGGGTAAAGCCTTCTGTACCCGGGATAGCCCAGTAGCGTACTCCCTCTTCATTGCGTTGGTACGGAGTCCATGTACCCTTCAATTCAGCCGGAACGAAAGGAGGCTGGATTGCCGGATAATCGGCCAATTTAGGAAGTTTCCAAGCTGCCGAACCATTAGCCACAAATGCATCAGTCAAAAGAACAACCGGAGTCATGTGTTCAAGGGCCATCTTCGATGCTTCGTAAGCTGCATCAAAACAATCAGTCGGTGAAGTCGCTGCCAATACCGGCATCGGGCTTTCACCGTTACGGCCGAACAATACTTGCAACAAGTCGGTCTGTTCACTCTTGGTAGGAAGACCGGTAGCCGGACCACCACGTTGCACATCGAGAACTACCAACGGAAGTTCCATGATAACTGCCAAGTTCATAGCTTCCGACTTCAAACAGATACCCGGACCTGAAGTAGAAGTCACCGCCAAAGCACCAGCATAAGAAGCACCTACAGCCGAAGCACAACCTGCGATTTCGTCTTCGCACTGAACGGTTACTACACCCAATGACTTGTGCTTGGAGAGTTCGTGAAGCACATCAGTAGCCGGAGTAATCGGATAAGAACCCAAATAAAGCTTCAAACCTGCCTTTTCTGCAGCGGCGATAAAACCGTATGCTGTCGCCTTGTTACCTGTGATATCCATGTACTTACCCGGATTCACAGTCTTGCTTTCAATTCTGTATGTATGAGCTACACTGGAATGTGTATTGTGACCATAGTCATAACCGGCATGGATGACCTTGATATTGGCTTCTGCAATCGCCGGCTTCTTGGCAAACTTTTCGCGGAGGAAGTTTTCGGCAATGGTCAAGTCGCGGTTGAACAACCAGCACACCAAACCGAGGGCAAACATGTTACGGCACTTGAGCATCGACTTGTTGTCCATGCCCGAATCTGCCAAGCAATCCTTCACCATTTGCGAGATAGGAGCCGCAATTACATCGTTCTTGATGCCCATTTCTTCAATCGGGTTGTCGGTCTTGAAAGCAGCCTTTTCCAAATCCGACTTCTGGAAACAGTCGGTATCGATAATAATGCAAGCCGTAGACTTCGCAAACTTATATTGAGTCTTGAGTGCTGCCGCATTCATCGCTACCAACACATCACATTGATCACCCGGTGTAAACACTTTGCTTGAACCAATATGTACCTGGAAACCAGAAACACCGGTCAACGAACCTTGCGGGGCACGGATATCTGCCGGATAATCCGGGAATGTACTGATATCATTCCCCACTGTAGCCGAAATAGTCGAAAAAAGATTTCCGGCCAACTGCATACCATCACCTGAGTCGCCTGAGAATCGTACCACTACCTGGTCCAATTCCTTGACAATCATTTCTTCTGCCATATATGATAAATTTTAAATAAATGTTCAATTGTTCGCGACAAATTTCGCAAAGTTCCATGAAATGACAAAATATTATTGGCAGAAATGATAAAAAAGGCTACCTTTGCGTTCACTTTGCATAGGCGGCCTTGTAGTTCAACGGATAGAACAAGCGTTTCCTAAACGTTAGATAGGGGTTCGATTCCCCTCGGGGCTACAAAAAAAAGGGATGGTTTTCACCATCCCTTTCCTTATTATATAAGTAGATTTTCTTACTTAATAACGCCCAATTCCTTACCTACCTTGATGAAGGCTGCAATTGCCTTATCCAAGTGTTCCTGTTCGTGAGCAGCAGAGAGCTGTACGCGGATACGAGCCTGACCCTTCGGTACTACCGGATAATAGAAACCGGTTACGTAGATACCTTCTTCCTGCATGTTGGCAGCAAAGTCCTGAGACAACTTCGCATCGTACAACATCACAGCACAGATAGCACTCTGAGTCGGCTTGATATCGAAGCCAGCAGCCAACATCTTTTCACGGAAGTAAGTCACGTTATGCATCAACTTGTCATGCAAAGCATTGCTTTCCTTCAAGATCTTGAACATTTCGATACTTGCACCTACGATAGCTGGAGCTACTGAGTTAGAGAACAAGTAAGGACGTGAACGCTGACGGAGCATATCGATAATTTCCTTGCGACCAGTAGTGAAACCACCCATCGCACCACCGAATGCCTTACCCAATGTACCAGTGAAGATATCTACACGACCGTATACATCGTATTGTTCAGCCACACCATGACCAGTTGCACCTACTACACCTGCCGAGTGAGATTCGTCTACCATCACCAAAGCATCGTACTTTTCAGCCAAGTCACAGATCTTGTCCATCGGAGCTACGTTACCGTCCATTGAGAACACACCGTCTGTTACGATGATGCGATGACGTTGAGCCTGAGCTTCCTGCAAGCACTTTTCCAATTCTGCCATGTCTGCATTGGCATAGCGATAACGCTTAGCCTTACACAAACGTACACCGTCGATGATAGAAGCATGGTTCAATGCATCCGAGATGATTGCATCTTCTTCAGTGAACAATGGTTCGAATACACCACCGTTCGCATCGAAACATGCTGCATAAAGGATAGTATCTTCAGTCTTGAAGTAATCAGAGATTGCTGCTTCGAGCTGCTTGTGCAAATCCTGAGTACCGCAGATGAAACGTACAGAAGACATACCGTAACCATGAGAATCCATGGCTGCCTTAGCTGCTTCAATCAAACGCTTGTTGTCTGCCAAACCCAAGTAGTTGTTAGCACAGAAGTTCAATACACCCTGACCGGCATTTACCTTGATATCAGCACTCTGAGGAGTAGTGATGATACGTTCGTTCTTGTACAAACCAGCTGCCTTGATATTTTCGAGTTCCTGCGCAAGGAACTGTTGCATTTTACCGTACATATATTCTTTTATCTTTTTTTCTAATTAATATTATTCCCAATCCAAGATAACCTTACCGCATTGACCTGATTCCATTACGTCGAAACCTTTCTGGAATTCGGCAATCGGGAAGTGGTGAGTGATAACCGGCGTCAAATCGAGACCAGAAATCAACATCTGCTGCATCTTGTACCAAGTTTCCCACATTTCACGGCCGTAGATACCCTTGATAGTCAACGCCTTGAAAATGATTTCGCTCCAGTCTACAGTAGTTGTCGGAGGCAAGATACCCAACTGAGCAATCTTTGAACCATTGTACATATTAGCCACCATGTCACGGAATGCAATCGGAGAACCTGACATTTCCAAACCTACGTCGAAACCACGCATACCGAGTTGTTCCATCGCACCGGCAACTGTTTCACCCTTAGCCGCATTGACAGTAACAGTTGCACCCATCTTCTTAGCGATATCCAAACGATAGTCGCTCAAGTCGGTTACTACCACATTCTTTGCACCTGCAAAACGAGCGATAGCTGTAGCCATTGTACCAATCAAACCAGCACCGGTAATCAATACATCTTCACCCAAGAGTGGGAAAGAAAGAGCTGTATGAGTTGCATTACCGAACGGGTCCATGATAGCAGCCATATCGTCAGAGATACGGTCATCCAACTTCACCACATTTGATTCAGGGATACAAAGGTATTCAGCAAAAGCACCGTCACGATTCACACCAACACCGATACTGTTTTCACAGATGTGCTGCAAGCCACGACGACAGTTACGGCAATGACCACAAGCGATATGACCTTCGCCAGTCACACGGTCGCCTACCTGGATGTTGCGTACACCCGGACCTACTTCGGCAACGATACCTACATACTCATGACCGATAGTCATTGGAGTCTTGATAGTCTTCTGGCTCCATTCGTCCCACTTGTAGATGTGCAAGTCAGTACCACAAATAGCAGTCTTCTTGATCTTGATAAGAACATCGTTTACACCCACCTTTGGAACGGCAACTTCTTCCATCCAAATACCCTTCTGGGCTTCTTTCTTTACTAAAGCTTTCATGTTCAGTTATTTAATATGTTGAAACTTTTCTTTCTTTCAATACAAGGAACAAATATACAAAAAAAAGAGGGCTTCCCAATTGAAAGCCCTCTTTTTTTATGTCAATTACTTATTTTCTTCCGGCAACTTGCTGCCCAATGTCAAGTAAGCAACAGGAGCTGCGAAGAACAATGAACCGAGGGTACCGATAACTACACCAAGGATCATCGCAAATGCGAAGCTACGGATGCTGTCACCACCAAGAACAAAGATACACAACAATACAACCAATGTACTTACAGAAGTATTGATAGTACGAGCCAATGTTGTATTCAATGATTCATTGAACAACTGGAAGCGGTCACGCTTAGGATACAAAGTGCGGAATTCACGGATACGGTCGAATACTACCACCTTATCGTTGATAGAGTAACCGATAGCTGTCAAGATAGCACCGATGAATGTCTGGTCGATTTCCAATGAGAACGGAGCCCATGTGTGGCACAATGAGTAAGCACCGATAATCAAAGTAGTTTCAACAGCCAAAGAAGCAGTTGCACCGATACTGAAGGCAATGTTACGGAAACGCAACAAGATGTAAGCACCGATAGCGATCAAAGCGAACAATACAGACCAGATAGCTGAAGTCTTGATATCGTCTGCGATACTTGGACCTACCTTTTGTGAACTGATGATAGAACCACCTGTACGGTTATCGCGATCGATAAATACGTCCAAAGTAGTACCTTCAGCCAACAAGTTACCTTCCTTCAACGCATTGTAGATGAATTCTTCTACTTCAGAGTCGATAGTTGCAGACTCTTCGTTGATGCGGTAGTTAGTAGTGATACGGATAGTCTTCTTATCTGTACCCAAAGCAATAGCCTGAACGTTGTCTTCAGTAATCTTAGTCTTCAAGAGGTCACGAACTGTTTCCGGTTCTACCTGTTGTTCGAACTGAACAACGAAGTTACGACCACCTGTAAAGTCGATACTCTGAGCCAAACCACGAACGAAGAATGATACTACACAGATAGCGATAATTGCACCGAATACTGTGAATGACTTCTTAGCAGAACCCATGAAGTTGTAAGCAGGGTTCTTCATGATGTTCTTCGAGATGTTAGTAGTGAAAGTCAAATTCAACCACTTATCCTTGTTCATGAAGTGTTCGTAAACGATGCGAGTCAAGAACACTGCAGTAAAGAACGAGCAGAGGATACCGATAATCAAGGTAGTAGCAAAACCACGGATAGGACCTGTACCAAAGTAGAACAAGATGATACCAGTGATAATAGATGTCAAGTTAGAGTCGAAGATTGCTGAGAATGCGTTAGAGTAACCATCTGCCAAAGCAGCCTTAGTAGTCTTACCTGCTCTCAATTCTTCCTTAGTACGTTCGTAAATCAACACGTTAGCATCCACTGCCATACCGAGTGACAACACCATACCGGCGATACCTGACATAGTCAAAGCAGCCTGGAATGAAGTAAGGATACCCAATGTGAAGAAGAAGTTCACGAACAATGCACAGTTAGCAACCATACCCGGGATGATACCGTACATAGAGCACATGTAGATCATCAACAATACCAATGCCACGATGAATGACACGATACCCTGGTTGATAGATTCCTGACCGAGTGACGGACCTACAATGTCTTCCTGAACGATACGAGCAGGAGCCGGCATCTTACCAGACTTCAATACGTTAGCCAAGTCCTTTGTCACTTCCGGAGTAAAGTTACCTGTAATCTGTGAGTGACCACCAGTAATTTCACCGTTTACGTTTGGAGCGCTATATACATAACCATCCAACACGATAGCGATAGCACGACCTACGTTATTCTTAGTCAAAGTAGCCCAACGACGAGAACCGTCTGTATTCATAGACATGCTTACAGATGGCTTACCGAAGTTGTCGAAGTCATCCTTAGCATCAGTGATTACATCACCTTCCAACGGAGCACGACCGTTACGTTCTGTAGACTTGATAGCATACAATTCGTAAATCTGACCGCTCTTATCGAAATCAGCAGCCTTCACACCCCACTTCAAGCGAAGTTCCTTCGGAAGGATAGTCTGAGCTTCCTTCATAGCAAGCAACTTGTTCACTTCAGCAGTGTCCTTATAGTTAGCGTAACCTACTACACAACCATAACCACCCAACTGGAGGATAGAAGCCAACGGATGTTCCTTCTTCAACTGAGCCAAAGCAGCTTCGTTGTTAGCAGTTTCACCCTTCAAAGCAGCAGCCAAGCTATCTGTAGCAGATACAGCCTCAGCCTTCACTTCTTCAGCAGGAGCAACTTCTTCGCCAGCAGCCATAGCCAACACATCACGCAACTTGTTGTCTACTGCTTGCAAAGATGGAACAATTTCATTGGAATTGTAAGTTTCCCAGAATTCGAGGTTTGCAGAACCTTGGAGGAGCTTACGAACACGTTCCGGTTCCTTGATACCCGGCAATTCCACCATGATACGACCCATCTTGCCTTCCAATGTCTGGATGTTTGGCTGAGCCACACCAAAGCGGTCGATACGTGTACGCAATACATTATAAGAGTTGTCGATAGCGGCTTGTACTTCTTCACGCAATACCTTTTCTACTTCAGCATCTGTGCTACGGGTATTGACCTTGTCCTTCAACTGTTGAGTAGCGAACAACTCTGCCAATGTTCCCTGAGGAGCCTGCTTCTTGTACTCATTCACAAACAATGTAATGTAGTCATCCTGACTAGTGATGGATTGCTTAGCAGCTTCAGCTACTGCCTTGTTGAATGCTTCGTCAGTCTTGTTATCTGCCAATGCCTTCACAACATCTGGTACAGATACTTCAAGAATCACGTTCATACCGCCCTTCAAGTCCAAACCGAGGCCGATTTCCATCTCACGACATTGCTTCAACGTATATGCACCCAACCAAACCTTTTCATTCTGCATTGAATCGAGGTAGTGAGTTTCACCCTTTGGATCTTCTGCAGCCTTCGACATGTGATGACGGGTTACAAAAGAGAATGAGAGGTAAAACAAGCACACAAGGGTCAGTGCAAACGCGAAAACCTTTACAAATCCTTTGTTTTGCATTTTACTTTTTAATTTATTATTTTTACTTTTATTAATTCCTAGTTTATACAAGGTTGCAAATATAGAGTTTTTTTCACAATCCAACGGAGTAAAATGGAAATATTTATCTTTTTCAGCAGAAAAAAGGCTGAAAATAGGTCTTTTACATCCTTTTTATTGCCTCATTTCAAGGAAATATAGCACCAAATGGGATAATGGTCGGATGCATGGATGGTATTGTCTACCGTACAATTATAGACTTTCAAGTTCTTACTAGTTAAAATATGGTCAATACGGACATAAAGACGGTCTTTATTATAAGAAACACCTAGCCCATTCCCCGTTTCGACATAAGCATCCTGCAATTCCTCGTCCAACAACACATGGTGCGTATACGAAATAGGCGTATCATTGAAGTCACCACAAAGCACCACCGCTTTTTCCTTGGAATCCCGAATGGTTTCGACCAAAACATCGGCTTGTTTGGCACGTATACTGGTAGCCTCTGCCATCTTGCTCCAAAGCTTCCGCACTCCAGCCAATAGGTTCTTCTTATTAGGTGCATCAATCATTTCTTGATAAGTTTCCACATCCGACTTTAAAATCTTGTTAGACTCCAAATGATTGTTGATGACCAATAAAGTATCTTCCCCCACTTTAATACGATAGGCAACGGATCCGTTTCTCGTACCTTTATATAATATAGGTGTAGCCGACAATATAGGATATCGGGAATAGCACCCCAAACCATTCAATCCTTCGCCCAAGGACTGATAATGCTTATAGCGATAATCCCGAAGAGCATAATCAATGTCTTTCTTCTTTAATTTCCCTCCAAAAATATATTCTTGCAGACAGATGATATCTGCATCACTATTCTGTAGATAAGTCAATACTTCGTTCGGCTTCTCTTTTGTGTGAGGCTTCATCTCACCAAATGCCCGTGTATTGTAAGAAACAATCTTAATAGCGTCTTCAGGTGCATCCTCTCCAAAGAAATTAATTGGAAAATAAGTCCGTATACTCCCCCAACATACCAACAAAACCAACAAAGGAAACAGAATGAATCTCCGATAAACAATCGCCCAGAAAACAAGAAAGAGCACATTGAGCAATAAAAAAATCGGAAAGAACAACCCCAAACACGACATCACTGGATGTGCATGTGGATCTATAGAAGGACTATAGGCCGAAAGGAACAACAGCAATGCCGCAATAGCATTGACTCCCAATAAAATGAATCCTAATAACCTCCCGATGTACCTCATAATTATTTCTTGCTGGCATCAAACAAGCGTTTCTTTTCCTCGGTAGTCAGGCTGGCATATCCCGATTGCTTCAATTTATCCAAGATTCGGTCAATTTCTTCGCTTTGTTGTTTCTTACGTGCATTATAATCATAATCATCGGCTTTTCCGCCTCGATTTACTTTCATCTTTGGCTTCTTTGCCGGACGACTAATCTTTATACCTCCTGAAAACCAATCGAATACCTGATTAATCCAACGAGTAATGTCGTGTCCTTTCTGCAAACTCTTGGCAAACCACCAACCAGCCAATGCTCCACCCAAATGAGCTATATGTCCACCTCCATTGCCCGAAGTGACAAACAACAAATCAGTAACCACCATGAAAAGAGCCACATACTTAAGTCTGACAGCCCCGATAAACATGAAGTTCACCCGATATTCCGGCTCACGAACAGCGGTAGCCACCACAATGGCCAAAACCGACGCTGAAGCACCCAACAGATAGGAACCATAAATATAAGGACTGAAATAAGGGAATACATTGTATGCCAACATATAGAGCAATCCGCCACAAAGACCTCCCAGCAAGTAGAGTCCACGAAAATGTCGGGCAGAGAAAAAGGCCAGGAACAATTGTCCAAACCAGTAAAGCCACAACATGTTGAACAACAAATGCAAAGCACCTGCATGAAGAAACATGTAAGTGAACAAGGTCCAGGGTTGTACCAAGAACTTTGGCAAGTAGGCCGGAAGCTGCAAGAAGTTCATCCATGACATGTCCCCCCAATTGAAGAGCATTAAAATGACACTCACCAAAGTGGTCACCACAAAAATACCTACATTGATATATATCAACTGCAGACTGATATTGCCACGCTGGAAATTATTCTTCAAATCAGAAATAAAGCTGCCCATTGTTATTCTTTTTTCGCCAATGCATAATCATCAAGAAACCGAATATCATACCACCCAAATGCGCAAAATGTGCGATTCCATCGCCAGATGCACCCAATCCGGACAACAATTCAATCACCGCATAACCAATGACAAAGAACTTAGCCTTAATAGGGAAAGGAATAGGGAAAACAAACATCTGACTATTAGGGAACAACATTCCGAATGCCAACAAAATACCGTATACAGCTCCCGATGCCCCTACTGTAGTCATCATGTTCAGGTATTCCTCCATCGGAATGACGGCAAGGCCGGTATCCACCCCACTATAATTCGATAGTGTTGTCGCATACTCAATGTATTGAACCACCTCCTGAACCAATCCGGCTCCGATACCACAAACCATATAATAAGTCAGAAAACGTTTCGGTCCCAGCACCAATTCAAGCGTACGTCCAAACATCCACACGGCAAACATATTAAAGAATACATGCTGGAAATCGGCATGCATAAACATGTATGTAACCAACTGAAAAAGCTTGAAATCGGAAGCCATGAAGAAATGCAAACCCAAAATTTCACTCAATTTTATACCATATCTTTGGGCCACGATGTCCCCAAAAAAGCAAAGGACATTAATGATAAGCAGATTCTTTGTTACTGCAGGTAAATTGTTCATATATAGTTCAGTCTTTTTATAATGGACGCAAAAATACAATTTTATTCGATTATGACAATAAAAAGCTGGTTATCGTTTGATTCGTAACATAAAAAAAACTATTTTTGTTTCATAAATAAATTATAACCTTATGAGACTTTTACCTAATTCTTTACGAAAAGCCTTAACAGGCATTGCTCTATGCTGTGTAACAGCTACTGCATGGGCACAAGAAACGCTACCGTATTGGAAAGATATCCAGACAGTTGGCGTTAACAGAGAACCGGCTAGAACAGCCTTCATGACGTATGAAAACCGCAATCAGGCATTGAGCATGGACAAAGCACAAAGTCCTTATTATCAATTGCTGAACGGAACTTGGAACTTCTACTATGTAGATGCTTACAAAGATTTGCCTGCCGGTATCGAACAACCGGGAGCCAATATTAAATGGACAGATATCAAAGTACCTGGCAACTGGGAAATGCAAGGACATGGCATCGCTATCTACACCAACCATGGTTATGAATGGAAGCCTCGTTATCCACAGCCTCCACAATTGCCGGAAGCTACTCCAGTAGGTGTTTACCAACGTGATTTCGAAATCCCTGCTAATTGGGACGGTCGTGACATCTTCTTGAGCATTGACGGTGCCAAGAGTGGTGTTTATGTATATGTGAACGGTAAGGAAGTGGGTTATAGCGAAGACTCCAAGAATACAGCCGAATTCAAATTGAACAAGTATTTGAAAGAAGGCAAGAACTCATTGGTGTTGAAGATTTTCCGTTGGAGTACCGGTTCATACTTGGAATGTCAGGACTTCTGGCGCATCAGCGGTATCGAACGTGATGTATTCTTGTTTTCACAACCGAAGACTCACGTACAAGACTTCTTGGTTGTTTCGACTTTGGACGATACTTACCAAAACGGTCTTTTCAAGTTGTCTGTAGACGTAGCAGAACCGCAGGGTACTACCGCATCTTATGAACTCATTGATGCCCAAGGAAAAGTCGTAGCTCAAGGCAGCAAGGGTGTCAGCAGCAAGAATATATATTTCGAAACCGAAGTTCCAAATGTCAAGACCTGGACTTCTGAACATCCGAACCTTTATCAACTTCTCATTACATTGAAGGAAGGTGATAAGGTCACTGAAGTGATTCCTTATAAGGTAGGTTTCCGTCGTTTCGAAATCAAGGAAATCGAAGAAAAGAGTGAAAACGGCAAGCCGTACATCTGCTTCTTCGTCAATGGCCAACCTATCAAGTTGAAAGGTGTGAACATCCACGAACATAATCCGGCAACCGGCCACTACATGACTGAAGAGTTGATGCGTAAGGACTTCGAATTGATGAAGCAACACAACATCAATACCGTCCGTCTTTGCCACTATCCGCAAAGCAACAAGTTCTACGACTTGTGTAACGAGTTCGGTATCTATGTATACGATGAAGCGAATATCGAAAGCCATGGTATGTACTACAACCTGAGCAAGGGTGGAACACTCGGTAACAATCCGGAATGGTTGAAGCCGCACATGGACCGTACCATCAATATGTACAAGCGCAACAAGAACCATCCGTCTATCGCCATCTGGTCACTCGGTAACGAAGCCGGTAACGGTTATAACTTCTACCAGACATACCTTTATTTGAAGAACAAGGAAACCAGTGCTATGGGTATGAACCGTCCGGTAAACTACGAACGTGCCCTTTGGGAATGGAACACCGACATGTACGTACCTCAGTATCCGGATACCAAGTGGTTGGAAGGTGTAGGCCGCAAGGGTAGCGACCGTCCAATCGTTCCTTCGGAATATTCTCACGCTATGGGTAACTCCAATGGTAACTTGGCAGCTCAATGGGATGCTATCTATACGTACCCGAACTTGCAAGGCGGTTACATTTGGGACTGGGTAGACCAAGGTCTTGACCAAGTGGATGAAAACGGACGCCACTACTGGGCATACGGTGGTGACTTCGGTGTAGATGCACCAAGTGACGGTAACTTCTTGTGTAACGGTATCGTGGCTCCGGACCGTACTCCTCACCCGGCTATGGCTGAAGTGAAGTATGCTCACCAGAACGTAGGTTTCGAAGCTGTAGACTTGGCTGCTGGTAAGTTTGCTGTCAAGAACCGTTTCTACTTCACAGGTTTGAAGAAGTACCAAATCAACTATGCTGTAAAGGCGAATGGCAAGGTGGTACGCAAGGGTAAGACTTTCTTGGACATCGAACCACAAGGCACTCAAGAATTGACAGTAAACGTAGCAGGCTTGCAACCAAAGGCTGGTACAGAATATTTCGTAAACTTCTGGGTGACTACTACAGAACCAGAAATCTTGATTCCGGTAGGCCATGAAATCGCTTCTGAACAGTTCCGTTTGCCAATCGAACCGTTGACTGTAGCCGAACACAAGGCTAGCGGTAAGACTAGCGTTACCACTGAAGGTGATGAAGTAAAGGTTTCTTCTTCTAAGATGCAGTTTGTATTCAACAAGAAGAGCGGTCTCGTTACTTCTTATAAGGTGAACGGCACTGAATACTTCACTGAAGGCTTCGGTATCCAACCGAACTTCTGGCGTGGTCCGAACGATAATGATTATGGTAATGGTCAGCCTAAGCGTGAACAGATCTGGAAGCAGAGCAGCAAGGACTTCAAGGTTGCTGATGTAATCACAGAAGCAGACGGCAACAATACTGTATTGACTGCCAACTACTTGCTTGCAGCAGGTAATTTGTACATCGTGAAGTATACTATTTATCCTGACGGTGTAGTACATGCTGATATCACTTTCACTTCTACCGATATGGAAGAAGGCAAGACAGAAGTTTCTGAAGCTACTTTGATGGCTACTTTCAGCCCGGGTCAGCAAGAAGCTCGTCATGCAGCATCGAAGTTGGTAGTTCCACGTATCGGTGTTCGTTTCCGCTTGCCGGCTGATATGAACCAAGTGGAATACTTCGGTCGTGGACCGGGTGAAAACTACATAGACCGTCAGCGTGCTAATCACATTGACCTCTACAAGACTACTGCCGATGCGATGTATACTGACAACTATGTACGCCCACAGGAAAACGGTCACCGTACCGATACCCGTTGGGTAGAGTTGACTCGCAAGAACGGTAAGGGCTTGAAGATTGTAGCCGACCAGACTATCGGTTTCAATGCTCTCCGCAATTCGGTAGAAGACTTCGACTCAGAAGAAGCTGTAGGCAAGTTGCGTCAGTGGAACAACTTCACTCCGGAAGAAATCGCTAACCGCAGCGAAGAAGAGGCTAAGGATGTACTCCGTCACATGACACACATCAACGACATCACTCCGCGTAACTTCGTAGAAGTATGTGTGGATATGAAGCAACAAGGTGTAGCCGGCTTCAACAGCTGGGGCGACCGTCCGTTGGCAGAACACACCATGCCAGCTAATCAGGAATACAAGTGGGGCTTCACTTTGATTCCAGTGAAATAAGCTACTTGATTATCTTATATAATAAAAGGTTGCCAATCGGCAACCTTTTATTATATAATGATTCCTCCTCCCAATACTACATCGTCCCGATAAAAAGCAGCAGCCTGACCAGCAGCAATGGCAGTAAGCGGTTCATGAAGTTGTACATGAAGGGTATTGTCCGGCAAGAGCGTAACCGTGCATCGGTTGGCCTGCTTGCGATAACGGATTTTCACGATGACATCGTCATGTCCTAAGAGCAACGAAGGGTTGATGATATTCCAATCCTTCAATCGCATCTCCACTTTTTCCAACGACTTCAAGTCACCCAACACAACTTTATTCTCCGAAGGAATGATTTCCTTCACAAAGACCGCCCGGTTCAAATCAATACCCAAGCCCCGACGCTGACCAATCGTATAAAAAGGATAGCCTTCGTGCCAAGCTATAAAGTTCCCCTTTTCATCAAAGAATTTCCCTTTTTGAATAGCCTCAACTGATACGTTATTCCGAAGGAAGGTACGATAATCCATTGGACAGAAACAAACCCCGATGCTATCCTTTTTCGTAGCTGCTTTCAAGAAACCACGCTCTTCGGCTATCTCACGGACACGAATCTTCGTTAGGTCACCCATAGGCAGAAGCATCCGTTCCATGATGTCTTGTGGCAATCCCCAAAGAAAAAATGACTGATCCTTATCGGCATCGGCTCCCGTGGTGATATGCCAATGCCCCTCCAACATCCGCTTACGGACATAGTGCCCCGTTGCCAGATGATAAATCCCGCGTTCATCCGCCAACTGAC
The DNA here is from genome assembly GCA_045121515.1 of Phocaeicola sp. Lineage (GTDB taxonomy): Bacteria > Bacteroidota > Bacteroidia > Bacteroidales > Bacteroidaceae > Phocaeicola. Next base: position 120,756 of record JBGVGD010000020.1, on the reverse strand, counting down.
GGAGCAAAGGCCACTTCAAGTAGTTGTTGCAAAGGGTACAAGGAACCGGAGTATGACCACCCATGTATTCACGAATGAAATAATCAATAATAGTGGTTCGGAAAGCCTCCCGTTGGTCGCTAATCAAATGCGAAATTCCTAGTCTAGCACATAAATCACGGGCATCGTCCAGATACTCTGTGTTTCCGTCCTTCTCATAGAAACGGAAGGTGACACCTGTCACTTCGTATCCGGCATCCTGCAGAAGCAAGGCAGCCACCGAACTGTCTGTCCCCCCACTCATTCCCAATAAAACTCTCCTATTTCCTTTCATGAAGACAAAGATAAAGACAATTAATGAGAATAACTTGCAGATAATCGCAATAAATTCATAACTTTGCACTTTAAACAAAAGATAGAATTATGGAAAATCAACTTACCATTTACAATACATTGACCCGCCGTAAGGAGCTGTTTGTTCCGCTTCATGCTCCACACGTGGGCATGTATGTCTGCGGTCCTACCGTATATGGGGATGCGCATTTGGGACACGCCCGTCCGGCGATTACCTTCGATATTCTGTATCGTTACCTTACTCACTTGGGTTACAAGGTGCGTTATGTCCGTAACATTACCGATGTAGGCCACTTGGAACATGATGCCGACGAAGGCGAAGACAAGATTGCCAAGAAAGCTCGTTTGGAACAGCTCGAACCAATGGAAGTGGTACAATATTACTTGAACCGCTACCATAAGGCCATGGAAGCATTGAACGTATTGCCTCCTAGCATCGAGCCTCATGCATCAGGCCACATCATCGAGCAAATCCAGTTGGTGGAAGAAATCTTGAAAAACGGCTATGCTTACGAAAGCGAAGGTTCAGTGTATTTCGATGTAGCGAAGTATAACAAGGATCATCACTACGGTAAATTGTCAGGCCGTAACCTCGACGATGTATTGAACACTTGGCGTGAACTTGACGGACAGAGTGAAAAACGCAATCCGGCCGACTTCGCCCTCTGGAAGTGTGCCCAACCGGAACACATCATGCGTTGGCCTTCTCCTTGGAGCAACGGTTTCCCAGGCTGGCATTGTGAGTGTACCGCAATGGGACGTAAGTATCTCGGTGCTCACTTCGACATTCACGGAGGTGGTATGGACTTGATTTTCCCACACCACGAATGTGAAATCGCTCAGAGTGTAGCATCACAAGGCGACGACATGGTGCACTACTGGATGCACAACAACATGATTACCATCAACGGTCAGAAGATGGGCAAGAGTTATAACAACTTCATCAACTTGAGTGAGTTCTTTGCCGGTTCGCATCCGTTGTTAACTCAAGCATATAGTCCGATGACTATCCGTTTCTTCATCCTCCAGGCTCACTACCGCAGTACGGTGGACTTCGGCAATGAGGCTTTGCAAGCTGCTGAAAAGGGATTAAACTATCTATTAGACAGCTACCATCGAATTGATGAAATGAAACCATCTAATACTGGTAGCAGTTTTTCTAGAAAATTTATGATTCTAGAAAAATTGTGCAATGAAGCAATGAATGACGACTTAAATACTGCTAAAGTTTTAGCACATTTATCAGATGCGGCTAGTACTATCAACTCTGTCGTTTATAAAAATTGCGATGCTACACTTGAAGAAATAAATGAAGTAAAAAGAGTATTTAAACTATATTTGTTCGATATACTCGGTATGAAGGAAGAAACTGCCAACAACGAAGCGCGCGAAGAAGCGTACGGAAAGGTAGTAGACATGCTCCTCGAACAACGCATGAAGGCAAAGGCCAACAAAGACTGGGCTACCAGCGACAAGATTCGTGACGAACTCGCTGCCCTCGGTTTTGAAGTGAAAGATACCAAGGACGGATTTACTTGGAAGTTGAATAAGTAATCCTTTCTTCATCTATAAAACAAAGACGACCATCTTTTTAAAAAAGACGGTCGTCTTTTCACTTAAACGCGACCGCGTTTAAAAAAAACGTGAGCACGTTTCTCATTTCTCCTCATAAACACTTGTTCCCAAGAATTTTCTTCAAACTACTGCCACATCTGCAACAATCACTTAACTTTCTGATTCATAGTGACTAGCGGTTGCAGATGTAAGAAAACAGTTGTCATCATCTGCAACCGTATTACCAAGTATCACAGCAAGTTAAGTGATTGTTGCAGATGTGGCAGTAGATACGAGATTTCATCTTGATAGAATAATGAAAAAATCCCTTATCTTTGTATTGAAAACCACAAACAAAAACAAAGATGAAGACTCTTCGATACATCATAGAATTCATTCTATTGGCCAACTTCTTTGCTTGCCAACAGGAAAACATCTATCCGCTTGCCATGCAACAAGCCGAAAATCTCATGAATACCCGTTCCGACTCTGCCCTACACCTTCTTCAAGACATGGCAGACAGCGTTCCCACACTTCCCAAAGAAGCACAGATGTATTATCATCTTCTTACTATTCAGGCGAAGGACAAGCAATATATTACGCATACTAGCGATTCGCTTATCAATCGTATCGTGGAGTTTTATGAAGACTATGGTAATAACGACCGTTTGATGATGGCATATTTCTATCAAGGAAGTACTTATAGAGATATGAATGATGCACCACGGGCTTTGAAGGCGTTTCATCAAGCGATTGATGCAGGGAAAGAAACCAAGAATCTAACCCTCTTGGGACAGACGTATGGACAAATGGGAACCTTGTTCACTTATCAGAAATTGTATGATGAAGCATTAGGAGCCAAACAAAAGGCTTTACAACTTTACACACAGCAGAAAGACAGTACTCGATTCCCATATTTAAATAGAGATATAGCACGGATATATAGTGCAAAATATAAAAATGATAGTGCATTATATTATTATCAGAAAGCTAACAACTTAGCATCCCAATTAAGACTCCGGAAACATGAAATTCTTATTTCAAGTGAACTTGGATGCTTCCTTTATGAAATTAATCAACCTCAAAAGGCAAAAGAATACCTACTTGGAATAAAAACACATTCCTCACAAACATCTAATGCTTTATTATATTTAGGACATATATATAAAGATGAAGATAAATTAGACTCTGCTCGCATTTATTGGTTAGAAGTCCTTAAATATGGAAACATACAAAAACAAAGATCTGCCTATTTGTATCTATCTCAGATAGAAAATATCCAAAACAATAAAAAGCAGTCAGAAATATATAAGCGTTGTTACCAACAAATAATGGATAGTATACATAACATAACTCAAACAGACACTATAGTAAAACATCATTTAACTTATAAGTACGAAAAGGCAGAAAAGAAAAATCAACAACTACAAAAGGAGAAAAAGTTCTATAAAAATGGATTATATTTTCTTTTATCCACGCTACTAATTTCTCTATTCTGTTATGGCTTTATTATGTTTTCAAAAATGAGAACACATAAAACTCCAGAGATATTGGAAAGTAATTTTTTACAATCAAGCATTTACAATCATTTCCGTGCTATTTCAAGAAAAGAGAAAAGAGCCAATGAGGATGATTGGATATTGTTACAAAAGGAACTGGATAAAACTTATAATGAGTTTACTAAACGAATAAATTATCTCTATCCATCCATCTCACAGCAAGAATTGAAAATTTGTTGTCTAATCAAATTGAAAATGAGTAATAGAGAAATAGCTAATACTCTTTACGCTACTGATTCTGCCATTTCTATGGCTCGTAAACGCTTATATAAAAAGATGGTTGGTACGGAAGGAAGTGGAGAAGATTTGAATTCTTTCATTACTGATTTTTAATCAGTTACAAATTGTGAAACTTTTGTGAAATAGAAAAATGCCCTAATTAGGAATCTTTTTTATAATATTGGATTGAACTAATACCCAATATTATGAACTACTTAAAATTACTTTTTTTAATTATTTCTTTTTCATTGCCATCTTTTATATATGCAGAAAATGAAAAAGTAGAAATCCCAACAGAAGATAAATGGGGAGAGCAAGCGGACGGTGACCGTTCACTATCCAGTTTACCATCTTTATTTAAGGATGCAAACTTTGTGTATATCTACTCAGAAAAACAGTTAGACAATCTGGCCATTGGTATTACCGACATGCAAGGAAATACGTATCATTATGAAATGGCTACTGTTCCTGCAAGTACATATTATGCCATCTCTATCGAATCACTTCCAGCTGGTCAATACTATTTATGCATTTACCAAGGAAGTAATTATACTATAGGAGTATTTACTAAATAAGAAAAAAATATATATGAAACATCACATTCTTACATTTCTCATATTCTTTTTTCTTACATCCTGTAATAAAGAAGAATATTATTACAAAACTCCAGGTGAAATTACTGGAGAAAAAATTCTTGAATTAATAAATGAAGGATACCCAGCTTTATGCTGGATTTCAAATCCTAATTTTTCAGGAAACTATCCATTTAAGATTGAAGGACAATTTTTGCTATTAGAGCATTTAGAACATAATGCAACATACACTTTTGATTTGAATCAGCTTCTTTATTGGAGAGCTACTTGGAAAACAAACTTCACATTTGTATTTAATACTACTTCGTTATGAGAAATTCTTACATTTTATTGATACTTTTATTGTGTTCATGTTCAGCGGAAAATATATCGCCATTAAATGAAATATCAACAAATAGAAAAATAGATTCAAGAGCAATAGAACAAACGGTGTCACCGACTCTTATTTGGGAAGATACTATTGCTATTTCATTGTCAGGCTACAATGATGTAATTCTTCCATGGTATAATGCAAGTGACGCTAATATTCCTAATGAATTATTAGAAGATTACCAAAAAAGAGATGGTTGGGAATTAGTTTATAATTTATGCTCTCCCTCTGCCGCTACAAGTTACGGAAAATACTATCTCATTTTTTATAATAAATTACGAGGTATTTTAAGAGTATTCTATTATAATATTTATGATACATCATTGGCTTCCACAACATTTTGGCAATTAGCTTTTACAAAACCAACAGCTATGCTAAACAGTATAGGTCATTTTACAATACCAGCAAACGTTAACAACACGAATATGACTTATACAACAAATATCACAAGAGTTGAATCAAAGGCCATATCAAGAGGATGGAATTGCTTTGATGTGGAATTAACTTACGACCCCAATACAACATCTCAAAATACAAAATTTGGAATTAGTTCTCATAATGTAATACAAGGAACACTAAATATTCAAGGTAGCTTACTATTTGAATCAGAAGGAACAATTGTATCAACAGGGTCGACCCCAAGATTCCCCATATTATCAGGAATGATTGATGCAGGAATCTCTGGATTTGGTGAAAGTGTCAAGAATATGGTAACAAAAGATTTAGATAGTGCTAAAATTTCCCCTCTTATTTCAGGGCCTGTAGCCAACATTATATCAAAAGGGGCAACAGGATTACTAGAAAGTGGAATAAATTGGGTCTTCGGCTCATTTCTTACCAAAAAAACAACAACTACACAAACATTAAAAGTAAAAACAACAGGGACTATTACTGAAAATGGAACATTTGGAATAAATTCCAGTTCAAATATACCTCCATTGGTAAACCTAGTTTGTCCAGGTACAAAACTTGAGAATTCAGATTATTTTCTACCTTCATACAATGAGCCATTAGGCTTATGGAATCTTACAGAAGCCCCAACAGTATCATTTAGTAGTGGTGCTATTTGGGAAAAATCTGAAGGATCATCTTCATATACATATAATAGAATTGTAAAAGCCAATCCCGTTAATGTTATCGTAAACCCTTATGCCGAAAAATATTTTAGTAGATACACCGTTGAATATCGATTGATGTATTATAAAAGATTTGATGGAGATGACAATTGGGGAAAAGAATATAACGATTTTTATTATAGTAATTCACAATACATTCCTCCTATTGAAGGAAAAAAAATATATGATGATGGTAAGAATGTATTTTTAGACAGTCCATACTTTAGCTATGGAGGAGTTTACCAACATCATCATTTAGCAATAGATTGTAGTAGAGAAGAGCGTGAAATTTGGTTCCTTAACAATGTTCCTATTGAGAATCCAAACTATGTGGTAAAGGTCATGGTCACTTTTTATCCCAAAGAACCTTATGACACAACACCCATTATTTCTTCACGTACATACATCCCCCAATACATTATTGAAGAAGGCTTAGTAGATCCTAACGGTTGGTCACTTAGAAATTGATTTGACATATTAAAAAGTCCCCAAACGGGGACTTTTCCTTTAATCATTCTATAATCGAAGTCAGCGGATGTCGGTTTCCTTCAATGGTTCGCAAGAAAGCCTTGGCCGAGCCGAAATTCAAGTATAAATCCAAACGAACAGGTAAGTGGTTCTTATCATCGGTTACATAGAAAGTAATGACTTCCTTCTCCTTTCCTTTCTTGTCGTATTCTACTAATGAGAACACTAAGCATCGATACTTTACATCGTTCTCTGCCTTGAAGTTCTTCTTTCCACGATAAATCAAGGTTTGTTCTTCTACAGCCTTCCCTGTAGCCATCGGGAAAAGAATCTTATCCCCTATCTTATAAGAAGTAGGATCGAACGAACGAGCCTGCAACAAGATGCTGAGCATATCGAAGACACAATAATCCAACGTATCTTTCCGATAAATGGTATCACGCCCTCTACGAGCGCGCTTCTGGTCGACAATGCATTTTCCATCCTTATAACTGAAACAAGCCTCATCTACTGTATAACCACTTCCCTCTTCGGCCCCTTTACGGAAATAAACCGGTTCCAAGCGCTCTGTAGTAACACAAGTCAATGTATCACGCATCTTGAAGAACATATCCACCGTCTTATTACTGATGGAATACAAAGTGGTCTGGTAACAAGGCTTCCCTTCATAGGTAACTGGCAACAAATCCATCTTGGCCTCACCGGCACTTACCCAGATGAATTTCCAGTTGAACTTCAATTCATAGGTCAGACGCTCTCCCGGTTGAATGGCTTCATTCTTGGCTGCACATTGCGCACTTGCCGACAATACACTCAACCAAAAACAACATAATATTCCTATAACTAGCTTTTTCATGATGCACGACCTAATTTTTTGGCACGTTCCAAATTCTTGTTCTGCACCTTCTTGGTTTCTTCTGGCTTCTGTTTCTTGATTTCATCCAACTTTTGCTTGTCGACAGGAACAGCATGTACATCCCAGGTCTCTTCAAACTCAAAATTGGCTTTCATCTCCCATACCTTCGGGAAATAATAAACCTCTTCCGGCTGGATACCCTTTTCAAACACTCCCGTATCCCAAACCTTGTTACCGTTACGGTCATTGAACATGCGGATGTAATACTTGGTATTCGGTGCCAGATAATAGAAATCGGCTGTTCCCTCCGGAGTAACGGCTTGCTGACGCAACACCTTACCGCTACTATCCAGCAATTCGACGATACAAGTCTGTTCCACTCCCGGCAAGTTTAATAGAAGTGTACCATACTCATCCTGCTTCTTTACCTTCAATGTCTGTTCTACCTTATTGGTATGCAAACCATACAAACCAATAATGGCAGCCGAATCGATCTGTAATTGATATTCCTTTTCCGGTTCCCAACTAGCCAAAATCTCATATTTTCTAGGAATTACCGAATCGGCTATAAACAAGAAAGGAGTTTCTACCCAAAGTGTATCTTCCTTCACATTCACCCGAATGGCCGAAGTATCAATCCGTACTACCGGTTCTTCGAAAGAAAGCAAAATATTCTTGTTGATATCGAAGGAAGAAGGAGCATCCACATTCATCTTCAAGAAAGGAATCGGTTCCGGTTCTATCTTTTCTCCCTTCTTTTCTTTTTTCTTCCGTTCCTTTTCCTTTTCTTCTGCCTCTTTCTTCGCTAACTTTTCTTTTTGCTCGCGAGTCAGCTTGTTGGCCAAATAGATGGTATCTCTCTTAGGAACCAATTGGTTCAACGAATCGGTATACAAATAGTCCATTTGGATTTCCAATGTATCCATCTGATAAACCAAAGAGTCCTTAATCCAATAGCAAATGGAGTCATTGCCGGCATTCGGTTCAACGATAAAAGCATCCGTTGCATCAAAGTTCAATCCCGTCAAAGTAGGCAATGTATCTGCCTTGGCACTGAATTTCAAAATAAAATGATTCTCCTTGTCACGCTGGCTTCTAGAAAAGAACTGACGAGTATTTTCTTCCTTAAATACACGCAAGATGATATCGTCCGGCATGAAACGGGTATAACCGACTGTCTTAATGGTATCGATGGTCAACGTATCTTTCCAAATGGTATCCTGACGGGTAGCAGGCATCATCGAAGGAATAATAATAGAATCGCTGAAAGCAATAGCTTCGGTCTTCGAATCGAACAGATAGTTCTGATTACCATCCATCAAAGCATAGATGCGATACTTGCCTGGTGCTACACCACGAATGGAGAAATGTCCACGGCTATCGGTACGTGAAACACGGTCAAAAGGCAATTTCGTAAAAGCACTATCATTCAAGTTCTTATGCAAACCTACCTGAATACCCTTAATCGGTTCCAAATCAGCAGCATTCAATACCGTACCCGACACCTCCATGGTGTCGATGGAAGCTCCAGTAGAAAACGAATAGGTAAAATGCCCCATCGGATTTCCTTCGTTATTGTCTACAATAGCATCCGAGAAGTCAATGGTATAAGTAGTTGAATCCTTCAAAGTATCTATCAACTCAATAACCACTTTTTTTCCTAGCACCTTTATTTCAGGCTGATCCAATTGAGGCGGTGAGACAACCACTTTCTCCGCAGCTTTTTCCAACTTAATGAATTCATCAAACTCCAGTTCAAGTTTCTTATTCTTGGTATTCACTGCATGAAGCTTCGGAGAGCTTCCGACAAATTTAGGAGGCATCTCATCGTATGGACCACCATCAGGCGTTCCCATGCTGGCACAGGAATAGCCAATGATGACCAGCATCAGAATCAAGGGTAATCTATGTTTTTTCCAATTCATAATCAATGGTTCAAACTTAACATTTCTTCTATATAATCACGCGAATTACTCAAACGAGGAACCTTATGCTGACCGCCCAACTTTCCCTTCTCTTTCAACCAATCATGAAAAAGATTAGGACGCGCCACAACGATTTCAAGCGGCTGCAAAGTGATATCCTTATATCGCTTGGCCTCGTAATCCGAATTGATTTGCTGCAAGGACTGATCCAAGACTTCTGCAAACTTGTCCACAGAGTCCGGCATCACCGCAAACTCAATCAGCCATTGGTGACGACACTTGGCATCGGCATCCATAAACACCGGAGCAGCTGAATATTCAGATACTTGAGCACCCGTAGCCTTGCATGCTGCTGCCAATCCTTGTTCAGCATTGTCTACCATGAGTTCCTCACCAAACGCATTGATAAAATGTTTGGTTCGTCCAGTAATAACAAATTTATAAGGGTCTTTAGACGTAAACTTCACGGTATCACCAATCATATAACGCCACAAACCACAAGCCGTACTAATCAACATGGCATAATTCTTACCAACCTCCACTCCTGTCAAAGGAACGATATGCGGATTCGGAGAATCAAACTCATCCATCGGCAAGAATTCGTAAAATACACCATAGTCAATCATCAGCATCATAGCCGGATCGGTCGGATCGTTCTGCAAGCCGAAGAAACCTTCACTGGCATTGTAGGTTTCCATATAATGCATCTTATCCGTGCGAATCAGTTGCTTATATTGTTCACGATAAGGCGTGAATGCAACACCTCCATGGAAGAACACTTCCAAGTTCGGCCATACTTCCGCCAAGTTATCTGTACCCTTCAATTCCATCACCCGTTTCAATACGGCCAACATCCAGGAAGGTACACCGGAAATATTGGTAATATCCTTATCCATTGCCACCCGAGCAATCTTTTCCATCTTCTCTTCAAAGTCGCTCAACAAAGCAATCTTCTTTTCAGGTACACGAATCAAATTTACCAGCGGATTGATGTTTTCAATCAAGATAGCCGAAAGGTCACCCACCAAACTATTCTTCAAATTGTAGTTGGGCGCATGGCTACCACCTAGAATCAACGTTCTTCCGGAGAAAATTCGACTCTCAGGATTCTGCTGCAAATACAAAGCCACCGCATCACGTCCACCAGCATAATGAACGGTCTGAAGTCCTTCCTTGCTTACTGGAATGAACTTACTCTTATCATTCGTTGTTCCCGATGACTTCGCATACCACACCACTTCACCTGGCCACAAGATATTCTTTTCGCCATGGCGCATACGGTCTACATACCCCTTTATTTCTTCATAAGTCTGTACAGGAACTCGCTGCTGGAAATCCTGATAGTTCTTCAAGGTCTTATAATCATGTTCCAGCCCCCATTCTGTATTTGCGGCTTTTGCCACCAACTGTTGAAGAACCTTATCTTGAATAGCCTCTGCCTGAGAAGCATACTTCGCAATCGCTTTCTGACGAGGCTTAAAAAATGCACCTATTAATTTTGTTTCATTCATCATTTCACTTCTCCACATTATTATAACGTGCAAAATTAACCTTTTCTCTATTAATAGACGGCATCAGAATCTTTTTTTTATACTTTTTTGCTATCTTTACGGGCAGAAACTATGTGACCATTTAATTATTGAAGACTATGAAAATAGGAATCTTAACATCAGGCGGTGACTGTCCAGGTATAAATGCCACAATCAGAGGTGTTTGTAAAACAGCCATCAATCACTACGGAATGGAAGTCTATGGCATCCATAGCGGATTCCGTGGATTACTGGACAATGATATCACCCCCCTCACAGATAAGGATTTGACCGGATTATTGAATATGGGGGGAACCATTCTTGGTACATCCAGAGAAAAGCCTTTCAAGAAACGGACTTCATCCCAAAACAAGCCGGCTTTGATGTTGAAAACCATTCAAGAAATGCAATTGGACTGCCTTGTTTGCATTGGAGGAAACGGTACTCAGAAAACGGCCAACAAATTGGCTCAATTAGGAGTAAACGTCGTGTCGATTCCCAAAACTATAGACAATGATGTATGGGGAACTGAAACATCTTTCGGTTTCGATACAGCCGTAACCATTGCTACAGAAGCTATCGACCGATTGCATTCTACCGCCAGTTCACACCAACGAGTAATGGTTATCGAAGTAATGGGACATAAGGCAGGTTGGATTGCCCTTCATTCCGGCATGGCAGGAGGAGGTGACATCATTCTAATTCCTGAATTGGAATATAATATACGCAACATTGGCAACACCATAATTGAACGTCTGAAAAAAGGAAAAACTTATTCAATCGTTGTAGTAGCCGAAGGTATTAAGACGGTTGACGGAAAGAAAGCCGCGGAATACATCGCTCAAGAAATAGAATACGAAACCGGATTCGAAACCAGAGAAACAGTACTCGGATATATTCAACGAGGGGGTGCACCGACCGCTTTCGACCGCAATTTGGCAACACGCATGGGAGGCTATGCTACAGAAATGATAGCAACCGGACAATTCGGTAGAATGGTAGCTTTGCAAGGAGACAAGATAGGTTCCATTCCTTTGGAAGAAGTGGCAGGCAAACTAAAATTAGTTCATGAAGACCACGATTTGATTATCCAAGGGAAACGAATGGGAGTATGTTTTGGATAAAAAATAAGTGGGTGTGTAAAAAACGCACCCACTTTTATTCTATCTCAGAATAAGCCGCTTCTTCAGCAGCACTGATAATATCTTCCAATCGATCAGTATGACTATATGCTTCCACTTTCTTTTCCGTTATGGGCGTTTGATCTTGATTGGATTCTGAACCTTCTTTCTCGGCTACCTCACCTTCACGCAAAGCTTTAGCGGCAAACAGACTTTCCACAAAAGCAGAATCTTTCTTAATCTTGTTCATGCTCTCATGAGCGGCATTCTGTTGGGATTCCTTCTTGGAGTATCCCTTTCCTTTTGAGGCCGAAATACCTTCTAGGAAAACCTCTGTCTCAAATATCGGACTATTGAACTCATCCAAAGACTGATTGACCAGTTCGTATCTTAATAGAATTTTGTTCTTTTGGGACCACTCTATCAGTTTCGATTTAAAATTAACCTCCTTTCGGGAAATCTTCTTCAAATCAATATATTGACCGATAATGCGATTCTCCATGAAATACTTACAATACGCATATCCTCTATCCAAATAAATAGCCCCGATCAATGCCTCAAACGCATTTCCCCCCAAATTACTATTATGAGCAGAATTACGTATAGTGAATTTAATCAACTTGGACAAACCTATTTGCTCGGCTACATGATTTAAAGATTCTCTCGATACAATCTTAGAGCGGGTATTGGTCATAAAACCCTCACGTTTTCCTTCAAAATTCCGGTAGATAATATCGGCAACAACAGCATCCAAGATAGCATCTCCCAAAAATTCCAGTCTCTCATTATTCAACAAACCTCCTTGATCCGTCTTGACAGAATAGGATTTATGAAGCAAGGCCTGTTCATAAAAGCGAATATCATGAGGATAGAAACCCAGCATCCGATAAAAACAAAGATAAGACTCCTTATCCTTTCGGAAAAGAAGTCTTATTCTATCAATGAGGTTGCTAAATGTCTTATTCAGCATATTTCTTCAAGATTACACAAGCATTGTGTCCACCAAAACCAAAGGTATTGCTCAACGCAGCACGAACTTCACGCTTTTGAGCCTTACCAAATGTAAAGTTAAGGTTATAGTCGATGTTTTCATCTTCATCACCTTCTTCATGGTTGATTGTTGGAGGAACAATGTCGTTCTTAACAGCCAATGTAGCAATCAATGCTTCGACAGCACCTGCTGCACCGAGCAAGTGACCAGTCATTGACTTAGTAGAGCTGATATTCAACTTATAAGCATGCTCACCGAACACCTCCTTGATAGCTTTCGCTTCAGAGATGTCACCTACCGGAGTAGATGTACCATGAACATTGATATAGTCGATGTCCTCCGGCTTCAATTCTGCATCTTCCAATGCATTCATCATCACCAACTTAGCGCCCAATCCTTCTGGATGAGAAGCTGTAAGGTGGTGAGCGTCGGCTGACAAACCTGCACCTACCAATTCGGCATAAATCTTAGCGCCACGAGCCTTGGCATGTTCCAATTCTTCCAAAATCAAACAACCTGCACCTTCGGCCATGATGAAACCGTCGCGGCTCTTACTGAACGGACGAGAAGCACGGGTTGGGTCGTCGTTACGTGTAGACAAAGCATGCATAGCATTGAAACCGCCTACACCACCCGGGCAGATAGCAGCTTCTGCACCACCAGCTACAATGACATTCGCCTTACCCAAACGGATATAGTTGAATGCATCGGCGATAGCATTCGATGAAGAAGCACAAGCTGATGTAGTTGTGAAGTTAGGTCCATGGAAACCATACATAATGGAGATGTGTCCTGAAGCAATGTCCGCAATCATCTTTGGGATAAAGAACGGATTGAACTTCGGTCCTACAGCATCCTTAGTAAGAGCGTAGTTGAACAACTCTTCTTCCAAGGTATTGAGACCACCGATACCTACACCATAAATAACACCAATCTTGTTCTTGTCTACCTTTTCAAGATCCATAGCAGAATCCTCAATCGCTTCCTTAGCTGCTACGATGGCATACTGAGTGTACAAGTCCATCTTGCGAGCTTCCTTGCGGTCGAGGTGTTCGTTCACTTTGAAGTTCTTTACTTCACAAGCGAATTGAGTCTTGAATTTTGACGCATCAAAATGAGTAATAGGTCCAGCTCCGCTTACTCCGTTCACAAGGTTTTCCCAAGTTTCGGCAACATTGTTACCTACGGGAGTAAGAGCACCAAGACCTGTTACTACTACTCTCTTTAATTCCATTATAAGATATAAAGGGATATCAAATTACTTTGCGTTAGCTTCGATGTAAGCAACTGCATCACCAACTGAACCAATCTTTTCAGCTTGATCGTCTGGAATAGAGATACCGAATTCCTTTTCGAATTCCATAATCAATTCTACTGTATCCAATGAGTCAGCACCAAGGTCGTTTGTGAAGCTAGCTTCCATTGTTACTTCAGATTCTTCTACGCCCAACTTATCTACGATAATAGCTTTTACTCTTTCTTGAATTTCAGACATAACTTTAAATTTTTTAGTTAATAATCGAGTTATTTTAATTACTTTTCTGGGTGCAAAGGTGCAAACATTTATTAACTTGACCAAATATTCGGGCAAATAATTGCGATTTCTTTGCACATTTTTTGATTTTGTGTGCACGAAATACCTTTTTAACTACTAAAATACCAACACATTACGGCAAAAACTCGTTGGTATTTTAATCAAAAGACCAAGACGTTTTATCCTAAACTTCTCTTCTCAACGGATAGTTCCCTCTAAACCACTCGAACTTTTCGGGTGATGCCTTCAACCATTCGCTATCACGAGTCGGGTCGTAATCCGACGGACCTTCCGGTGGAAGAATCGTAAACTCCGCTTCCACCCCGAAGAACTGACAAAGGGCCTCCAATGACATCCGGGTAGCATTGGCCTTTCCATCCGCCGAATAGCCGGCGATGTGAGGAGTAGCCAAAAAGGCCACAGACATCAACTCCCTACTGATATTCGGTTCATGCTCCCATGTATCAATAACAACATCCTTTACTTTCCCTGCCGATAAAGCAGCCAATAAGGAAGCCGTATCCACCACCTCACCACGACTTGAGTTAATCAAATAAGGGGTACGTTTCAAAGAAAACAAGAAATCTTCATTGGCCAAATGATAAGTGGCATATTTTCCTTCACGGTTCAAAGGCGTATGAAAGGTGATGACATCACATTCACGAGCAATCGTTTCCAAATTGACAAAACCTTGTTCACCTTTATCAGCACGAGGAGGGTCGTTCAGCAAAACTCTCATACCTAAACTTTCCGCCATACGCTTTACCCGGCTTCCTACATGCCCTACACCGACAATACCAAGAGTAGATTTCTCCAAATCCAATCCTTTCTTATGCTTCAATTGCAAAAGTGCGGAATGAACATATTGTTCCACAGAACCGGCATTGCATCCCGGGCAATTTGTCCATGTGATACCCGCTTCTCTACAATATTCCGTATCAATATGATCATAGCCGATGGTAGCTGTAGCTATGAACTTTACCCGACTTCCTTCCAGCAATTCCCGATTACACATTGTTCTTGTACGAACAATCAAAGCATCTGCATCCTTCACTGCTTCTTTGGTGAAAGCATTGCCTGGCAAAAAAACAACTTCATCGGCTATCCGACTGATAGCCTCCTTAATATATGGTATTTTATGGTCTATAATTACTTTCATATCTTCTTTTCTTCTGAACAGAGCACAAAGGTAGCCACTTTTGCCGAAAAAAATTGGATGAATAAAAAACTTTCGCTAGTTTTGCTCATTGTTAAACCTTTAAACATAAAGCAATATGACCTTTACAGAACTTTGCAATCCAATCTTTGTTCAGGTAATCAATGATTATCACAAAACTGATTGCGTAGACACTCCTATCAGTAACCCATATGAACTGAAAACAATTGAATATTATCTATACTTGAAGAATTGGATTGACACCGTTCAATGGCATTTCGAGGACATTATTCGCGACCCGAACATTAATCCGGCAGAAGCATTGGTTTTGAAACGCAGAATCGACAAGTCAAACCAGGACCGTACTGATTTGGTCGAACTCATTGACAGTTATTTCCTTGATAAATATAAGGATGTACAAATCCAACCTAATGCCACAATCAATACCGAAAGTCCGGCATGGGCAATCGACCGTCTTTCTATCCTTGCCTTGAAGATTTATCACATGCGTCAGGAAGTGGAACGTACAGATACCACTCCAGAACATCATGCACAATGCGAAAACAAACTTAACGTATTGTTGGAGCAGCAAAAGGACTTGTCATCAGCTATCGACCAATTGATTGATGACATCGAAAACGGACGTAAGTACATGAAAGTATACAAACAAATGAAAATGTACAACGACCCGAATTTGAATCCTGTTCTTTACGGTAAAAAATAAACGATAAATATGGCAAAAATATTGGTCATCCGTTTCTCGGCTATTGGAGATGTAGCCATGACAGTTCCTGTTATCCATTCATTGGCCGTCCAATATCCTCAACATCAAATCAAAGTGTTGAGCCGTCCAAACATGGCCGCATTATTTGCCCATCTACCTTCCAACGTATCCTTTGTTGGGGCCGATTTAAAGGGTACCTACAAAGGATTCGCTGGTTTGAACAAATTATTCAAGGAACTGAAAGCCGAAAACTTTAATTACATTGCTGATTTCCACGATGTTATCCGCACTAAATATCTCAGACTACGCTTTTTGCTTCAAGGAAAAAAGGTCGCGCATATCGACAAAGGAAGAAAAGGGAAAAAGGCATTGACTCGCCCTTCCAATAAAATCAAAGTCCAACAAGCATCTTCCTTCCAACGTTATGCCCGTGTTTTGGAGGAATTGGGACTTCCTGTTAAAATGGATTTCCAGTCTATTTACTCAAACGCCAAAGGTGATTCATCAGTCTTTTCTACCATTACAGGCTCCAAAGGTTCAGACAAGTGGATAGGCATTGCTCCTTTTGCAACTCATGCCGGAAAAATCTATCCCCAAGCACGAATGGAACAAGTTATCCAAGCATTGGATGCTATAGAGGGAATTCGTATTTTCCTATTTGGAGGAGGAAAGAAAGAAGTGGATATCCTAACTTCTTGGGCAAACAAATACCCTTCCGCCACTTGTATTGCTGGTAAATTGAAAATGGATGCTGAATTGGCACTCATGAGTCATTTGGATGTGATGGTCAGCATGGATTCTGGCAATATGCATTTGGCTTCGCTAGTAAATACACCTGTAGTTTCCATTTGGGGAGCCACTCATCCACTGGCTGGTTTCATGGGTTGGAACCAATCCGAAAAAAATGCAGTACAGGTAGACTTGCCTTGCCGTCCTTGCTCCGTCTATGGAAACAAACCTTGTTACCGGAAAGATTATGCTTGTTTGTTGGGAATCACCCCAGAAATGATTGTCCAACATGTGCTTGCCGTCATTGATTCCAACCAATGACAGACTACTTTATCCTACCACTATTAAGCTTATATTCATAACTATGTCTTCCCTCCTCCCGGAAGTCTGTCTGATAACGCTTCAATACATGGCGATAAATCTCCTCGTATTGTGGAATAAACAAATCATCTTTCGCTTCAAGATGAAGAATAATTTCATTTGCCAACTCGCTTGTTTGCAACAAATCGGTTTTCCCGTTATTAAAACTTGTCCCTTTGATAGAACCTGGTGATACATTCAAGATCCGATTCGTTGTACCATTCTTCTCCAATTCGACATTGATGCTTTCAATAAAAATTTTAAGAGCTGCCTTACTTGCTCCATAAACGGAGAAAAAGGGAGAGGACATAAAACCAGCAATACTGACCATCACACCACAATAGAAGTCTTTTTCGGCGGATATTTTATGAAAAAAATGATGAATGATACGCATCACAGCTGTAGCATTCACATTCATTGACTGAATAATGTACTGCTCATCCAAATCTTTGAATAAAGCCAACCGACCAAATCCAGCTGTTATCATCAAAGTATCAATATCAGCAAATCTATCGAAAAAAGAATAATCATTACTTGTCAAGTCAAATGAACAATAGTCAAACTTTGCATGATTATTTTCTTCTTCAATATTCGCTTTGTCCACAATATAGATTTTCTCGTAATCATTCCGCTTCGCCAATTCGGTAGCAATGGAAAGACCAATACCATTGGCTCCACCAATAACTAATACACGTTTCATATTTCTATAAAATTTTCACGTTTTGTAAATTGTTGCATAATAGATGCCATAGCAATACTTTCCGAAGCTTGGAAACGGACAGAGTTCAATCGATGGTTATAAATGCAAGAAACAAATTCCTGGATTTCATAACGTAATCCAGCACCATCCCATTTATAAAAAAACTTTTTGTTGTCATTTTGATCTTCATACCTCAATTCAAAATAATCAGTTTTCCACCATGGAGCTGGTACATAAGCATATCCTTTAGTACCTGAGACCACTAAATTTCCCTCTGTTTTTACCCCTAATCCCAATTTAAAAGAACATATCGCATTGGGATAACATAAAACTCCTTTTGTGTATATATCCACTCCTTTGTCCATTCTGGAATAGAACGACAAACTTTTATAGTCTGTACCTAATAGTTTGATGATGGGTAATAAAGGATAAGAGCCCAATTCATACATAGAACCACCCGCCTGATTTTCATCAAATTCGCGTAAACTTTTACCCGTCCAAAGTTTAGACAATGAGGCTTCTATATCAACGACTTCTCCAATCAATCCACTCTTTATCATGACCATTAAATGATTGAAGGCAGGACAATGCGCTGTTTTATTCGCCTCCATAAGAACCACCTTATTTTCTTTGGCTAATGAATAAAGCTCCTCTGCTTGGCAAGCACTTAAAACTAACGGAGTTTCACATAAAACATGCTTTTTTGCAAGAAGAGCACTTTTTGCATATTCATAATGTGAAAGATGAGGAGTAGCAATATAAACCGCATCCACATCCTCCAATAGTTCATGAAAGTTATGTCTAATATGAATAGCAGGCTGCTCTTGAACGAAATCATTTAAGACTTCTTCATTCTTATCATACACACTCTTGATTTCAAGTCCACTGACATAAGAAGCCTCCGAAATAAACCTTTTAGCAATACGCCCCAATCCTACAATTCCCAATCTTAAAACTTCTTGGGATTTTTCCCGTAACATGGTAGAGGATATTCCTTCTGTTCTCGGCAAATAAACAACTTCACAATACTCATTCAGATAATCAAAATGACCAATCCAATCAGAACCGACCGTAAAAATATCCACATCATACTTCTGGATGTCATCAATCTTTTGTCCTACATAATCTTCCAGAATAATTTGGTCAGCAATATTCAACGCTCTTACAGCCTCAACCCGTTCCAACACGTTGTTTCGAACATTTAGTTTTCCTCTTTCCCTATCGAAATTATCATTCGTTACACCCACAATCAAATAATCCCCTAAAGCCTTAGCTTTAAGTAACAAATTGATATGCCCCTCGTGTAACAGGTCGTATGTACCGTAAGTGATTACCTTTTTCATTGTATTCCTATTTCTTTTTTATCCATCCAAATGTTTTGATGCTTGTATATTTTCTCCATAAATTGGTATTATGTTGCTTAGGAACGCCATGTCTACGAATATAATCACGCGCCCCTTCCAACATACGATGAGCAACCTTTCCGTCCAAATATGGATCATAATTATCTATAACCCATTGACGTAAGCGAACATTTTCTTCGTTATATAAAACTTCATCAAAAGCATCACACAATAGATTCACATCGTCTATATCCTTCCAATAAATATTATTGGAAGATGCCTTATAAGTAATAACCGGTTTATTCTTTAATAAAAACTCATAAATGGTAGATGAAGTATCGCTAATCATAACATCTGCCATTAACTGATATTTTGCCACCGAAAAATCGTCCATCCAAAGAATATTCTTATTTGTCGCTGCCAAAGTTTTGTATTCTTCCACCCATTCAGCACGAGTCAACGGATGCAATTTGATTATAACCAATGCATCACGTTCTTCTACCAATCTGACCAATGCCTCTTTCATGACAGGCAAAGATGTTAACGAAGGAGAAAAAGTTGGAGCATACAAAACCAGATGTTTTCTCCCAGCCTCTTTCAACATCCGTTCCTTATCCGAATCAAAATCATGAAAATGTTCTTTGACCCAATCCTGACGCGACCAACCTGTTTCCAGAACTTCAAACGTTTTATGCTTTTCAGCCAAAGCCTTAAACCCTTTAGTAAAGAAAGGACCTTGAGTAAAATAAGCATCAAAATAGTTACGGATAATCCAATGACCTTTTTTCTCAGCTGCATAGCCATGAAAAACCTGTATTTTTACACCCGGTAAATAATATGGAACGATGTTTCCCGGAACAAAAATAGCTTCCGGTGAAAAATCATAAACCTCCTGCATATTATTTGTCCAAGCTACCTGTTCTTTCAAAGGAAAAACAGGAATCTTTTCCTTATGCACATACCAAAGGACTTCATTTCCTCCTTCTCTATCAGCCTCCAAACCTATAGGATGCAAAATATCAACTGCATATTTATTTTCACAAAACAATACGATACGCATAACTTTCTGTTTTTAGAGTTAATTTACTTCTTTGGTACTATTCGCTTTGATTCTTTCTGCTTTTCGTTTTTCTTGTTCAATCAATCGCTGTTCCAATAAGGCACGAGTACGTTTCCAACGATTATGTGACCACAACCAATAAGAAGGCTCACGAACAATCGTTTCTTCCAGCATTCTCATGTACACTTCAGTGATTGGATATTCCTTCTCTGCTTCTTCCCTCCATTTCACAGGTTTGAACACGGCTTGATAATAGCCTCGCTTCGGACGGGATATGTCAATATAGTAAATACATGCATTCACTTGTTTGGCAATTCGTTCTGTTCCTGTAAAAACGGGGGTTTCTTGACTCATAAAATCCATCCACAAATGAATACTATTCCATACCGGAGTTTGATCGGCAATGAACCCTATGATCGTTTTTGTTCCCTCTCTTTTAAGCTGAATGATCCGGCGCAACGTTTCTGCCATGGAAATGTTTTCAGAACCAAAACGAGCACGCACATTGAGAAATGCCTTATTAAAAGCTTCATTTTCCAACGGATGATAAATTTGGGCACACTTCAACTTATCTTTTGTCCACAATGGTAAAGAAGCTACCCATTCCCAATTACAATAGTGACCTAGATAAGCAAAACAGAATGTCTGTCCATTCTTCTCCATGTCTTCATAAACCTCATCTAAACCTTCAAAAGTCATTCTTCGGCTCATTTCTTCCTCGCTGAAATTACGCACTTTAAACGTTTCTACCACATAATCACAAAACCAGGCATAAAATCCCTTTTCTATGTCAATAATCTCCTTTAAAGACTTCTTAGGAAATGAATTGATCAAATTCTTGCGCACTACTTTCCGACGATAACGGATACAATAATAAAGAAGGTAATATATACAATCGGAGATAAAATACAACACTCCTAATGGAAGCCATGAAAGTAAGCTCCAAAACCCAGTTACAAGATTATACGCCATAAATATTGTTTATTCATTAATAGATAGACAAAAATAAAGACTTTTCCTGATATATAAAATTTTAATCAGACAAGACCAACCCATTATCATTCATACGTTGCATATATGACTGAATAATAGCCTTCAACTCTTTCAATGACTCAGACAAATCAACCTGATTCACTAAATTATTCTTCAACAAGACATCTTCTTTAAATCGATATACTCCTTTTACTTCTTTACCATCAAACTGAATCAAATAATCCCCTTTCACATATTGGTAAATTCCATTTTGATAGTTAATGGCCCAAGTATCCTCTACCGGCGTATTCATCAAATCACACCCAAATGCGACAAAAGGCTTTTCATAACCCAAATACCCTAAAACAGTTGGCAATATATCAATTTGTTGGGCAATACCTTCCTTCTTTCCGACCGGCATCTCACCCGAAGGATCATAGAAAGCAATGGGAACACTAAACCCTCCCAAAGCTGTCTGATACTCAGGCTTACACGAAAGATTGGTATGGTCGGCTGTTATGACGAATAACGTATTCTTAAACCAAGGTTGCTGACTAGCTGTTTCAAAAAACAGCTCCAACGCATGATCGGTATAGCGTACACATTTATGGATGACCAATTCTTCTTCTGGGTAAATCTCCTTATAAGACTCTGGGATAGCATAAGGATGATGGGAAGAGGCTGTAAATACAGCCGAAACAAAAGGCTCCCTAAACTCGCTCATTTTCAAGGCATAAAATTGTAAGAATGGTTCATCCCAGATGGCCCAAGTTCCATCAAAATCAGCGTCTCCTTGGAAACGATTGTCTTCATTATATTCCGTTCTGCCCAAATAATCTTCAAAACCAGTCGCCCGAGCAAATGCCTGAAAGCCCATGGAACCATTCTCTGCTCCATGGAAGAAAGCCGAATAATATCCTTTCTTCCCTAATTCACGGGCAATGCCACTTACATCATTGACAGATGCAGGTGTCAAGAAGAAAGGTTCAACAAACATCGGTATACTGGAAAGTACAGAAGGCATTCCATCAATGCTTTTTCGTCCATTGCCAAAGCTATACTCCCAAGTCAGACTTTGGGAAATCAATGAATCCAGAAATGGAGTGTATCCTTCATAATCATTGTATGCACCGATATATTCACGACCAAAGCTTTCAACAATCAGCACCACCACATTCTTGTTCTTGAACGTCACACTATCAGAAACCAGTTGATGAACTGGAGAGTAAATTTCTTCCAATTGTTCTTTCTCAAAGTAATTAGGAACAACAAACACATTCTTTCCAATAGTACGAATCAACGAGAAAGGAGTATTCAATACCAATGCTACATCTTCCGGACGATCCACATATTGATTGGCATTGCTTATAGTTATGGGGCGGACAGCTTTAGTTATACCTCCTCGCATACCTCCGATACAAAAAGGAACAAACAAAAGCAATGCCAATACTTGCACTCCATAATAATTCCACATCGACTTGATTTTTACCACCCCTGTTGGCATGATATATAGTTTAGACATCCCAACAATCAAAACAATGGCAAGTAACACCAAATACCAATGATTCAAAAATTCTACACCAATCACATTACCCAGATTTCCTTCATTACTGAATTCACTGAATATGGTTGCCGTTGTGCGTCTTCCCGTATATTTGAAGTAAACCGCATCCGCCAAATTCAAACCTATAGCCAAGGCATTGACACTGACAAACAAATATTTAGCGATTTTTTGCCAAATTCGTCCTTCCTTGAAATGCAAAGGGAGAAGCATCAATACCATATACAGAGCATTGGTGTACATGATGGCAGAAGTATCAAACAGACAACCTCCTTTCAATACTTCCCCTATATTCCGGGAAGTGAGATTTCCACCCAATACATTCCAGTTTTCCAACCCGTATGCCAAACGACAAAAGAAATAGACTACATAAATCCACAACAAATTAATGAATGCAGATAAACTAGTGGCATATATTGACGGTTTGATTTTCATATCTTTATCTTCTTAATTATCGTTTGCCCAAATCATCATAAGCCGATTGCAGAATCGCTTTTCCTCTATTCAAGCGTTCTTCACTTGCCGAAGGTTCTTCATAGGATATACAATCAGCCTTAATATCATAAGCACTCACACCTGTACTATCACGGAAGGCAAATACACTTCCCGAACTATAAAACGCAAATGGATACACATAACTTTCACTCAACACATCACGACTAAACGTAAACATTGAATAGTCCAATCCCAATTGCCCCAATAACGTTGCTGCCATATCCGTTTGGTTCATTATTTTATCTACCCTCATCGGTTCCTTAATGGCACCACCTAACCAAAGCATCGGTATGTGTGAAAACTCGCCTCCTCTATCCATAGCCCCTTGTGGATAACAAAATCCATGATCAGGAATACAAACAATGAGCAAATCATCCCATAACGGAGTCTCTTTCAATCCATCAATCAATTTTCCCAAACATTCATCCGTATAAGCAAATGCATTCGGAATCTTTTCTTCCAAACGATTGTAAGGCACCTCAAACGGTTCATGACTACTGAGTGTCAAATAAGTAGTAAACCAAGGAGTATCTGTTCCTGCACGCTGCTTCAATTGTTCCAACAACCGATCGCTAGTTATATCGTCGTTTACCCCCCACGCATTGCTATTCTGCTCTGCCAACGAGAAATCCGTATCTGCAGTCAATTTTTGATACCCTTTGCTCACTAGATAACTTTTCATATTGGTGAAGTTGATATCACCCCCATAGAAGAAATCCGTCTGATAACCCACTTTTGCCAATTCTTCTGAAATAGCCGGTAAAGTACGGCTTTTGGCAGGTACTTTCATGATTGAAACCGTAGGCAAGGCCAAATAACCACTTAATGCAGAAACCGTTCCTCTATCTGTACGGAAGCTATTAGCATAACATTGCGTAAAGAAAATCCCTTCCTCCGACAAACGATTCAGATTCGGAGCAACACCCGGAAGACCGCCAAGAGGCTCTATAAAGGCTCCACCAAAACCTTCCATCAATATCAATAAAACATTAGGACGTTCTGTGTTAAGCACCTTGGTATTTATATCCGAACGCTTTGTTGGATAAAGTCCTTCGAATAAATCTGCTCTTTTTTCTTCATCAAAGAAATTGAATTCCGAAGCAAAATCCTTCGATTTACTCATTGATGAGAGTAAGCTGAAACATGGATTAACCGCCGAATGATTTAAAAATTGATTATTGCTAAAATATACTTGCCCGACATTGGATGTTGATTCGCTTACTCCACCACGGATAATGACAAACAATCCACCTCCTAGCAGAAGCATTCCTAACGTTCCCCAGATTCTTTTTCCTACCTTATCCAGTGTATTCGGTGTCACCTTTAACATTATCCACACTATAAATGCGGCATAAACCAACATAGCCAACACCCTTATCGCAATAAAACCGGTTGACACACTGGCCATTGCTTCTTTAGGCGAATCCAAATATAGAAAAATAGATGCATCAAGTTTGAATCCCCAAAAAGGATAAAGACCCATATCTACCACAAATACAATGGAAAGAAGAATAGCCACCAATATATAATAAGGTAAAAGTAGTTTCTTTAACGAGATACGTTTTGTCCAAATACTTACAAGTATTATCAATAAAGGCAATGCCGTAAAGTATCCAGCCGTTGTAGCATCCAGACTTATGCCATGCCACATCACTTGTCCAAAATCAGTCAGGTTAACTTCTTTCCCAACTGCATCGTTATAAAGCATAAACAACGGTTTCTGAATAACAAACATCAGTAAAACCGTGAAAAAATAAGAAACGATATAGACAATTCTTTTCTTCATAAGATTTCATGATTTATTTTCGTCCAAAATCGGCCGGAACTTCCCCCCATTCTTCAGTTTCCCATTTCAGAAGAGGAATATCAGCATAGGTATGGGTTTTAAGCCATGTTTCGGCTCGTTCAATCATCTGGAAGACTTCTTCGGTCTTCGGAGTACGCTCCAATTTGGTTTTGCATTTCTTCTGCTTTATCCAAGCCAAAGCATTCCGACTATCCGAATAAATAGTCATGCGGATTCCTTTCTGCTTCATTAAAGCCAAGGCATGAACAATTGCGAGGAATTCCCCAATATTATTGGTTCCATATATAGGACCGAAATGAAAAATTTGTTGACCGGTCAGCAAATAGACGCCCCGATATTCCATCGGACCCGGATTGCCGCTACAAGCCGCATCTACTGCTACACAATTCATGTCGAAGTCTTTTGGTAAAGCCTTCGAGTTATGAGTTATGAGTTTTGGGGTATGAGATCCTATATAATGAAAAGCAGGAGAAGCAAAGGCTTGTTCAGCTTCTTCCATCGTTTCGAAGGATTTGTATTGTGCACCATCGTAGCCTTTAGTCTGTAATTGGCAATCAGTCCAGGAAGTATAGATTCCCGGACTGATACCTTTCCAAACTACATAGTATTTTTGTTTCTTGCTCATTACATTCTTTCAGGTACTTCGATACCCAACAAGCCCATAGCCAACTTCACAATCTTACCTACATTTTGACTCAAAGCCAAACGGAAGATCTTCAAGGCTTCGTTTTCTTCACGCAAAATGCTGAAATCGTGATAGAACTGGTTGTATTCCTTCACAAGGTCGTATGCATAATTAGCAATAACTGACGGATTATAGTCAGTACCTGCTTGCTTCACGGTATTCTTGAAATCCGCCAACATCTGAATCAAACCTTCTTCCTTAGTACTCAATTCAAGACCTGCAGGAATTACTTCTGGAATAGCGATACCCTGTTCAGCAGCCTTACGGAGAACTGATTGGATACGAGCATAAGTATATTGGATGAACGGACCTGTATTACCATTGAAGTCGATAGATTCCTTCGGATTGAAAGTCATATTCTTGCGAGCATCCACTTTCAAGATGAAGTACTTCAACGCACCGAGACCTACGATGCGAGCGATGTTGTCTGCTTCTTCCTGGCTCAAACCATCCAGTTTACCAAGTTCTGCCGAAGTTTCCTTAGCGGTTTCAATCATAGCAGCCATCAAATCATCGGCATCTACGACAGTACCTTCGCGGCTCTTCATCTTACCTTCCGGCAATTCCACCATACCGTATGAGAAGTGTACCAATCCCTTACCCCATTCGAAACCAAGTTTATCGAGAAGGATAGATAATACCTGGAAGTGATAGTTCTGTTCGTTACCTACCACATAAATCATCTTGTCGATTGGGAAATCCTGGAAGCGGAGCTTAGCAGTACCGATATCCTGAGTCATATATACCGAAGTACCATCGCCACGGAGCAAAAGCTTGTGGTCGAGACCTTCAGCTGTCAAGTCAGCCCATACAGAGTTGTCTTCCTTGCGGAAGAAGAATCCCTTTTCAAGACCTTCCATCACCTTTTCCTTACCTTCGAGGTAAGTCTGAGATTCGTAATAAATCTTATCGAAGCCTACCCCCATTTGAGCATATGTTTCATCGAAACCAGCATATACCCAGTTGTTCATCTTTTCCCAAAGGCCACGAACTTCCGGATCGTTTGCTTCCCACTTGCGGAGCATTTCACGAGCTTCGAGCATCAACGGAGAATTAGCTTCAGCCTTAGCCTTTGCTTCTTCTTCATTCAAGCCTTCTGTTTGGTATTGAGCCATCAATTCCTTTACTTCAGCCTTGTAGTGCTTATCGAAAGCTACATAGTAATCACCGATGAGGTGGTCACCCTTCTTGCCACTTGATTCCGGAGTTTCACCTTCACCATACTTCAACCAAGCAAGCATAGACTTACAGATGTGGATACCACGGTCGTTCACAATGTTAGTCTTTACCACCTTATTACCATTAGCAGCCATTACGTTAGCCAAAGCCCAACCGAGGAGATTGTTACGAACGTGACCCAAGTGAAGAGGCTTGTTAGTATTCGGAGAAGAATATTCAATCATTACGAGCGGAGAGTTTTCATCCGCCTTAGTGATACCATATTCTGCATCAGCATGAATAGAATTCAGCAATTCAATCCAACAGTCCGAAGCAATGGTCAAGTTCAAGAAACCTTTCACGGCATTATAGTTCGAAACAAGTTCCGGAGCGTTTTGCTTCAAATATTCACCGATTTCCAGAGCGGTCTGTTCCGGACCTTTCTTGCTCATCTTCAAGAATGGGAACACTACGAGAGTCAAGTGACCTTCAAATTCCTTCTTGGTCTTCTGAAGTTGCACCATTTTCTCTGCCACTTCCTGACCATAGAGATTATTCAATGCCGCAATCACGGTTGCGGTCAATTTTTGTTCGATATTCATAAATTAAGCGCTTATTTTCATTATTAAGATGCAAAGATAGAGGTTTTCTTTGAGAAGTTTCCTCTTTATCTAACAGAAAATCATAGATTATTTGTACTTTTGCGGCTTCAAATGAAAACGTATATGACAACCTTCTTCGAAAAACTCACTGCAGGCATTACAGGTTTTAGCGATTTTATATGTGGATACCCCATGTTCTTGCTACTCATCGGGGGTGGTTTGATTCTCTTTTGCTATTCAGGAGGCGTTTCCATTCGTCGCATTGGACACTCTATGAAAGCGTTGACACATTCTGGAAGTCATGGGGAAGGACAAATCAGTTCGTTCCAAGCATTGATGAGTGCCATTGCTTCCACGGTAGGTATGGGAAACATTGCGGGCGTAGCCATAGCTATTACAGTAGGTGGTCCCGGTGCTATCTTTTGGATGTGGGTAAGTGCCATCGTGGGGATGTCGACCAAGTTTTTCGAAGGAGCATTGGCTATCATGTACAAAGGTCATGATTCTGCCGGCCAACCACAGGGTGGTGTGATGTATATTCTGGAAGAAGGATTGGGAAAGCGTTGGCGTCCATTGGCTGTTTTCTTTGCTATCGTAGGATTAATCGGAACACTTTGTGTCATGCAAGCCAATCAGTTGGTTGAGTCGGTCACTACTGTATTTACTACCCCTATGGGTATTGAAAACACATTGGGTTTGCGTTTCATCATGGGACTGATCATTGCCGCTATTGTAGGTTGTGTAGTGATTGGAGGTATCAAACGTATCTCTGTCATTTCGTCGAAAATAGTACCTACCATGGTTGGATGCTATATGCTGTTGGTGCTTGTAATCATCTTGCTAAACCTTGACAAGATACCCGGTGTATTTGCTTCCATTTTCCATTCTGCATTCAGTTTCGAAGCGGGATTGGGAGGTTTTATTGGTACAGCACTCACTGGTGCCCGTCGTGCTGCATACGTCAATGAAGCAGGTGTAGGTACGGCTTCGATGATGCACGGAGCCTCTCGCAATGACAATCCGGTGCGTGAAGGTTTGGTAGCCATGATAGGTCCTGCTATCGATTCTGGTCTTGTGTGTACTCTTACGGCGCTTCCTATTCTTATAGCAGATGATTATGCCTCATCAGAAGGCATCAAGGGTCTTTATATCGCCCTCAACTCATTCGAGCATTTGCTCCCTGGCTATGGACAATACCTACTCATGGTCATGGTCTTCTTCTTTGCCTTCTCTACCATGTTCTCCTACTCTTACTATGGTTTGAAGTGTACGGGATATCTATTCGGCGCTCATAGAGCCAAATATTATAACTACTTCTACTTGATTATGATTGTAGTGGCCGCTATGGTTCCATTGGGTGTAGCGGTAGCCGTCATGGACTTGGCCTTTGCCTTTATGGCGGTACCTACCATGATTGCCCTGCTATCGTTGGCTCCTCGTGTCAAGAAACTCATGAAAGAGTATTTCAAGTAATTATATTGTAAACAATGAAATTAAGATGAGAGAAATATTGTCCATAATGATAATATTTCTCTCATTCTTATTACAATTCTAGTTTAATCAATTCAAACTCAGGATTAACCGACATCGCATAAATGGTATTTGTCTCCACATCACCACAAAGACGAAGCATCGGGAAAGGCATATTGACGATTTTCCTCAAATTCAAATCATAATCATAAACAAACAAAGAACGAGGAAGCGATGCCATATTACGTCCTCTCATATCTTTATTTGAAATATTCTCTTCCACTTCGGTATCTCGTTGAAGAAGGACAATATAATCATTGGTCAAAGCCAACTCTATCGCTCCTTTCTTACTCTCAGGAGCAAAATTCAACTTTCCTTCACTAATGGTATAATCCAAGTCTTCCCTCCATTCTCCAATTTGTGACCATCCTTCACTTTCTGAACGTTTATAAACGGAAAGATAAGGGAAAATCAAATTGGAATAAACCAATAATCTTCTTTGAGGGTTGTACACTATTTGTCCTTGAAATATGTCATAAGCATTATTCATTTCGTCCTTTATTGGTCGTTCTCCGAAAGAGTACCCCAGAGCATCTCCCTTTACTTGAAACATTTTTTCAGCTTCCGGATAAAGATAAAGAACCTTCCCTTTATCTAAATAAAGCAATCGAGTCATTTTAGCATCACAATCGTATTTATAGGATGAAAAGGATACAGACTTCTTATCTATATCTACTTGAAAATGTATTTTCAAAGGTTTGTTCAAATCATTCACAACGATGCCCCCCTCTGAATCCAAGGAAATAATAGTTTCCGTAAAATCATTCGGTCCCTCACCTCTATTACCAAAAGCCACCAATTCTGTTCCATTCTTTACATCCACTGCATGGATAATATTTTCGAAAGAAATAGGATCTTCCCAAAAAACGAGTCCATCCTTATAAAGTATTTTCCCTGGCATTCGAGTATAAATACTATCGCTTACTACTACATATTCTAAATTAGAAATCCGCTGCACTTCAACATTTTTTTCCGAGCAAGCAAAGAAGAAAGCAACAATTAAGAAGCTCAAAACATAATTTTTCATAAACAAGACTTTATATATTTACACATCATTTAAATAACAAAATCAAAGGATTACCACTTTCTTGTTCATCCTTCAAGAATGGATACACAATGGAACTCTCCGTAATCTCTTCCAAATCCTCTACATATACCACACTTACAAAGCGGTTCTTATACATAGTCTTCGGACGGACATATTTCAGAATACCCAAATCATCCTCAATCTTTTCAGTCTCTACATAATATCCTTTCCCTTTATGCTTGTCATAAACTCCTACATGTGGCTTATCCATTTGTCCGAAATAACAAAGCAACTTATCATCATTTTCAAGAATCTCATAATACTGGATATATCCATCTTGGCTTAAGTGCTTGATAAAATCTTGTAGGTTATCTTTCATATACTCCATAGAAGGAAAGTTCAAGCCATTCATCGACAAAGTATATTGGCGAACAACAGTATCAGCTTTATTCGTATATATATCGTCCGAGAAAGGATGATGAAAATACACCTGTCCATTATAAGAATGGAAATAGGTCATGACATTATAACGTCCTCTTTTGGGGAAATCTAACCTTGGAATACAACTGTTTATCACATTCAAGTCCATATCTGTTATCTGGATATGTTTCTGTAAATCGCCTTCATTAGCACACCCACTTCCTACATACCAGATCAACTTTCCTTCACTCAAATATTCCAAACAATCCGAATAGAAAGGAATGTCAACCTCCTTCACGCATTTCATCGTCTCGGCATCATAATACAACAACCTATTACGAGCAATATCTTTCACCAAGATTCTGTTGTTCTGTTCATCCACGAGTAGATTATTCGGCATGATGTATTCTCCTGGTCCTTGCCCAAAAGTACCCAATTCCCCTACATACCTACCATTCATATCGTAAACCCAAACAGTCTTATGCTGACCAAAACAATCCAAGATATAGATACGGTCATTCCATATCCTTATCATACTTGCATCCAGAATCAGATCTTTTTCTTTCGTCTCCAATTTGACTAATGAATAGTCCGATATGATTTCAGACATACGAACGCTTTCCCGTCTTTCTGAGAAGGAAACACTATCTTTTAGTTCCGCCTGTTTTGAACAAGCTACCAAACACCCTGTCAAGAGTATCCACACAAGAAAATTCTTCATAACATACATTTTAACAATATGCCACAAAGGTATCTTCTTAAAATGAAAACACTTCCAATCAAGGCGTAACGATAAGTAACCAAACAAAATCATTCGATGAAATGGGGACTTTTCAGCTCATAAACCCCATTTATATTTTGAATCGTCAAAACCGAACCAGCCGATTTCAAATCCTTACGCAAACGATAAATAGCATTACGGAGTTGGTCATTACTTCCTTTACCATTCCACAAACCCTTATCAATTTCTTCTGCCGAAATCCGATGAGAATCATTACGCAAAAACAACTTCAATAAATTAACGGACTGAGGAGAAATATTATGAACCGAATCTCCTTTTCTCAGAGAACAAGCAAGGGTGTCAAACAGGATTCCATCTGGCAACCTATAAAGTTTGGCCTTTTCCAATGACACATCTGCCAAATGTATTTCTTTTTCAACCACCTTTTCCTTTACAAAGATTCGTAAGAGAACTCCATAAAACATAATAATTCCCCCTAAAAGAATCCAAGGAATAACCAACACCAACCAATCAACAACAGCCAATGTTTTACCCATTGCAGGTACCTCGACATAACCAGTAAATTCATATTCACAACGAGCACCCATATATTTGACTGTCAAACTATCCATGGCTGATGAAAAGAATTCTTTTGGCGAAAATAAGGTATCAACTTTTTCCTCTACATCCATATAAGTACAACGAACTCCTACATGAAAAGGAATCTGTTTCTGAATCAATAAACTATCCCAAACATGAATCAATGTGTCCGCTGAAACAGGATACTTCTTAAGCAAAATTCCTTGCATCGTCCGTCTTCTCATATCCTGCATCAAACTATTTTCCGTTTTATATTTAGGAATAACAAACCAATAATGCTTCTGACCGATTACCATCACAACAGTATCGGGATAAGATTCATTCAGTACACTCGTTTCTGCCTGCCCTGACGATTTTATCTTAACAGGAATATCTCCCCGTTTCTCCAGTTCAACCAACAATGCTCTTTCAAACAAAGCCTCTGTTTCTTCTTTCCACAAAAGAACATCTGATTGATAGTTCCCATACAATCTCCACCAATTATATCCAGTTACTATCAAACAAATCAAAATCACCAATAAAATTATATGCCGTTTCCTTTTCATTGTATACAAAAAACTTAGTCTTCCCGTGAGAATTCAATCGCCCGGTTGATGTAATCCAAAAAAGGCTTGGTGGTAGCAAACTTGGAAGCAATGCGCTTGGCCAAATCTTCGCCTTCCCAAAACGCGTCATCGGGTTGACTCACAAGACAAAAGTACTTCAAACGAAGGTATTCCGAATATGGAGCGTCTGCCGGAAAACCTTTCGGATTTCGCTTCAAAGCACCTTCCCGCTCCAACTGAAACGTGGAATCGGCTTGCTTTACTGCTTCATCGAAGTCTCCTTCTCCGTTTACTATATCTTCCCGAAGAATCTTCAACACTTCCGGTTCACAACAATAATCCCCGGCCGCCAACATGTGGCAATACGGATAGCAATCATCGCCACCCGTGCTGACATGGAAATAATAACCCGAATAGCCAGATTTCTTTCCGCCTCTGGCAATGAAAGCACCAAAATGACATTTATATGGACTCTTGTCAGAAGAGAAACGTACATCCCGATAGATTCGGTATGTACAGTCTTTCGGTGTAAGGTTTGCCATAGCCGGATCAAAGACTGAAATTTCCTTGATGACTTCTTCCACCAATTCGTGAAAACGGGCCTGATGCTTCAGGAACTCATCCTTATGAGCATTAAACCACTCACGGTTGTTATTGGCTTGCAATTGGCGGAGATAGGTGATGATTTCTTTCATACGTTGTTACTTTATTCAAGGACAAAAATACATATTTCCTTTCTATTTATGAATAGTTGAACAAACACGCTGCTGAAACTGGGCGATTTTCGAAGAAAAACATCAAATTCCGCCCACCTATAACCATTCTTTTCATTAATTTATCATATCGTTTGTTGTCAAACGAATCCGACAAAGTGACTTCGTAACGGAAACTGGCACAAAATATGCCATATTCCCGATAATGATTACCACTTACGGTGTTCGTCCCAATGCTTATTCTGGTAATATTCAGGCAGAAATTACTTTGGATGATCTGTTTAAGGAGTAGAATTGAATGAGCCTCACTTTATCACTTGCGGCATTCCAATTGGCTATCAAGCAGTTGAAGTGCCGCAAGACATCATCAATAGTTCAATCCGAACATCCAGAGTGGAATGACGTTCAGATAGCCCCGTTCAATGTCATCCTTCACCACATAACCATTGTCAATATCTTCTATCTGCTTTTGTTTCTTGTTCTTTCCTCCAATTTCGAACGTGTATTCACCGATTTCGAAATCGGACACACTGGAAGCTATAACATCCTGATTGATACGCATCTGATTGTTGAAGAAAGTTTCCCGCACATTACCTATTTCCGCATCATCCCCTGCCAAATTATAAATAAGTGCCGGATTGTCCAGATAAATCTTATCCACCTTACCAAGTCCCCTGACACCTCCGGTCTTGTCTCGAAGTTGGGCTATCAATCCAGCTTCTTCCAAATAGATGAAAAAATCGGGGATGCTGTTGCGACTTGTATCCAGCACAGTAGCCAACGTAGTCATATTGGGCTTGAAAGGTACGCTCCGCGAGACAACTCCCAGCAATTGCTTCAGCTTACGACCGGTAGCCACATTCATCTTGGCATATTGGGGAATATCCACTTCCAAAGTATTGTTGATGACTTGTTTTAAACGCATTTCGTATTGGTTTTCCATGGCAAACGGATAATATCCTCTACGAAGATAATCCTTGAACAAATCAAGAGGACGGAAACCATCGGGTGTCTTCACCTCGTGTCGGATGATGCTTTCCAGCGAATAGGTATCCAAATGAATGTCATGTAACAAGGCTAAATATTCACGGAAAGAAAGGCCTTGCATGTGATAAGTGATGGCACGTCTGCTTAAGTCGTGTACTCCTTTGTTGATATCGAGAATAGAAGAACCTGTAAAAACGACATTCAATCTAGGATGATAATCATAAATGAGCTTCAAATACCTTGACCATTCGTCCATCTTGTGTATCTCGTCAATAATAAGGTAGCGTCCGCCCTTCTTCACAAACTCCGTTGCCAATTCCACCAAATTATTGGATGCAAAATACATATCTTCTGCGGTAACAAACAGCGTACTATGACGTGGCAATTCCTCTTTGGCATGTTGCAACATCAAGGTTGTCTTGCCTACACCTCTAGGACCGACCAAGCCTATGAGACGGTTGTCCCAATCGATACGACTGAACATATAACGATGAAAAGACGAGGAAGTCTCTTCCAACAATGCATCAAAGTAACCTTGCAAATTCTTCATAATGAAACGTTTTTGCAAAGATAATGAAAACCGCACAAAAAAAAGTGCACTTTTCCGGAAAACTGCACAAAAAAAAGTGCAAGAACAGACTTCACTCTATCACTTGCGGCATTCCAACTGGCTATCAAGCCATTGGAGTGCCGCAAATCTATCATAAAGTGAAAATATTATTAGTGTAATAAATTCCAGTTCATCAAATGTCACCCATATCCTTTAAATATTCAGCCCACAATTCATCGACATTATATTTGTCACCCAATATATACTTAATTGCTCCATCAAATGACCAAGGATTGACATATTGTGTAGACAAATTAAATTTACGCAAGAAATCCTTATCCTTGTTCTTTACCAACCATACGATAAAGAAGCCTGTATAACGATAACTATCCAGATAATGACCTCCCTTTGGACGATCTGATGCATTCGGGAAGCCACCGCAAAGTGTACGTACAGCATCCGCCATACCTTCAATACATGAGTGGAACACTTTACTGCTTCCATAATCTCCGCAACCCTTCGGTTCCAATTGGAAAGCATGTGTCAATTCATGGAACAAAACACCTCTGTTTTCTTGAACCAAAGCTTTTGCTCCATTTGCATTATAATATGATTCTACATATTGGTTACTTAAAGCTATCAACTTCATTCCGCCTCCACCACCACAATACGAAACACCATCGAAGTTTTCTAATACATATTCCAAGTAATTTACTTTTGGTATAAACTCATCTTGTGGAGTAAAGTACAACTGTTCCAATACCTTTCGGCTTTGAATATGAATGAACTTTTGCGGATCTTCTACAATAGAGAAGTACAACATTGCGCCCGTTTCATTTGGATATGGATTCTTAACATGAACAGAAGGAAGTTCGAATGTCTTCCAAACTTCAGAAGAGTTGTCCATCAAAGAACCGGATTCAGGCATTTGCCTGATTTTCAAATGGTGTGTAATCGTACCGCTCTTGATGGTTAAAGTTGTATTCCGTTCCTTGTCACTTGTATTAGCTTGTACAATCAACGATTGTTCTATTATTCCATCTTTCTTTTCTGCTTGTCCGATGGTAATCCATGATACAGAAGGATCTGCTTCTATCGTGTATTTGCAATCTTTCAAAAGAATAGTCGATGTATTCTTCCATGCACCTACTATCATCTTCTCACTCGATAGCACCACACCTTCTCCACTAGGTTGTATCAGCTTTATGCGTTCATTGTCATTGAAACCATTATAAGCAACCACATAAAGTTCACGTGTTTTTCCCGTTTTATTGGGTTCAGCAACAAATGTCTTATTGATACGACGTACCCCATTCACATAAGTATCTTCTGTTTTCATGGTCGACAACCATGATGTATCATCTCCGTCCAAGCGGATATTCAAATTATCATCTTCCGTCCAAGCATGTATCGTAATTGTGTCTCCTTCTTCCGAAAGGTATCTTTCCTTCCCTTCGTCAATATGTATGTGCAATTGTCGACGAACGGTTACTCCTTGAACAAATGTAATGTTCGGACCAATGAAAGCGATTGAATACTCATGGTCTTTTTCATCTGTATTAGTCGGAACATTGAAAGTCTCTCTAAATCCTACATTTATTTTTTCAGAAGAAAGATGAACGATATCATTATTTCCTCCATGGTTAATGATCACAATGTCATAATGCTCTACATTAGTGAATATATCAAAAAATATTCCACCTCCACTATAATGGCATATTACACCATAACCATTATTGGAATTTCCATTGCCATTATGAAGTTCCTCATTTGTAGGTTGTTGGCTCACATAAATCGTATCCTTATAAGTGTTTTTTTCATCTGTCACAACAATCATACCTTTCCGATTGGTTTCACTCTTACCCACAGAAAACACTAATACATCTACAGAGTCTGTCTTCAATGTAATATCACTGCTATTGATAAAATTTGTTGTACTTTCAATTTTATATGGCTTTTTATGTTCGATACGTATTGCCATACGACTTCCTTCAAGCGGCAATACATATTCTGTTTGTTTTAAAGTAAAAGGTGCTGGTTGTCCTTGTTGGGTAATTGTCAATGTATCTGTCAATAAAGAGTTCTTGTCGGTTATGATAATCTCAGCCGTTCTGGCTTTCATTGATTCATTCTCTGTAACATTGAAATAAAGAACTTGTTCTTTCAATGCACGTGATCCTGTTTGTTTGATCCAATTGACTTTTGGCATAATAACTTCGAAATCCACATTGGTAGAAAGCTTTACTTCAACCGTTTCGCCATCAGCTTTCACATCGTAATTCTTTTTTGAAATAACAATTGCATCTTTCTGCACTTGAGTTACTGTCAATGTATCCCTCAAATCACTATTCTTATCATAAAAAATGATTTCTGCCGAACGACTATCATAACTTTCATTGGGTGCTACAACATATTTCAGGGTATGACTACTCATACCTCGAGAAGAAGCCTCATCCGTAATCCAATCCACATTAGGCATTTGTACACCATATTCTACATTGCTCCTAACATCTATCGAAATAGTTTCGCCAGAATCACTTACGGTATATTCATTTTGTGATAACAAGATAAACCAACCACCCGCTTGATAAATCTTCACAGTTTCTACTTTGTCACCACTCTTGAAAACAATTTCACCTTCACGTTTTTCCAACTCTTCGTTAAGAGCAATATCAAATGTATGTTTATAAGTAGTCAAAGTACGACTCTTGGATTTGGTTTCAGAAATCCAGTCTTTAGCTGTTTCAGAAACCGCAAACTGATAGTCAATATTGGCTTTCACTTCTATCTCTATCTTTCCACCTTCTTGCGCCACTTCATACTTAGTGGTAGTAACAAGCATAGCATCTATACCTTTCTGAGTAATGGTAAAGGTTTTACTCGCTGTACCAGCCTTAATGGTAACAGAAACACTACGATCATCGTACCCATTATTTTCAATAACGGTAAATTTTACATTCGCTGTACCCTTATTTCCACTAGTAGCAGAAGCCTTACACCATGTACTACCGCTAGTAGTAGATGCAATACTCAATGTCCAATTGGCATTCGCAGAAAAAGAAACAGACTGTTCGCTTTCTGATGCACCAAAAGACAAACCATTGGATACAATACCAGAGTCTATCGTGATTTCCGTCTTGATTTCTTCTGGTTCTGGACTTGGGTTGACAGGATTTTCATTGCCTCCATCGCTACAACTTGCAAAGACACATACCATCATTGCAAACATAAAACATAATCTTTTCATCATTCTATTTAAGGTTTTGACGATGGAGCTTCAGCATCGAATATCGTTTAAGAAAAGAACCAGAACACATATAAATTATGGGAAGCCCACTATAGTCTGTAATCGTTTGATGTTACTAAAAAAGTAACTCAGGACTTTACGAAAATATCCATTTTTTATATGTCTGCCCCCACACCTCTATTTCTATGAAGAAGCATCGGTATGAAGACATTACAAAGATAAAAATTTATATAATAAACAAGGATACCTTTAAAGAAACTTTCTACCAAAAAGTTACAAACAGCTTCAGATAGAAAAGAAAAGTTCAATGGACGAAGAAGAAAAAGTTAATCACAACTTATAACCCGTCAATCAGAACTTATAATCACAAAATCAAAACTTATAACCATAGAATCAGAAGTTATAATTTGCTTTTGGATGCAGAAATGATTAACTTTGTATCCGTATAAAAACGATTATTCATCAACTAAATTCTGAGATTATGCCCAAATACATCAAACAAGAAATGCCCGACCTCCACCAAACGGGCGAAAAGAAAATCTACTACCGACTGAAGACCGACCGCCACTTTGATTTCAATCATTTCATCCAGTCACTCCACCAATCCAACAATGGTATCAGCGAAGCGGAT
Organism: Phocaeicola sp.; assembly: GCA_045121515.1. Classification (GTDB taxonomy): domain Bacteria; phylum Bacteroidota; class Bacteroidia; order Bacteroidales; family Bacteroidaceae; genus Phocaeicola. Next base: position 82,266 of record JBGVGD010000020.1, on the reverse strand, counting down.
GCTATCCGAATATTACTGTCAGCAGCCGACCATTTAGCCACGTTATTAGGAAAAGGCAATTCAGTGACATTGAACGGTATCGGCACTTTCAAGGCTACCATAGGATTGGAAGAGGATAAGGAAATGGACACATTGGACGGTACAGAGGCAAAAAGAAATTCCCGAAACCTCCAACTGAAAGGGGTGAATTTTCGGGCAGACAAGGAACTAATCAAGAAAGCAAGGAAGGACTGCAAGTTGCAACGCGAAGGAATTGCCCGTATTCGCCGCTCTCCGTATTCTAAGGAGGAAAGGCTTGCGCTTGCCTTGGACTATCTGGACAAACACGGAGCCATGAGAATTGCAGACTACATGGAACTGACCGGACTTGCACGCACTGCGGCTACCTTGGAGTTGCAGGAATTCCGACAGGACATGACATCGGGCATTGATTTCATCGGCCGGGGAAGTGCTAAGGTTTATGTGAAGAGGATATGATTCCAGTGAAGTTTCCGTGTGACACGAAAAACATGGATGTGTCACCTTAATTCATTGAAAATCAACGGATGTTGCAGAAGTGACAGATTTTTGATATCTGAATGAAATTCCATTGGATTTGGAGATGTTCAAGGGAAGGAATAGTTCATCAAAAAAGGGGGAAAACATACATTTTCCCCCTTTTCATCGGATATTCGGTTTCTATTATTGGAACAATTCATGTAAAGTAATGACTCGCTGAACATTCCCACTATATTTATTCCGTTCCAACCCAAACGTGGTAATCAATATGGTATGTAATGCTTTCCGGGTTCTGGTCATCGAACGGAATGTTTCAGTACGACTACGCAACCGTTCATCATAATCAGCATCAATCACATAGGAAGAAGAAGAAAACTTCATTTCACAGAGGTTGATGATTTGGTCACGCCGGTCGATAACCAAATCGATTTGTGTACCTTTCCTTTCCGTTCCGTCAACATCCGTAAAACTCTTGCACGACCATGCATATGCTTCGGTAAGAATTCCACTGATTCCCAATCCTTGTTTAATTTGAGAAAGATGATGCAAACAGAGTTGCTCGAAAGCGTACCCTTGCCATACCCGTCGAGAAGGGTTTTCCAACATATTACTCCAATACTGCTCATCCTGACCATTCGATTTGGCTACAAAGCGCAAATGAAACAATGAAAACAAATCGACAAGTTGATACATTTGTTCGCGTTGCTTCTTGCCAAAAGAGGAATAGACCCGCAAAAAATCACACTTACAAAGATTATCCAATATTTCGCTCAATTGTCCTCCGCTTTTCATCTTCAAATGCTCCTGTATTTCACTTCTGGTCATGCCTACAGCACGTTTAGAGAGAATTTCCACTACAGAGCGATAGACCTTCGAATCCTTGAAAAGAGAACGGAAAATAAAATCGTATTCGATTCGTAAAGATGCACCTTCACGGAAAAACAAATAATCGATATTCTGATTAGGCGAAAGAGATGCGTCCAACATATCCAGATAGTAAGGAATCCCCCCCATCACCATATATGTTTCGGCTATTTGATAACGCGACCATTCGAAACCTTTGTCTTCAAGGAACTTTTCCGTCTCATTCAACGTAAACGGACGTAAGTAAATCTGACGGTTGACACGCCCATGCATTCCCCCTTTGTCTCCAATCAGTTTAGAAATCATCCAAGTAGTGGCTGAACCACAAACAAAAAGCTTCAACTTTGGATGATTCGCTCCCCAACTGTTCCAAAAATAGCTGAAAGCTGCAAGAAAATTAGACTTGGGAGTATCCAGCCAAGGCAACTCATCCAAAAATACAATAAGACGTTCCTTATCCAAGGATGACAAATACTCTCGAAGTTGATTGAATGCTTCAAACCAATCTTTTGGAACAGTTCTCCTCTGGTTGGAATATCTTTCAAGTTCATTCTTAAACAGTTTCAATTGGATATTTTTGGCTGTTTCAAATGAACCAGTAAAATAAAAATCGAACTGATTATCAAAATACTGCTTGACAAGAAAAGTCTTACCAACACGTCTTCTGCCATAAATGGCTACAAGTTCCGCTTTGGGGCTTTCACAATATCTCCGAATCAAATCAACTTCATCTTCTCTTCCGACAATTGTTCTCGTTTCTTCCATACTTTTTCTTTAGGTAAAGTGTGATGCAAATATACAAAAAAAGGAGATAGCACCGCCGTAACCTAAAGAAAAAATAAGTTACGGCGGTGCTATCTCCTTTTTTCTTTATAAAAGACTTATTTCTTCTTCAAATCTTCCGGAGCAACCAATTTGTACAATTTATCACTCGGACGAATCTTTTCCGGTACCTTGAAGGATACTCGTTGGCCTTTCTTTACTTCATCAACCGGCTTCAAATCCACACGAGCCTCATCGAGAGTCAAGAAAAGTGCACCTGTTGTAGGGCCAGTAATCAAGAGTTTATCGCCCACCTTCATTTCGGCTGCTTCTACCAAGAACTCTGCCACACCGATATTCGAGAAGTAACGGATGCCCTTACCTACATATACCTTACGTTCTGTTGCCTCCGAGCCATAGTTACGGCTCCATTCACCCAAACGCTGACCAAGGTAATAACCATTCCAGAAGCCACGGTTGAAGACAGTCTTCAAGCGAGTGTCCCATGCTTCTTTCTTTTCATCCGTAAATGTGCCTTCCAAATACGAACGGATAGCCTCCTTGTAACATTCCACTACGGTGCGAACATATTCAGGACCACGGGCACGACCTTCAATCTTGAAGACACGAACACCCGCTTCAATCATCTCGTCCATGAAGTGAATGGTCTTCAAGTCCTTCGGCGACATGATGTATTTATTGTCCACTTCGAGTTCTACCTGGCTATCCTTGTCCTTCACCTCGTAAGCACGACGACAAATCTGCATACAAGCACCGCGATTGGCCGAAGCATTCATTTCGTGCAAACTCAAATAGCACTTACCTGATACGGCCATGCAAAGTGCACCGTGGCAGAACATTTCGATGCGAATCAACTCGCCCTTCGGACCTTTGATTTGTTCCTTCTGGATCACGTCGTAGATTTCACGCACCTGCTTCAAGTTGAGTTCACGAGCCAACACCACCACATCAGCAAAACGGGCATAGAATTTCAACGCCTCGGCATTACTGATATTGAGTTGGGTAGAAAGATGCACTTCCTGACCTACCTCGTTACAATAAGACATCACGGCTACATCGGCTGCAATCACCGCACTGATGCCTGCTTCCTTGGCCGCATCGATAATGGTACGCATCAGTTTCACATCTTCATCATAGATAATCGTATTGATAGTGAGATAACTCTTGATACCATGTTCGTCACAAATCTGAGCGATTTCACGCAAATCGTTAATGGTAAACGTGCTGGCCGAACGGGCACGCATGTTCAAACTTTCAATACCGAAATAGATAGAATCGGCACCTGCCTGGATAGCGGCCGCCAACGACTCACGAGAGCCGACAGGAGCCATGATTTCGAAGTCTTTGATGTTATACATATCAGGTTTATTGGATATTTTGTGCAAAGGTAGGAGTTTTTTCCGTATTTTTGCAGCGGAATTATTATAATAATGTCATACAGACGACCGAAGGGAGGAAGAATCTCGAAAACATCCACCTTTATGCTTTCGAGATTCTTCGCTTCGCTCTGAATGACACCTATGGATGTAACAATGAAAATCAGAAATATAGACTTAGGTGAGCACCCCGTAGTGCTGGCTCCCATGGAAGATGTGACCGATCCGGCTTTCCGACTGATGTGTAAACGCTTTGGTGCGGATATGGTATATACCGAATTTGTTTCGGCCGATGCGCTGATTCGCTCGGTTAACAAGACCATGGCCAAACTGAACATCGACGAACAGGAACGCCCGGTAGCCATTCAGATTTATGGCAAAGATGTGCCTACCATGGTGGAAGCAGCCAAGATTGTGGAAGAAGCGAAACCGGATATTCTCGACTTGAATTTCGGATGCCCCGTGAAACGTGTAGCCGGAAAGGGAGCAGGTGCAGGTATGCTTCAGAACGTTCCGTTAATGCTAGAGATAACCAAAGCCGTAGTGGATGCCGTGAAGATTCCTGTAACCGTAAAGACCCGCTTGGGTTGGGATCACGACCACCGCATCATTGTGGATTTGGCAGAACAATTGCAAGATTGCGGTATCGAAGCCTTGACCGTACATGGCCGTACTCGTGCCCAAATGTATACTGGTGAGGCCGACTGGACATTGATTGGCGATATCAAGAAAAATCCTCGAATGAGAATTCCTGTGATTGGTAATGGCGATGTCACTACCCCTCAACGTGCTAAGGAATGTTTCGACAAGTATGGTGTAGACGGTATCATGATTGGTCGTGCCAGTTTCGGTCGCCCATGGATTTTCAAGGAAGTAAAGCATTACTTGGAAACCGGTGAAGAACTCCCTCCTTTGTCATTCGACTGGAAAATGGAAGTCCTCCGTCAGCAAGTATTGGATAGTGTCAATTTATTGGACGAACGCCGTGGCATCCTTCATGTACGCCGCCATTTGGCTAACTCACCGATGTTCAAAGGCATTCCGAACTTCAAGGAAACCCGTATTGCCATGTTACGTACCGAAACGGTAAAGGATTTGTTCAGCATTCTGGATTATATCAAAGGGAATTACGCTATTTAAGTTATGAGTTATGAGTTATGAGTTGCCATCCGGATGGAATTCATACTCAAAACTCAATACTGATTCAGAACTAACCGGAAATCCCGCGAGGCAAACCAACGCTTGTACATCCAAGTGGAAAGGATATAGATAGCCACCGCAGAAATCCAACCGGCAAACACATCAATAAGATAGTGTGCCTGAATGTATACTGTTGCACAACAAAGCAGCACATAGAAAGGTGTCAATCCATAACACAACTTCTTATTGACACGCCAAGCCATAATCATCAGGATAGTAGAAATACCCACATGCGAACTCGGGAAAGCAGCCGTAGGACGCTCTCCTACCTCCTGTGAAGCCTCCACTAAGTCAAAGAACAAGCCTTGTTCAAAGTTAGGCCCTGGCAGAAGAATAGCGTTATGATTGAAATAATCGCCTATCGACAAGAAATTACATGCCTCTACATTGTCCATACCAATAGCCGGAAAATAGAACTGAGGACCTGCTACAGGTACAAAAATATAAATCAAATAATAGAGGAAAAACGAGGTAACAATCACAAATGACGCCTTCTCGAACCACTCGAACTTGAATACAAAATAATATATCGCTACGATAGCAATCAGCGGATAATAAGCAAAATAGCCCATATTGAAAGGTTCACTGAACCAGATATCCGGACATAACTTACTGAATTCCACCGAAGGCTGACAATTGAAAATCCATTGCTCTGCCGAGGCAAAGAAACAATCCAAATTCGGGAAAAGACGGTTGAACTCGAATGTATCCGGATACCAATACGCCAAGAAAGACATCTGTACCACCATACGTACGAAAGCCGACAGACGGCAAGGATATTTCTGATACAAATAAATCAATCCGAAAGTAATGGCTACAATCCCAGCACGTTCCAAAAGCATCATACCCGGATGATCCATACGAGAATAGAGCAATACAATCAGGATTGTCGTGATTGCATTGTACACCAGACTGATACGCTCTACCGCAAACAGTCCTTTCGATGATTCCACTCTTTTAAACCAGTCTAAAGCCATCCTTCTTTCTTATACCACGCCATGGTTTCCTTCACACCTCTTTCCAACAAATATTCGGGCTTGAATCCCAATTCATGGATAATCGGTGAGATATCACATCTCCAATTGCGTTGTTTCATAATGTTATACTTGTCGCGGTTCAATGTGCTTGTCTTTCCTGCACACTTTGCCTCCCATTCTGCTACTACTGATATACCCTTTAACAAGAACAAAGGACATTTGATTCGCAACAACCACGGATTTCCCAATTCTTTCTTGATTAAATCCGAAAAAGTGCTGCTGGCATACACTTCTCCATCACTCACAAAGTAAGCACGACGCAAGGCTTCCGGCTTCGCACCGAGATAAACCGCCTGCACCAAATCCTTCACATAAATGAAGGTGATATCCTGACGCTTGAATCCAGCCGCAAAGTCCACATGCTGCTTCACACTCTGTGCCATGAGGAAATAATCGCGCTCACGAGGGCCATACACGCCTGTCGGACGATAGATCACATACGGAAAGTCGGTCAATGATTGCAAGTATTTTTCCGATTTCAGTTTACTCACACCATATGCCGTATTGGGTTGTGCCTCATCCTTTTCGCTGATAGGCGCATAATCTTCTTCGTGAATCGGACCGAAAATACTCAGCGAACTGATGTACATGAAACGTTCGGGCACCATATCGAGTTCCTTCAAGGCTTCCACAAAATTCACGGTTGCCTGATAGTTCCCCTTATCGAAATCCTCCTTATTCAAGCATTTAGTCACACCGGCACAATGAACGATGTAATCCCAACCGTCGTGTTCCTGCTTGTGTACAGCCAGTTGCTCCTTCAGCGTCTGTTTGTTGCCGAAGTTCAGTTCAGCAAACCGAATGCGCTTGTCCTGCAAATATTTCCGGCTACTGGTCTTGCGGATACCGGCCCATGTCTGCATACCACGTTCCAAGCCGCCTTCCACTAGAAAACTGCCGATGAATCCGCTTGCACCCGTCACCAATACTTTTTTTCCTTTCATTTGTAAAATTTTGAAATAAGTTGCAAAGATAGAGGAATTTCGGGATTTTGTCGGTATAAATCAAGCGGTTTTTCTCTCACGAACTCAATCTTGCATAAAAATGCAAAAGACAACATGTCTTGGTTTCATGGTTTGGCTTCTTTTAAATGATTCCTTCTAGGTCTAAGTAACCGAATTGAATATCATCGTCGGCATGGAGGATTAAACGATGATGTTCTTCGTCATAACAGAAATTAAGTATTTTATAACCCATATCCAAAGTCTTCAAATAATTCCCGTCAGTATCGTATACAAACATCTTGGTTGGATAATAATCATGTTCATTGCCCAAATATAAAGCGTATATTTTGTCACCGCCAATACAAACATCCATATTGTAATGAATCTTCTTGGTTTTGTTTTCTTCCCAATTAGGGCCATATACATTACATTTTAAAGTTCCATCTAAATTGCAGATTGTCATTACATCAAAAAAACGACTACACATCACATATATACCTTTCTTTTCAGACGCATCAAAATGAGTAGAATGGGTATTTATAGCTTCTTTGGATTGAGACGGATGAACATATCCTTTTTTGAAATCTCCTGTAATTAAATTCCAATGACCGCATGTCTCAACTGCACCACCTCCTTTTTCTGCAAAACTCAATTGCTTTGCAATGGAGAATGTGTCTGTTATGAAATAGCACCCTGACGGATAATTTGTTTTTTTCAAATAAGTTTTTGTCGTAAAATTATAATCACTGATAGACATGAGACTATCCAAGTTATAAGATAAAAGACGGAGCTTGCCTTGGTCAACAACATAAAAATTGTTCCGCCTTTCATCTATAAATATATTTCCAATATTAGCGATTTCATTAGGACCTTGTCCAATTGTTCCAGTACTCTTTAAATGCTTAAATGTATTTTTGTCAAATAAATGAATAAGGTTGTCATACCCTTTCCAATCTTTGATAATTAAACAATTGTTCAATAGGTATACATCGCTATATGAACTAATGAAAGGCTCTTCTGTAAGAATTTCGACTATTTTGCTATTTACGTCAATCACATTATCTCGTGAATCCAAATGAATTTCAGTGGGACTATAACTTTGGCATCCTATAAATGCAAATATAAATAAATAAATAGGTATGAATTTCATAGTTGCAAATTGGTTGTAAAGGCGAAATTATTATTCCGCCTTATAAAACTTTAAATAATGATTGTTATAAAAAACTTGTTTATGGTTTGGCTTCTTTAAGCGGATGGTCACCGTAGCATACGCAAAATCTATATTCAGCTAAGCACCCCCATGGACATGGATCTTCATCTGGATCAGAAGCTAATGCTTCTGCATTTTCAATAGTCAAACTAGAAAGCGACACATCTTCATTACTTAGAAGTGAGCTGTAAGCAGCAAATGATACCATTGCTATACCTACAAAAGCGAGTAATAGTTTCTTCATAATCATTTGTTGTTTAATTAAATAATTTATCAGTTCACACACTCCTTTCGTCAAAGGACAATAAGATAAAACTTCATCTGTTGCGAACTTAAAAAAAAGTTTTTTTAAATTTGCAAGAAGCAAAACAAAATATTTAATTCTTTAACAAAAGGAAACAAATTAATGAAAAATAAAGCAAAACGAACTATATTTCACCGAATAATCGACTGGCTGCTAAACCTCATTCTCATAGCATGTGGTGGAATCATTGTGTGGCTACTTCTCATTATTACTACATTCTCTTCCTTCAAGGTACCCACAGGTTCCATGGAGCCTACCATTTTGCCGGGTGATACATTCGAAATTCGTCAAGGTGTCAATCGGGTACGAAACTTTGAAGGAACGTTAGGGAACTTGGAACGCCAACAGATGCTTCCACATACCTTTATGCCCAACAAGGATTGGAAAGAAAAGGGAATATTCCCCTTGGATACCTTGATGAATTGGAGCCTGTTGGAGTTCGGTCCTCTCTACATTCCTGCCAAAGGAGATGAAATTGCAATGAACCGAAAGCATCATTCCCTCTATATGCATTTGATAGAATGGGAGCAAAAAAAGAAACTTACTTTAAAGGGAGATAGCATATTATTGGACGACAGCCTTATCCATACATATTGCTTCCAAGAAAACTATTATTTCATGGCAGGCGACCGGGTGACTAGTTCCCGTGATTCCCGTTATTGGGGCTTGCTTCCCGAACCTTACATCGTGGGAGTGGCTACTTTGATTTGGAAATCAGTAGATAAGGAAACAGGGAAGATTCGCTGGGATAGGGTGATAAAGACTCTTTCCTCCAATCAATAACATATATTTCTCCGCTTTTTCACGCCCCATTTAAGCCATATTCCAAAAAAAATTGTTTACTTTGTAAAAAAGAAACATAAAACTAACAACCACCATGACGAAGAAGAAAGAAAAGAAAGCCGGCAAGCACATGAGAAAGAGCGAATTGGCTGGAATGCTAATGACCTGGATGCAGATGCGTCCCGGCGAAGACTTTGCTCTCAAACAGATTTTCCGCGCATTGAATCTCACCACCCACCCGCTAAAAATGCTTTGTGTGGACATTCTTAACGAAATGGCGGAAGACGACTTCATCCAGGTGATGGAAAACGGACACCTGAAACTGAACAATCACGGCACAATTCTAACAGGAAAATTCCAACGAAAAAGCAATGGTAAGAACACATTCATACCGGAAAACGGAAGCGAACCGATTTTCATAGCCGAACGGAACTCCGGCCATGCCATGCATGGGGACAAGGTGAAAATCTCGCTCACCGCCAAGCGCAAGGGACGCAAGGTGGAAGGCGAAGTAATAGAAATCCTTGAACGTGCAAAGGAAACGTTTGTAGGTACACTGAAAGTGGACAAGCATTATGCTTTCCTGCTCACCGAAGACCGTACACTCGCCAATGACATCTTTATCCCTCGTGATATGCTGAAAGGCGGTAAGGACGGTGACAAGGCGGTAGTAAAAGTGACCAAGTGGCCGGAAGATGCCAAGAATCCTATCGGAAAGGTCATCGACATCTTGGGACAAGCAGGAGATAATACTACTGAAATGCATGCTATCCTGGCGGAATTCGGCTTGCCGTATGTCTATCCGAAAAATGTGGAAACAGCAGCCGAAAACATATCAGACATCATCACACCGGAAGACTATGCCGAACGTGAAGACTTCCGCGAAATCACCACCTTTACCATCGACCCGAAGGATGCGAAAGACTTCGACGATGCTCTTTCTATTCGTCCGCTCAAACCGGGTTTGTGGGAAGTAGGCGTACACATTGCCGACGTAACCCATTATGTAAAGGAAGGAAGTTGCATCGACAAGGAAGCCGAAAAGCGTGCTACTTCGGTGTATCTGGTAGACCGTACCATTCCGATGCTTCCGGAACGTCTTTGCAACCAGTTGTGCTCACTCCGTCCAAACGAAGAGAAATTGGCTTATTCGGCTATCTTCGAAATGAACGACAAGGCAGAAGTAAAGAACAAACGTATCGTGAAGACCGTCATCAAGAGCGACCGCCGTTTCACTTACGAAGAAGCACAGGCCGTTATCGAAACCGGCGAAGGCGAATTCAAGGATGAAATCCTGAAACTGAACGAATTGGCACAAATCCTTCGTACGAATCGTATGGCAGCAGGTGCCGTGGATTTCGACCGGGTGGAAGTACGTTTCGAAATCGATGAAAAGGGTAAGCCGCTCAGCGTCTATTTCAAGGAATCGAAGGAAGCCAACAAACTGATTGAAGAGTTCATGCTCTTGGCCAACCGTACCGTAGCCGAATGTATCGGCAAGGTTCCTAAGGACAAGAAAGCCAAGGTATTCCCGTATCGTATCCACGACCTTCCGGATCCGGACAAGTTAGAAAACCTCAACTGGTTCGTGAACCGATTCGGTTATAAAATCCGTACTTCGGGTAGCAAGACTGAAGTATCGAAGTCACTCAACAAACTGCTCAAGGAAGTACACGGAAAGAAGGAGCAGAACCTGGTGGAAATGGTATCACTCAAGGCTATGCAGAAAGCCAAATACTCGACCGTAAACATCGGTCACTATGGCTTGGCATTCGATTACTATACCCATTTCACCTCGCCTATCCGCCGATTCCCGGACATGATGGTGCATCGTTTGTTGGCTCGTTACTTAGCCGGTGGACGTACTGCCATGCAAGCCAAGTACGAAGACTTGTGCGACCATAGTTCAGAAATGGAACAGATTGCAGCCAATGCCGAACGCGCTTCTATCAAGTACAAGCAAGTGGAATTCATGGGAGACCGATTGGGGCAGGAATTCGAAGGAACCATTTCGGGCGTAACCGAATGGGGATTGTACGTGGAAATCAACGAAAACAAGTGCGAAGGTATGATCCCGATGCGTGAACTGGATGATGACTTCTACGACTTCGACGAAAAGAGTTATTGCCTTACCGGACGACGCTACCATAAGAAATATAGTTTGGGAGACCCGATACGCATCAAGGTAGCCCGTGCCAACTTGGAAAGAAAGCAATTGGACTTTGCTTTGGTAGAATAAACAGCATAACGGTGAACAAAACGTTCACCGTTTTTTATTTCACTCTCCGGTTCAACTGGTTGTTTGCCTTTTCAGGCTTCGACTTCCCTACCCTCTTTCCGGTGGACTTTTTCTTGTTCTGTTGCTTGGCCTTGAAGGCAAATGGATTTTTACTTGGCATAATATCTTTCTTTTCTGCAAAAATAAAGTAAATTCCTAAGAATTTCGTATTTTTGTAGCATCAATTGAAATTACGTAATTATCATACCCCTATGAAGGAAGAATTTGAGTTAGTTGCCAAAACCTTTCACGGCTTGGAAGAAGTCTTGGCAAAAGAACTTACTGAGCTGGGAGCCAGTAACATCGAGATCGGTAACCGTATGGTAGCCTTTACTGGCGACAAAGCATTAATGTACAAGGCAAACTTCTGCCTACGAACCGCTATCCGTATCCTTAAACCTATTAAACATTTTCAGGCTAACACCGCCGATGAGGTGTACGAAAATGTAAAAGCTATCGCTTGGGAAAAATACTTGGACAATACCAAGAGTTTTGCTATCGATGCTGTAGTGTTCTCCAATGAATTCCGTCACTCCAAGTTTGTGGCATATAAGGTAAAAGATGCTATCGTGGACTATTTCCGTGACAAGACTGGCGAACGTCCGTCTGTACGAATCAACAATCCGGATGTTTTGTTGAATATCCACATCGCTGAAGACCGTTGTACTTTATCTCTCGACAGTTCGGGTGAATCACTCCATCGTCGTGGCTATCGTCAGGAAGCGGTAGAAGCACCATTGAATGAAGTATTGGCTGCCGGTATGATTCTCATGACCGGTTGGAAGGGCGAATGTGACCTTATCGACCCGATGTGCGGTTCAGGTACAATTCCTATTGAAGCGGCTCTCATTGCACGAAACATTGCTCCTGGCGTCTTCCGCAAGGAATTTGCTTTCGAGAAATGGGTAGACTTCGACCAGGATTTGTTCGATTCCATTTATAATGACGAATCGCAAGAACGTGAATTCAACCATAAGATTTATGGTTATGACAATAATCCAAAGGCCAACGAAATTGCCACCCACAATGTGAAAGCAGCAGGCCTCAGCAAGGAAATCGTCTTGAAGCTCCAACCGTTCCAACAATTCGAACAACCGAAAGAAAAGAGCATTATCGTAACCAATCCTCCGTATGGTGAACGTATCTCAACTGACGACCTTTTGGGCTTGTACAAGATGATTGGCGAACGTTTAAAACATGCTTTTGCCGGAAACGATGCTTGGATTTTGAGTTATCGTGACGAATGTTTCGACCAAATCGGCTTAAAGCCTTCCATGAAGATAGAGCTTTATAACGGTGCCTTGGAATGTCAATTCCGTAAATACCAGTTGTTTGATGGTAAGTACAAGGCTTTCCGTCAGGAAAACGATGGCAAGGAATTCAAACCAAAGCGTGATGATTTCCGTCCTCGCAAAAGCGGTGAACGTAAAGAAGGCGGACGCAAGTTCGATGAAAGACGTGGAGAACGTCGATTCGACGGCAAGCGTGAAGAAGGAAGACGCGAACGTCGTTTCGAAGGTGAACGCAAGTTTGAAGGAAAACGCTTCGAAGGTAAAAGAGAAGACCGCCGATTTGAAGGAAAAAAGGATTTCAAAGGTCCACGTAAATTTGAAAGAAAGAACAATCAAGAATAAATATACGTATGAAAAGAATACTTAATCTATTAGCAATCATCTTAATGACAACATCCGTGATGATGGCTCAAGACAAGAAAAGCTTCACACTCGAAGACTTGATGCCGGGAGGAAACAACTATTTCAATCTTCAACCCAAGAATATCCAAGGACTTCGTTGGTGGGGTGATCTCATGCTGAAGGGAGAAATTGAAGAATTAAAGGCTTTCAATCCAGCTAATGGCAAGGAAGAAACATTGGTGACACTCCAAGAAGTTAATGACCTCCTTGCTAGTAAGAATTTGGGCAAGATTCATCATTTCTACAGCATCTCCATGCCATACGAACAGAAATGGTTACTCCTCAGTACTCGCCAACATCGTGTATTGATGGATTTGGATACGAAAGAAATCATTTGGAATCAAGCAGTACCTGCAAAAGCAGCCAATCAAGACTGGAATCAGAATAGCCGCGCATTAGCTTATACTATTGACAATAATCTTTATGTATTACCTAATGAAGGAGAAGCTATTCAAGTGACTGACGAACCAGACGGTGTACTCTGTGGCCAAAGCGTTCACCGTAACGAATTCGGTATCAATGGTGGTATTTTCTGGAGTCCAAAGGGAAACTTGTTGGCATTCTACCGCATGGACCAAAGCATGGTAACCGATTATCCGCAAGTCAACACTTCGACTCGCATCGCGACACTCGAACCGGACAAGTATCCAATGGCAGGTATGACTAGCCACAAGGTGACTATCGGTGTATTCAATCCTGCGACCAAGGAAACTATTTACTTGAAGGCCGGAGACCCAACTGACCGCTATTTCACCAACGTTAGCTGGAGTCCAGACGAAAAGAGTATTTACGTAATCGAGTTGAACCGTGATCAGAATCATTCTCAGTTGGTACGTTACAACGCAACTACAGGCGAAAAGGAAGCCATGTTGTACGAGGAAAGACATCCGAAGTATGTAGAACCACAAAACCCGATTCTTTTCTTGCCATGGGACGACCAAAAGTTCATCTATCAGAGTCAACGTGACGGATACAACCACTTGTATCTTTTTGATATGGATGAAGAAATGGGTATCAGCCACAAGCAGTTGACCAAGGGCGAATGGATTGTAAAGAGCATTGTTGGCTTCAACGAAAAGGCTAAGGAAGTCATCATTATGAGTACAGAGATTTCACCGTTACAAAGCAATGCTTATGCCGTAAACGTAAAGAACGGCAAGCGTCGTCTGATTGGTGCTGGTGAAGGTACACATCGTGTACAATTGTCTCAAAGTGGAAAGTATGTGATTGACAGCTATACCGCACACAACGTAGCACGTAATATCAGCGTACTTCCAACAACCGGTAAGGGTAAGGAAATCAATCTCTTGAATGCAGAGCATCCAATGGAAGCTTACAACATGCCGGAAATCACGTTGGGTACTATCAAGGCTGCTGATGGCAAGACCGATTTGTACTACCGTTTGGTAAAGCCAGTAGATTTCGATGCAAGCAAGAAGTATCCAGCCATTATTTATGTGTATGGCGGTCCTCACGCACAAAACATCACAGACACTTATAATTATGGTGTTCGTGGTTGGGATCTCTATATGGCTCAGAAGGGATATGTCATGTTGACCGTAGACAACCGTGGTAGTTCTAACCGTGGTTTGGAATTCGAGAACGTAACACACCGCCAATTGGGTGTAGAAGAAATGAAGGACCAAATGAAGGGTGTAGAACTCTTGAAGTCTTTGGGTTATGTAGATGCAAACCGCATCGGTGTTCATGGTTGGAGTTTTGGTGGATTCATGACTACCAACTTGATGTTGACTTACAACAATACCTTTAAGGTAGGCGTAGCCGGTGGCCCGGTTATCGACTGGAAAATGTACGAAGTAATGTATGGTGAACGCTATATGGACACTCCACAGGATAATCCGGATGGTTATAAGAATTCTGATTTGACTCAACGTGCCGGTGATTTGAAGGGACGTTTGCAAATCATCATTGGAGCAAATGACCCTGTATGTGTTCCTCAACACAGCATCGCTTTCCTCCGTGCATGTATTGATGCAGGTACTCATCCTGATTATTTCATTTACCCAGGAGACGGCCACAACATGGCGGGACGTGACCGCATCCACTTGCACGAACGCATCACCCGCTATTTTGAAGACTTTTTGAAATAAATTAAAGAGTAAGATATGAAACTGTTACTATTAGGTTCAGGCGGACGTGAACACGCCTTGGCTTGGAAGATTGCCCAAAGCCCGAAAATCGAAAAATTGTACATCGCACCAGGTAACGCAGGTACCCGTAATGTAGGCGAAAACGTAGCTATCAAGGCAGACGATTTCGAAGCTATCAAAACATTCGTTTTGGAAAATGGTATCAACATGGTAGTGGTAGGTCCGGAAGACCCATTGGTAAAGGGTGTATACGATTTCTTCAAGAATGATGAAGCCTTGAAGAACATTCCTGTGATTGGTCCGTCACGTACAGGTGCTGTATTGGAAGGTAGCAAGGAATTTGCAAAGGAATTCATGATGCGCCACAACATCCCGACTGCAGGCTACAAGAGTATTACTGCTGAAAACTTGGAAGAAGGTTTGGCCTTCCTCGAAACACTCGAAGCTCCATACGTATTGAAGGCAGACGGTCTTTGTGCAGGTAAGGGTGTATTGATTCTCCCGACATTGGAAGAAGCCAAGAAGGAATTGAAGGAAATGCTTGGTGGTATGTTCGGTAACGCATCGGCTACCGTTGTCATTGAAGAATTCTTGAGCGGTATCGAATGTTCTGTATTCGTATTGACTGACGGTAAGAACTACAAGATTCTTCCAGAAGCCAAGGACTACAAGCGTATCGGTGAAGGCGATAAGGGCTTGAATACCGGTGGTATGGGTAGTATCTCTCCAGTACCATTCGCAACCAAGGAATGGATGCAGAAAGTAGAAGACCGCATTATCCGTCCAACCGTAGAAGGTTTGGCAACTGAAGGCATTGAATACAAGGGATTCATCTTCTTCGGTTTGATCAACGTGAAGGGTGAACCAATGGTAATTGAATACAATGTCCGTATGGGTGACCCGGAAACAGAAAGTGTAATGCTTCGCATCAAGAGCGACTTGGTAGAACTCTTCGAAGGAGTAGCTGCAGGCAACTTGAATGAAAAGACTTTGGAAATCGATGAACGTGCTGCTGTTTGTGTGATGCTCGTATCAGGCGGTTATCCGGAAGCATACGACAAGGGATTTGCTATCAGCGGTTTGGACGAAGTGAAGGATAGCATTGTCTTCCACGCAGGAACTGCCTTGAAAGATGATCAAGTAGTAACTAGCGGTGGTCGTGTCATCGCTGTAAGTTCATACGGAGCCAACAAGGAAGAAGCTTTGGCACAATCATTTGCTGGTGCACAGAAGATCAACTTCGAAAAGAAGTACTTCCGTTCTGACATTGGTTTTGACCTCTAATTAACTGAAAATGAATCTAAACAGGTTTCAGATACAAGTGGCAACGGGAAGGTTAACCCTTCCCGTTGTTATCCTTATCTGCCTGTTACTTTGGGGAATTACTTTCCAGGAATGGAAAGACTGCATTTATTTGGCAATAACAGCGATCATCGGCTACATGATGATTGAAATCAACACGGCCTTTACCTTGATCCGTACACGTACCACCATGCCTGTATGTATCTTTTGGATGATAGCCACTTCTTTGTTCTTCCTTCACCCGCTTGAATGGAAAAACCTGGTACCATTGGCTTTTCTTCTAAGTGTTTACCAATTGTTCCGAAGTTATGAATCCAGTTCACCGGCCATTCCCATTTACCATGCTTTCTTCTTCATCAGCTTGGGAAGTCTAGTCTTTCCTCCTTTCATCTATTTCTCACCCATTTTATGGGGAAGCATGATTCCATTCCGTTCTTTAAGCGGAAAAAGTTTATTAGCTAGCCTATTAGGTATCATTACTCCTTACTGGTTCCTATTCGGATATTGTTTCTATTTCGACCAAATGCCTTTATTTCTTGCTCCATTGCAAGAAATGATTCTATTTTATCCGATAGACTATGGGCATCTTACTACATCAGAAATAGCCTCATGGGGAACCATAACCCTATTGTTAATCATCAGCGGTTTCCATTATTGGCAAATGTCCTACATGGACAAAACCCGCACACGCATCTATCACTCTTTCCTTGTGATAGTTGGTTTATATGTAACTCTTTGGAGTATCTTACAACCCAACTATATGCGTGAACTGATGGTTATAGAATTAATCTGCGCCTCATTTCTAAGTGGGCATTTATTTACTTTAACACGAAATCGATTCTCTGGTATCTTTTTCATTGTTACTTTTATAACTATTATTCTTCTAACGATATTTAATTTATGGATGCAATTCTTCAATTTCTAATTGATTGGGGATATTTAGGATTGTTTATAGGCTCGTTTGTAGCGGGAAGTGTTGTACCTTTCAGTTCTGAGGCCGTTTTAATTGCTTGTGTCGGTCCTTTGGGATTGGATCCAATGCTTTGCACCATATCAGCTACCCTCGGTAATGTAGCTGGAGGTATGACTTGTTATTGGATGGGACACTTGGGAAACATGGTTTGGATTGAGAAATATTTCCACGTCAAGAAAGAAAAAATAGAACGCGCCGAACGGTTTGTACAAGGACGAGGGGCATGGATGGCCTTCTTCGCCTTCCTTCCTATTTTAGGAAGCGCCATTTCCATTGTACTAGGGATGATGCGTGCAAATATTGGAATCGTGATACTTGCCATGACCATTGGTAAAATACTAAGGTACGCCTTGTTGGCATGGGGAGTCGAATTATTTTAAATAAAAGCAAGATGAAACTAGAACAGACAGCCGACGGAAGTTATACACTTTATGTATCCGAATTGGATGAGCACTATCATTCGGTGAAAGGGGCATTGACCGAATCCCAACACATCTTTATTGACATGGGATTGAAACACTCATCTGTACCCGCTCCACGTATCTTGGAAATCGGACTAGGTACAGGCTTGAATTGTTTTCTAACCTTCCTGGCCTCCGAAGAAACCGGACGAAAAATTCATTATACAGGTATTGAACGTTATCCGCTTCAAGAAGAAGTTGTCCGTACACTTGATTATCCTTCACTCATTGGCAAAGGGCACGATGATGATTATTTTGCTATTCATCAGGTACCTTGGGGAGAAGACGTTTCTTTATCTCCTTCATTTACCTTACATAAAATAGAAGAAGATTTTACCCAATACACTTTTGAGGGAAAATACGATATCATCTATTTCGATGCTTTTGCACCCGAAAAACAACCAGAAATGTGGGATCAATCCTTATTTGATTCCTTGTACCACGCCTTGAACGAAGGAGGTATCCTAACCACTTATTGCGCCAAAGGTGTAGTACGCAGAATGTTGCAAGCTTCCGGATTCATGGTAGAACGCTTACCAGGCCCTCCGGGAGGAAAAAGAGAGATATTACGAGCAACCAAAAAGAATTATGAGTTATGAATCCGATTATCCAAATAGAAGAGCTTTATGCTGCCTATGATGAGAAAACCGTCCTCAGAAATGTCAACTTGTCTGTCTACGAACGGGATTTCTTAGGCATTATTGGCCCTAATGGAGGAGGAAAAACGACACTTATCAAGAGTATTCTGGGATTACATCAACCGCAGAAAGGGAAAATACGTTTTTATAAAGAAGGAAAGGAAGTACCTGAAATCAACATGGGATACCTTCCACAGTACAACAACATAGACAAGAAATTCCCCATATCCGTTTATGAAGTAATCCTTTCCGGATTAAGCAAACAAAAGTCTATCTTCCGAAGATATAGCAACGAACAACACGAACTCGTTCGTCAGATGATTGTGAGAATGGGATTGGAAGGAATGGATAAACGGGCTATCGGCGAATTGAGTGGAGGACAACTCCAACGGGCGTTACTTGGACGTGCTTTGGTTTCCAATCCGGAAGTCATCATATTGGACGAACCCAACACCTACATCGATAAGCGTTTTGAAGCCAAACTTTATTCTTTGTTAGAAGATATCAACAAAGAAAGAGCGATCATCCTAGTTAGCCACGACATTGGTACCGTTCTGAAGAATGTCAAGACCATTGCTTGTGTCAACGAAACGGTGCATTATCATCCTCACACCGAAGTGCCGACCGAATGGTTGGAAGAACATTTCGGTTGTCCCATTGAAATGTTGGGACATGGAACTTTCCCACATCGGGTTTTGAAATGTCACGAATAAATTATGAATTATGAAAAAGCTGATTTACATTCTTACCTTATTTATATTGAGTGCTTGCGGAAACACAACACAGAAAAGCGAGAAGCCTATCCTTACCGTAACACTTGAACCTCTCCGCTATTTCACCGAAGCCATTGCTGGAGATAACTATGAGGTAGTAAGCATGGTTCCCAAGGGAAGCAGCCCGGAAAGTTATGACCCGACTCCTCAACAATTGGTCAATCTCAGCAAAAGCCAAGCCTATTTCCGCATCGGATATATTGGCTTTGAACAAGCCTGGATGAAGAAATTGGAAGCCAATTGCCCTAACATGAAGGTTTTCGATACTTCCAAAGGTATTGATCTTATACGAGATAAAGGACATTGGCACGGAGACCATTTCCATGAAGGAGGTGTAGAACCTCATGTCTGGAACTCTACCCAAAATGCATTGATTATAGCCGATAACATTTATCAAGCACTATGTGAACTGGATTCTACCCATCAGGAAGAGTATAAAAAACGCCTCGATGTTTTGAAGCAAACCATTCGACAAACCGATGCAAACGTCCGGACATTGGTAGAAAATGCCGATAGTACTTTCTTGATTTATCATCCGGCTTTGAGTTATTTCGCCCGTGATTATGGTTTGAAACAGGTCAGTATAGAAGAAGGAGGCAAAGAACCTTCTCCTGCCCAGTTGAAAGCTCTGATAGAAACATGTCGAAACGAAAATGTCCATACCATCTTCGTGCAACAAGAATTTGACCAAAGAAATGCCCAACTCATTGCGAATGAATTGGGCGTAAATATCGTTTCTATCAATCCGTTAAGTTATGATTGGGTAAAAGAGATGATTCGGATTGCAGAAGCATTGAAACATTAAATCACACCTCTCACTCTATCATCGAATGCGGAGAGAGCCGCCTTGGCTCCTTCGCCCATGGCGATGATAATCTGCTTATAAGGAACCGAAGAAACATCCCCTGCGGCATAAACACCCGGTACATTGGTACGGCAGTGCGAGTCAATCACGATTTCACCGATACGGGTCATTTCCAATTCTCCCTGGAAAGGTTTACTATTGGCACTTAATCCAATTTGTACGAATACACCATCCAAAGGAAGTTCATGTTCTTCACCAGTTGTGCGGTTCTTCAATTGGAGAGCCGTTACCTTCTCGCCATTTCCTTTTACCTCCACGGTTTGTGTTGAAGTAAAGATTTCTACATTCGGAAGACTTCTTGCCTTGTCTTGAAGAACTTGGTCAGCCTTCAGCGTATCCATAAATTCGATAACGGTTACCTTCTTACAGATACCAGCCAAGTCAATGGCAGCTTCGATTCCCGAGTTACCACCACCCACTACGGCTACTTCCTTTCCAGCATAGAAAGGACCGTCGCAATGCGGACAGAAAGCTACTCCACGACCGATGTATTCCGCTTCACCAGGTACATTCAAACGTCTCCAACCTGCTCCAGTAGCAATGATTACCGCCGGCGCACTGAATACTTCACCGCCCTTCACGGTTACTTGTCTTTCCTTACCCGACCAATCTACAGACTCAACACGGCGATTCTCGAATAATTCGATTGGATAATGAGTCAAGTGCGTACGAAGATTATCTGCCAACTGACTACCTGTAGTATAAGGTACAGAGATCAAGTTCTCGATACCCACCGTTTCCTTTACTTGTCCACCGATGCGTTCAGCCACCATAGCCACCTTCAACCCCTTACGAGCTGAGTAGATAGCAGCCGATGCTCCAGCAGGACCTCCACCCAATACTAACACGTCAAAACTTCGATGAATTGGGGCATTTCCGCCATTTTCACCCATTGGACAAGACGGATAAACCTCTTCCAACTTCTCCAACAATTCACCCAACGATCCACGTCCCACATGAATCAGTTTGCCATCTGCAAAGACCGCTGGCACCGCTTGTACGCCTTTGGCATCTACCTCACTTTGGAAAAGTGCTCCGTCTACCATCTCGTGACGGATGTTTGGATTCAACAAAGCAAAGATATTCAATGTCTGTACCACATCCGGACAGTTGGTACAAGTAAGCGATACATAAGTCTGCAAATGAATGTCACCACATAATGAACGTACACGCTGTGCAATGCCTTCATCAGGCAAGTTCTTTCCTTTACCATCGGCATTGAGTACAGCCAGCAAAAGCGAAGTGAACTCATGTCCATTAGGGATTCCACGGAAAGCAATGCCTGTATCTTCTCCATTCTTCAAGAGAGAAAAGGCCAATGCATCACCTTCGGCTTCCTGCTTTTCGACATTCAGACGGGCAGAAGTGCTTGCAAAATCGTTAAGAAACTCTATCAGCTGACTGCTTTCCTCACGCAGAGGAGAATAGCTGATACGGAATGTATAATCGGCTTCCAGATTGCGGAAGATTTCAGTTACTTGTTGGAGGATAGAAGTGTCTAACATATTGAGTTATGAGTTATAAGTTATGAGTTATGAGCTGTAAGTTATGAATTATGAGTTCTGTATATCAACTTATAACTCAGAACTCATAACTCAGAACTAATTTAGATTTTACCTACGAGATCGATACTTGGTTTCAATGTTTCAGCACCTTGCTTCCACTTAGCCGGACATACTTCACCCGGATGATTAGCTACGAAGAGAGCCGCTTCTACCTTGCGTACCAATTCGTCTGCATTACGACCAATGCTATTGTCCTGGATTTCAGCAATCTTGATCTTGCCTTCCGGATTTACGAGGAAAGTACCGCGATAAGCCATACCGTCTTCTTCAATCATCACACCGAAACCACGGCTGATAACACCTGTCGGGTCGGCCAACATCGGATAGTTGATCTTACGGATGCTTTCTGATGCATCGTGCCATGCCTTATGTACAAAATGAGAGTCTGTACTTACTGAATAAACTTCTACACCAAGAGATTTAAGTTTTTCATACTTTTCAGCGAGGTCTACGAGTTCTGTCGGACAAACAAAGGTGAAGTCTGCTGGATAGAAGAAGAAGATTGCCCACTTGCCCTTTACATCGTCACTTGTTACTGTAGTGAATTGACCGTTATGATAAGCTTGTACTTTAAATTCTGGAAACTGTGCATTAATAATTGATGTCATAATCGTTTTCTTGTTTAATTCGTTATTACTAGTTTTTCTTTCTTTCGTGCTACAAAAATATAGCAATTTTTCCGAACTAAACAAGAAAACCGATTGAATGGTTTTATGGGGGGATAGAAGGAATTTATGAGTTATGAGTTTTGAGTTATAAGTTATGAATTAACCTTCTGAAAACCAAGTCATAACTCATAACTTACAACTCATAACTAAACAAGAACTTGTCCTGCACCAAGCTTTAACATGTTCTTAGGAACAGCTGCCTGAATCTCCTTCACCACGGTATCCAACAGCGTCTGACGGATAAAGTTCTTGTTCGTAATCAAAATCAACTCACGGGTAGGGATAGGAATAGCAAACGGACGTACCAATTCCTTTTGTGGCTCGCTTAACTGCATTTCCGCCAATTCCGGAATGAATGTAATGCCCATACCGCTTTCCACCATGCGCATAAAAGTCTCCATGCTACCCAAATTATAGGCCAATTGGCTGGTTTGCGATGATTTCATTTGACAGAAACGCACCATTTGGTCGCGGAAGCAATGTCCTTCGTCCAACAACCAAAGTTCTCTACTAGCTGCTACATCGGCTGTACGAATCACTTCCTTCTTGAACAATGCATCTTCACGAGAGACATATCCGATGTATTTTTCATAAAATAAAGTAGTCTGCTCATACTCCTCCAATCCTTCGATAGTAGCCAGGATACCAGCATCGATATCGCCTTGCAACAAAGCGTCCTTGATTTGATAAGTCTTCATTTCACGTACCCGGATATCGAGTGTAGGATATTTCTTCATCATCTGAGGGAAGAAACGAGGCAACAGATAAGGTGCAATAGTAGGCAATATTCCGACACGGAAAATACCACCCAACGATTGCTTTTCTTCCAGCACAATGTCCTTGATGCTATCGGCCTGATCCAAAACTTCCCGAGCCTGATGAACCACCCGCTCACCCACCGGAGTCGGACAAATAGGCTGACGGTTACGGTCGAAAAGTTTCGCTCCGATTTCTTCTTCCAGTTTGCCTATCATGGCACTCAAAGTAGGTTGAGTTACGTTGCAAGCCTCGGCTGCTCGTCCGAAGTGTCCGTAACGGGCTACAGCCAATATGTATTCTAATTGTTGCAGAGTCATAGTATGTACCTTAATTAATTATTTTCTGATGCACAAACTTACAACTTTCGCATTTTATAATGAAATGTTTCTGTACTTTTCTTTTGTTTTGTTAATGTTATCTTTCTTTTTTCTTTTGTCCGCACAAAAGAAAAAGAAACAAAAAGAAAAAGCGCCGGCTCCCGTTCCAGAGCTAAAAAATGAAACAATCTCCTAAACGAAAAGAACTCGCTTCGCTCAAACAGTTTTTCGTTCTTCACGGAGATTGCTCCATTTTTCTTCACGCTCTTCCACTAAATGCCGGAATGATTACGTTTCTTATCAAAAATCCTTCAACTTAATTTTCAAAAGAACAGGATTAGATTCTTCATCCAATTTACTACATACTTCTGTTACCTGTGAATGCCGCTTACAATATTCATTCCATTTGTCCGGACCCAAATTCTCTTTATAGTATTCATAACCTTGCAAAAGACATGAAGGATCGACGAGCCATAACATACTATTTCCTTCTACGGCAATAGGCATTCTAAGGGGTCTGAATGTAAATTTGTTATCTGGGAAAAACATATCATCCACTAAACGATGACCAGACAAGACTTTTCCTGTCTTAAAGGAATAAAGGGAAACAATTCCATGCTTTTCTCCATCAACACTACCTACATACAAAAAATCATCTGCTATTCGAAAAACATCCGTACGGAAATAATCTGGATATTTAGCATTCATTTTTAGGGATTCATCCATACTTTTATCTTTCGCAAATATTTTATCTATCGGCAAATTCTTTCCATTATAATCAATGTACCAAACAGGAGTTTTCTTTCCATCAGTCACATCAAAAATGGTATCACAACAGGGATAGGAATAATAAACCCGACCATCGTGACTATCAAATTCATTGGTAAAACTATAGTGATTGACCATGACAAAATAATCAGCCTCTACCTTGCCAAAAGATATACTATCCCTTTCATTTACCATCAGCAACCTATTCGGTGTTTCTTCGTAACATCTACCGGTCTTATAAAAATTTCCTTGCGCATCGGCTGCTACATTCATACCATACCCGCCTTGAACCCTCGAAATGAAATTACCTTCCAAATCATATCTGAAAATACCTTTAGGCTGTGTCATGAATACCAATTCATCATTTCGAGGATTAATGGCGATATCCTGCAAATCCTCATATTCCCCAGGACCTCCCCCTCTCTTATCTATTTTCTGTATAAAATTACCATCCTTGTCGAATACATGAACCCGGCCATTAGAAAAGCCTATCGAACTCATCACGTAATATCTGTCCTTGTATGGAATAAAACGTTCCACCAAAGCAATATCACTATCATCCGTTTGTTCCAGAAGAATTACCTCAACCGTATCAGCTATTTCCGATAAACGGAGTTCCCCATCCATATTTATGTCCAATAAAACATTCTTTACCGATGAATTGGTTTTCTCCACATCCTGACAGGAAACCAAAGGAATAAGCAATAATAATAAAATAATTTTTCTCATATGAACCTCTTTCTATTTGTTCACAAAAGTATTTCCGATTCTATTGACAGAAAAATCTTTTATCTGAAATCTTCCTGAAATTTGTCTGAAGTATTTCTGAAATCAGAAGATTTGTATTCAATACCAGCAATAAAGAGCAGATGCAATTTTCCCCCATTTCATCGAGGATTTTTGTAATCGTTCTAGGATTACACACCATCTTTTTTTTAAAGATGACCGCGTTTAAAAAAAAGGCGACCGCATTTTAAAAAAACACGGTGGTGTAGGAATTTACACTTGGTATAGGAAAATGATACATCCAAAAACACTTCCAATCAATCCATTAAGACCTTGGTGCTGGAAATGTAGGTACTTCAGGCTAATTCCTAGAGAAAGTCAAAATATAACACTAAATAACAGACACATCGGTTCCCTTTCATTTATATTTAGTATCTTTGCACCCAATTGAACGTTAACGAACTATATTGATTTCATGAAACAGTACAAACTTGTGAACAACTTGGTGGGTTGGTTTGCATTCTTGGTGGCTGCCATTACTTACTGCAGTACCGTTGAGCCTACCGCCAGTTTTTGGGATTGTCCGGAATTCATTACCACAGGGTACAAACTCGAAGTAGGACACCCTCCCGGCGCACCCTTCTTTATGCTCGTAGCCAATTTCTTCAGTTTATTTGCCAGCGACGCTACGCAAGTGGCTTATTGGGTAAATATCATGAATGCCTTAATGAGTGCCGGATGTATCTTGTTCCTTTTCTGGAGCATCACACATTTGGTAAAGAAATTGGTATGCCCGAATGATGACCAGATGAACCTCAGTAAACTGATTACCATTATGGGATCCGGTTTAGTGGGTGCCTTGGCTTATACTTGGAGTGATACATTCTGGTTCAGTGCCGTAGAAGGTGAAGTATATGCTTTCTCCAGCCTCTTTACCGCTGTGGTATTCTGGCTCATCCTCAAGTGGGAAAATGTAGCGAATGAACCGAGAAGCGACCGCTGGCTCATTCTCATCGCTTATCTCACAGGTTTGAGTATCGGTGTACACTTGTTGAACTTGTTGTGTATCCCTGCCATTGTACTGGTTTACTATTATAAAAAGAATCCGAATGCCAATCTCAAGGGCAGTTTGTTGGCTTTGGCCGGTTCTGCCATACTTGTTGCTGTAGTGCTTTATGGCATCGTACCAGGTGTCGTGAAGGTAGGTGGTTGGTTCGAACTGTTGTTTGTCAATAGTTTCGGTATGCCATTCAATACCGGTGTGATTGTATACATTATCCTTTTGGCTGCTGCTATCATTTGGGGCGTTTACGAAAGTTACACCGAACGAAGCCGCAAGATGATGAACATTTCGTTCCTTACTACCATTGCCATGCTCGGTATTCCATTCTATGGACATGGTTTCGGAAGTATTGTGATTGGTTTGATTGTACTCGGTGCTTTGGGGGCTTACCTGTTCGCCAAACTGGATGCCAAGTGGCAAATCAGTGCCCGCACCTTGAACACAGCCCTGCTTTGCATGATGATGATTATGGTGGGTTATTCTTCGTATGCCCTTATCGTTATCCGTTCTGCTGCCAATACACCAATGGACCAAAACTCACCGGAAGACATCTTTACGTTGGGTGAATACTTGGGTCGTGAGCAATATGGTACCCGTCCTTTGTTCTACGGACAGACTTATGCTTCAAAACCAGCATTGAAGGAAGTAGACGGCGGTTGTGTCTACGATGTAGTAGAAGGTGCTCCGGTATATCAACGTAAGGAAAAGGCTTCTGCCGATGAAAAGGACAGTTACGAAGTAGTTCGTCATAAGACTGAATACAAGTATGCACAAAACATGTTTTTCCCTCGTATGTATAGCGAATTGCATACTCAGGCTTACGAAGACTGGTTGGGTGGTATCGAAGGACGTACCGTTCCTTACGACCAATGTGGCGAAATGCTCATGGTGAAAATTCCTACCCAATGGGAAAACATCAAATACTTCTTCTCTTATCAGGTGAATTTCATGTACTGGAGATATTTCATGTGGAATTTTGCCGGCCGTCAGAACGATATCCAGGGTAATGGTGAAATCGAACATGGTAATTGGATTACCGGTATCCCAGCCGTAGACAATTTCTTGGTAGGAAATCAAGAGTTCTTGCCTTCGGACTTGAAGAACAACAAGGGACATAACGTGTTCTTCTGTTTGCCATTGATTCTCGGTATGATTGGTCTCTTCTGGCAAGCCTACAAGGGTGAAAAGGGTATCCAGCAGTTCTGGGTAGTATTCTTCTTGTTCTTCATGACAGGTTTGGCGATTGTTCTTTATTTGAACCAAACTCCCCTCCAACCTCGTGAACGCGACTATGCATATGCCGGTTCGTTCTATGCTTTTGCTATTTGGATTGGTATGGGTGTGGCAGGTATGGCTAGCTGGTTGGAAAAGAAGATTGGCGAAAAGCCGGCTGCTATTTTGGCTACTATCCTCGGTTTGTTTGTACCGGTACAAATGGTGAGCCAGACATGGGATGACCATGACCGTAGCGGACGTTATGTAGCCAGCGAGTTCGGTCAGAACTACTTGAATACACTTTCTGAAGAAGGCAATCCGATTATCTTCACCAATGGTGACAACGATACCTTCCCATTGTGGTACAACCAAGAAGTGGAAGGTAACCGTACCGATGTTCGTGTCTGCAACCTCAGTTATTTGCAAACCGACTGGTACATCGACCAGATGAAGCGTGATTCATACGATTCACCGGCTGTTCCTATCGAATGGAGCCGTTTGGAATATGTACAAGGACACAACGAAGCGGTAGCCATTCGTCCGGAAATGATGAAGGCCATTACAGACTTCTACAAGCAGAATCCGGAAGAAGCTGCTAAGGAATTCGGTGAAAATCCATACGAATTGAAGAATATCCTCCGTCATTGGGTACGCGAACCGAAACTTGGCCAGCAAGTGATTCCGACTGATAGTGTTGTTATCAAGTTGGACAAGGAAGCCATTAAGCGTTCGGGCATGATGATACCGGATTCGCTTCATGGTGAAATTCCTGAATACATGAGCATCTCGTTGAAGAATAAGCGCATGTTGTACAAGAGCGAATTGATGATGCTTGAAATGCTCGCCAACACCAACTGGGAACGTCCGATGTATATGGCTATCACTGTAGGTTCAGAAAACCACTTGAATTTAGGCGATAACTTCATGCAGGAAGGTTTGGCTTATCGTATCACACCGTTCAATACAACCAAACTTAATGCCCGCATCGATAGTGAAAAGATGTACGACAACTTGATGCACAAGTTCAAGTTCGGAGGTATCGATAAGGACGGCATCTACTTGGATGAAACTATCCTTCGCATGAGCCAGACACACCGCCGTATGTTCGTTCAAGTGGCTAGCCAATTGATTAAGGAAGGCAAGTACGAAAAGGCATTGAAGGCATTGGATTATTGCCAACAAGTAATTCCAAGCAAGAATGTGGCTCACGATTACATCATGAGTAGTTCCAAGGAAATGGCCGATGACTACATTGCTTTGGGCGAATATGCCAAGGCAGAATCCATTTTGGATGAATTGGCAAACAAGGCGGTAGAATATATCACTTGGTACATGAGTTTGGACGATGAACGTTTGGCACTCTCGTACGAAAATTGTGTGCGTAATATCTACATCTTGGATGAAATCAACAAGAGTTTCGACAAGATTGCCCAGAAAAAACAAGGACAAGCAGAAGGCGAAATGAGTGCGTCATCTGAAATGGCTGATCATTACGCCCAGAAGTTCGAAGAACTCTATGATATGTTTAATGTACGTATAGGAAGAAAATAAAACATGCTGATAGAACAACCACCCAAGTTACTCCGTTGGCTATATCCAAGCGCCCTTTGGCGCATGGATACCAACGAGAAGGCCGTTTATCTGACTTTTGATGACGGCCCTATCCCTG
This sequence comes from Phocaeicola sp., assembly GCA_045121515.1. Taxonomy (GTDB): domain Bacteria; phylum Bacteroidota; class Bacteroidia; order Bacteroidales; family Bacteroidaceae; genus Phocaeicola. The sequence continues at coordinate 53,422 of JBGVGD010000020.1, read as the reverse complement.
AGATTACCCCTTGGGTGCTTGATCTATTGGATAAATACCAAATCAAGGCAACCTTCTTCATGGTGGGAGACAATGTCCGGAAGCATCCGAAGGAGTTCCAAATGGTAGTAGAAAGAGGACATCGGGTGGGAAATCATACATTCAACCATATCGGTGGATTCAAACACCTTAGTTATAACTATCTGGAGAATACAAATAAAGCCGATGAATTGATTAAGAGCAATCTCTTTCGTCCGCCACATGGCTGGATGCGTTGGGGACAATATATTGTATTGAAGAATCGATACACCATTGTGATGTGGGACTTGGTTACCCGAGACTATAGCAAGCGTCTGAATGGCCCTCAAGTATTGGAGATTGTGAAAAAATACGTCAGAAACGGATCTATTATCACTTTTCATGACTCTATCAAGTCCGAAAAGAATATGAAATATGCTCTCCCTCGAGCCATTGAATGGTTAAAAGAACAAGGGTACGAGTTCAAAGTTTTCGAATAATCAAAAAGAAACGGGCCGATGCTTTTAATACATCGGCCCGTTTCTTTTATTTACTGGTACATAAAATATCACAAACCTTATCTTGGAAAGTTCTCGCTTGACGAGACTTCATGACATTCTGATTGATGATCGCAAAAGCCAATTGATGTCCATTCGGAGCCTTGGCATAGCCTGCCAATGAACTGACTCCTGTAACCGTACCTGTCTTGGCATGCACATTCTTGTATGCCTTGGACTTCTTCATGCGAGAAGATAAGGTACCATCCACACCGGCAATCGGCAAAGCCTCATAAAATGGTTGGAAGATTTCTGCACGATAGTAAGCATACTTCAGATATTCCAATAACAATCGCGGAGAAATATAATTATATAAGGAAACACCACTTCCGTCTACAATATTATAATAATCCGGATTAAGACCTAATTTCTCCTTGATAAAATGGTTGATAGCATCCGAGCCATCATTATCCGCTACCCGCTTCTTTTGCGCATAATGAAGTGCCAAATGATAGAACATGCTTTCTGCACAAAGGTTATCACTTTCCTTCATCATTTGTGTCAAGACTTCCCCTATCGGACGTTGCAAGGTAAACAACGGAGAAACAACCCTTAATGAATCATTTTCCGGACAATCGGCAAAGGCAGTTGTATTTGCCTCAATACCCTTTTCCTTCAATCTATTAATAAAGGTATGGAAGAAGAAGTCCTTAGAAGTATAGATACTCAAAGTACGAGTAGTTTTTTTCGACACATTTCCCGATACATGAATAAGATTGCCATTATGCAACCAATTACGAGTTATCCGAAGAGGTCCAGCCTGCGGATTATTGCTTACACCGTCATTATCCACTTGATAATAATCGGAAGCCGGTACACATTCTATCAAAGGAAGAGAATCTTTCTCTGTAGGAATAACGGTTACATCCACACATCCTCTATTCAGCATCAAAGGCGACATGTAAGGTTGGAAAGAATCGGGTACATCATCCCAAGACCAACCATTTCCCCAATAGACCGAATCCATCATCGATACATCGGCAGCCAATGTGTCTGCAATATAGCGGATACCACTTTGGGCTATTACATCAATCAAAGAATCCAAATCTTCGTCCATGAATTCCGGATCGAAACCACCTATCAGATAAAGATTTCCTTTCAAGGTATCACCTTCTATCTTTCCCGTATATTGCAGACGGGTATTCATGGTATAATCCAATCCCAATGTAGCCAAAGCCGTAACCGAAGTGACCACTTTCTCTGTAGATGCCGGACGATACAATTTTTCATCCTGGTACTGGAAAAGCGATTCTCCTGTTGTTAAGTCAAAAACAGTAATACCAACTTCAGATGTTCTCAACATTGCATCATTGAACAACAAAGAATCCAGCCGCTGAGCGAGCGGCTGGGCTTTTATCTGACTGACTACTAGAATCAGTAAAAATGAAAGGACTATTCGTTTCATTCGTTTTAAAATTCTCTAAAGATTTCACCTGCGGTAGGATGTGGGAATACATAACGCTTCCAGTCTTCTACCTTCTTACCGTCTTCAATAGCCATACCTGCTACAATAATCAATTCCGATGCAGGATTACCCAACATGCTGGCACCCAATACCGTACCGTCTTCGGCTACCAGAACTTTGCATACACCATTTACCCCTTCGTTTTCGGCTACAAAGCGACCCGAATAAGCCATTGGCAACTTCAAGGATTGGTAGACGATACCTTTCGCCTTCAAAGCTTCTTCACTCTGACCTACTGATGCAATTTCCGGATTGGTATATACCACACCTGGAATGGCATTATAACTCATCTTGTCTTCCTTGCCAATGATGTGATGAACAGCCACTTCCGCTTCACGAACCGCTGTATGAGCTAACAAAGAGAATCCGTTCAAGTCACCACATACATATACTCCCGGTACAGATGATTGCAAATGTTCGTCCACCTTGATACATTTGCGTTCGGTTAATTCCAAATTCAAGTTTTCCAATCCCAAACCTTTCATTACCGGACGACGACCAACACTCATCAATAACTTTTCAGCAGTTACACTTCCAGCTCCTTCAGCATTCTCGTAAGATACAGTGATACCTTCTTCGCTCTTTGAAAGACCAACTACCTTGGTACTCAACAAGAACTTAATACCCTTCTTGGCATATTCTGCACGAAGCATACCCGAAAGTTCCTTGTCCATACCACCCAAGATTTCGTCCATCATCTCTACTACAGTGACTTTCACACCCAGTGAGCAGAAGAAAGAAGCAAATTCCATACCAATCACACCACCACCAACGATAGCCAATGATGAAGGTACTTCCTTATTATCGAGTGCATCGCGATGTGTCCAGTAATCCACTTCTTCCACTCCCGGAATAGGAGGAATAAAGGTGTCACTACCTGCACAAAGCAACAAGTTATCGCATTCATAAGTTTCTTCACCACATTTCACGGTATTCTTATCGATAACGCTAGCTTCTCCAGTTACGATGTTCACGCCATGCGCTGTCAACTTTGCCTTGATACCCAAAACCAATTTACGAACCACCTTCTGCTTACGAGCCACAATCTTACCCAAATCAAATGATGCTTCAGGAACTGTAACCGCATACTTACTAGCATGCTTGGCATAATCATAAACCTTAGCCGAATAAAGCAATGTCTTGGTTGGAATACAACCTTCATTCAAACATACACCGCCCAAGTTCTTCTTCTCGAACAAAACCACACTTAAACCTGCCTTTCCAGCAGCCTCGGCAGCTGTATATCCCGCAGGACCGCCACCTATAATAGCCAATTGATATTTCATAGTATTAAAATTTTGTCTGCAAGATAAGAAATAATTTGTTAAGATAGTACAATGAAAAGAGGAATTTATTAGTTTTGCAATATAAAGCATAATTAATATGGTAAGAAAATTCGATTTCCTTGTCATCGGCTCTGGTATAGCCGGTATGAGTTACGCACTGAAGGTGGCTCACAAGGGTAAAGTAGCTTTGATTTGTAAAGCCGGATTAGAAGAAGCCAATACCTACTATGCACAAGGAGGTATCGCTTCCGTTACCGACTTGAAAGTAGATAATTTTGAAAAGCACATTGAAGATACAATGATTGCTGGTGATTGGATTAGTGATCGTACTGCAGTAGAAAAGGTGGTACGTGAAGCTCCGGCACAAATAGAAGAACTCATCCAATGGGGAGTAGATTTCGACAAGAAGGAAAACGGTGAATTCGACCTTCACAAAGAAGGAGGTCATTCAGAATTCCGTATTCTCCACCACAAAGACAATACGGGAGCCGAAATCCAAACCAGTTTGATTGAAACCGTCAAGGCTCATCCAAATATCACTGTCTTCACTCATTTCTTTGCTGTAGAAATCATTACCCAACACCATCTGGGTATCATTATTTCCCGATACAATCAGGGTATCAAATGTTATGGTGCGTACGTTCTGAATGAAGAAACAGGCGAAGTAGATACTTTCCTTTCAAAAATAACCGTTATGGCTACCGGTGGATGTGAAGCCGTTTACCGCCAGACAACTAATCCTTTGGTAGCAACCGGTGACGGTATTGCCATGGTTTATCGTGCCAAAGGTATTGTGAAAGACATGGAATTTATCCAATTCCATCCAACGGCTCTTTATCATCCAGGTGATCGTCCTAGTTATCTGATTACCGAAGCCATGCGTGGTTATGGTGGTGTATTAAGAACCAAGGACGGAGAGGAATTCATGCAGAAATACGATCCGCGTCTGTCATTAGCACCTCGTGACATTGTAGCCCGTGCTATCGACAATGAAATGAAACTTCGTGGAGAAGAACATGTCTATTTGGATGTCACTCATAAAGATCCGGAAGAAACCAAGAAACATTTCCCTAACATTTATAAGAAATGCCTCAGCATTGGTATCGATATTACCAAGGATTATATTCCAGTAGCACCGGCTGCCCATTATCTTTGTGGCGGTATTAAGGTTGATTTGAATGGACAGAGCAGCATAGGTCGCCTATATGCTATCGGTGAATGTTCTTGTACAGGTCTTCATGGAGGTAATCGATTGGCTTCCAATTCATTGATTGAAGCCGTAGTTTATGCAGATGCAGCAGCCAAACACTCATTGAGCATCGTTGACCGTTATGATTTCAATGAAGACATCCCTGCATGGAATGACGACGGAACCATGAATCCGGAAGAACGCGTACTCATCACCCAAAGCATGAAAGAAGTAAACCAAATTATGGAATCATACGTAGGTATCGTCCGTAGTAATATCCGCCTCATCCGTGCATGGAATCGTTTGGATATTCTTTACGAAGAAACCGAGCGTCTTTTCAAACGCTGCAAGGCTACCCGTGAACTTTGTGAACTCCGTAACATGATTAACATCGGTTATTTGATTACCCGTCAAGCCATGGAACGCAAAGAAAGCCGCGGATTGCATTATACCATTGATTATCCGCCTGCAAAGAAATAATACAAAAGAAAGGGAGCATCAAATCTTGACGCTCCCTTTTTTATTATCTGCCCCCTGCCGGCAAATTCTTCAACCAATAATCTACCATGCTCTTACGCAAATGATAGGTTGTTCCTTGACCTTCATTAATACCATGCGCACGCATTGGATAAGAAAGTTGATAGAATACTTTGCCTAAACGAACAAGTTCATTTACCAACATCTCACAACTTTGGTAGTGTACATTGTCATCGCCTGTACCATGGATGAGCAACAAGTTACCCTTCAATCCTGATGCATAACCGATAGGTGAACCCTTACGATAACCTTCCGGATTGTTTTGTGGTGTATTCATGTAACGTTCTTCGTAAATAGTATCATATAAACGATAATCCGAAACGAAAGCTACGGCAATACCTGTATGGAAGACATCCGGATAACGGAACATACAGTTCAAAGTCTGGCTACCGCCACCACTCCAACCGGTTACACCGATACGGGAAGCATCAATGAACGAATACTGGCGAGCTAAATCTTTTACCCCATTCGATTGGTCAAGACTAGCCAATGTACCGATTTCTCCATAGATACACTTACGCCATTCACGACCACGAGGTACATTGGCACCACGATTATCGATACTGATGACAATATAACCCAAGTTAGCCAAATGCTGATGCCACATGCTTCCGCTCCAAGAATCTTGAACAGTAGAACTAGCCGGTTCACCATATATATCAAGAATTACTGGATATTTCTTGCTAGCATCAAAATTCACTGGCTTAATCATCCAACCGTCCAATGTCCAATCACCTGACTGAACCTTAAAGAATTCCTTGCTGTTCAATCCCAATGCCTTCCATTGTTCCTTAGCCTTGGCATTGTCAGTAATGAGACGAACGCTCTTGTGTCCTGGGAAGGAAACCATATCAATCACTGGAGGAGTCTGAGCATTGCTGAAGGTATGTACCGCCCACTTGCCTGTCGGTGACATATTGTAACGGTGCTGACCTGCCTGATCGGCCGGACTCAAACGCTTCACTTCACCCTTACCAAACAACTTAGCTTGATACAAGTAACGTTGCGTAAAGTTTTCAGGAGTAGCAATGAAATAAACCAATCCTTTTTCCATATCCAAGCCTACTTCATTGATATAGTCGAAATCACCCTTCGTAATCGGTTGGATATCCTTACCATCACGACTTACACGATATAGATGACGATAACCGCTACGTTCACTTTCCCAAGTAAAAAATTTATTGCCCTTCAACCAATGGATATTGTCGTTGGTTTCTACCCATGCCTTGTCAGTATCTGTAAAGATATGAACCGGATTGTTTTCACCAATTTTGGCAATCCATACCTTATTCGTATTCTGCTCGCGATTCATCTGCTGGATGAAAAGTTCACTGCTTTCCGGAATGAACTCCATACGAGGAATATAATTATTACGAGCATCACCAGGAATGTTCACCCAAGTAGTAGCACCACCTTCTACCGATACGTAACCCACCTTCACTGCCGAGTTGGTAGTACCTGCCTTCGGATAAGGGAAACGCTGGATAGTAGGATAGATAGAATCTACATTATTAATAATATCAAACCAACCGGTACCATTGGTATCACTCTGCCAATAAGCAATGAACTTACTGTCCGGACTCCAACGGAAACCGTCACGACAACCGAATTCTTCTTCGTATACCCAGTCGAATGTACCATTCACAATCTTTTCATTACCGTCCTTAGTCAACTGAATAACTGAGCCGTCTGCCAATGTTTCCACATAAATATTGTTCTGTGAAACGTATGCCACCTTAGTACCGTCTGGCGAGAACTTGGCAAACATCAAAGTTGCTTCTGGTCTTTCCTTACCTAACTGCTGCAACTTACCGCTTTGGATATTCAAAACCCAATAGTCGCCACGAGTATCCATACGCCATACTCTACGAGTATTGGTATAGATCAATACCTGAGTATTGTCATCACTAAATGCAAAACTACGGACACGAATAGGCTTACCTGTTTCTGGATTCACCAACTTTTCAGCAGGAATCAATACTTCCTTTGAATTGTCCTTGGCACTGTAGGCCATAACATCAAAGCCACCGGTTGCATTACGTTCGATTTTCGAATAATGCTCACCGTCCTTCATCCAATTCACAGAGCCTCCACCTTCGGTTCTTACCAAACCTCCGTATACGGCTTCTTCCAAAGTCGGAATATGTTGTGCATGGACTGCCAGTGCCACACACCACATACAAAGAGTCAAAATAAAAGTGTTCTTTTTCATTCTTTTCTAAAATTTGTAGTAGATTTTGACAAAGGTAAACAAAAAATCCGGTCCCTATATAATAAAGGACCGGATTCTATTCTTTTTAATATAAAAGAGTCAAATTAATAGTTAGTCTTCTTTACTTCGAAGTAAGCTTGTGGATGTAAACAAGCCGGACATGCCTTAGGAGCTTCTGTTCCTTCATGAACAAAACCACAGTTGCGGCATTGCCATACAGTTGTTTCTTCCTTCTTGAATACTGATTCGTTTTCAATATTAGCCAAGAAAGCCAAATATCTTTCTTCGTGTGCCTTTTCAGCAATTGCAATATTGCGATACATAGCAGCGATTGCAGGGAAACCTTCTTCATCTGCTACATCAGCAAAGTGAGGATAGTCTGCAGTCCATTCTTCGTTTTCACCAGCAGCAGCAGCCTTCAAGTTTTCGGCAGTAGTACCGATTACACCAGCCGGATAAGAAGCAGTAATTTCTACCATACCACCTTCCAACCACTTGAACATACGCTTAGCGTGTTCCTTTTCTTGGTCAGCTGTTTCAGTGAAGATAGCTGCAATCTGTTCGTAACCTTCCTTCTTAGCAACACTTGCAAAATATGTATAACGCATTCTAGCTTGTGATTCACCAGCAAATGAAGTCAACAAGTTCTTTTCAGTCTGTGTACCTTTTACGCTCTTTCCCATAATCATTAGTATTATTAGTTATTAATAAATTGTTCTGTTAATAATTTTCTATGACAAAGATAATTGTTTTCCTCATATTTGTAATCATTACAATTGATTTTTTAGATTCTTTAAGGAGAATAAAAGAAAAGAACCTTTTTCTATATTCTATAACATAAAAAATAACTAATTTTGCAAACAAATTCTAATTATAGCATAAAGTAAGGTAAGCAATGAAAGCTTTTGAATTCAAACCAAAGCTCCTGAGTACACTGAAGAACTACTCAAAGGAGAATTTCATGGCCGACCTCATGGCCGGTATCATTGTAGGTATTGTTGCGCTTCCCCTTGCCATTGCGTTTGGTATCGCTTCGGGTGTATCACCTGAAAAGGGTATCATCACAGCCATCGTGGCAGGTTTCATCATTTCTTTGTTGGGCGGAAGCAAGGTACAGATTGGCGGTCCTACGGGAGCGTTCATCGTCATCATCTATGGTATCATTCAGGAATATGGTATCAGTGGTTTGACAGTCGCTACCCTTATGGCGGGTGTACTCCTCATCTTGTTGGGGGTATTCAAGTTGGGTGCTGTCATCAAGTTCATCCCTTATCCTATCATTGTAGGGTTTACCAGCGGGATTGCCTTGACTATTTTCACTACACAGATTGCCGACATCTTCGGTCTTCAGTTTGGTGATGAAAAAGTTCCAGGTGACTTTATCGGCAAATGGATGCTCTATTTCAAGCACTTTGATACGGTGAACTGGTGGAATGCCATTGTAAGTTTTGTGAGTGTATTCATCATTGCCATTACCCCGAAGTTCTCGAAGAAGATTCCTGGTTCATTGGTAGCTATCGTTTTCGTGACTTTGGCCGTTTATTTGATGAAGACATACGGTGGAATCACTTGTATCGATACTATTGGCGACCGTTTCACTATCCAGTCTCAATTGCCAGATGCTGTAGTACCTGAATTGAATTGGGAAGCAATCAAGAACCTCTTCCCGGTAGCCATTACCATTGCCGTACTCGGTGCTATCGAATCATTGCTCTCGGCTGCTGTAGCCGATGGTGTGATTGGTGACCGTCACGATTCGAATACCGAACTTATCGCTCAGGGTGTAGCCAATGTAGTGGCTCCTATCTTCGGTGGTATTCCTGCTACTGGTGCCATTGCCCGTACTATGACCAATATCAATAACGGCGGTAAGACTCCAGTTGCCGGTATGATTCATGCCGTAGTCTTGTTGCTCATCCTCTTGTTGTTGATGCCGTTGGCACAATACATCCCAATGGCTTGTTTGGCAGGTGTATTGGTAATTGTATCGTATAACATGAGCGGTTGGCGTACGTTCAAGGGCTTGTTGAAGAACCCGAAATCAGATGTATCGGTATTGCTCATCACTTTCTTCTTGACCGTAATCTTCGACTTGACCATCGCTATCGAATGGGGCTTGGTACTTGCTTGTGTATTGTTCATGCGCCGTGTCATGGAAACTACCGAAATCTCGGTTATCAAGGACGAAATCGACCCGAACAAGGAATCGGATTTGGAAGTACACGAAGAACACCTTATCATCCCAGAAGGTGTGGAAGTATACGAAATCAATGGTCCTTACTTCTTCGGTATCGCTACTAAATTTGAGGAAATGATGGCGAATATGGGCGAATGTCCAAAGGTACGTATCATCCGTATGCGTAAGGTTCCGTTCATCGACTCTACCGGTGTACACAACTTGACCAACCTTTGCGACATGTGTAAGAAGGACAATATCCAGGTAGTACTTTCGGGTGTAAACGAAAAGGTACAGAAGGTATTGGAAAAGACAGGTTTCCTTTATACACTTGTTGGTGAAGAAAATATCTGTCCGAATATCAATATTGCTTTGGAAAGAGCGAAGGAGATTGTGGAAAAGAAATAAAACGCTCTGGCGTTTGAACTAAAAGGAGGGTGTGTTTTACGACACATCCTCCTTTTAATTTATGAATACTGATACAACTTCAAATCAAACTCCCCTACCATAACCAACAAATGGTCAAAAATATCCGATTGAATCTGCTCATATTCTTTCCAAACCGTATCGCTGAGAAAGAAATAGATCTCGATAGGTACACCGTATGGAGTAAGCTCCCGTTGGGCTATAATCAGGTAGAGATTTTTATTCACTAAAGGATGTTGACTTAAATATCGCTCGATATAGATGCGATAAAGTTGGGCATTGGTCATACCTTCCTCGTATTTCACTTCTTTCATCAACGGGATTTCCTGTCGGATACGAGTAATCAATTCATCCGTGCAGAATTTCAAGGTGTTCATATCCAGTTTGATGCTTTTATCCACCCTTCGGCCTCCGCTCTCCTGCATCCCTCGCCAATTCTTGAAGGTGGTGTTCACCAAGGTATAGGGAGGAATGGTGGAAATGGTATTGTCCCAATTCTGAATCTTGACGGTATTGAGAGTGATTTCCTGAACGATGCCATTGGCAGTACCGTCCGACAACTGTATCCAATCGCCGATGCGGAGCATGTCATTGGCAGAGAGTTGTACACCTGCTACAAAGCCTAGAATCGTATCCTTAAAGACAAGCATCAAGATAGCTGCCGAAGCACCCAATCCGGCAAAGAGCGTAGTGGGTGACTTATTGATAAGTACTGATACAATGATAATCCCACCTATAAAGAAAAGGATGACTTGGAAGATTTGTATCAATCCCTTCATCGGACGGCTCCTAAAAATCAATAAAAACGCATTAATAGCAAACAAGATACACCCGATGATATAGGCTACACAAAGACGGGTAGTAATCATCAGCATTGTCTTTCCTTCTATTACCTCCAAGTAAGGCAAGAGAATATACACTATAATCCCTGGAAGGATATAGAGGATGTATTTGAATAGTTTCTTGAGAAAAAAATTTCCTTTCATTCGTTCCGCTTTTCTCATGAAACAAATGAAAGGAAAGATAGTTTATCAATACGATACCGAACAAGGAATACCCGCTTCACGAACCAACTCTCCGATGCGGTCGAGTTCCTCGTGAGTGGCTTTCAATAAATCGGGAGCTGGAGTTTCACGGTCAATCGTATAAATCATGACTTGACGAGGAGCGATTTCCTTTACCACTTCGAGCCAAGGTAGCACATAATTATCCGTCGTGTTATCCACACTTTCCCCCTCAAACATACCTTTCATGAAAAGTGTCTGGACAATCAAGTTGCCCTTGAATGCCTTCATCCGTTCGATAACCTGCTTCACATCGTAGTGTCCCGTCGGACGGTCTACCTTATTAATATATATAGCATCGATAGTATCGAGTTTCAGGATGTTATTATCTACCTTGTTCAAGGCATCGAAAACCTCCGGCTTATGGATGAACGTAGAATTACTCAACACACTGACTTTCGCTTCAGGGAAATACTTGTCTCTCAAAGCCAAAGTATCTTCCATGATACCAGCAAACTGCGGATGAGCGGTAGGCTCTCCATTGCCGGCAAAGGTCAATACATCAGGTTTAGGACCATTCTGCTGCATGTCCAACAAACGGGCTTCCAAAGCAGAGCGTACTTCCTCACGGGTAGGGAGTTTCTGATGCGGACGGAAATCGGCATTGAAGCCGCACTCACAATAGATGCAATCGAATGTACAGAACTTGCCATCGGCCGGAAGCAAGTTGATTCCCAAAGATACTCCCAAACGTCGGCTATGAACCGGACCGAATATAGGAGAAGGATAAATAACTGTTGCCATATATTTCTTTTCTTTGGATGCAAAGATAGGGATAAAATCTCAAAATGTCATTCAGTGCAAAGCGAAGAATCCCGATAACATTTACTTTATGTATCCGAGATCCTTCGCTACGCTCTGGATGACAAAACTATTGTCAATTCCCTATAAAACCAATACCCAATTATTTATCCTTTACTTTCGTAATGTCATAAACCGCTTGACCGATAGTTTCTACTAAAGTAGAATCGTTCACCATGCGGAGCGTTGTGTCGTTTACTACCAAGAAATACATTGGCTGGTCACCACTGTCCGGTGTCAACTTCACGCCTTTCTTCGGTTGGTTATTTACCTGCTTGTGTACGGTGTGTTGTTTACCCTTGGTCTTAAAAGTCTGATGATTTCCAGGACCATTGGCATCCAGATAAGTCATATCAAGCGTATAGACCGTATCGACACCATCGGTAGCTGCACCCAAGGTCAATACATAATCTACTGCCGGACGACCATTGGAAGCAGGAATAGTACCCGTAAAGATTTCTTCGTCTATTTCGATAGGAGCCGGTACAATAGCCACCTCGCTATCATTTTCTACTACTATTTCTGCATTCTTCTTGTTTTTCGACTGGCAAGAAGCGAAAGCCGCTACTATGGCGACCAACATCATGAACTTTTTCATTTTCCTAATGGGTTTAAGTTGTTATTCTTGTACCATAACGTCTTCATTCGGCCAATTGTTCAGATATATAGATTTTTCTCTATCACCAAATAAATATTTTCTATCGGATTTATTAGATAATATTTAATAAAATCACTACATTTGTCATACAATAATAACTAATAATAAAAGGAGGAACGTAATATGTTAAGTCAGAAATTACACGATGCTATCAATGCACAGATCAACGCTGAATTGTGGTCAGCATATCTTTATTTGGCTATGTCTATGGACGCTGAAGCTAAGGGTTACAAAGGTGTTGCCAACTGGTTCTATGTACAATTCCAGGAAGAACAGGCTCATGCCCGCATCTTTATGAACTATTTGAACTCTCGCGATGCAAAGGTAACTTTGCTCCCTATCGAAGAAGTTCCTGCTACATGGAACAGTGTACTCGACATGTACAAGCAGACTCTCGAACACGAAAAGAAGGTAACTTCACTCATCAACAACTTGGCTTACATTGCTAATGAAGACCGTGACTTCGCTTCGATCAACCGCCTCAACTGGTTTATCGATGAACAAGTAGAAGAAGAAGAATCGGCTCGCGACATGATTGCTACTGTAGAAGCTGTAGAAGACAATAAGTACGGCATGTATATGCTCGACAAGGAATTGGCTGCACGTGTATACAATGTGCCATCCCCTTTGGCTACTGCTGCTGAATAAAAGAATCTATTGATATATTATATTGTCATTCAGAGCGAAGCGAAGAATCTCGATAACATCCACTTGTTATGTATTCGAGATTCTTCGTCGTTTCACTCCTCTGAATGACATTTTTATTTTTCATCAAAAAATCTCCCAAATTCTGAAAGGAATACTCAATCCGCGTGTCTAAACAGGTAGAAACAATAAAGAAAAACGGATGAAAGACATAGAATTGCAATTCACAAAAATGGTAAAGGAATATCGCAAAACGATATATACCGTTTGTTACTTCTATTCGAAAGACTCGGAAGAAGTGAACGACCTTTATCAGGAAATACTCATCAATCTTTGGAAAGGTTTTGAGAAATTCCGCGGAGAGAGTAGTTTGAAAACTTGGATTTGGCGTGTTAGTCTGAATACTTGCAACAATCAGGAACGGAAGAAGAAAAGTAGTGTACAGACCATTCCTCTTTCTATCGACATCGACTTGTACAACGATGACGATGTACAAAGCAAGCAGATTCAGATGCTATACGACCGAATCAACCGACTCGATGTCTTCGATAGGGCCATCATTCTTCTTTGGCTGGAGAATATGAACTATCAAGATATAGCCGACGTGGTCGGAATCTCGCTCTCCAATGTCACCACCCGTTTGTTCCGCATCAAGGAACAATTGAAATCAATGTCGAACAAGTAAAAACGAACGAATTATGACACAACAGAATTTGGATTTTGAAGAATTGAAAGAACAATTCAGTCTATTGAACGAGAAATTGGAAAAAGAACGCATCATTAATGAGGAGATGATACAGGAATCGATGAAGGAAAAACTTTCATACATTGAAAACTGGTATCGAAATATGATTCAAATGAATATTGTTGCCATTCCTATTCTGAGTATTGGATTGATAGTTCTCTTTATGGATAGAGGATTTGGTTATTGGGGATTAAGTTTACTTACTTTAACTCTCGGTTTATTGGATTTTCTCTTGGATAAAAAGGCTTATAACATACTTGATATCAAGAATCTGCCTAATTTAAATATGATTCAAGCCACAGAAAAAGTCATCAAATATAAACAATTCCGCACGTTGGCTAATAAGATTTTGATTTTTCCAGGCATTGTCTTGGTTATATGGACTATCCTTATTGCTTGTAGATATACTTGGAATCTTCCGATCATTGCATTATCCATTTTCGTAATGGGTGTTTCCATTTCTTGGGGACTTTCTGAAATGAAAAAGAACCAAAAACGATTGGAATCCGTGCTTGAACAAATCAAGAAACTAAGAGAATAAACAAAAACTCGCTGGCGGAAAGTGAATTTTTTACCCACTTTCCGCCAACGAGTTATCAACTCAACGGCGGAAACTATACTTTTTTATCTACTTTCCGCCAGCGAGTTTCATCAATTCCCCAAAATCATCCACCAAAAAGTTTGCACCGGCATTGACCAACTCTTCCCGAGTTCCATTCCCATAAGTCACACCACAAGTGCGTACACCTGCTCTACGCCCCATTTCGATATCATACCAAGTATCTCCCACCACCAAAGCATCTTCAGGTTTACAATCGAAAGTTTTAAGTGTCTGCAAAACAGGATCGGGATAAGGCTTGGCATGAGTAACATCTTCTGCACCCAATACATAAGGAATAACGTCGTTCAAATGCATATCGTTTACAAACTCCATCAAGCTACGGTTGCTACGGCTACTGGCAATGGTCAAAGTATATCCTTGCTCATGCAACTGATGGAGAGTTTCTATGACATGAGGAAAAGTAGGGATAACGTAAAGGGCATTGTTTTCATTGAACAAACGACGATAGGTTTCTACACATCGGTCGCCCATTTCGTCTGTCATGGGAAGCAAACGGGTAAAGGCTTGCTTCAAAGGTAAGCCTATCATAGCGGCACACTGGTCGTCTGTACAAGGCTCCAATTCCAATACATCGAGTGTTTGTTGCATGGTTTTTACAATCAAGCCCCGTGTATCGGCCAATGTTCCGTCGAAATCAAGTATAATCAGTTTCATTCTTCTTTTAATTTTCGTTTTACTACTGCTGGACATCCCGCTACTAAGGAATCATTGGGAACATCCTTCGTCACGACACTACCTGCCGCAATGATGCAACGATTACCAATGGTCACTCCCGGACAAATGATAACTCCTCCGGCTATCCAACAATCCTCACCAATGGTAATGGGATATCCCGTTTCTTGCGGTTTCCGACGTTCCATGAAGTCCATTGGATGATTAGGTGTATAGAATTGGCAATTCGGACCTATCTTGGTGTTCTTACCGATACGGATAAAGGCACTGTCGAGCATCGTAGCATTGTAATTGACAAACACATTCTCACCCAAAATAATGCCATGACCATGATCGCAATGAAAAGGTGGACAAATCATGGAATCCTTGGGAATGCCAGGAATCAGTTCCTCTATCACTTTCCGATAGTCTTCATCGTGAATAGACATCATTCGCAAACGGGCACAAAGTTTCTGGGCATGAACAATACTGGCCGTTACTTCTGAATCGGCAAACGAATAAAGTTCTCCACTCCGCATCTTTTCCAATTCTGTTTTCATCTTTTTTATTTCTATCTATTACACAAAGGTAATCATTCAATGAACAAAAACAAAAGTATTTCGTTGATTTAGAAAAACTAAGAATCTATGAAAAAATATGGCAAATTTCTATATGCTCTTCCCATTGTAGCTGCTCTATTGGCTCATTCTGCTTGCCAAGCCAATCATCCTCAAATAGATAATAGTACAGTAAAGCAACTGGATATAAATCGATATATGGGAAAATGGTATGAAATAGCCCGATACGATCATCCTTTTGAAAGAGAGATGAGCCATGTGTATACTGAATATTCTTTATTGGATAATGGAAAAATCCATGTAGTAAATAAAGGACTGAAAAACGGCAAACCTAAAGAAGCCATTGGAAAAGGTAAGCAGCCTCATCCTATAGAATATCCCAGACGATTGAAAGTATCGTTTTTCCTCTGGTTTTATGCCGACTATTATATTCTGGAATTGGATGAAGATTATCAGTATGCTCTTGTAGGAAGTAGTTCTGATAATTATTTATGGATATTGAGTCGTACTCCTGAAATGCCAAAAGCCCAATTGGATGGGCTTTTGCAAAAGATTATTCAAAGAGGATACGATGTATCCAAACTCATATTTGTAGAGCAATAATTATTCAAAGAGTTTCTTGAGTTCAAGAGGTTGGTCGGTAGTAATGTAATCCACTTTTCTATCGATCAACTTCTTCATCATATCTTCTTTATTGACTGTCCATACATTGACTTTCATACCCAAGTCATGAGCCTCCTTCACCCACTCAGGATGCTTTTCAATTACATTGTAATGATAGTCGATGCCATTGATACCCTTCTTCTTCAATTCGGCCGGTGCAATATCACCATTCAAGTAAGCAATTTCCGATTCAGGAGTCAGTTTGGCCAATTGTTCACAAACGTTCAAACTGAAAGCAATGTATTCCACTTGCTTTTCTAATCCCATTTTCTTGACCATTTTCACGATATCGGCAGCCATCTTGTCTTCCACTTCCTTGCTCTTGTGTGATTTGATTTCAAGGATTAACTGAATATCCAACTTCTTTCCCTTCTTCAAATATTTCTTCAAATTAGGAAGTTTTTCACCATTGTTCAAACGGATTTTTTTCAATTGCTTATAAGGAGTTTCAGCAATGACGAATCCTTGGAATTTAGCATCGTGATTCACGATCAACTTTCCGTCCAATGTTACTTGTACATCAAATTCCGAACCATAAAGTTTTTCTTCGGCTGCTTTTTCTAAAGCTATAATGGAATTTTGTGCTGAACCCTCTGTTTTCCAAAAACCACGGTGAGCAATTACCTGAGTTTGCGCTTGCATACCTACGATACAAGCCAAAAGTGCTATTGCACTAATCAATATTCTTTTCATCAGTTCAAATTTTTAAGGATAAACAAAAATAGATATTTTACTTAAAACTTCAAACGAATTTGAAAATAAAGGTCATTCTTTCTATTTCCATTGATTTGTTCCAATCCCGAACCTATTGTTTCTCTATCTCGATAATGAGTATATGTATATTTGGCTTGAAGAACCAACATATCTTTCCATGTATAGCGCACATTCAATGCATATCGTTCTCCCTTTCCATAAAAAGAAGGCACATGAAATGTATAAAGCAAACTCTTTTCATACATACTGATACGGGAAGCATAATCGTCTGTATGAAACCATGCCACACTACCATCCAATTGAACAGGCAATTTTTTGAACTTATAACCGATACTCTCTCCTACCAATATACCTTTCGATGCTTTCTCTTGTTGGAAAGCATTATACACTATATCTACTGTAGTTTTTAACATCAGTTCATTTATCGGTGAATAATTCAACTGATATTTCCCTTTCTGTTGAATATAAGGAAGTGTTTTCTTTTGACCAACTTCGGAAGTGATGTCCTTATGCTTGTTTTTATAACGATACTTTATAAACATATCCAGTTCATAAAGTGGTGAATAACTTAGTTGGATAACCCCATCAAATCCTTGGGTTCCATTCTTGCTCAATTGGTATTTCTTCCAAGGGAAATAAAAGAAATCACCGTATGTCATCAATTTAAAATGACGCAATAAACTGGTTTCCAAACCTATATAAAATCCACTTTCATTTTGTACTGAACTTCCTTCCCCCATGGACTTGGCATAAATTCCTTGATAGGCTACATCATAAAACCTGTTCATAAGTATCAGTTGAAAATCTCCTTTCGGTGAATAACGTAACATATTCATGGTAGCCAATTTACCATTTTTGTCTATAGCCGTTTCTCCAAGTAAAGTAAATTGTTTCCAAAAGACTTTATAATTCACACCAATGTTAAAGAAGTCCTTTCCACGAGGATAGAATTGATTGTATGCCCGTTCAGTAGGATTCAACATCTTGTTGAAAACATCATAAACACTTGTTAATCCTAGTTCAAAAGATTTTCCATTATAATGTAAATTACTACCTATCAATTGATTAGAGAATGTATTCTTCTTTTCAAAATCTTTCACTACCCGATGATAACCGTCTTCTTTAATAGAAGTTATGAACTGGTTATCCACTATACCATCCATGGTTCGATAAGAATAAAAGGCATCAGCGGACAATCGGTTGGTAATGGATATACTACCTGCTATTCCTTGAAAATAATTGTATTCGTCAGTCGAAGAATGTTTTTTGATTCCCGTTGCCTTATTACCTAAAGTAGAGATCATAGTTGTCTTACCCATACTGAAATCCGTATTCATCACTAACCCATAACCATAATTCAACCGATAGTTTCCTAGAGCCAATGTTTTCAACCTACCCATATTCTTAATTAACAGATAAGGTGAATAATAATCATAACCTTTCTTGTTTTCTCTGTTGAAAAAAGGTTCTCCAGCATCTTTCTCGGCTGTTAATCCCCAATACACTTTATCACTATATCGAAAACTATACCGAAAATTGGTATAAAAAGAATATCCCCGATAACCATTCTCTTTTTGATAGCCTGCTTTCATATAAACAGGGATATCCACCCGTGTTGATAACTCCTGTTTACCATACTTTAAAATGTTTTTAAAAGTAGGTTTATCCTCTTCTTTATCAGGTTGTTGGAAAGTTATAAACAGTTTTAAACAACGGGCTGTTTGTTGGTCCATATCTTTCACCAACATCAATTCTTTATCACTAAGCATTGGCCCGTGTTTATAGATATAATAAAGGATATTTTCAATCAAT
The DNA here is from genome assembly GCA_045121515.1 of Phocaeicola sp. Lineage (GTDB taxonomy): Bacteria > Bacteroidota > Bacteroidia > Bacteroidales > Bacteroidaceae > Phocaeicola. The sequence continues at coordinate 34,624 of JBGVGD010000020.1, read as the reverse complement.
TGATCAGACAAGAATGGAAATCGTTCCAATTGTTCTTTAGTAGCTATATTAATAGGAAGAGGATTCTCTTTTAGTTCATCCAAACTCTCTATCAAATTCTCCAACTGATAAGAATTGGACTCCTGATTATTCACCCATTGTTCGATTACTTCTTCCCAAACAGATTGGGCTGATAAGTTATTCACTGATAAGAGTACTGAAAAACAAATAATTAACATTGTTTTCCACCGTTTGTTCATTTTGTACTTCATCTCTCGTTTTTAAGTTAAATAGTTTTATAATCATTTATCATATCCCATTTCTTTATTACTTTTACAGCGAAAATGAAAAAGATACTTTTTCTGACATTCTTTTTATCCTTTATAGCCGTCCACATGAATGCCCAAGAGCAGACGACTACTATAAATGGATATCTGGTACCTGCCTGCATTTACGAAGGAGATACCATTGCTTCTTTACATATGCCTACTCTTTATTGCTTTAAACCCTTGAATTTCAAGAATAAAAAGCAACAACAACAATACAATAGATTGGTAAGAAATGTAAAGAAAACGCTTCCTATTGCCAAGGAAGTCAACCGTGCTATCATCGAAACCTATGAATTCCTTCAAACTCTTCCTGACGAAAAAGCCAGACAAAAGCATCTGAATGCAGTAGAAAAGAGCGTTAAGGAACAATACACTCCCCGAATGAAGAAACTCACTTTTTCACAAGGTAAATTGTTGATAAAACTCATCAATCGAGAAACAGATTCTTCCTCCTACGAATTGGTAAAAGCCTTCTTAGGACCTTTCAAAGCAGGTTTTTATCAAGCTTTTGCAGCCATTTTCGGTGCTAGTTTGAAAAAAGAATATCATCCTGATGCAGAAGATGCCATGGTTGAACAAATCGTATTGCTAGTAGAAAGCGGACAAATCTAATTTAAAATGTCATCATTCTTTTGGCAAATTCCCAAAGCACAATACCTGTTGTAACCGATACATTCAAGGAATGTTTGGTACCATATTGAGGAATTTCGATACATCCGTCACAAGCATTTACTACCTCTTGCTGAACACCTTTTACTTCATTACCCATAACAATGGCATATTTTTTATCAGCATCCAGAGAAAGATTATCCAACATGGTACTACCTTCTACCTGTTCGATAGCCAATACGGTATATCCCTCATTATGAAGCTCTTCCACAGCTTCCAACGTATGTTTTTTATACGTCCAGTCCACTGAATCTTCAGCTCCCAAGGCTGTCTTGTGCATTTCCGGATGAGGAGGAGTAGCAGTAATGCCACACAAATAGATACGGTTCACCAGAAAGGCATCCGAGGTACGGAATACCGAACCGATGTTATGCAAACTACGTACTTCATCAAGTACAACGACCAATGGTAACTTATTTGCTTGTTTGAATTCGTCTACGCTCAGTCGATTCAATTCTGTAATCTTAAGTTTTCTCATATCATAGATTATTTATTTACGGCTTCAAAGATAATAACTTATTCTCATAACTCGGTTGATAAGTGTTGAAAACATGTAAAAAGAAGAAGGACATTTTTTGAAAAATAATTCTTGTATAATCCAAAACTCCGTATATAGCAATCAAGAAATAAACCCTCCAAAAAAGATAGCCTGAATTTAAACAACCAATTTCAACATATTTTCATCCTTTTTTTTGAGGTTCATAACTAGAAAGTTTTTAACTTTGCTTATTATCAACAGTTAGTTAATAAAGAAGGTAAAATAAGCAATATCAGCACTTAATCTTGTTGGTTATTTATGGATATCGAAATATCTTTGTCTAATAACATTTTTGGCAAGAAAAGAGGGTTACATTTTACCAACACTATTAACAAGCAATTATCATCAGTATAAATCTCTTTTTTGAAAGAAGAAGAAAAAATATATCTATAATGAATAAAGAAGAATGGTTGAAAAAGGGGTATGTTACCGAGCCGGTAAACAAGTCCCTCAATTTGAAAGCGGAGATAGACAGACTGCGTAAGGAAAAGAATGCCGTTATTCTAGGTCACTACTACCAGTCGGGTGAAATTCAGGATATCGCCGATTTTGTAGGTGATAGTTTGGCTTTGGCACAATGGGCTGCCAAGACAGATGCCGATATCATTGTGATGTGTGGTGTTCACTTCATGGGTGAAACAGCCAAGGTGCTATGTCCGGAAAAGAAAGTGTTGGTACCTGATTTCAATGCCGGTTGTTCGTTGGCGGACAGTTGTCCGGCCGATGCGTTTGCCAAGTTTGTCAAAGAACACCCTGACCATACGGTTATCTCGTATGTCAATACTACAGCAGCCGTAAAAGCAGTTACCGATGTAGTGGTAACATCTACTAATGCCAAGCAAATCGTAGAAAGTTTCCCAAAGGAACAAAAAATCATTTTTGGCCCGGATAGAAACTTAGGAAATTATATCAACTCAGTTACCAACAGGGAAATGTTACTTTGGAATGGTGCTTGTCACGTACACGAACAGTTCTCTGCAGAAAAGATCGTCGAACTGAAGAAACAATACCCTGATGCCGATGTATTGGTACACCCGGAATGCAAGGGCGCTGTGGCTAAATTGGCCGATAAGGTAGCCTCTACTGCCGGATTGTTGAAACATGCCGTAAAAAGCCCGAAAAAGGACTTTATTGTGGCTACTGAAAGTGGTATCCTTCACGAGATGCGCAAGCAATGTCCGGAAAAGAACTTTATTCCAGTACCACCGGAAGACAGTTCTTGTTCTTGCAATGAATGTAACTACATGCGTTTGAATACCCTTGAAAAACTTTACAACACATTGAAATACGAATGGCCGGAAGTAACGGTAGATCCTGAAATAGCGAAGGAAGCCGTGAAACCTATCCAACGAATGTTGGAAATTTCGGAAAAATTGGGATTATAATTGGATAATTAGGGTGTGTCATCAGGCACACCCTAATTAATAATAATAGGTATGACTTGTATATTTATTTTCCTTCTTACTATCGTTGCCAGTTTCATCCAGCGAGTCAGCGGATTCGGTTTTGGCATTTTTGTGATGATGTTCTTTCCTTTCTTTCTACCTTCTTATGGCGAATCGGTGATGCTTTCCGGTTTGTTGGCAGGAAGTACGGCTTTGATGATAGCCATAAAGAACAGAAAGTATATTCGTTGGAAGATGATGTGGATAGTTACCTTCTTCAATGTGCTTTTTTCTTTCATTGCTACCGAATATATGCGTTCGCTCAGTAATGATGTATTGAAGCAATGCTTGGGTGTAGTATTGATTCTCATTGCTCTGTATTTCTTGTTTGGCGAAGGAAGAATGGGACGGATATTCAAGTCGAAGCCGGCACAAGTCACCATTGGGAGTGTAAGTGGTGTCATGGGAGGTATGTTTGCCATGCTTGGCCCTCCTTTGGTGCTTTATTGCATCAGTACCCTCGAAGATAAGCACGAGTATGTCACCACGCTTCAAGCCTTCTCAGTAGTCTTTAATCTCTTCTATACGATTTTCCGTTTCAAGGCAGGATTTTATTCAGACGATACTTGGCTCTGGTGGGTGATAGGTTTTGGAGGAGTAATTATAGGATCTTCGTTAGGTACACGATGTTTTGATGTTATCAGTAATCGGATGTTGAAACGGATAGTTTATGTGATAATGATAGTGAGTGGGACTGTAGCGATTCTTTAGAATGTTCTTAAACCAGCGGAATCTATAAAAAAATAACAGATTCCGCTGGTTTAAGAACATTTTCTGTAATTTATCGAAACATCGAGGTGTTTGGATTGAAATATGACCGTCTTTTTTAAAAACGTCAGCACGTTTTTTTATTTTTTGCGAAGGTTTAATAAAGAGTAAATAAAAAGAGGGTGCAAACACACCCTCTTATAGTTTTACCTTTCTTTTTTAAAAACGATTCATTTCTGATTCAATCTTTGATTCTTTCGAATAGTTATTCTTATTACCACCGAACTTGAACGTGAAGTTTAATCTGACAAGTCGAGTTTCTCCATACCCATAATTGATTGATTCAAAACCGTCAAACCTATTTACACTATCCCAATTGCTTGACCAAAAAATATCGGACATAGATAGTTTGACGATAGCACGATCATTAAGGAATTTCTTTTGAAAACCAATATTGACTTGATAGTTTGCTCCTAGAATATCGGTTGAACCTCCTAATCTTTTAGAAGAGTAAATTCCTAGAAGTTCAGACTTGATATCCCAAAATAGAGGGAAAGAAGTTTGCATCATTAAACCATATGCCCAGCGGTTTCTATGATAAAATCTTGTTTTATCGAAAGCCAATTTGTTATCCAAATAATAAACTCGTCCTGAAAAATGAATATTCATTGTTTTAAAGGCTTGAAGTGTTTGTGACAACGACATACCATAATATTTCTGAGTACCTAAATTCAGAGGTATAACTACAGTTTTGTTGGCTCCCAATGTATCGGTTACACTAACAAAGTAATCGGATATTTTGGAGTAGGATACTTCGATAGATGTCCTTTTGTGTTGATATTGTAATCCGATTCTATGGGTTTTCTGTGGTTCAAGAAAAGGATTTCCTTTCCATGATGAGAGTCCGTCTAGAGGCTGGTCAATAGGATTCAAATCTGAATAGATTGGTCGATCAATTCTTTTCCCATAATGGAGAGATAATGTGTTGTTGTCGTTAAGGTGGTAAGTAATACTGGCTGAAGGAAAAAAGTCTATATAATCCTTACTTACTTGATTTTCTATATGGGAAGTTCCAGAATATGGATAAAGATGACCATTGGAATGTGTATATTCCATTCGTCCACCTACGTTAAATATCCATTTGTTATTTATATTCCAATCATACATGATGTAACTAGATAAAATAGATTCCTTGTAATGGAAATCATTGGAAGCGTAGATATCTATGCTTTCATTTCCGTCAGTTGTATCAAGTAACCGATAAGAATTTTCAGATTTGACGTTCGAGTATTTAATACCGGCTGACAATTCTCCTTTACCTAATGTTTGTTTATAATGAATTGTAGCGGCATATAAATGAATATCTCTTTTTCCTAAATTGCGATAGTCCATGGTGGAATCTATAACATTCGTTGGCGAATAATAAATATTGGGTTGATTGATTCGTGAATCTCCACGGAACAAACTATAATCAAGGTCAAAAGTAAAAATACGTTCTTCTGGTATTTCATATTTGTAATTGGCGTTCAAATGATATCTGTTAGCCGATTGATGATAATAGTCACTTTTGGATTGAAGAGTATAAAGTATATGATTTTTCTGATAGGAATCATATACTTGGTTAGTGGTATAAATGTCACCAGGTCCAAACAAAAAGTTGCCTGATACTTGAATTCCAATTTGATGATTTGGAGATAGTTCATAATCCAATCCTAATGAAGCGGAAACACTATTCCTTTTATCTGTATCCTTAGAATGGGCTTCAAATAATTTCTTTGCTTGTTTTCGTTCACTTCCATAAAATAATCCAGTATATCCAAAGTTATGATTATAGTTTCCATATAAATTCATTTTTTTGTGATTGAGGTTGAATGACAGTTCTGTATTCTGTTTAGGATTCAACCAGTAAGCAATTCCTGTATTGAAAGTCATATTGTATCCTGAACCTCTTTCCTTTTTCATTATAATATTGAGGATACCTCCAGAACCGGCAGCATCATATTGTGCCGTAGCATTGGTCATTACTTCAATAGATTTTATATTGGATGAAGGAGTGGATTTTAAGAGATCAACTATTTCTGAAGGTTGCATATATGTTTGTTTCCCATTTAGCATAACTAGAATATTTTGTTGTCCATTTATGCTGATTGTCTTACTACCTTCATTAATGGTTACTCCTGGAGTATATTTCAGTATATCGAAAGCATTTGTTCCTTGTGCACTGATGCTATTTTCAACATTGAATATCAATTTTCCTGCTTGTTGAATAATTGTAGGTTGTTGTTGTCCGGTCACAATAACATCTTCTAACAAATGATTTTCAGGAATAAGTTGAATTAAATTACGTACATCTATAGTTTGTGTGGTAGTGGTATAACCAATGTACGAAGCCTTTAATAAATAAGGTATACCTTCTTCGCCCACCATAAGAAATGAACCGTCGCTTTGGGTGACGCATCCATTCACAAAGGTAGAATCCGAGGAAAATAGCAATACATTACAATAAGGCATGGGATTATTATTCTCGTCAATGACCGTACCACGAATACTAACAGGTTTTCTTTGGGTTTCTTTTTGGAAGATGACTATGTATTTTTCCCCTTTCTGTTGATAACTCAATGGTTTACCTTCCAATACTTTTTCTACGGCTTGAGTAATGTTGGTGTCATGTAAAGATGTCGTTACTTGATAGTTTTCTACATCACTATAAGTGAAAAGGATTCGATAGCCGGATGCCTGCTCTAGTTTCTTCAAGGCAGTAGGCAGAGGCATATCCTCAAAATCAATACTGATTTTAGTGTCAGTTTGTGCTGAGAGAGTCAAGTTGATGCTCATCCATATCAGCAAAAGAAATGTGATTCTTTTTTTCATAAAATTTATGTGTTTTTTATTGTTCTTTTGCTTCTAATACGGATAAGTTTAGGAATCAGGTACCTTTTAAAGGAACTTTTTTTGAAAATAAATCAAATTCCTATGATTACTTTATCCTTTTCTATTCGTGCATTCACCTTCTGCATGGTGTTCAAAAGTTCAAGTGCATTCTCTAAAGTACCTTTTCTATCGGCTTGGAAATGAAGACGGTCGTTCATGATTTCCTTATTGGTGAAGACGATGTTAATGTTATACCAACGACCCAATTCACGCATGATTTCTACTAGTTCGGTATTGTCGAAATAAAATATTCCTTCTGACCAGGAATGATAATTTTCGGCCTTCTCCACTTGTGTCTTGTGCAATTTCTCATCGGTATGCTCTCCTGGTTGAAGATGAAGTTCATTCTGTTGATTGTCGCTTACTTTCACACTTCCTTCTACCAAGGTGATTTGTGTATCTTCCTCCGAATAGGCTCTTACATTGAAAGAAGTTCCCAATACCAATGTTTCCAAGGCATCGGTCTTGACACGGAAAGGATGTTCGGCATCCTTGGTTACTTCGAAGTAAGCCTCCCCTTTCAGATAAACTTCACGATTCGGTTTTCCTTCGAAGGTTTTAGGATATTCGAGGGTACTCTCGGCATTGAGCCATACTTTGGTTCCGTCCGTTAGGGTGATTTGCTTGTTCATTCCACGAGGAATCTTTAAGGTATGGATACCCTCCTTGTTTTCCATGGAGATGACTTGTGCTACTTGCGTAGCCTCGAAAACGACATATTCGGACGGTGCCGAGAAGTGGAAAAGGAAGAGCAAGGCAATGGATGCAGCCACAAGCAAAGCGGCTCCCCAACGAAACGCCCCGACGTTTTGAGTAAAACGCTCCGACATTTTGGTTAAAACGCCCCGACGTTTGAAAGATTCCCATTCGGTATCCACATCAGGAACCGGAGCATGTCGGCGTGCCAAGGCTTCCCGACTGTCTAGTATGTCACGGGCAATGGCTACACATTCCTTATCATTGAGCAAAGTCCGTAATTCTTCCTTAGAGAAATTTTCGGGATGCTCCATGACTTCCAACGTTCGCATGATTCTTTCTTCCATATCCATACCTTTATATAATATATACGTTTAAGGTTCGTTTTCGGGTACCTTTTTTCGGATGCTAAATTTCTCTCTCAGCATTTTCAAGGCTTTCATGATGTGTTTTTTCACTCCACTGGTACTGATACCGAAGTCTTCTGCCACTTCCTGATACTTCTTGTTTTCGTAATAACATTCCTTCAGAATGGTTTTGGTGGGGTCTTTCAGTTGTTCGATGAAGGATTCAATCCGTTGAATTCGTTCTTCCCTTTCATCGGGAGAAGTATCCATATCTTCTTCGGTGATAGACCGATAGAAGTCAGCATATTGTTCTTCTACTTCTTGATGACGGAGATAATCAATGCAATGGTTTCTCACTTGGGCATACAGATAGGCACTGGCCGTTTCGGGATTCAGTTTCCCGAAATTCTGCCAAGCCTTTTCGAACACATCGTTTACTATATCCTTGCATATTTCCCCGTCAATTATGAAACGGAAGGCATAGTAATACAAGCGGGTATAGTTCTCCTTATAGAGTTGTTCGAAACTGTATGTCTGAGTGAGTCTGCGGAACATTACTTTTTCAAGAACTGACAGAGTTTTTCCACAGCACGAGCACGGTGGCTAATGATATTCTTTATATCATTACCCAACTCGGCAAAGGTCAAGTCATATCCTTCCGGTACGAAGATTGGATCATAACCAAAACCGGCTCCCCCCCTCTTTTCTTCGATGATTTCACCTTTCACGATTCCTTCGAAAAGGTGTTCTTCACCATTCATGATTAAACAAATGGCCGTACGGAATTGTGCCTTTCTATTTTCTTTGCCTTCCAATTCTTGAAGGAGTTTCTGCATATTGGCTTCCGAGTCGTGTCCGTCTCCGGCATAGCGGGCAGAGAAAACCCCCGGTGCACCATTCAAGGCTTCTACTTCCAATCCGGTATCATCGGCAAAGCAATCCAATCCATAATTAGTATAGATATATTGTGCCTTTTGACGGGCATTGCCTTCCAATGTATCAGCAGTTTCAGGAATATCAGCGAAGCATTGGATGTCCTTCAAACTGAGCAATTCCATTGCATCACCAAGGATAGCAGCGATTTCTTCCAGTTTGTGTGCATTGTTGGTTGCAACTACCAGTTTCTTTTTCATTGTCCTTATTATTTAAAGAGACCACCCAAGAAACTTCCGGCAGCATCCTTCAACTTATCAGCGATACCTGATGAAGCAGCTTCCGAAATCAAGTCGTTGATATCAATCTTTTCGCTGGAAGTAAACTTTTCAATAATCATTGGAATCATCGGTACAATAGCATTGACAATGGCTGGAGACAAACCCAACTTCTTGGCAATGTCTGATCCGAAAATGCTGCTTGCCAATTGAGTAACAGGGCTGGATGTAGCCTTTTCACGTCCGGTAAAAAGTTCAATTAATTGATCCATACCTCCTTCTTTTCCAGCAGTTTGCTTCACGCTACCGAAAATAGAATCGGCGATACCACCCAATACTTGTTCCTGAATACCTTCTGGTATAGAAATCTTGTCAGCCAATACTTCACTGGCCTTTTCTTTAATCAAATCGGTTAAAAATGACATAATGTTATCGATTTATCAGTTATTTATTTTGACGCAAAAGTAACCAATAAATCGATAACATTCAAGTTTTAACGGATAGTAATCATTTCTATCGGTTGTTGTTTGATTTCGTCCAATGCTCTGGAATGATATTTTACCTGCTCGAAATCAATTCTTTTCAAGTCAATGCATCGAATGTTGCTATTGTACATGGTACGATAGTATATCATTCGGTTATGTGTATCCGATGCTACGGTAAATTGGGTGGCACTCGGCATATCCACCAATGCTTTTCCCCAGGCTTGTTCCGTGCCGGCAGGAATATCGAAATTATTCAGTATATGAAATGCTTGGCATACACTTCGTGCAGCATCAGGTTGTTGAGGAGCCGTCAGTTGGAAGAAGGTAGCACGAACAAATCGGGACGGAGGAGTAAAATCGCCTGGAAGTCCCAACATACCACTTCCATGTCCGAATGATTTTAATTCAATAGGACCCAAATTGTGCTCAGGTGCATTTCCCGGTTGGAGATTGACATAATTATTCAAGTTTGTCCAATGCCATTCAATGCCTGGTGAGTTGGTCAATACACCTAGTGGATTTTCATAGAAATGCATGACTTCATCCACGATTTCAAGTACAATTTGTCTGCCTGATGCTTCTGTAAATCGCCAATGAACAGTAGAGGAACGAGGGTCAATATTAATGATTCTAACTTTAGATAAAGCTTCTTTTACTTCATCTACTGTACTACATTCTGCCAATACATAGGAAACTACTTGAAAATCTGCTAATGAAATATCTTTTTTACTTTCATCAAAGGATGGGTATTTGCCATAATTAGGAAAGTAGAAAAGTCCGGCAGAAAGTCCTTTTTCATTAATACCTTCCACCATGAATTCTTTTTGTTCTACTGCTAGCCCAATAAAGCCATGTTTGGTTTTAAACTTCAATCCGTCCATTCCCGAAGGAGTAAGTGATTGGAGTTCTTGATTTCGAGGAACTACTACATACATGGTATTCATTACACTTTCTGCCCATTCAATGGTACGTGCTGCAATGGTGGCTCCGTCCTTGCTCTTGAGAGTAATACCTGTACAAGCGTTGGTAGGTACTTGTGAAGAAAATCCTAGAGTGGCTAGAAGGATGGTTGATAATTTAGTATTCATAATTCTTGGTTTTAATATAATGTTGCGGTGTAATAACGGATAAAGAGGCGATTATGTTTGTGAAATGAATTCAATCTGTAAGAAATAAACTATTTTTGTACCTTAATTAAAAAAGAAGATAATGTTTAAGAATAAAGTATTGTTGTTTCACTTGATTACAGCAACCGTAGTAACGATATGGGGAGTGACTTTTGTCTCTACCAAAGTATTGTTGCAACATGGTTTAGGGCCAATGGATATTATGTTCTATCGATTTGTCATTGCCTATTGCTGTATCTTGGCCATTTCTCACAAACGTTTATGGGCTAATAATTGGAAAGACGAGTTCATGTTGATGTTGTCCGGCTTGACGGGAGGAACCTTGTATTTCATTGCCGAGAACAATGCCTTAGGTATTAGTCAGGCATCCAATGTGGCTTTGTTGGTGTGTACTACTCCTATTTTTACGGCTCTATTGGCTCATTGGGTTTTCAAGGATCCTTTGCGGAAGAATATGTTGATTGGTTCATTGATTGCTTTACTAGGTGTAGGTTTGGTGGTATTTAGTGGAAGTGTCATTCTTCAGATTAATCCTTTGGGTGATTTCTTGAGTATCATGGCTGCTTTGATGTGGGCTGTATATTGCTTGATTCTAAAACCTTTGGGAACTCGATACCCAACAGCTTTCATTACTCGTAAGGTGTTCATTTATAGTATTCTTTCGGTGATGATTTATTTCCTTTTCGACCCTTTAAATACCAATATGGAAATATTGATACATCCGATTGTCATTATGAATCTCCTTTTCTTGGGTATTGTGGCTTCTATGCTTTGTTTCATAGCATGGAATGCAGCGGTCAAGGTATTGGGACCTTCCCGTACCGCTAATTATATCTATGTGCAACCGATGAGTACCTTGGTGCTTTCTTCTATCATACTTTCCGAAGTCATTACGTTGACTTCCTTGATAGGGGCTGCTTGTATCATCGGTGGTGTTTATTTGGCAGAAAAAGAATGAAAAAAAAATGAGCCGTAAGTTTATCATGCTTACGGCTCATTTTCTTTATGCTTTTTCTTTTTTCTTCTTTACTTTCAATTTATCGAATCCTTCGCCATATACTCCGACTACATTACTTTGCGAGATAAAGGCATTTTCATCAATATCCCTCACCATTCGGAAAATATCATTGGATTGATTTTTCTTGGCAAGTACTACAACTACCTTGATGCTTTGCTTGCTATACCAACCGGTACCGTCCAACAAAGTAACCCCACGATGAAGTTCTTTGGTTATCATTTCGGCTATTTCTTCATGCTTTCTGGAGAAGATAAGGAATTGGACAGATTGGCGGTTACTGTTCACTACATAGTCGATGACGACACTCATGATAAACAATACACAGAAACCGAACAATACACGTTTCCAATCATGGAATACCAAGTAACAAGAAGAAATAATGATGATATCACCATACATAATCAATCGGCCTAGCGATACATCCTTGTATTTGTTGATAATCCAAGCAAGGATATCCGTTCCCCCTGTACTACCATTATAGATAAATACAAAGCCGATACCGAAGCCTAACATACTGGCACCTATTACTAATGCCATAAATTCCTGACCAGGACCTAATAACAAAGGCAGATTACCTGCATCGTCTTTCAATAATACTTGGAAGAGCCATAGGAAAAAAGTAAGTGTAGGAATGGCGTAAAGTGTCTTTATACAGAATTTCAGACCTAAAATTTTCAAGGCAAATACCATAAAAATGGCATTGATGACAAAATAAGAAACCTGGATTTCGATGCCCGTAATATAATAGATAAGGGCTGAAATACCTGTTACTCCACCGGTAGAGATTTGGTAAGGAAGCATAAAGGCTGCCCAACCGAGTGCATAGCACATGATGCCGAGTGTGATAGCCACATAGTCCTTCAACTCGCGACCAAACTTTGAATTAAACAATGCATCCATAATAGGTAGATTTAAGACTTTTATTTGTTTTAGGTGTGCTGTAAAAGCACACCTAAATAATATTACAATACTACGTTCACAATCTTCTTCGGAACAATGATGACCTTCTTCGGAGTCTTACCGTCAATCCACTTCTGTGCCAATTCATGACCCATTACGGTTGATTGAATAGTGTCGTTATCAGCATCAGCAGGGAAGTCGAGAGTAAAGCGAGCCTTACCGTTGAATGAGATAGTATACTTGATAGTATCTTCCTTCAAGAAATCTTCGTTCCATGCTGGCCATTCAGCATCGCATACAGAAGTAGTGTTGCCCAAAGTTTCCCACAATTCTTCTGCCATGTGAGGTGCAAATGGAGCCAACAAGATAACCAATGTCTTCAATACTTCCTTGTTGCGGCACTTCAAAGCACCAAGTTCATTCACACAAATCATGAATGCACTGATAGAAGTATTATAAGAGAAGGTTTCGATGTCACCAGTTACCTTCTTGATAAGTTTGTGGATAGACTTCAATTCTTCCTTAGTAGGTTCACCTTCTACTGGTAAGTATTGGTCGTTGCGGTCATAGAACAATGCCCAGAGTTTCTTCAAGAAACGGTGTACACCGTCGATACCGTTGGTATCCCATGGCTTGCTTTGTTCAACAGGGCCGAGGAACATTTCATACATACGGAGTGTATCGGCACCATACTTTTCGACAATCATATCCGGGTTTACTACGTTGTACATAGACTTCGACATCTTTTCAACAGCCCAACCACAGATATACTTACCGTCTTCGAGGATGAATTCAGCATTGTTGTATTCAGGACGCCAAGCCTTGAATGCTTCTACATCCATTACATCGTTCGATACAATGTTTACATCCACGTGAAGCGGAGTTACATCGTATTGATCCTTCAAGTTGAGAGATACGAAAGTATTGGTATCCTTGATACGATATACAAAGTTGCTTCGACCTTGAATCATACCTTGGTTTATAAGCTTTTGGAATGGTTCTTCCTTCACGCTCACACCGAGGTCATGCAAGAACTTGTTCCAGAAACGAGAGTAAATCAAGTGACCGGTAGCGTGTTCAGTACCCCCTACATAAAGGTCCACATTCTGCCAGTAGTTGTCTGCCTTTTCCGATACCAATGCTTCGGTATTGTGAGGATCCATGTAGCGGATGTAGTAAGCCGATGAACCTGCAAAACCTGGCATGGTGTTGAGTTCGAGTGGGAATACATTTACATTGTCGATGAGTGAATTGTCCACTACTTCGCCCTTCTGTACATCCCAAGCCCACTTGGTAGCGTTACCCAATGGAGGTTCGCCTGTTTCTGTTGGGAGGAACTTAGTTACTTCCGGCAATTCAAGTGGCAACTTAGCCGAGTCAATCATGTAAGGCATACCGTCCTTGTAGTATACAGGGAATGGTTCACCCCAATAACGCTGACGGCTGAAGATAGCATCACGCAAGCGGAAGTTCACCTTTACACGACCGAGGTTGTGTTCCTTTACATATTTCTTGGTAGCAGCAATCGCTTCCTTGATAGTCAAGCCATTCAATGAGAGGTCGCAATATGGAGTCACACCAGCCTTTGGTGAGTTAGTTACGATACCTTCCTTCGCGTCGAAGCTTTCTTCGCTTACATCGCAACCTTCTACCAATGGTACGATTGGCAAACCGAAGTGCTTAGCGAAAGCGTAGTCACGGCTATCGTGAGCCGGTACTGCCATGATAGCACCTGTACCATAACCAGCCAATACATAGTCGCTAATCCATACAGGTACTGCTTCGCCTGTAAACGGATTGATAGCATACGAACCACTGAATACACCAGTCACCTTACGGTCAGCGATACGTTCACGTTCCGTACGCTTCTTGGTGCGGTCGAGGTAGGCTTCTACTTCTTCCTTCTGTTCAGCAGTAGTCAATTGGGCTACCAATTCACTTTCAGGAGCCAATACCATGAAAGTTACCCCATACATAGTATCTGCACGAGTAGTAAAGATCGTAAATTCGATGTCGCTATCCTTCACCTTGAATTGGATTTCAGCACCTTCTGAGCGGCCAATCCAGTTCTTCTGAGTTTCCTTCAATGATTCTGTCCAGTCGATGTTGTCCAAACCGTCAAGCAAGCGTTGAGCGTATGCCGATACACGGAGACACCACTGACGCATCTTCTTCTGTACTACCGGATGACCACCACGTTCAGACACACCGTCCACTACTTCGTCGTTAGCCAATACAGTACCGAGAGCCGGACACCAGTTTACCATGGTTTCGCCCAAGTAAGCGATACGGTAGTTCATCAAGATTTCCTGTTGTTCCTTTTCGCTCTTGGCATTCCATTCTTCGGCAGTGAAGTGAAGTTCTTCGCCACAAGCCACGTCGAGACCTTCCGTACCCTTCTGAGCGAAACGTTCTTCAAGCATGCTGATAGGCATTGCCTTCTGGCAAGCGTTGCAATAGAAGTGACCGAACATCTGTTGGAAAGCCCATTGTGTCCAGTGGTAGTACTTAGGTTCGCAAGTGCGTACTTCACGATCCCAGTCAAAGCAGAAACCAATCTTATCCAACTGTTCGCGATAGCGGTTGATGTTGGCTTCGGTAGTTACTGCTGGATGCTGACCTGTCTGGATAGCATATTGTTCAGCAGGAAGACCATATGCATCGTAACCCATTGGGTTCAATACATTGAAACCTTGCAAACGCTTATAGCGAGCATAAATATCGCTGGCGATATAGCCGAGCGGGTGACCTACGTGCAAACCGGCTCCCGATGGATAAGGGAACATGTTCAGCACATAGAATTTCTTCTTCGATTCGTCTTCGACAACCTTGTAGGTCTTATTTTCCACCCAACGTTGTCTCCATTTCTTTTCAATTTCTCTGAAATTGTATTCCATGATGTTTATGATGTTATGATTATATTTCTAAGTTCAACTTGCAAATATACAAAGACTTTGGAATTAACGGGGGTATTTTGGGCGAAATGTTTATCTTTGCGATGATTAATCGGAATAATAAGGTATATGAAAAGCAAATTAGGTTTATGGTTATTAGCCTCTGCATGTTGGGGGATGATGAGTTGTTCTTCATCTTCTACGAAAGTGGAAGAACCGGAAAAGGAAGAAACAGAAGTAGTAGATTTTTACAAAGGAGCTGATATCAGTTGGGTAACAGAATTGGAATCAAAAGGACATAAATTCTATAATGCCAATGGTGATGAACGGGAATGTACGGCGTTGATGAAGGAATACGGTATGAATGCTATTCGTCTTCGTGTATGGGTAGACCCTAAGGAGCATGGTAATTGGTGTAATAAAGAAGATGTGTTGGTAAAGGCAAAACGTGCCAAGGCTCTAAGTATGGAAGTCATGGTCGATTTCCATTATAGCGATTGGTGGGCCGATCCTGCCAAACAAAATATACCTGCTTCCTGGAAAGAACATACCTACGAACAAATGAAGAAGGATGTGGCTAATCATACTAAGGAAGTGCTTCAATTACTGAAAGATAATGGTATCACTCCTAAATGGGTACAAGTAGGTAATGAATCATCAAATGGTTTCTTATGGGATATGGGGCATGCTACGAATAATCCCAAGCAATATACGGGTTTGTTTGCTTCCGGTTATGAGGCTGTGAAGGAAGTGTTTTCGGATGCGATTGTCATCGTTCATTTGGATAATGGTTGGGATGAAAATCTTTATAATTGGAATCTCGATATATTAAAAAATAATGGTGCCAAATTCGATATGATTGGAATGTCGCTTTACCCTTATTGGTCGGAAATATATCATGGAAAGAGTGCTGAAGAAACCATTAGTGGTTGCATGGCTAATATCCAGAAGATGAAAGCAAAATATGGTTGCGATGTCATGATTGTGGAAACGGGTATGCTTTGTGCCGATGAGCAAGGCAAGTTGGCGAGTGCTTCGGTTTTGGAAGAAGGTTACAATCAATTGGCACGTATCATTAAGGAAAGTAAGGAAGTTGGTTGCAAGGGAGTATTCTATTGGGAACCGGAATGCAAGCCTGGTCAATATAAATTAGGGGCTTTTACGGAGGACGGTTTCCCTACTCGGATAATGGATGCATTTAAGGAATAAGATAAGTGCCGTCGTAAATAGCGACGGTATGTATAGATATACAAAGAGACGTATTATTATCGTTTAAAGTGAAAGACCACCGCATTTTTTTAAAACACGGTGGTCTTTTACCTTAAACGCCGCCGTCTTTTTTTAAAAGGCGGTGACCTTTTTCTTCAAACGTGAGTGCAGTATAAATATTCATTTGTCAAGGCTCTCTACAGAAGTTTCATAAAAACTGGGTTCACTCGTGTCACCAGTGCGAAACAGGCTGATTCCTACATGCTTGATGTGAACCCAGCACGTTTTTTCTAGTTTCACGGTTTCACCGAAATATCCCGCTTGCGTGAAACCGTGAAATTGGTGAAAATGAGCCTCCATTCACATGATATATCTGCAAATAAATGAGTTATATACGCTTGTGAAACGGTGAAAGCAGTTTTTGCGATTTGCTTGTAGTGTCTTGACTCCTCCACCGCTATTGCAACCGCTTTCGGCTTGCAGGTATGTATTTTATATGTTTACCAACCCAAGTCCTTCATTGTTCTCGGAGCTGGAGTCTTTGGCAATGGCTTGCGGTCCTTGAGTTGTTCAAGGGCCACTTCGATAGCCTTGTTCAACTGTTCGTCTTCGCCGGCTTGTTCCTTGATTGGGTTGTTGTCAATCAAGATGTCTGGATCTACACCGTGGTTTTCTACAATCCATTCGCCTGTCTTCGCATCGAAGTTGGTGAAGAATGGCACGCGTACGTCTGTACCGTCGATGTATGGCAATGAACCGCTGATACCTACAATACCACCCCATGTGCGAGTACCAATCACAGTACCGAGGTTATTCGCCTTGAAGCTCCATGGGAAGAGGTCACCGTCAGAAGCCGAGTACTTGTTGATGAGCAATACCTTCGGGCCATGGTGAGTAGCATCAGGGATAGTACCATTGGTGTCACGACCACGATACATGGTCATACGATAAGCCTTGCGCAACAAACGTTCGATAATCATTGGCGATACATTACCACCACCGTTGGCGCGGTCGTCGATAATGAGGGCTTCCTTGTCGAGTTGCGGATAGAAGTAACGGGCAAATTCATTCAAACCTTCCTGACTCATATCAGGGATGTAGATATAACCTACACGGCCGTTGGTTGCCTTTTCTACCTTCTTGATATTATCTTGTACCCAATTGTAGTGATAAAGCGGAGCTTCATTGTCGATAGGGCTGATCACCACCTTACGGGCACCCTTTTCCGATGCAGTGCTATTGATAGAAAGTTCAGTCAATACATTGGCCTTGCCGATGAGCAATTCATAAATATTCTTTACGCTATTGGTTGGGATACCGTCGATAGCCACGATGTATTCACCTTCCTTCACATCGATACCCGGCTCTGTCAATGGAGAGCGGAGCTTTTGGCTGTATGCAGCACCTGGGATAATCTTGTCGATGCGATAGAAACCACTCTTGTGCTGGCTCAATTCTGCACCCAGCAAGCCCATTGGGATGCGTTGAGGTAAAGGCATTTCGCCCGGATTTACGTAAGCATGACCGCAACCTACTTCACCAATCATTTCACCGATGATGTAGTTCAAGTCGAGACGAGTCTTAGCGTATGGTACCAACACTTCGTATTTCTTCTTGATAGCCTTCCAGTCGATGCCGTGCATGTTTTCCAAATAGAAACCGTCGCGATAAGCACGCCATACTTCGTCGTAAATCTGTGCCCATTCTTCCTTATAGTTCACATGAGCCACCATGTCCTTCAAACTTACGGCATTCTTCATATTTGCCTTGGCAGCCGGGAAGTCGCAAACAAACATCTGACCACGCTTCGAGAAGAGTGCCTTCTTGCTACCCGGTGTGATGCTGAACGATGCACCTTCGGCTACAGTTTCTTCCTTCTGAGTCTTGAAGTCGAATGCCTTGGTGTCGCGTCCGCTACCGTAGTAAAGTTTCTTTCCGTCGCAGTAGAAGTTGCGGTACATACCCGGTCGCAATGGCAACTTGATGATACGGCCGTAGATACCGTCTGCATCTACCTTCACGCTAGCAGGAGCAGCAGCCTTGTCATCCTTCTTAGGAGCATCTGCTTGTCCGTCGCTAGGGAGCAATGGTGAAGCAGTGTCCTTGGCAAGCATAGCCATGTAAACACCATTCATATTATTATAGGTATGGTTCCATTCCAATTGTCCGTAAGTAGGATTGAAATCACGTGCCGATGTAAAGATAATGTATTTACCGTCGGTACTGAATACAGGCGATGAAGAATCGTACCAGTTTTCAGTTACAGCGATTTCCTGCTTGGTCAGGAGATTGTACACATACACCACGCTCATGTTGTTCTTTGCACCCTTGGTGTAAGTAATCCATTGGCTGTCTGCCGAGTAACTTACGCCACGGAACTCACCGCTTGGGTTCTGCATGACGGTGCGCTTGCTCTTGGTTGTTACATCCACTTCCACGAGGCGGTTCTTGCGGTCGGTGTAAAGGATTTTCTTGCTGTCCGGGCTCCACATCAACTGACGGATGTAGGTGTCGTTATCCTTGGTGAGCTGGATAGGTTCACCGTCTTCGCCTTGCAACCAAATTTCAGTTTCGCCGGTGCGGTCACTGATGTAAGCAATGTACTTGCTGTCCGGGCTGAACTTGGCACCACGTTCATTGGCTCCCGATGTACGGGTGATGTTACGGGTTACACCTTGTGTAGCCGGCACATTGAATACCTCGCCACGGGCAGTGATCGCCAAACGCTTGCCGTCGCCCGAAAGGCTGGTAGCGGTAATCTTGTTCGATACATTCTTCATTTCTGTACGAGCGTACACATCTTCGCCACCGAGGGTAATCGAAATCTTGGTAGACTGACGAGTCTTCGGGTCGAACTTATACAAGTAACCTGCATTTTCGTACACGATGATGTTACCGTCCGAGCTTGGGAACTTGATATCGTATTCAGTGTAGTTGGTCACCTTTTCAGTTTGCTTGGTCTTTGTGTTGTAAACGAAAAGGTTCATGGTCATATCGCGGTCGCTGATGAAGAAGATTTCATCACCAATCCACATCGGGATGATGTCCTGCGATACATTGTTGGTGATGTTTTCCACCTTCTTGGCAGCTGGATCGTACACCCAAATATCATCGGCCATACCACCTTTGTAATACTTCCAAGTACGGAATTCACGCATCACACGGTTGTAAGCCAATTTCTTTCCGTCCGGAGAATAGCTGCAGAAACCACCTTCTGGCAATGGCAATACTTCCGGCATACCGCCTTCCTTGTTTACTGTCCAAAGCTTTCCGGTAAAGCTATCGTTGATACGGTTACGGTATACGATGCCCTTGCCGTCCTTTGTCCAAGTCATGACAATGTTGTTAGGGCCCATACGGTCGCCCAAGTCGTCACGGCTATTGGTCGAAGTATAAGTAAGTCGTTGCGGTTGTCCACCGTCTTTCGGCATGAGGAATACTTCGGTATTGCCGTCGTATTGTCCGGTGAAGGCGATGTTTTGACCATCCGGAGAGAAGCGTGCAAACATTTCGTATCCGATGTGTGAAGTGAGTCGCTGAGCCTCACCACCGCCCAAAGGTGCCTTGTAGAGGTCTCCTGCATAACTGAAGACTACTTCTTGTCCGTTGGTAGCGGGGAAGCGTAAGAGTCGGGCTTCGTCTGCTTGAGTAGTAGAAGCCGCACCTGCCAATAACAGGGAAAGTATAAGATTCTTTTTCATAATGTATAGTGTTTTTCTTATTTAGTGACAAATGTAGATAAAAAAATTAGATTATAGATTTTTATTATCTAATGATTTTATTTTTTCTTATATTTGCAAAAATCAGAAATACTATGAACAAGAATCTACTATGGGCCATGATGCCACTGATGAGTGCTTGTAGCAGTCAGCAGGAAGCACAGAAACCGAACATCATCTACATCATGTGCGATGACTTGGGATACAACGATTTGGCTTGCTATGGCCAACAGTATATCAATACACCGAACCTCGACCGTATGGCGAGCGAGGGGATGCGGTTCACACAGGCTTATGCCGGTAGCCCCGTGAGTGCGCCTTCGCGTGCATCGTTCATGACCGGTCAGCATACAGGACACACCGAAGTGCGTGGCAACAAGGAGTATTGGCGTGATGTGCCGATGATTCCTATGGGGGTGAACGAGGAGTTCAGTCGGGTAGGTCAGCATCCGTATGATTCGGCGCATGTCATCCTCCCCGAAATCATGAAGGACAACGGCTATACCACCGGTATGTTCGGTAAGTGGGCAGGCGGTTACGAAGGCTCTATCTCCACTCCCGACAAGCGCGGCATCGATGAATATTATGGTTATGTATGCCAATATCAGGCGCATCTGTACTATCCGAATTTCTTGAATCGTTACAGCAAGTCGAAGGGCGACAAGGAGGTGGTTCGCATTACCTTGGAAGATAATATCCAGCATCCGCAGCATGGCGAAGGCTATGAGAAGCGTACGCAGTATTCGGCAGATATGATTCATCAGACAGCCCTCGAATGGATAGATAACCAAGATGGCAAGCAGCCTTTCTTCGGGGTGTTCACGTATACGCTTCCGCATGCCGAATTGGTACAACCGGAAGACAGCATTCTGCAATACTATAAAGAAAAGTTTACAGAGGACAAGGATTGGATTTCTCCACATTGGTCTCGTTACAATACGTCGCTTCATGCACATGCCCAGTTTGCAGCTATGGTGACACGCCTCGATACGTATGTGGGTGAGGTATTGGCTAAACTCAAGGAAAAGGGATTCGACAAGAATACTTTGGTGATTTTCACCAGCGACAATGGTCCTCATATGGAAGGTGGTGCCGATCCTGATTTCTTCGGTCACAATGCTATCCTTCGAGGCACCAAGCGTCAGACACACGAAGGTGGTGTGCGCGTGCCGTTCATCGCTTGGGGACCGGGCATGGTTCCTGCCGGTGTAGTAAATGATCATCAGTTGGCTTTCTATGACCTTATGCCTACTTTCTGCGAATTGGCCGGTGTAGAAGATTATGTGGCTCAATATACCAACCCGAACAAGGAAGTAGATTACTTCGACGGCCTCTCGTTTGCCAAGACATTGACAGGTAAGGAAGGTCAGCAAGCACACGACTTCTTGTATTGGGAGTTCGAAGAAACCAACCAAGTGGCTGTCCGCATGGGCGACTGGAAAATGGTATCGAAGGCAGGCAAGCCTCACTTGTACGATTTGTCAAAGGATGTGCACGAAGACAATGACATCGCTGAACAGCATCCGGACATCGTGAAGAAAATGGTAGAGATTGCTCATTCACAACATACCGAGAGTCCTTACTTCAAGGTGACTATGCCGGTGGTGGAATAAACACTTCAATTGTCCTGCCGCCTTCAGATACTTTACATAACACAAGTAAAGCTGGAAGTGGGCATCGACTTGGGTTTCGTAAGCTTGTTGCCAAAGGGCTTGGGCTTCGAGGTGATCGGACAAAGGTTCTAATCTCGCTTCGAATTCCCCTTTACTGATACGGTGGTTCTCGTCGGCTTGCTCTAGGGAGCGGTCAGCGAGAGCCGCTTCTAGTTTGACTTCGTCAAAGTTATTGGCTGCTTGGGTGAGTTCAAGCAGCATTTTTTCGTTCAAGTCGGCCTGCTTTATTGGTATCTTTCGTCTGTTCACCACATGATGTGATGAAGCTGCTTATCAGGAGGACAGCTGCTATGAGTGGAAGTCTTTTCATACAATGATTTATCCTTTGTCTATATGAACGCAAAAGTACTGACTATGTTTGTTTTGTGAAAGGTCTTTTTGCAAATTTAGGTGGTCTATTGGTATTATAACAAGCTCCCTGACTACATTTAATAACCAAGGAGCTTATACTTAAATTATTTCTGTCCTATATAGAACACATATCCGTAGTATTCTTTGTACTTCTGATACAGTTCTGCTTCATGCCGCTGATTCTTTATCAATGCTTGTGCCGTTGGATTATTAGGATGCTTTCCTAAAAAGATATCTTGTGCCTTTCGTTGAGGAATGTAATATTCCTTTGTCCAGCATTCTTCCGACAAAGTGAATGTCGTGATATTTTTATATCCGAATCCTTCCATTTGCTTTACCTTATTATGTTGTGTGTCAATTTCAGGATAAGCTTCCATCCAAAAGTCCTCAATTTCTTTTGGACGATTGTCTGTCAACCATGTGGCGTCGGTTACAGCAATGTATCCACCCGGTTTTATGAATCGATACCATTCTTTAACTCCTTGTTTGAAACCGACATTGTAAATGCTGCCTTCTGCCCATATTACATCCATCGATTCTTCTTCGAAAGTAAGTGAAGCTATATCACCTGTTTTTGGAAAAATCTTTTCGGATACATGGATTTGTTGGGCACGAAACTTCAATTTTTCAATAAATTGGGGAAACAAATCGATGGCGGTAATGCGTACATCATGATGCTTTGCAAGAGTTAAAGCCGATGATCCTGTACCACATCCCAAATCGGCAATCTTAGGATGATTAGGAAGGTCTTTCAAGTAAGAAAAAGCTTTTAAGGTAGAGACTTCACTACCAGGTCCTTGTCGGTTAGTGCTGGAGAAATATTCACAAATTAATTGAAAATCAAATTCGTTGATGGAATGATTGTCATTACTCATAATTGTTCTTTTTTATCGTTAATATGGAGATATAAATACTTTCTCAGAAAGAGAAATATCCTTCTGAGAATTCCAAGGGATAACCGTCAACCACATGGCGGAAGCGGTTATTTACATCACAATATCCGAATTTGTTTTAATCATCCGAGGACAAATATAGAGATAATTTTATATCTATTCACTATCTTTGGCAAAAAAATAAATCTATGGCAAGCAATCCTGATTTAGTACAATATATCGCCGACCAAATGGCTCGTGCCGGAGAAATTACCTTTAAAAAATAAGTGGATAGGTCGAAAAGACGTATCCACTTATGATTGATAAGTAAGAATAGTTTGAATTTTTATACTTTAGGAATCACCTTCAATACTGCTTCATAATCCGGCTCTTGGGTGATTTCAGGAACGAGTTCTGAATAGATGACCTCGCCTTGCGGATTGATGACTGCCACCGCTCTTGCAAGCAAGCCTTGCAAAGGTCCGTCATTCATCAATACTCCATAATTTTCTCCGAATGAAGAAGTGTGGCGAAAATCAGATAGTGGAACCACATTTGCAATGCCTTCTACGGTGCAGAAACGGCTTTGTGCAAACGGCAAGTCTTTCGAAATGCAGAGAACTGTTGTATTGGGTAGTTCGGAAGCCATTTGATTGAATCGGCGTACGGATGTGGCGCACACACCGGTATCCAAGCTCGGGAAAATATTCAGAACCAAATAATTATCTTTATTATTTTTGAGGGTATATTCATTCAAGTCATTCTTTACCAAGTTGAAGTTTGGAGCTTTTGTTCCAACGGTGATGAATGAACCTGCTAATGTCACGGGATTTCCTTTAAATGTTACGTTCATAATGATTAGATATTAAATTTTAGTACAAATATAGATACTTGAACAAATGTCACCAACAGATGGTTCTTATTGATGGATAGAAAGAATCTATTGGGACAACTAAAATTTCTTTCTAGAAATTCTCAGGTATATTATATTATTCAGTAACTTTATCCTCATAAATCTACATCAAGGACAATCAAATAAAAAAACAGCATTATGGAAAAAAAGACATTAAGTAAGTATTATTTGGGAGCAGCTTTCGTGTTGGGGATGATGATTCTTGGCGGTTCGCTCATCCTGATGATCAGCAACCTGAAGTCTTACGACCGATGTGTTACCGTAAAAGGCCTATGCGAAAAGGAAGTGATGGCCGATAAAGTGATTTGGCCTATCATCTATAAGCAAGGGGGCAATGAATTGGGAACTCTCTATAATACCGTTCAGGAAATGAACCGTACAATCATAGAGTTCTTGAAGGAGGCTGGAGTGACTGACGATGAAATAACCGTCAATGCTCCTTCTATTCTCGATACAAGAACCAATCTGTATGGAGAACGGAATACCTATCATTACATTATCACGGCAGGAATCACTGTGTGCAGCAATCAGGTGAATCGCATCGTGAAATTGCAGACAGAACAGGCCAAACTGTACGAAAAAGGAATCCCGGTAGGAATGGGAGAGAATTGGTCACATCCCACCACTTATTCGTTTACGGGATTGAATGACATCAAGCCTGCCATGATAGAAGAAGCCACAATCAATGCCCGTCAGGCGGCCGAGAAATTTGCCAAGGACTCCCATAGTAAATTGGGTAAAATAAAGACGGCTACACAAGGGCAGTTCTCTGTATCGGACAGGGATAGCAATACGCCTTATATCAAGAATGTGAGGGTAGTGACCAATGTAGTTTATTATTTGAAGGACTAATTAGGGATGTGAATGTATCAACAGGCCTGTCAAGTCAATTTCCTTCATTCGCTGACGACGGAATACGGTTAAGCTGTATGTCCGATGTCTTTACTACTTTTATAACTGTCCTACAGTTTTCAGATATTTTACATAACTCAGATAAAGCTGGAAGTGGGCATCTACCTTTGTTTCGTAGGCTTGTTGCCAAAGGGCTTGTGCTTCGAGATGGTCGGATAAGGGTTCCAATCCGGCATCGTATTCTCCCTTGCTGATGCGTCGGTTCTCGTCGGCTTGCTCCAGAGAGCGATCGGCAAGGGAAGCTTCCAGCTTCGCTTCCTCCAGGTTGTTGGCTGCTTGGATAAGTTCCAGAAACATCTTTTCATTCAAATCGGCTTGCTTCATGCGTGTCTGTTCTAACTGTACTTTAGCAGCCCGTACCTTGTTGATACGCTCTCCGAAGTGAAAAAACGGAATGGTAACATTCAGCATTACCGAGAAATTCCCTTTATCGAACAAGGTCTGTTCGTTCATCTTCAGGCCATGAATATAATCGTAAGAACCACGGATACCCACCTGTGGAAGGAGTTCGCTTCGACTGAGTTTGACTTGTTGTTTGGCTATATCCACTTCCTTGTTCAGTAGGGCATATTCCGGCCGATGGGTAATGTCGTTGATTTGGGTTTCCAAAGCTTGCTCAATCACAGGGAAATTGTCGGATATCTGCAAGGTTTCAATCAGTGGTTTCCCTATCAGATGGCAAAGGTTCATGTTGGCAAGGCGGAGTGCATTTTGTGCTTTGCGGATGGCAAGTTCGCTTTCGTTGAGCTTCACTTGCACCTTCAGTACATCATTCTTCGATTTCAACCCATGTTTATAAGCACTCTGCACATTCTTCATCAATTCTTGCAATACGGTGTTGTAGCTTTCGGCCACCTTGTTCATCTCCTGTGCCTTGACCATGAGAGCATAGGCTTGGTCGGTTTCCAATATTACCTCCGTAGCGGTAAGGTTTTCGTTAAGTTGAGCCATCTGCTTGCCGAGGGTAGCCATTTTGTAGGCAGCCAAAATCTTTCCACCCATGAAGATCGGTTGTTCTATTTGTACACCTCCCGTCCACACGGTACGTATCTTGTAATTTAATTCGATACTCGGGAAGTAGGCAAAACCTCCGTTGGGCATCGGCATCCCGTTGGCATCAGGAAGGAAGGTAGGAAGATTTCCTCCAGGAATGGTAAATGTTCCGTTGGCTGTGCTATAAAGTCCCGTTCCGCTGGCCATGAAGTTTGGGAAAAAATTGGCCCAATAACTCTTTTGGGTATAGTGTGCT
Source organism: Phocaeicola sp. (assembly GCA_045121515.1). Classification (GTDB taxonomy): domain Bacteria; phylum Bacteroidota; class Bacteroidia; order Bacteroidales; family Bacteroidaceae; genus Phocaeicola. Next base: position 8,509 of record JBGVGD010000020.1, on the reverse strand, counting down.
ACCTGAGTCTGTTTGGAAGCAATCTCCATGCGTTTGTTGTTGTCCAAGGCCAGTTGTCGGCATTGATCAATGGTGAGGATTTCTTGTGCGCTTATGGTAAATACACACAAGAAAATAGCTATGAATATATAAATCTTTTTCATTTGTTTTCTATTTTAAAGAACAAGGCATAAAGTACTGGAATAAAGAATAAGGTAATGACCGTAGCAAACAGCAATCCACCCATGATGGAAGCGGCCAGTGACCCGAACATGGCATCGGGCAAGAGTGGAATCATCCCCAGAATGGTAGTGAGTGAAGCCATCATTACTGGGCGTAGACGACTTTGCGAACTATCTATCAAGGCTGTTATCGGTTCCACTCCCTGACTGATCTGCAGAGTTATTTCATCCATCAGCACGATACCATTCTTAATAAGCATCCCCATAAGACCGAGGGTTCCCACGATGGCCACAAAGTTGAATACTTTGCCCGTGAGAAGCATCACAATCACTACCCCCACGATGACGAAAGGCAAGCAGCACAGGATGATAATCGGCTTGCGGTATTCCTTGAAAAGCGTGATCAGGATAGCTATCATCAAGACTATGGCGATCGGGAAATTTTGGAAAAGATACTTCATCGAATCATTGCTGGCCTTGCGTTCACCTTGCCATTGGAAGCTGTAACCTTCGGGAAGCTCGATGGCTTCTATCTGTGAGGCAATGGTTTTACGGGCATATTCCGTTTCAATGCCAGGAGCTGGAGAGCATTGCACACGTTGGCTGCGCTGACCATTATAACGGGGTATCACAGAAGGTTCCCAACGGACATCAATCTGCTTGCTGATTTGTTGGAGCGGTGTACTTCCCATGAGGGTTTCCACTATTTCATTCTTGTCGAAATTACCCGATTTCAATTTTACCAAAAATTCTTTGTTCATGAGTCCGTTGATAGATGGGAGCTGTGAGAATACCTGAATATTGTTCAAATCCTCTATTGGATTGCCTTGTTCGTTCACGCTCTTCAGGTAGATATTATCCTTGTGGATGCCTTCATAGAACGTGCCAATCGGAATTCCTCCCGTAGCGGTGAGCAAAGAGATGCTGACATCGTTCCGGCTCAATCCCAAAGCATGGGCAGCAGGTTGGTCATATTCCACGGTCAGTACAGGCACATCAGGATTCCAGTCGGTGGTGATGAGACATATTTCCGGTGTTCGCTCCATGATGACTCTCGCACTGTCTGCTAAACGATGAAGCACGGCAGGATCAGGTCCTAAGAACTGTGCTTCAATCGGGTATTTCTTGTACATCAGGTTGTATCTTTTCAGCTTTACGTAAGCCTCCGGATATTGTTGGGTAAGATAATTCTGAATATCTTCCAAATTCTCCGTCAAGGCATCAGGAGAATTGAAGTCGATAATCAGTTCTCCATACGCCAACGATGGATTGGCAATGCTTCGAACCAAATTGTATCGTCCAGGAGTACCACCGATGGAAGTAGTGACATGGGTTACTTCTTTGCGGGTCTTGAGATAGGCCTCTATTTCTTGCAAGTCGGCAACTACCTTCTTCGAGTTTGTACCTTCAGGAAGCTTGTATTCCATGTAAAGCTGATCGTACACCATATCGGGGAAAAATCCTTGCTTCATGAAAAGAAATCCAATGCCGGAAAGTATCAGCAGGACTATCATGGCAAATACACTTCCCAAACGATGTTTCAAACCATATTGAAGCACAACACGCAAACAAGCGTAAATTTTTCCATTATAGACACGTTTATCGGTTTCATTCTTGTCTACTTTCGGGAATAGACGACGGTTGGCCATCAAAGGCACATGCACCAATGCCAATACCCAACTGAGCAACAACGACACTGCCAATACAATGAACAAGTCGCGAACATATACACCTGCTGTATCGGGTGACAAGAATATAGGTAAAAAAGCCAAAATAGCAATGAGCGTAGCTCCCAAGAGAGGCATGGCGGTTTGTCGACCGATGGAGGTCATCGCTTCCATGCGGGATTTGCCTGCTTTCAAATCTACCAGAATGCCATCGATAATCACAATGGCATTGTCTACCAACATGCCCATGGCAAGAATGAATGCACCCAATGATACACGTTGCAAAGTACCATTTAAATAATACAGGAAGAAGAAAGAACCACAAACTGTTATCAACAAGCTGTAGCCGATGATGAGCCCACTTTTGAAGCCCATGGTAATCATCAGTACTAAAATAACAATGATGATGGATTCTACCAAATTGATGGCAAAAGTACCCAATGAATCTTCTACCCGATTGGGTTGATTGAATACCTGATGTATCTCCACTCCTGCCGGAAAGCGAGTTTCCTGCAACTTCTTCATGGTACGTTCTACTTCTATTCCTACCTTGATGATGTCTGCATCGCCCGAAACAGACATCAAAATACCGATGGAGCGATTGCCGTCATAGAAGAGCTCGTTACGTGTAGGTTCTTCGTATCCTTTTTCAATCTGGGCTATGTCGCGAAGACGAAGCTGATCATCGTCATGCCCTTGGATAAGCATGTTTCCGATGTCTTCCACCGTCTTGAACTTGTCGCTTACGGTTACACGGATGCGATTATCTCCATTGTTATAATATCCCGTATAACTTGTCTGATTCTGCCCGTTCAAGGTAGCCAACACTTCCAAAGGCTTCACTCCAAGATTCGCCATACGGTCTTGATACAAATAAATATTGATGCATTCCGGACGCTTACCATAGAGATCCACTCGGTCGATACCTTCCAAATCATTGATTTCACGCTTGATGAGTTCGGCATAATCGGATAGTTCACGGTCGTTCATTCCATCACCCGTCAAGGCATAGAACATACCGAATACATGACCGAAATCGTCTTTTACCAACGAAGGACTTACACCTTGTGGAAGAGACGATTGTGCATCGTTCACCTTCCATCGGAGCATATCCCAATATTGTTCTACCTGATTATCCTTGACCGTACTCAACAATTCAACTTGAATCAGAGACAAGTCATTATACGAATAGCTTTCGATGCTTCTGATATTGCCCATTGTACGGATATTCTTTTCCAATACATCGGTTACTTCCAATTCTACCTGATGTGCAGATGCACCAGGATAAGTTGTAACTACCATGGCTAATTTCACCTTGATTTCGGGGTCTTCGAGCTTGCTCATCTGATAGCAAGAGAGCACACCACCCGCCACCAGGACGGCAATGAAGAAATAAACCAGATTCCGATTTCGGAATGCCCATTTGCTGATATCCATCATAACAATCCTCCTACATTGGTTAATGTTTGAGCAGGCAATGGACGGACAGTTTCTCCATCGTTGATGCTATGAGTTCCTGCCGAAACCACCACATCGCCTTCTTTCAGTTGGGTAGAAGTGATAATGGCTTGTCCATCACTTGTCAGACGAATCAAGTCCACTTCCTTGAATTGTATTTTCTGGTCTTGTGGCTGAAAGACAAACACCCCTGATTTTCCATTCTTTAGAAGGACTGCTCCCGAGGCCACTTTCAACTCCTTACTTTCTTCTTCATTCAGGTAGATATTCACCATGGTATTCATACCAGCCGATGGCATAGGAAGTCCTTCGGTAACCAGTTGCAGACGCATGGTGTAGAGTTGGTTGGCATTGGCCTTGTGTGTAATACCTATCAGTTTAAGTGGATAAACCTTGCCCGGATAAATATCGAATGTACATTGATAGTCGCAGAATTGCTCTCGACGAATGTATTCTACAGCAGGCAGATTGATTTCCACCTCAGGTGCACCTTGACTTACCATACTGAGTACCGGCATTCCAGCACCTACTATTTCGTGCGCCTTGAACAGATGCTTCTGAATGTATCCGTTGAAAGGAGCATACAATTTGGTATAAGAAAGTTCGTCCTTGTGATGTTCGTAAAGGGCAGTGATTTGTTTCAAGCCATACACCGCCTTGTCGTAGGCCACGGGAGTGGTTCCACCATCCTTGTAGAGGGCAATGACACGTTCGGCTTCGCTTTTCACCTGCTTGTATTGGGCTTCAGTAGCATCTAACTGTATCTGATAATCCGTCGGGTCGAGTTCGGCCAGGAGTTGTCCGGCTTTTACCGCTTGTCCATCCTCTACCTTGATATTACGGATAGTACCACTCACTCGGAAAGCCAAGCTGATGTCTTCCGAAGCTTTTACCTTTCCAGGATATTGCAGAGGGGCTTGATTACCTTCAGTACGGACCGTATCAGTCTTTACGGTCTTCATCATTTTTGTGTCTTTTGGAGGTTCACCACACGAAGTGATAAAGCTACTTATCAAACAAGCAGCTACCCATAGTGAAAATGTTTTCATAAATAATTTAGTCTTTAATCTATTTGGCGCAAAAGTACCGGATATGTTTGCATTTGGAAAGGTCAATTTGCAGATTATATTGTTCTATTTGTATCTTTTCTATTCTGTGACCTTTGTTTTTTATGCTATTTGTATTTATTTTGTAGAGGCATAAAACCATACTTATGTTGGAACACCGAATACCTTTCCGATTCAGTCGCTTGTCGCCTTCGTGTGATGACCCGTTTTATCCTAACCGAATTATTTCTTCGATGGATGAATGTGGTGTGTTTTTATGCACCAATGGAGAGGTACAGGTTGCACTCGAAAAGGAAATCCATCGGATTCGTCGGGGTGATATGTATATCTATATGCCTTCATTGCCTATACGCTTGCTCTATAAAAGTGAAGATGCAGAAGGTTTGTTGGTAGCATTGGATGTAGACTTTATGCTTCCTGTCGTACAACGGGTTGCCAATGCAGAAAATCTGCTTCATGTGCGTCGTTATCCTTTTTTCTCGTTGACGGAAGAGAATTTTGGATATATCCGTTCTATGCTGGAAAAACTTTGGGAGCGTATTTATGAAGAAGATAAGGACCGGAAAGGATTTCTTCAGCAACGTTTGCAAGTGGAATTGATCAAATCCATGGCTCAAACAATAACATATGAAGTACTGAGCATCTATTTTTCAAAACTCCCTATCCAACCTATGGTACAGACCAAGAAAGACCTTATCTTCCATCAGTTCTTGCTATCTTTGTTCCGCCATTTCAGACAAGAACGCGAAGTCGCTTTCTATGCCGAATTGCAACATCTTTCTCCCCGATACTTTTCGAGCATCATCAAGGAAAAATCGGGAAACAACGCCTTGCAATGGATTGTACAGATGGTCATCACCGAAGCCAAACTCTTGCTCGAAACTTCTAATTTGAGCATCAAGGAGATTTCGGTACAATTGAACTTCCCTACCCAATCATTCTTTGGAAAATACTTTAAACAATACACAGGGATTTCTCCAAAAGAGTTTCGGGAAAACGTTTTAAAAGAAAGATAAGAATCATGAAAAGAATTTTTGTTATCGATTGGATATTGGTGAGTGGGAACTTGCAGCTTTTCAATGAATTTGGGAAATAAGTTGATGGCAGTAATATGTGTCTCGGTATGTTTTGCCAAAACGAATGAAGACGAACCGGTATCACATCCCAAGTCAGCAATGACAGGATTAGTCGGTAGGTCTTTGACAAAAGTAACTTGCAAGGAGCTTCCAGAACCAAAATCAAGAAAAAAGGCGGATGACCTCCCGATACACCCGCCTTCGAATCAATAATAACTATATTCTTACAATTCAGTCTTCCACAATCCGTGGAGGTTGCAATATTCATATACGGCTACCGGCTTGTCGTGACAAACACAAATCACTGCTTCCGGCTTGTCCTTCAAGTTCACGCGGATGCCGCCATTTTCGGTTTCCACATAGATGAAGGAGATGTGATGTTCAGGTGTCATCGGGTGAGCAACGCTACCTACTTCTACCTTGATTCTGCAATCATCCAGGCGAGTCACTACCGGTACATGCTTTTCGTTGCTGGCATCGACGGTGTTCGGAATCAACTCCTGCATCTTTTCTCCACAACATACCACCGGCACTTTGCTGTCCACTACCTTTTCTACTACATTACCACAATGATTGCACTTATAAAATTTTGTTGCCATAATCTTTTCTTATTAATGAGTTAGTTACTGTTTTCTTTTCTTGATGCAAAGATATACAGTATAACAAAACTCACCAACAGATTGTTTTTATCGGCCGATAGAATATGTCTATTCTTGCGATACCTTTACATTCTTTACCTTTCCTTTAAAGCCATTGATTTCGTCGCCGATGTGTTGCAACGGGAAGACTAGGGTTTCTTGCATCGGCATACTTTCCAAGCGGTTGTACTTGGTGTTCAGTACACGCTTCTTCCGTCCTTCGAGGCGTTCTTGAAGTTTGCCATTCACATAAAGCGAAGTACCTTTCCAATCGCCCTTAATGGTGATATCTGTCCACTCTCCTACCGGAAGGATGAATGAACCGAAGTCGAATTCATAGCCGTCGCGAGTAAAGGCGATGCGTCCTGTATTTTCCCAATTGGTATAAACGGTTGAGTGAGGACCCTTAAAGAGCACACCACTGATATTCTGCTTTTCATCCGGGCAGATGCTGAACGATACGGTGTAAGGATAGCCTACTTCCTTCAAGGCAGTTTCGATGCTGTCCTTACCGCTCAATGCTAATTCTTCTGCCAAGATCGTTTCCTTGTCGATTCTACCCAAGAGGTTGATACCCGGTGCTTCTGGCATTGCCTTGCAAAGCGCTTCGAAGTCGGCAAAAGGAACTACGTCCTTGTTGTCACCCTTCCACAAGCGTTCGGCCATGACCTGAACGGCAGGGAATGAACGGTAATGCACGTCTTGTTCGGAGATACCATTTCCGCATTGGTCATTCCATACGGCAAACATACCACCCAATACACCCGGTGTACCCACTGGAAGCGTTTGCTTACGATTCATCTTCCAAGGTGTCCATGTTTCATAAAGCCATTGGTGGTCGAGGAATTCGCGATAATAACCAGCGCCTGGCACAATGTACAAATAAGTATCGCAAGTATTGATGAGCTTGTAACCTTCCTTGATAGATACTTCAGGATCTACCCAGTCGAACGACCAAGCATTGACAGTTACCCCTTCTGCTTGTACGGGAGTCTTGCCAGGGAGCCACTTCAAGCCGCCCCACATGCGAGGAGTCTTGCCATAACTAGCCACGTACTTCAAATAGCGGTCAGTAAAATAGCGATATTGTTCGGCTTCCTTCTTGTTATATTCGTCGGTACCGATGTGTACGTCCGGGCCAATGAATACGGGTTCTTCGCCACACATGTATTCATCCAGCAAGGCATCGACGAACTGATAAGTTTCTTCCTTGTATAAGTCGAGGTGATCCATACCATATTCCTGTGTGCCGATTTCCGGCTTGTAGTGAGTGAATGCCAACGAGTGTGCCGGGATGTCGATTTCCGGTATCACGTTCACACCGTATGCCATACCCATGCGTTGGAGTTCGGTAAATTCCTTTTTGGTGTAAGAGCCGTCTTTGGCAGTAAGACCTGGGAAGCGTTCACTTTCCAAACGGAAGGCAGCATAGGTCTTGTTCCAATCATTGTCGAAGAATTGAGGGAAGCCATTGTCGTTCAAGTGAATTTGAAATTCGTTCATCTTGTAAAACGACATCACCTTGATTTGTTGCTTTAAATAGTCGAGGGTAAAGAACTTTCTACCCACATCGAGCATAAAGCCACGGCTAGGAAACTCCGGCCAGTCGCGGGTAGTACCCTTAGCCAAGGTAGCTTTTTGTCTGTAAAGCATTTGGAGGAGAGTTCTTGTTCCCCAGAATACCCCTTGTGTAGTAGGTGCTTCGATGCTTACCTTGTTGTTGATAGCGAGTACATAGCCTTCCTTGCCGAGTTGTTCATCGGGTTGGGAGAGTGAGAGGTAGATGTCGTTCTTCTTGGCCTTGCCAGTAGTGATACTGTATTCCCACCCCATTAGTTCCTTCAAGTCTTCGGCCAAGATAGAGGCTGTTTGGCCAAGGGTGGCTTCATCTTGAGGGTTGATGACGATGCTTCCTTGAGCAGGAAGTGCGAGGGTTCCTTTCGCCCCTTTCCATTGCTGGAGGGCAGGAATCACTTGTGGGCACGGGTTTTGTGCGAAGGCCAGCAAACACATGAGCAGCAAGCCGAACAAAGTAAAAGTTTTTTTCATGATTCGAATGTTTATTATTTGGAGGACTAAGTTAGTGAATTTCGTTTGAATATGAAAATTAATATTAGCGTCACGGTGTTTTTTTTAAACGCGGTCGTGTTTTACTTCAAACGCCGCCGCGTTTTTTTAAAACATCATCGTCTTTTTTAAAAAGATGGTGGTCCGTAAAAAAAAGATGGTGGTCTTTTTTTCATGGAATGATGATGATAAAAGTTAAGCCCCGAGTATTTGTATAGAAATCTGAAATTGATTTTACAAGAATTAACAGAAAACCCTGTGCGGAGTGTGCGATTCCGCACACAAAATGTGCGAAATCGCACACTTTTGCCATACCCCCTTTTTCGTCTTTTCCCTCATTATCAAGCAAATAACGTTCTGGCACGATTTTTGTAG